>JAJEBG010000038.1 GCA_022824005.1 Paracoccaceae bacterium
GACCAGCGTACCGCCATTGATTACGCCTATGTGCTTCGTGATCTGGCTGATGTGCACTTCCCGGACGCCGAAAAGATCATGCTTGTCCAAGATAACCTCAATACTCATAAACCGGCTTCATTGTACAAGGCATTCCCGCCCGCCGTATCGCGGAACGCTTCGAGTGGCACTACACGCCAAAACAAGGTTCCTAGATGAACATTGCTGAATGCGAACTCAGCGTTTTGGCCCGTCAATGCCTCGACAGGCGCATTCCTGAACAAGCATCTCTTGAAACCGAGGTTAATGCTTGGACAACAACCCGAAACGCCGAAAAAACCAAGGTCAAATGGCAATTCACGACCAAGGATGCCAGAACCAAACTCTCACAGCTTTACCCGCAAATTGAATGAATCACAGGACTAGTGAAAAAAAGGCCTTAAAACGTCTCAATCCCAGTGAGGAAACCAATCTTCATCGTAACATCTCGATTCCAAACCCTTGTTGTAAAAGGGTATTGTCATGTTGATATACTTTTTGGGCAAGCACTACTTAGCTGAATTTGTCTACGCGAAGGGCTAGCTGGATTTGAGCGACATGTTCGTCGTGAATTTTGGTTTCTTGAGAAAAAGCAGTCCATTGTTCCACGACATCAAGGATTTCACTGATGAGAGCCTTCATTCTGCGTTCTTTCAATCCTGCAACTTCTCCAAAAACTATAAGGTCGTTCAAATCGAAGCCATCGCGCTTGCTGTTCAGACTCATTTGATGTTGGGAGGTCCAGGAACCTTGAGGGTTATAGCTGTAGGCCACATCAAAGGCCGGTGAGAGCCGCCATTCACCCTCTTTATCCATGACAAATCCGATATTCTTGACATGATCGTCCTGATTGCGCGCAATGATGTTGAACAGCGTGCGGCGCACCTGCTGTTCCATATCGTCCGCTGGAAGGTTCAGGCGTTTGATGGTCTGAAGCGCCTGTTCATAGGAATAAGCGCCTGCCATGTTGAAATCGAAATGTTCTAGGGCGCACAAAGACTGGTAGTGCAGCTTGTCTCCTGCATCCGTGCGGTCAAAGCGCTTGGTCATGAAATGCGCTCGCCCGCCTTCTTCATGAAGGCGACATGGCATCATGGTGATACCGGCTTTCTGCGCCATGAGATGATAGGCATATTCGATGCGCCCGAACCCTTTCGGATCGGCTAGTTCCTTGTCCTTGTTTTCATCCACGCCGTCGAATTTGATAAGCCAGTGAGTAAAGCCTTTGCCCGCTTCGATCTGACCGGATCGGAACTCGCCGGTCTGTTCATTCCAGGAAAGAATGGCTTTTGCTCGTGCGCCACCGGCGGATGTGCCAACACGCAAAATGTCCTCAATGTCCCGCGTGTCATCCTCGCCGGTTAAGTGACCGGCGAGTTTCTCTCGATCATTCAAAATCCGGTTCGATAGAGCAACAAGCCGGTCCACTTGGACTTTTCGCGCCTTTGTCGGGGAGCCTTTGATGGCCGGTTTGTATTCAAGCGCGCCCATGCCGCGTGTCCCGGTATAGCAGAGTCGTTCAACCGGACTGAAGCTTGCTCCCGTTCGTCCTTGCCGGGCTAACCAGACATTTATTAGCGCATTACCGAATTTGTCCGGCAAGCTGTCGGCCAACATCCCGGGCAATCCCTTGAATGTTTCCGGGCTGAGTTCTGCAAAGTCATAAGGCGTTTCGCGCAACGGCATTTGCAGAGGAGAAACTTCAATGCCACTTGCTACAAATTCAGGCGTATATTGAAAGATGCCGATTCCGCGTTCTGCTACCCATGTCACAGCACCAATCCGTTGCCCCCATAATTCGACGCTGGCAGTCGTCATGAGGTGTCTCCTTCATCATCCTGCTTTTGATCCCCCCACGTCCATTCTTTCTGCTCCTGTTTTTTGGTGCGTGCACGTTGGCGGGACGGCTGGTTGGCACGTTTCAGTTCTTCCAGCGGACTTATTGGTGAGACCGGTATGAGCACTTCCAGTTTGTGTGATATGCGCAATGCTTTTAGGATGCGGATGAAGCTATCAAGCGAGATTCCTTTTCCCTCTTGCGCAAGTCGGGTGATGGTGCTGCGAGAGACGCCAGCTTCTTTGGCAAGCTCGCTTTGCGTGATATTCTGCCGCAAGCGAATCTCTTCGATCCTCTCGCTGAGGACATTCTCAATGGCTTCGCTGGAAGCAAGTGTGAAGTCAATTTTATGCACCATTTTTCACTCACTAAATAGATTTATGGATCATAATGTAGCATATATCATGCTTTAAGGTGATTTCAAGAGAAATGGACTTAATGAAGCACATATAACGCATTATCGTTAATACTGCCTTCTTGTGCATTATATTTCACGCACTATGTTCATTCAATGCCCCGGCCTCTGGTAAGAGTCCAGGAAATACTCTTGCTCGGTATGAGGCCGCTTATCTGCTTGCCAAGATTGTGGTCCATGATTTCGCTCCACGGCACCAGTGAAAAATCCTTGGCGCGTTCGATCACCGCATAGCGTCCGCTTGGCCGGTCAAGACGCTGCGTATATATCCCGTTGATACGCCCTGATGACGGCGCGCTCGTAAACTCTTTGCTAAGCTTGAGTGCGATGGACTTGGTGGCATTGCTAGGCCACGCTTTTCGAGCGTTTGAAGGGTCTTGTCGGTGATGGTGTCGCCAACCTCTTTCAGAATGCCTTCACGGTGCAAGAATGCCCGCCGCGCCATACTCGCCTGTTCGACGTCACCGCCAAATCCCCGCGCGCCTACATCGTCACCATGATCGCGCAAGTGCTCATCCAGCCAGGTTGCGCCAATGGTGGTACGCATGGACCCAAGATCAAGACGCGATGCCATTTCCATACGAACGGGTTTTGAGCGCGTCGTTTCAAATTCATAAGCGCCCGCCTTGCCCACCACGCGTCGGCTCTGGCTCCAATTCGTTAGCGTCCGGTGCCGGAAGTCCCGGAACCGGCGCGACGATCCGGACCAGCTCGTCAAGCGCGCCTTCCGACGCGTCAATGTTCGACGGCCGCGTCGAAATCGAGGACGATCTCCTCAGGCGCCGTGCCGTGTGCCTCCAAGAACAGCGCGACCAGCAGACGGTCGATCGCCGACGGCCAGCGCCAGCACGCTGTCGTCGCGCAACTGGTCGTGATCGTTGAGATCCTCGTACCCCAGAGCGATTGCCATGACCCGCTGCGCGACGAGACAGTCCAACTCGTGTTCGCTGCGCTCGGGGTCACGATGATCCGAGAAGCATTCCGCGAGCCGGCCGGTCACGCCGAACACGTTGTCGGCCTCCCGCAGGAGCAGCGCCCCGCCGTCCGATGAAAGCCGTCCGCCGTCGAAGCTCGCCGTCACTTCGCGACGGCCGTGGGCTTTAAAAACGATCGGCGTGCCGTTACACTCTGTCAACATGGGTTCCGCCCTCCCGGTGCATTTAACTTGTTGAAAAAATTACATAATATCGTGGAGAGCGATCCCATTCCAGCCATTTTGGTGAGATTTGCGGGCTAGGCGAGGCTCACTTTTCTTGGCATGAGTTCTATTCCTAGTGATTTGTCCATCACCGAAAATCCGTGCAAAGGCTTTACAGAGTGCCGCTCCCTATTCGTCGAATGTTTAGCCATCCTTGATGACAATAGGGTTGGGAGAGTCGCGTTTGTATGACAAGACGATTCATGGTTAATCATGGAGAAAAGTGATGATTCAGACGACAAAAAAATTGCGTTGCCATTGTGGCGATGTGGAAATTGAACTTCACCTTCCCAATGGGTTAGAGAAGTTGCGGAGATGTAATTGCTCCATTTGCGCGCGAAGAAACGCGGTTGTGGGTTCTGTCAAGTTAGAAAATCTCAAAATCCTTAAGGGTAGCGAAAACTTGTCATGCTACACCTTTAACACCCACACCGCGCAACATTATTTCTGTTCAAAATGCGGAATTTATACGCACCATCGACGGCGCTCAAATCCAGGTGAATTTGGCTTCAATCTCGCGTGCATTGATGGCATCGAGATCGAAGATTATGCGAATGTGCCCTACATGGATGGCAAAAACAATCATCCCTCGGACCATCAACGGACCCCCTAACCCGTCAAGTGAGATGGCATCAAAGCCTTTTTTGGCCACTTCATAGCCCATGACTCAAAAAGCTGTGTGATGACCTCCGTCTTGGCCGCAGATATAGATCCTTGATTGCCTGTCAAATTGGCAAAATGAATCGCGCTAGGATAAGGTTTGAAATTCAAGACGCGAGGTGGTCATGATCTACGAGAATTCGTCCGATTGGAAGCGGGCTAGCTCCCGCCGCCTATTGCTGATGGGGATGTCGGGGGTAGGCAAGACACATCTCTCAAAGATTTTGAGAGACACGGATCGTTGGTTTCATTACTCCGTCGATTATCGCATTGGGACGCGATATATGGGAGAGCATATCGTCGACAATTTCAAAATTGAGGCGATGCAAAACCCTTTTCTCGCTGAATTGTTGAAGTCCGACTCGATCTATATTGGCTCAAACATCACCTTTGGAAATTTGGAGCCGTTGTCCACCTATCTCGGCAAGCCGGGCGATCCGCAAAAAGGGGGATTGCCATTTTCCGAATATAAGCGACGTCAAGACTTGCACCAAATTGGTGAACGGCGGGCTCTGCTCGATACACAACACTTTATTCAGCGAGCCGCTGACCTCTATGGCTATCAGAATTTTGTTTGTGACTCGGGGGGGTCAATTTGTGAAGTGGTGAACCCCGCCGACAAAAACGATGAAATCCTTGTGACGCTTAGTCGCCACCTTTTGTTGGTTTATATCAGAGAAGCGTACGGGCATTTTGATAAATTGGAAGAGCGATTTAGCACGCAACCCAAACCGATGTATTATCGGCCAGAATTTTTGGAAGCCAAATGGGCCGAATATTTGCGATTTAAGCAAGTCCCTGAAGAAAAAGTTGATCCCGATGACTTTGCTTGCTGGATTTATCGAAAGGCTCTCGAAGCCAGAAAGCCACGCTATACGATGATGGCCGAGAATTGGGGGATTGTTGTAGAAGCTGAAGATATCGCCCAGGCCAGAGACGCTTGTGACATTGTTGAGATTGTCGCTGCCGCCCTTGAGGCGCGTTAAGAGAGGAGTCCTTCTGTGCCGATTAATATTCCTGAATCCCTGCCTGCTTATCGAGTGTTGTGCGATGAAGGTGTGATGGTGATGGGCGCAGCTGACGCCAAAAGGCAAGATATAAGACCTTTGGAAATCGGGCTTCTGAACCTCATGCCGAAGAAAATTGAAACCGAAACTCAATTTGCTCGACTGATTGGAGCCACGCCGTTGCAGATCAATTTGACCCTTATCCGAATGACTGAACACCAATCAAAGACGACATCGGCGCAACATATGGAGGCGTTTTATAAACCCTTTCAATCGCTCAAGGGGGAGAAATTTGATGGTTTGATTGTCACCGGTGCGCCGATTGAGCATCTTGCTTTTGAAGACGTGACCTACTGGAATGAATTGTTAGAGGTCATGGATTGGACCGAAACCCATGTGCATTCATTATTTGGCGTCTGTTGGGGCGGTATGGCGATGCTTTGGCATTGGTATGGAATCGATAAACATCTTCTGCCGGCAAAGGCCTTTGGCTGTTTTCAGCATAGCAATTTGTATCCCAAATCGCCTTACCTGCGTGGCTTCTCGGATGAGTTTGTGATTCCTGTGAGCCGTTGGACGGAGGTCAAATCAGAGGACATTTCGGCGTGCCAAGACTTGCGAGTCCTTTTGGGGTCCGACGTCACCGGCCCCTGCCTGATTGAGGATTTGAGGCGGCGCGCCCTTTATATTTTCAACCATTTTGAATACGACACTGAGACTTTGAGGGAAGAGTTTAACCGTGACCTCAACAGACAGTCTCCGATCTCCGTTCCTTGCAATTATTTCCCTGATGATGACACCCGTCAGAGGCCGAGCAACCGATGGCGGAGTCATGGCCACCTTCTCTATGGGAACTGGATTAATGAAATCTATCAATCAACACCCTATGACCTCGCCGAGATTGGCGTCCAACCATAGAGAGATCATAAGGGTTGAATGACGATCCAAAGACGCGTGGCAGGTCACTACCCCACAGAGCATTTGAATCTGAAGGTTGATGCGCCGCCACCTAAATATTGAGCTATCGGCATTCGGTCGATTTAGGAGTGGGTTGAGATGCAGTATCGACAAATTGAATTCCCGACTTTTCATGTGACGACGTCTGAACCCTGTCCCTATTTGAAAGGTCGATATGAGCGGAAAATCTTCACGATTGCCCCCGATAGTGATGCCAAGACGATCTACAATACGTTATCAAAAGTCGGTTTTAGGCGTTCACAATTTGCCCTTTATAAGACGGCTTGCGTTGACTGCGAGGCCTGCCTTCCGGTCAGAATTCGGATCCGTGACTTCACCCCGAGCCGAAGCCAGAAACGTGTGTGGCAGAAGAACCGTTTCATCAAGAGAAGATGGATGGCCCCCATCGCCGACTTGTCACAATTTGAGATATTCCAGAAATATGTTCAAGGACGGCATGACGATGGGCATATGGCTCACATGGAGGTCAGTGATTACCAGAAGATGGTCGAGGAATCGGCCGTGGAAACAGGCCTCATTGCTTATTTCGATACAAGGACATCAACTCAGAGCGAATGGAGTTCACCCCCCCGTCTCGTCGCGGCTTGTGTCACCGATTTCATGGATGACGGATTGTCAATGGTCTATTCATTTTTTGACCCTGATTATCGTCACCAATCGCCCGGAATTCATATGATATTGGACCATATTGATCTCGCGTCATCGCTGTCGCCGGATAATGAGTTTGTCTATCTTGGCTATTGGGTACCTAGATGCCAAAAAATGGATTACAAAAAGATGTTCACCCCTATCGAAATCTTGCGAGGTGGAGAATGGGTTGAGGGGCGACGGCTGAATGAGTATACGCCCGACTTTTTTCCCGATGAGACAGCCAGATGATCACTAGGTTGAGTGGTGGTGATCATGGTTTATGAGCCCAAACGGAAAAATTGAATTCACCATAAGACGAGAGGCACCAAAGAAGGTTCAACCCGACAGCAAGGTTGGCACGATAGTCACAATTTCCGGCAACAACCATAACAAGACTAGGCCAACGATTTGGATCACGACGAAAGGAGCCGCTCCTCGGTAGATGTGCCCGGTTGTCACTTCCTTTGGGGCCACCCCCCTGAGATAAAAGAGGGCAAATCCAAAGGGCGGCGTCAAAAAGGAGGTCTGGAGATTGATGGCAATCATAATGGTCACCCAAGCCGGATCGAGCGTGCCGCCATAAATCACCGGTCCGACAATGGGGACAACGATGTAGATAATTTCGAGGAAATCAAGCACAAATCCGAGAACAAATAGGATCACCATGACAATGATGAAGACCACCATTTCTTCGTCAAAACTGCGGAGAAAATCTTGAATATAGTGTTCCCCACCAAAGGAGATGACCACCAAGTTCAGGAGTTGCGAGCCAATCAAGATGGTGAAGACCATTGAGGTCACTTTCGCGGTTTCACGAACGACAGGTGTCAGAATACGATTCTTAAACAATGTCCAAATGGCATAGAGCAATCCGATCATGGCGATTGAATAGGCCGCTTGAGCGACAAAAAAGGCCAACACATCATCAATACCGATTGAGTCAATTGAAATTCGCATATCAAAATTGATGCCGGCCAGTATCATGATGACAACAGCGAAACTGGCAATAAGGATCATTTTTCCACTGCGATTCTGTTCTTTGAGAGCGCGATAGCCCGCCAACATGATCGCTCCGGCGGCCCCAAGAGCCGCGGCGGGAGTCGGGTTGGTAATGCCACCGAGGATGGAACCGAGGACCGCGACGATCAAAACCAAGGGTGGAAAGATAACTCTGATCAATTCGTTTTTAGACAAGATGAGTGTCGCCTGCCAAGAGCCATAAATCGTTGCGATCAATGGGATGGCGAGAATCACGACTAGCAGTCCCGATGAGGTCATTGGTGTGATGAAAGCGATATCGGCCAAGAGGGCCGCAACGATGCCAATGCCCCCGATGATTAAGGGGCGCGGATGAGTTTGTTTTGAACATCCACGCGCGGCCACCAAAATCAGCGATAAGAGGAGAAAACTGACGACAATTCCTGAGGAGAATGGGGCGGCGTTAGCGAGGCGCTCGGCCAACGCGATTTCAAGTTCAGCTTCGGTTAATTCGCGGCGGCTTGACGCCCCTCCAGCGTTGTTGATTTCTTCCTGTTTGGCTACCGAATCATCCCATTTCTCTTGGCCATGAAGCGCGATCATCGATTCGCTGCATTGTGGAGAGACATTGGTTCGAAGTTCAGCCGTTTCACCTAAATTGGTAAATTTAGCCAACACAATGGCGCGATTTTCTACAAATCCCAGAAGAGCTGCCGAGATAACGATGGCGATCAATGTGCTCGGAATGGCAAGAAACCAGATCAAACGATGCTTGATGGAGACGATTTCTTGTCCTTTCCTATCAAGGGAGGGCACTGGGGGGGCCTTGGTGGGGTTAACCAAGGCAAAACCAAAGGCCAGGAGCGCGTATAAGAGGGCGAGCATCAGACCGGGCAGGATCGCGGCTTGAAAAAGTGTGCCGACAGACAACACTGCCGCCTTGCCTAAATAAGTCAAGGCGTCAGTGCATCCCGCCGCCGCCGCCCGTGTCTCTTGCGCCGTTGCGTAGATATCGGCCGCTAAACTTCCGAGCAAAACAATCACAATGGAAGGCGGAATGATCTGTCCTAAAGTGCCTGACGCGGCGATGACACCTGTCGCCAATTCTGGCGAGTATTTGTTTCTCAGCATTGTGGGCAAGGACAAGAGACCCATTGTGACCACCGTAGCCCCCACAATCCCCGTTGAAGCCGCGAGGAAAGCCCCCACCACCACAACAGACACGGCGAGCCCGCCCGGCAAAGGTCCAAAGACTCGCGCCATTGTGGTCAGCAAGTCATTAGCGATACGAGAGCGCTCAAGGGTAATGCCCATCAATACAAACATGAGAACCGCGAGTAGGGTTTCTAGTGATTGGCCGGCCAAAACCCGCTCATTTATACGATTGACGATAAACGAGACCCGTCGGTTGAGCGCCTCTTCCCACCCGCCGGGGAAAACGGGTTGTTCAATGGTCGGTAAATCAGGGTATCGAAAAAGAGAGATATCAAGCCGGGAGATACCATCGGCGAGTAGTGCCGCGTATTCATCGCTTGAGGTATCAACCGCGGTGTGAATTAGGAAACCTTGCGTGTCAAGAACGGCGACGATTCCAAAAGAAATAATGGCCGCCCCGCCGATCGAGAAAGCCACCGGGAAGCCCGAGAGAATGCCAGCAAAGAGGCAAAGAAAAACCACAATCAGGCAAATTTCAATGCCGTCAATGCCGAGCACGATGGAGCCTCCTATTCATCAACTTGAAGGTATCTCCGTCGCCTGGTTTCCCAAGATATCGGGATCGGCAAATCGTCCCTCAGAATCAGGGCCCTCACGAAATTCGAGAAAGGATCGGAAGAAAAATGCAATCGCTTGCAGGATGACAAGACCTGTGAAGGCCACGAGCAACACTTTGAACAAAAAATATCCATCAAACCCGTTAGGTGAGAAACCAATTGTCTCGACATTCCAACGAACCGCCCGAGCTTTGAGCAAGAGTCGATCGAGCGTATCTGACGCTGATGGTTTGGGCACTATGAGGTGGCGCCACATAAAAAACCACGCAAACAGCCAAACCATCAACATGGAGGGCAGCATAAATAGAAGGGAGCCCATCATATCAATGATTTTTTTTGTCCTAAACGCCGCCTTGGCGTAGAAAATATCGACCCGGACATGTCCACCCTGGATAAATGTATATCCGCAGCACAGGCAAACGACCAAGGCATTGTAGAGTTTTAACTCCTCAGCATACCAACTTAAGTCTTTTGTGAAAGTGTATCCGAATGGGCCCACAGAAATTTCTGCGACCCGAAAAATCCTTTGCAAAGCGACAATGACAACCTGTTGAACAACCATGAGAAGACCGGCGTAGGCGAAAAAACGGCCGATCCAGTTGCCAATGAATTCAAGGATACGGACCATCGCCCACATGATCGGTCGCTGCCAAATTCCGACCCCAGTCAAAATCAGCAACAGCATAAGCATGACGAAGAGGAATTCGTGTGAGCCGCCATAATAGATAAAACGCATCAACGCTTGCTTATCCGTCCAGTCCAACCACAGACTGGGATGAGAAAGCGCATAAACCAGATGATAAGGCGATTGCCCAAGATTGGTAAAAAAACTGACGATCAAACTAAACATGTGACGCTGCAACCAAAATGTACTGATTGAGTCAGAGGAGTGGGCTTTCCCCAATCAAATGGGGAAAGCCTTAACTGTTGACGGGAATGATCAGACGATTCCCACACGGGCCCGCTGACGAGCATATTCGCCGGTCGATTGGTCAAACCAACTAGAAGTATCCTTCATTGAGGCCAGATAGCTATCGTAGACCGCGGAAAAGAGGGGATCTTCCCGATTAGCTTCAAGAACTGAATTCGTCGCTTCAGCAAATGCATCCCAAACCGAATCCGGGAAAACATTGACTTCAACGCCCGACGCCACCAAACGGTTCAGCGCCGTGGAATTGTTCACATTGAATAAGGAGATCGTATACTCGTGGGCGTGCGCCGAGGCCGATTGAATCACAGATTGTTGTGATGGTGTCAGCGAGTCATAGACGTCACGATTCATCGCCAACGAGAGAGCCGCGCCCGGCTCGTGGAATCCAGAAGCATAGTAGATCTTTGTGATTTCTTGGAAACCCGCCTGTTCGTCTGCCCACGGGCCGATCCACTCTGTTCCGTCAATAGCCCCTGAAGACAGAGCTTGGTAAATTTCGCCCCCGGGTAAGTTCTGTACAGAAACGCCAAGTTCACCAAGGGCGCTTCCACCGAGGCCTGGCATGCGGAATTTGAGGCCGGTCAGATCATCGGCACTTTCGATTCGTTTGCGGAACCAGCCACCCGCTTGTGCCCCCGTATTACCAGCAATGAATGATTTCAGTCCGAAAATCTGTCCCAGTTCATCATGGAAATCAATGCCACCACCGTGATAATACCACGCCCGTAACTCTGGGGCTGTCATGCCGAAAGGTACAACGGTGAAAAAAGCATAAGCAGGGTGTTGGCCAATAAAATAGTAATCAGCGGCGTGATACATATCGGCTTGGCCGGATGTGACCGCATCAAAACTCTCCAATGCCCCCACGAGTTCACCGGCCGCTTTTAGATCGACCGTTAATTGACCATCGGTCATTTCGGTAATCTTATCGGCGCAGAATTGTGCGCTGTCATGCACACCGGCAAATCCACGAGCCCACGTGGTGACCAAAGTTAATGTACGCTTGCCTTGCGCGATCGCCGGAGCCGCAAGGCCTGCGGCAGCTGTGCCGCCAACGGCAGCTGTGGCTAAAAAGGATCGTCTGTCCATTTCAATTTCTCCCAAAAAAAGCCATAAAAAGGCCAACTAAATTAACTTTTTTAAAACCATATATTCTTGTTGGATTCAAGACTTTTTTTGCCCGCCAATTGAATTGAATGAAGCAATAGACCTATTGTCCTCCCCTATTAGACAATTTTCAGAGCTGATGACTCGTCTCAATAATCTCTATCGCCATTAAGATGGTTTTACCTCATGATAAAGCCGCACGGGCTGTGGTAAACGAATCGCGTCAGGTGTTGTGCCCAGAGTTTAGGTTGAAGAACAGGATCAAATACTTTTTTGTTATAGCTCCCAACAAGTTGACGCTTCACGCCCTTCCATTTATTGCCAACCTGTCCGATCGGGAGCAAATGTGATGAACATAGAAAAATTGAACCATTCTCCGTCCGTCTTTGATGAAGCGGGCCAGGAGAATGTCGACCCCAATCTTATGTCGGGGGCACAGATTGTTATCGAAGCGCTCAAGGCGCAGGGCGTCGACGTCATTTTTGGTTATCCTGGCGGCGCAATTCTTCCAATCTATGACTGGCTGCCGAAGGCGGCGGATGGCAAAATTCACCATGTTTTGGTTCGCCATGAGCAAGGAGCTGTCCATGCCGCCGAGGGGTATGCCCGTGCCACAGGTAAGCCCGGCGTGGTTCTCGTGACGTCGGGGCCAGGTGTGACCAACTCCATCACGGGTCTCGCCGATGCTCGAATGGATTCGGTTCCAATTGTCCTGATTTCGGGACAGGTGCCCACTTTCATGATCGGCACCGATGCTTTTCAAGAAGCTGACTCGATCGGAATTTCACGACCATGTACCAAACACAATTGGTTGATCAAGGATACTAACGAGATCGCCGATGTGGTCCACTCGGCGTTTCACGTCGCTCAAGCCGGCAGGCCGGGACCTGTATTGATTGATATTCCAAAAAATGTACAAATTGCGAAAGGTCTTTATCAATCGCCGCATGCTCGACATCGACAACGGTATCAACCCAAGACTCGGCCCGATCATTGGAAGATGGAGACATTGGTTGAGTGGATGGAAACCGCCAAACGGCCAATCTTCTATACCGGTGGTGGTGTCGTCAATTCCGGCGTCAGAGCATCACGACTCCTGACTGAATTGGTCGACGCGACGGGATTTCCCGTGACTTCAACTGTCATGGGGTTGGGCTGCTATCCAGCTTCAGGAAAAAACTGGTTGCATATGCTCGGGATGCACGGGAGTTTCGAAGCCAACCATGCCATGCATGACTGTGACTTAATGATTAATGTGGGCGCGAGGTTTGATGACCGTATTACGGGACGGATATCACATTTCAGTCCCCATTCTCGAAAAGCTCATATCGATATTGATCCTTCATCAATCAACAAGAATATCCAGGTTGATTTGGACATCATCGCTGACGCGGCCGAGGCATTGGAGATGTTATTGGAGATATGGACATCAAGGGGTCGAAAGAAGGACCAATCAAGCCTCAACGAATGGTGGAAGACGATTGGGCAATGGCGTGAAGTGAAGTGTTTTTCTTACGATCACGACACGCATTTTATCAAACCCCAATATGCGCTTGAGCGCCTTGAAGCGCTAACGGCGGGGATGGATCGCTATATCACGACTGAGGTGGGACAACATCAGATGTGGGCGGCACAATTCTTGCGGTTCGATGAACCGCGGCGATGGCAAACATCAGGGGGGTTGGGTACGATGGGTTATGGTGTGCCATCGTCATTGGGTATTCAAATGGCGCATCCCGATGCTCTAGTGATCAATGTCGCGGGCGAGGCTAGCTGGTTGATGAATATGCAAGAGATGTGTACCGCCGTTCAAGAACGGGCCCCCATCAAACAATTTATCCTGAATAACGAATATTTAGGGATGGTTCGCCAATGGCAGGAATTGTTGCATGAAGAGAATTATAGCCAATCCTATTGTGACTCCCTACCCGATTTTGTGAAATTGGCCGAAGCCTTTGGGTTTAAGGGAATCTCAATTTCAAGACCTGATGAATTGGATGATGCTATCATAGAGATGCTGGAATATGATGGGCCGGTGATCTTTGACTGTCGCGTGGTAAAATTGGAGGGATGCTATCCGATGATTCCGGCTGGCAATGCTCACAATGAAATGTGGCTTGGCCCACCTAACCGTGATCAATCGGAGAAAGCCGAAGAGTCGGTCTTGGTGTAGTGAGATAGGCATGTCCAAACTAAATTTATCAAAGGGAGCGTCGCGCCGGTCGGCTTATGATCTTAGAAAGTCACGATCTTCGAACGCTGAACCTCACACCTTGTCGATCCTCGTTGATAATGAGGCGGGAGTATTGGCCCGAATTGTGGGCCTATTCGCCGGGCGGGGTTTCAATATTGAGAGTTTAACCGTGACCGAGGTTGATCACACGGGACATTTGTCACGAATTACTGTCGTGAGCACCGCTTCGGATGATGTCATTCAACAAATTCGTGCTCAAGTTGAGACGGTCATTCCGGTACACGAAATTGTTGACTTGACCAAGGATGGCCATTCTATTGAACGTGAGTTGGCACTGTTTTTGGTTGATGAAGAGCAGATAAGCCGAACCCAAGCGCAAGAGCTGGCTGAATCATTTGGTGCCCGCCTGATTGATACCAAAACAAACCACATCATTATTGAAAAATCGGGCACCTCCGACGAAATTGATGAATTGTTCGATCGCTTGAGATCTGCGGGTCTTAAGGAAATATCAAGAACTGGTGTGGTGGGTCTCTCTTTGACCACTTGATCCTAAATGTTGCGAAGGAGAACCGCTGCCCTGAGACTCAGAGCAGCGGCGGACGACACGTCGTTTCAACTGCAACCCGTTGTGGTCCCACATGTGGTGCAATACATACAGGTACCGCTCCGCACCAATGTGAAATTGCCGCATTCACTGCACGCATCTCCCTCGAATCCTTGCATACGGGCCAGACTGCGATGATCTTCAACCACCATAGTTGAGCCATCGTCGGCGGCAAGCGGTGCGGAAGAGGTCATCGCGGCGGCGACTTCTTTGGTTGTGCCGTCATTCTGTTGATTCGCAAAGGGAATCCGATTGCGGGTATATCCGGCCGACGTCGCTTTGATCAATGCCTTCTGTACATCCAAGCTTTCCGACGGTGAGGACTCTGTTGTATCTTGTTTACCCCCCCCCGTCTCTTCATCTAAATGATCAAAACGAAAACCCTCGGGCTCCACATGCGCTAAATCTGTGCGGTCAAGATAACTGACACCCAATTCACGGAAGATATAATCAATGATTGAGGTGGCTTGCTTGATTGTCTCGTTACCACTGACCACGCCAGAGGGTTCAAAGCGGGTGAAAACAAAAGCGTTTACAAAGGTATCAAGCGGCACGCCATGCTGCAGTCCGATGGAGACAGCGATAGCAAAATTATTCATCATGGCTCTGAAACCGGCGCCTTCTTTGTGCATGTCAATGAAGATTTCACCCAATTCCCCATTTTGATACTCGCCTGTCCGTAGGTAAACCTTGTGCGAGCCAATCATCGCTTTTTGGGTGTAACCCTTGCGCCGTTGGGGGAGATTTCGTCGCTGACGTATGATCTGTGTTTCCACAACCTGCCGGACCGTATCGACTACCCTCGCCTGCGGATGGCTGTCCTCTCCGATTTGTTCAACATCCTCAAAACCGTTGATGGTCGATGAAAGAGGTTGGCTTAATTTTGACTCGTCACGGTAAAGCGCGATCGCTTTCAGGCCTAATTGCCAGGATTGATGATAAGCCATCTTGCAGTCTTCAATGGTGGCCTCGGCGGGCATATTGACGGTTTTAGATATCGCGCCCGAGATAAAGCTTTGTGCCGCCGCCATCATCTTGATGTGACTAGCTACACTCAGACGACGTTGGCCTTTGTGACCGCATCTAATCGCACAATCAAAGATCGGTAAATGTTTATCTTGGATATGAGGCGCGCCTTCCAACGTCCGGGCCCCACACAAATAATCATTAGCTTCGTCAATCTGCTGCTCGGAAAATCCAAGATGTTTGAGGAGATCAAATGTGGGTTCTTGGAGTTTCTCGGTTGCGATACCCAAGATATCACGGCAGAAATTTTCACCCACGGTAAAGGGGTTGATCACAAACCTTATATCAAAAGCACTTCGAATATGTTGTTTGATTGAGGAGATTTCGGTTTGACTGAAGCCGAAACCTTGTAAAGTCTCAGAATTGATATGCGGCGCGTTGTCAATGGCAGAATTATCTTCTGATGCGTGACCCACAGCATATCGGACAATATCGGCGATCTGCGCGTCGGAATAATTCAAGGCTGCAAGGGCTTTGGTCACCGATTGATTGATGATTTTAAAATGGCCACCGCCGGCAAGCGTCTTAAATTTCACCAGCGCAAAATCGGGTTCAATCCCGTTGGTATCGCAGTCCATGACCAACCCGATTGTTCCGGTGGGCGCGATGACCGTGGTTTGAGCGTTTCGAAATCCGTGTTTCTTGCCCATGCTCAACGCCCGATCCCATGCTTCACGGGCCAAATCAACCAACCTCTTATCGGGACAGTTGGCCGCATCAAGGGGCACCGGGGGCGTCGACATATTGTGATAGCCCTCTTCTTCGCCATGCGCGGCCTTACGATGGTTGTCGATGACCCGTAGCATATGAGTCGAATTCTTTCGGTAGCCGGGAAAGGAGTTGAGTTCAGAAGCCATTTCTGCCGATACGGCATAAGACTCGCCGCACATCAACGCCGTCAGTGACGCGCATAGGGCCCTCCCCTCGTCCGAGTCGTAGGGAATTCCCATACTCATCAGCAATCCACCAATATTGGCATAGCCGAGTCCTAATGTCCGAAAACGATAAGAAAGGTCAGCGATTTCTCTGGAAGGAAATTGTGCCATGGTGACAGAAATTTCTAACGTGAGAGTTAGAAGGCGGATCGCATGGATATATTCATCGTGCTGGAATTGCTTTTCCCGTTGGAAAGCGAGGAGATTGAGCGACGCAAGATTGCACGCTGTGTTATCCAGAAACATGTATTCGGAACAGGGATTGGAGCCTCGGATTTCTCCATCTTCTGGGCATGTGTGCCAGCTATTGATGGTGTCGTGAAACTGGATACCAGGATCGGCGCACGCCCAGGCCGCGTGTCCGACGTCCTCCCAAAGTTGTCGCGCCGCGAGCCGTTTTGTTTCGCGACCATTGGTGCGCGCCAATAACGGCCATTGACCATCTTGTTCGACGGCATGGAGAAACTGATCCGTCACACGAACCGAATTGTTTGAATTCTGTCCCGATACGGTCGCGTAGGCTTCTGATTCCCACTGCGTATCGTACGTATCAAAGTCAATGTCTGTGTATCCCTGCCGCGCATATTGCAGAACACGTACGATATAGGTCGGTGGGACCTGTAATTTTTTGGCCTGACGAATCGCCGCCCGCAGATTTTGATTGGTTTTCGGATCACAGGCTTTTTCCACCTCGCCATCCCAAGTTTGGATTGCCTTAAAAAGATCTTTCAAACATTGTTCTGTGACTTGCGAGCCGCAGACCAAGGATGCGACTTTTTGTTCTTCACGCATCTTCCAATTGACAAATTCTTCAATGTCAGGGTGATCGATATCGCAGATGACCATTTTGGCCGCCCGCCGTGTGGTGCCGCCGCTCTTAATGGCTCCTGCGGCACTGTCACCGATTTTAAGAAAACTCATCAACCCACTGGATTTCCCACCGCTCGCGAGGGGCTCGTTAATGCCTCGAACATTAGAAAAATTGGTTCCTGTGCCCGAGCCAAATTTGAACAATCGCGCCTCTTTCAACCACAGATCCATGATTCCGCCCTCATTGACGAGATCGTCTTCGACGGATTGGATAAAGCAGGCGTGGGGTTGAGGCCGTTGATAGGCACTTGTTGATTTATTCACTTTCTTTGTTTTTTCATCGACAAAGAAATGACCTTGGCTCGGCCCTTCTATCCCGTATGCCCAATGGAGGCCGGTATTGAACCATTGTGGCGAGTTGGGGGCCGCTTTCTGAGTTGCTAAAATATAGCGCATTTCATCGAAATATATTTGGGCATCGTCTTGGGAAGAGAAATATCCATGTTTCCAACCCCAATAGGCCCAAGCCCCCGCGAGGCGATCAAAAACCTGTTTGGCCGAGGTCTCAGAGCCCATCCGGTCTGGTTTTGGCGTTTCAGTGAGCGCCTTCTCATCAGCTACTGACCGCCACAAGAACCGAGGGACGTTTTTTTCATTTATTCGGCGCAATTTGGTCGGAACGCCGGCTTTTCGAAAATATTTTTGAGCAAGCACATCGGCGGCGACTTGGCTCCAAGATGACGGAACCTCAAAATCTTCAAGGCAGAAGACGATTGAACCATCCATATTGCGGATTTCTGACCGTCTACGGGTGAATTCGATGCCTGAATAGGCATCGCCGTTGGCTTGTGTAAAAACTCGGTTCAGTTTCATCTTGTTATCCTCTCCTCTAAATTTTCAAGATCATGATTGACAAGAACCAATCCATCTTTTGGGACCGAACGTTAATCCTGAAAATCCATAACGCGACCCCTTCGTTCAGTCGTCTCTCTAGTCCGAATGGGATGCCAACCTGATTCGATACATTTCTTCGTGAGACTGGTTGCCAATCACTGCCTACACGAAACCGAAACCAAGCCACATTTCATCTATTGCAGCACAAGTTCTAGTTGTTTCAGCAGCTAGATTACTACATACAGGACTCTTTGAATCAGCGATGTGAAATCAAATGTCAAGTCTAAAAAATTTTTTTTTTGACTAAATCGTTTCGGCACATTTTGTCTTTAGACTTCGCGGGCCGGAAATCCTGGGCCAAAATCACACAAAATGAGCCGCGTACAATGGCAAAGGCACCTAGAACATCTCACCGTGAGGGACAATCCCTGCAGGAAATTTCAGACATGTTCCGCAACGAGAAATCGACCCGCGATTGGCTCGATTCAGCGCGGTGGCCCAAAGGCTCCTATTTGCCCGAAGTGTGCCTCCTTCAACGCCGAGTCCGGCATCAAGTACAAGACCATGAGGTACCCTTGCCGTAACTGTACGAACGAAAGCAGCAAGAGTGAGACCATGTTCACGCTGCGCCACGACTCGCTCATGGAGATCACCGGTAATCTCTTATCGCGCATCGGCAGTCGGCATCTACCTGGTCTCTGCAAACATCAAGGACATTTTGTCCATGCAGCTGCACCTTGAACTTAAAGATCGGACAGAATGCGGCATGGTTCACACTCCACCGTCTACACGTGGCGTTCTATGAAAACCCGAACATTTTTGCCGTTACAATCGGAGCCGATGAAAGCCATTTCGGCGAAAAAAAAGAACAAGCACGCGAAAGACAAGTCGCGGGCAGGCCATGGTCCTGTCGGTATAACGGTAGTTGTCGGGGTGAAGAATCGGGAAAACAACAAGGTTGCATCGAACACTCGACATTGGAAGAGGTATGTCTTCAGGGCGGCGGATGGTGTGGCGTTCCTCTATGACACGAGGCTTCGTTTCTTGAAGAATGGACCGAACACTGGAAAAAGGTGCACCCATGTCATGCGCGATGGTGTTTCGGGGCGAAGACGACAACAGATTTCAAAGCGTGTTTTTGAAATTTGATACAGTGGTCTGTTTGCCGCACTTGCGAGACAAAGACGTGGGAGCGCATGAACATGTGACAGATGATGAAGCAAATGCGGGTGATCTTCTCAGTCAGCGTTGTGGCATGGACGAACAGAGGGGAGCGCAATGAGCGACGGGGATAAGGCGAGATATCTGAAATCCCATACTGAGTTGTCAGATTCGTTTGCGGTCACGTTTAAGCCTAGCAGCTACCAGTTAAGCAAGGCGGACATGTAACGGGTGTACGATATGCCAGGGTTATCACTTGACGAAATACGTTTTTCCGGCCGTTCAAGATTGTGCGCGAGGACTCCGAATGTGACTAAACGATATAGTCCCCAAAAGTTAACTCGCATCTCGTGTTCAAAGGCAATGGAAAGTACGGTGGGCGGATAATTTGGCGGACAGCAAAAGGCCTCTCTATCGCCGACATTTCTACGAGGGGGTCTTTAGCGCGAATTACGATGTCAAACTGATCATTATGGGCGGAGTCTGAACTGTGGCTTGGGGCCGAGGCTGAAATCAACCAGGCCACTATCCTCGTTAGCGGTGATGGGCAGAGGGGAGAATAAGAAATTGGTCGGGGCGATTGGATTCGAACCAACGGCCTACGGCTCCCAAAGCCGTTGCGCTACCAGACTGCGCTACGCCCCGCTCCTTCCGGTCGTTATCATGTCACCATTGGAAATAGCAATAGGTCGAGGGGCTCTGTGCTTTCGTTTTTGGCGAATCACTGAAGAGCAAAGGCTCCAATCACAAAGGGTTTGCTGGGCAATTCCAAGCCGATTCTTGATGTGAAATTCCGGGATGTCGAATCTCAGTTCCTAGTCCAATTCCATAGAGTTCAGCCAAACCGCCATTGATCTCTAAGACAGCAAGGATGTGATCACCCCCCAAAATACTTTCGGTGCTGAGTGGTGTGGCCCTGTCCTTTTTGTGAACCAAAATGCCGCGCGCATCAAAGAACAGGATATCCAATGGAATCAGCGTGTTCTTCATCCAAAAGCTTGCTGTCACGGGCGCGTCAAAAATGAACAACATGCCGTGATTTCGATCTAAACTGACACGATTCATCAATCCGACCGAGCGCGACTCTGGGGTATCGGCGACCTCCACATTGAAGGTCGCGATGCCCCAGTCACCACGAAGATCGACTCGATCCCATTCACATTGACGCTGAGCCGAAAAAGCACCAGCCGCGACAGAAAGAAAGAGAGCCCCAAGGGTTAACGTGAACCCAAGTCGGCTCCTTCTATTCATTCAAGGATGTCAGTATCTTCAAGTTCAACATCGTATTCCGGCGGCGGTGGATCATCCATCATCACCGACTCCCACGGTCGAATCTCTGTGACCATCTTACCGCGCGGACCTTCACCCGTTCGAACCGCGACCGCCTCTCCCGCTTGGAGATCCGATATCAGACATTGCCGAAGCGTCTCCATATGGACAAAGACATCCATTGGATTGCCGAAAATCGTAACGAAACCAAATCCTCTGGTCTTGTCAAACCATTTGATTCTGGCTGGAAGAAAGGGGCCTGTTGCTGCCGATAGGTTGACGCAATGCGTCGCGCCCATAGGCGGAGGCTCGTCCTGTAACGGGTTTTCAGAAGGCGTTATCGAGAGAATCTCTGTGGCCTGTAAACCCCGTGGAGACTCTTGTACGATAAGCTCAACCTGAGAACCCTCATAGATAACACTTTGCCCAAAAGCGCGCAAAACATTGATGTGAATCAATATGTCTGGGCCGGGGGCGTCTGGTATGACGAACCCGAAGCCTTTAGCCGCGTTAAACCATTTTACGCGACCCTGTACCTTATTCTGAATTTCATTAGTCCCTTGTCAATCTTGGGCCGAGCCCAATTTAGCTATTCGGCGCCCCTGCGCCAAACTTCAATTTATCATAGAATAGATACAACTATTTATCAACATTAAATTAAAATTTTCTCAATCTGTGTCGCAATAAAACTTGATGGAAAGTTTAGCGACACGTCTGCGATCTTTCCCGCTTGCGGTTGGACTAAAGGTACCTTTATTTTTCCGAAATGAATTTTCGAGATCCCACGAAACCACTTATTGCCGAGCCGAAATCAAACTCACCGGCCTGCATGCATGGATGCGGGATTCAGGGGTCTGTCAGGACAATCATGCCGGTTTGGATGAAGCCATCTATGGAAAAAGACGCGTCACATTCCATTGATCATTCGGTGTGGCTCTCCGCCACACAAATCGATCGTGAAGGCGATGTTCACCGTCGCGCCAGAACTCCATTTCAATCGGCGATAATCGATACCCACCCCAGAAGTCTGGACGTGGAGGGGTATGGCCATGGGTTTCGGTGGCGTGAGCGAGCCGGTCTTCCAACTCTTGCCTCGACGACAAAGGCGATGACTGATCAGAGGCCCAAGCTCCGAGCCGACTTCCCAACGACCGAGAGGCAAAATAGTCATCGGCCAATTCACCTGATTCTTTGACCACCGGCCCCCTCACTCTGACCTGTCGGCGCAAGGACTTCCAATGCAGTGCCAACGCTGCCTTGCCCGCCCCCTCAATCTCTTTTGCCTTGGTGCTCGTATAGTTGGTGAAGAAGACCACATCGTTGGTTCCAACAATCCTTAGAAGAACCATACGGACATTGGGTAATAGCGATTCGTCAACCGTCGCTAGCGCGGCCGCATCCGGATCGTTGATTTCTGATAACTTGGCTTCGTCCATCCAGCGCCGCAAAAGTTCAAATGGATCATCTCCAGCAAAAACACCCTCTCGTCCAGACATTGGATACTCCTCAAGCCGTAATGACACGCCAATTGTATCTATTGAAGCCGCTCGGCGATTCCCATAAACTGCGGAAGTCATTTATGTCTTGAGGTGCTCAATGATGTCAACGGCTTTAATGTCAGGTAAACGGGGTTTGATCATGGGGGTTGCCAATGACAAGTCGATCGCTTGGGGAATCGCCAAAGCCTGCTCGGAACAGGGCGCAGAACTTGCTTTCTCATTCCAAGGGGAACCTTTTCGTAAGCGGGTTGAACCCCTCGCTTCATCCATAGGGAGCGATCATTGTTTCGAATGTGATGTAACATCTGGTGAGTCGCTCGATCAATTATTTGACCGCCTCGGTGAGATATGGGGCCATCTTGACTTTGTTGTCCATGCCATTGGTTTTTCGGACAAGAATGAATTGCGAGGCCGTTATGTTGACACATCAGCTGAAAATTTTCAGCGGACACTTGACGTGTCGACTTATTCCTTTACCGCGGTGGCTTGCCGAGCGGAAAAACTGATGCCAAGCGGCGGCGCATTGTTAACTCTGACGTATTACGGGGCAGAGAAAGTCATGCCTCACTACAATGTCATGGGTGTGGCAAAAGCGGCCCTCGAGACGTCCGTACGCTATCTCGCCGCTGATCTAGGCCCGCAAAATATCCGCGTCAATGCCATATCAGCTGGCACCATCAAAACTCTAGCGGCTTCGGGGATTGGCGATTTTCGCTATATCTTAAAATGGAACGAATTGAACTCCCCATTGCGCCGCAATGTCCACCAATCAGAAGTGGGTCAATCCGCCCTCTACCTTTTGTCCGATTTAGGCTCCGGCGTGACAGGTGAAATTCTGCATGTCGACGCCGGCTATCATGTGGTGGGTATGAAACGTGCAGATGCGCCTGATATTGATGTAGTGACAGGGAGAAAGTAAGCATGGTTGATGACAAAAAGGTGAAGAGTTTTGTCGTCAGTTGGGACCAGTTACATCGCGATGCCCGTGCCTTGGCTTGGCGTTTGGAAGGTATGCAACAATCAGGTCAACTCTGGACACGCATTGTGGCGGTGACACGAGGGGGCATGGTACCCGCCATGATCGTGGCGCGAGAACTCGACATCCGAGTTGTCGATTCGATTTCTGTCCGCTCTTACGATGAACAAACGCAATCGGATCCTGTAGTCATTAAAGAAAATGTGTTGCAAGACTCAAAGAACACACTGGTTGTCGATGACCTCGTGGATACGGGACGAACTTTAGAGTTAATCCGCACCCTCCTTCCTCAGGCGCATTACGCGACCATCTACGGCAAACCCCTCGGATGTTCCTTTGTTGATACGTTTATCACTGAAGTGAGCCAAGATACCTGGATTTATTTTCCATGGGATACGGCGCTTCGATATGTTGGCCCGGTACGGGGCGAGTCATGAATCAATCAACACCGGCTCTCAACGGAGGCAAACCGTTGATCAAAACTGTGGATTTGACTGGTGATTTCTAGATATCAAAGACCCGATATGGCGGCCATTTGGTCAGACAAAAACCGCTTTCAAATAATGTTTCAAATTGAGTTGCTCGCGGCCAAAGCCATGGCGGAGGCGGGTCGTGTGCCAATGACATTTTATCATTCGCTAAACAAGATCTCACCTGATCAAATTGATCCCAAGAGAGTGGCCGAATTAGAACGCAAGATTCGCCATGAAACGGTCGCTCTGCTGACCCATATTGAAGAATTGGCGGGGCCTGATGGGGTCAGATTCCTCCATTTGGGAATGACCTCTTCAGATGTTCTTGATACCTGTTTGAGCTTACAACTCAATCAAGCCGCCGATTTGATCATTGATGGCATTGACGGGCTTTGCGACGCACTAAAAATCCAAGCCCAAAACCACAAATTGACCTTGTGTGCTGGACGCAGCCACGGCATGCATGCCGAACCCACGACCTTTGGCTTGAAAATGGCTCAAGCTTTCGCCGAAATGCGGCGCAACCGGGCGCGGATGGTCTCGGCTCGGCAACAAATATCTTTTGGTGCTGTTTCGGGCCCCGTCGGCACTTTCTCTCATATTGACCCACAAATTGAGGCACAAATTTGCCAAAGTTTGCATCTCAAGCCTGAACCGATTTCGACGCAAGTGATTCCACGAGACCGACACGCGGCCTATTTTTCAACGTTGGGTGTAATCTCATCTTCATTGGAGCGGATAGCGATTGAACTGCGCTCGTTGCAACGAACTGAAATTGGCGAAATTGAAGAGGCTTTTGGCACTGACCAGACGGGTTCGTCAGCCATGCCACACAAAAAGAATCCCATACTGGCCGAAAATATCACTGGATTGGCACGGTTGATTCGTGCTCAGGTCTTGGCCGCGTTAGAGAATGTTTCTCTTTGGCATGAGCGGGATATGTCGCATTCCTCCGTGGAGCGGATGATTGCCCCCGATATGACCCTAGCCCTCGATTTTGTTTTGCACCGCATGACCGGGATTATCACCCATATGAATGTCCGCAAAGATCGGATGCAGGACAATCTCACTTTGACAAAAGGTCGGTATCATTCCCATAGAGTATTGACAGCGTTAGTGGATGCAGGTGCCACCCGCTCTGAGGCCCATCGCCTTGTTCAAATCAATGCAACTCGCGCCGAGGCTGAGGACATTCCTTTTATATTGGCTCTTGAGTTAGATAAGAGCATCACATCCTATCTCCCCCATAAGGTATTGCGATCGCTATTTGATGATGATCATTACACGCGAAATATCGAGACCCTTTTCCATCGAATCTTCGCTCCCGAACAGTGATGATCAGGATGGCTTATCTTGTTGAATTTGCGTGACCGCGGTTTCGTGCGTCTTTGCCATGGCTTCACGAATTTCAGTCTCTGTGGATAGGTCGGCTAAATCAGCTTTGACCTTACGAAAGACATCTTCACGGCCGGGTTCTTCGAAATCAGCGTTGATGACGCTTTTAACATAATTCTTGACCGCCTCGCCGGTCAGATTCAATTTTTCCGCGGCCCACTCTCCGAGCAACTTGTTGGCGCGCACATCAACTTTGAAACGCAGGGCTTCATCATGCGCGTGCTTCTTCTCGAAGGCGTCCCTGCGGTCATCGAATGATTCCATTTCTCGATACCTCCACTCGTTCAACAAAATATGAATGATCCGACATCAATTTGCAAGGTGAGTGTGTGAAGGGGACTTTGGCATATTCTGCCCTTTCCTCGTTCAATTTTTATAAAAATTGTCGATTAAGGTGACAAATTCTCTAAACTATCGTGAAGATCGCCGTAACCTATCAGTCGCCAAATATATCTTTATTCCAATCTCTTAGCATAAGTTTCTGCCAAAGACCTTAAGGCCGGATAGTCGGTTTGCGCCAAATATACCAGTTGTTCATAATGGCGGAAATACGTCGATTTCAATTCTGAATGCCGATCAAGTCCCAACGGTTTCCATACGAAGGCCTCAAATTGCCGCACGAGAAAATCCGTCAGATAGAAAGATGTCATGGTTTCGTTGTCACGCTGAGCAAAGCAGACGTTGCCATCAAAAAATGAGTAGCAATGCGGCCCTTCTATCATTTTGACCCGCAGTTTTTTACACATCTTTTGCACCAAACTGCCGGTTCTACAATCGGTGTAGACGACAAAATGGAGTGATATTGTTTTCGGTAGCGCAAGACAGTCTGTTCGACCGAAGCGAAAATTTTCTCAGGCGTCGAATGAAGTTGCGCCGGCAAACAGATCAATTCGAAATGAGTTCAACTATTGATACGGATAAGAAAAAGAATTTCTCGGGCCAACGCGCCGCAGGCGATCAGGAGAGTCGAGGCGTTTTGACGGCGTTGACTGACAATGGCCATTTTTTCAACCCATAATACCATGAACGGTTTGCCCCAAGAATATTGCGTTTGCGCGCCATACACGCTTTGGCGGTCTCGACCGCGACGGTGTCATCTCGGCAATAAGCATCGGCCCCAATCGCTTTACTAAATTCGTATCTGCTCGAAGCTTTGCATGCGTTGTTTCCGGATTTAGCGATTACAAGCAAGGAGGTCATTTTTAAGTATTCTGGCGTGCGCCCGCTGTTGGCATCTGGAGAAGGCATTCCACGCAACGCAACGCGAGATCACCACATAGAGCACTCTCAACCGGGCAATGGTCGTGAGTTTCACAAACTTGATCTTGTCGGCGGCAAGTGGACTACATTTGCAGACTTCGGAGAGACAGTCGCGAAACATGTCTGCCGGATCCTCGGCAAGGGCGAAAATATTGCTCGCAAAGCAAAATTCAAGGCAGGGGAGGAGGATCAGAAACTCCCTTCCAAAGACCAAGATTGCAAGCGGCTCGGGAACCTAACGGAGAAGTACGGCCCGGTTAGAGGCGCACGGATTGCCGAATTCTGTAGACAGGCTGCCGATAAGGAACTTCGAAATTTGCTAGGATATTCCATGAACGAGATCGCTTGGTTTATCCATCAGGAAGCGGCGGTCACTTTGGAAGACATTTTTTTTCGGCGCACCAACATCGTCTTTTGTGAAAGGCTCACGTTGGCAATGATTTCAGAAGTGTCTGACGTATTGGCAAAGGAATTACGGTTGACTCCACAGGAAATGGAAAAGGAAAAAAGCCGTTTCATTGAGAAGCTGAAGCAAAATCATGGGGTGATCCTGGTTGATGCGGTTGACGAAGGTGAGAATTTGACGTGAGCTTTTTCTTGGGGATCGACGCGGGTGGTACTGCTGCAAAGGCTGCGGTTTATGATGCGAGCGGGTGCGAAATTCATTCAGCTCGGACAAGGCTTGGAAACATCTATCCGAGACCGGGATATGTCGAGCGCAACCCCGAACAGATGTGGGAGGCGATTGCACGTGTAATTTGCGGCACCATCAGGGGCGCGGGAATTCCTGCAGATGGCATTGAGTGCGTTTCTGCCACTGGCTTTGGTTGCGGCATCTTTCTTCTGGATGATGCTGGCCATCCGGTGCGCAACGCGATCGTGTCATCCGATATGCGTAGCCAAGGTGTCGTCGATGTCCTTGTGAAAGGCGACCACTATGACACGTTGCAAAGGCTGGCGATGCAACGGCATCGGGCGGCTGCTACGGTTAATCTCATCGATTGGATTGAACAAGGCGAGCCTGAAATCGCAAATCAGGCCCGGAATCTACTTCTTTGCAAGGACTACATAAATTTTCGTCTCACCGGTACCGTAGGGACAGATGTCACCGATAGCACGGGAGGCATGCTTGCAAGCCCTGCAACTTGCAAGAAGAACGAGGATCTTTTGGAAGAAATGCGCCTGGGTCACTGGGTGGGAAGGATACCGAACATATTCAAGAGTACAGATATAGTCGGCCATGTTTCAGAAACTGCGGCGGAAGAAACCGAGCTGGCTTCAGGAACGCTAGTTGCGGCCGGTTGTATGGATGTGCATGCCGTGTCATTGGCATCCGGAGTTATCGACAACTCAATGCTGGGTATTTGTCTAGGTACCTGGGGTATCAATTTTATCATTCTCGCACAGGCACGACAAAGCGCACCGTATTGCCTCATGCAAATGGCAAGGGGCATTGGTCAGTCATCGCTCGTAATGGAGGGCAGCCCGGATTCTGCGGTAAACTTGGACTGGCTACTTTCGATCATGGGCCCTGGCACTCGGGTCGAACCGATCTCAAGAATTGCCTGTCGTGACACGCTCATTGACCCGTCCAATGTCGTGTACCTGCCCCATCTGACGGGCGGAAAAGGGCAGCCAAAGACCGGATTTTCATAGGTGTCGGTCAGGAAACCACACGAGAGCATCTCGTTCGCGCGGTGATGGAAGGAGTTGCCTTTCGCCACATGGATGACATTGATCGGCTCAATATGAATGAGGGCGTTGCGCCGATGTCTGCAAGGATAGTCGGCGGGGCAGCCAAGAATGATGACTGAGTACAGCTCTTTGCGGATTGCCTCAACATTACGGTCGAGACAGTGCGTGGCGAAGAGCAGGGGGCCTTGGGAGCCGCCATCATTGCCGCGACAGCATACGGGACGTTTGCCACTCGAGAAGACGCATGCAAAGCCATGACCAGTGTTGCAAGACGCTTCTCGCCAAATACGAGTCGCGTTCCAATTTATGTGGAAAAACGTTATCGTTTTCAGAAAACAAGCGCAGAACTTGCGGGCATTTGGCCAACTTGGCCGTAATGTTAAGGATTAGGGTCCGTTGCAAAATCTTGTGTACTTGACGGCGAATCCTGCCACACTTGACGGCGGCGATCCGCGCGCAGCGCGCTGTCTCTCCCTGCATCGATGCCTCGGTTGATTCTCCCTTTGTTGATGTTTGCAGGCTGGCCGGAGGCCAGCCCCTTGCGAGCGTAAGCGAGCCGTCGGCCGAACGCGACAGCGCGCACGTGGAGCCCGATTGGGAGGCGATCGTCAAGGAGTACATGGCGCCGCCCGGCCGGCGACATGCCAAGCTGACCCAGCAACAGCTCTGGGTCGATTACAGCGAGGAGGTCATGGCGCAGGGCGGCACGGCCTACAGCCAGAGCCGGTTCTGCGCGCTGCTCAAGGAGCGGCTGGCAGGCCCGAACGCGCAACGGACATGCGCTTCGACTACGCGCCCGGACTGTACGGGATGTCGGACTTCTCCGGCAAGACGCTGGCCCTGCGCACCGCCACCGGCCCGGTCGACGTGGAGATCTTCGTCGCGGTCCTGCCGTATTCCGGCCTGACCTACGCCGAGGCGGTGCCGGACCATAAGGTCCGCCACTGGACGATGGCGCACCGCCGCGCGCTGGAGTACTTCGGTGGATCGACCTCGCGCTGGATCATCGACAATCTCAAGTCCGGGGTCGTCAAGGCGGATCGCGAGGATCCCCAGCTCAATCCGAGCTTCCGGGAACTGGCGAAGCACTACGGCCTAGCGATTCTCCCTGCACACACGAACAGCCCCAAACACAAGGCCGCAGCGGAATCGGCCGTGAAAACAGCCCAGTCCCGCATCCTGCTGCCGCTGCAGAACGAGACGTTCTTCTCGCTGGGGGAGATGAACGCCGCCATCCGCCGCGGGCTCGACAGGCTCAACGACGCGCCGACGGCGAAGGGACCGAGCCGCCGCGCGGCGTTCGAGGTGAGCGCCTCGCCGTCCATCCTCTCAAGACCGGGCGCCATGAATACGCGACGAACCCGGACCACATGCCCGACCGTCTCAAGGCCGTGCGCGACATCCGCAGGCCGGACTACGGCGAGATTCTGATCAAGCGGGCGCGCGCCATCGGGGAGAACGCGCTGGCCTGGGCCGAGCGCTGCATGGCCTCGCGCGACTTCCCGGAGCAGGCCTACATCGCCGTCCAGGGCATGTGCCGCCTTGCCTAAAAGCACGGAAACGACCGCGTCGACGCGGCGTGCGCCGAGGCGCTGGACCTCAATCGCCTCGCCTCGGGCTCCGCGCCGAGACCCGGATGATGCCCGCCGTCGCCGACGCGCAGGGCAGGAAGCAGCGCGCACGGCGTCCCCTCGCCGAGCTATTCCAAGCGGACGCGGACATCATCCCCGAACCGGAGAACGGCATCCTGCGGGTGCGCATCCTCGGCACCGCAAGCGACGCGGGCGACGCTGCCATCGCCGGGCTGCTTGACGAACTCAACCGAACGCACACGGCCTTCCCCGGAACCGGCCTGCGCATGATTTACGAACTGCCCGCCGACGGGGCCGAGCCTGGCGAAACGGGTTCATGAAAGCTGATCCGTGAAGGGCCCGAGGTCACGACCTCTGAAGTTCGACAGTTTATCGCGTAAGTGATTGATATTGCTCACCCGGACGTGGCGTTTGTGTGACTACAGCAGGCCGTCAGGCCGGTTTTGACAGGTTCAGGCTTTCGAAGAGGTCGAGTTGTTCCGGAGTGATCTTGCTGGTGCCGTTGAAGGTGCGGTCGCCGATATGCGCGGTGTGCTTCTGGATGCGGGCAAGCAGGTCGAGCGGCACGAGGGCTGGCGCTGTGGCCCCTGGCCTTCAAGCGCATCCGCATGACGCGATGGAGTACCAGGGCCAGGAAGCAGATCAGCATGAGGCCGGATGCGGTCCGGCAATCGATGATGTGCAGGCGCGATAAGGATATCGGATTTCAGGGTGCGAAAGCTCCATTCGATGTCAGCGAGGCTTTTTTTGTCGGACAACGGTCTGACTGTTCTTCGGCTCGCCCAAGGTCATGCACGACAATGAGGCGATGGCCGGCAAAGACGCTCTCTGCAAGGTCCGCTGCATAGAAGGCCAGGCTCTGGAAGGTATCGACCGGCTCAGCGTAACGGCGGGGACAGCGAGGATGAACTCCAGCTTGCGGCCGCGGGATCGCACCGATAGGCTCCCGAATCGATGGAACAACAGCCCTTCCCGGGCGGAATGGGTGACTTTAGCAACTATTTCGGAATGGAATCAGGAAATGCAATTTCACAGACCGTATGCCTGACTTCCAAACTCGAGTACAAATAGAGGACAAAACCATGCCAAAATGCGCAGTTGCCTCAGCAAGCGACAGACAAGGATTTAACCGCCGATTTTATGCCAATAGATCTGATCTGACTGTTTTTAGGCCGACTTCAACCCAGGACGTGGTTGCAGCAATGCAATCAATTGTCGCGAACGACCCCTCGGCCGTTGGACATGGAGTCCAAATCACCAGCGGTCGTCATTGTTACGAGAGCTTCGTCTACAACAGTGACACGAAATACGTAATCGACGTAACCGGACTCCGGCAGTTTGGGACGGTTTCCTTCAATGATCAGGCCGACGTGGTCTATATTGGCAGCGGATACGGAAACTGGGACATGTACCGCATGATGCAGAACGTCTATGGAAAGACCCTTCCAGCGGGTTCCTGCTATTCCGTCGGGTTGGGCGGCCATCTCACTGGTGGTGGATATGGAATCCTGTCCCGCCTGGCCGGTTTGACCATAGACTACATCTATGGCTTTGAAGTGGTAATTGACAACAGCGAACGTGGCCCAGAAGCGAAAGTCGTGACCCGTGACAGCACTGAACAGCAAGATTTGGACATCTATTGGGCGCTTCGCGGAATTGGCGGTGGCCAGATCGGCGTGATCACGAAGTACTACTTCGTGCTCGATGAACTCCCGACTTCCCCGAGCCTGATGGCGACGACGTCCTTCAGTTGGAATTGGGATCAGGACGGCACCACTCTCACCGAGCAGCAGTTTGCGGATCTGGTGACCGCATTCTACTCGATCTTCTGCAACCAAGATGAAACGACATGGAAGGTATGGGCTGCGTTTCACGCAACTCATGTCGAGTCAAAATGGCTTTCGTGTCCAGCAATAATCTACAATCCAGCGGATTCCAAAGTCAGCGACGAGGAATTCCACCACGAAGTTGATCTTCTAATTTCTAATTGGACCAAGCAATTCAATGCAGTGGTTCCGCTTTCTGCGGAGGACCATCCAATCAACGGTCATCCCCGCATCTCTTCACGAAGCCTGATCGGGATCGCCATGCCCGGAGAGACAGAAGAGCCCGCCGCTCGGTTCTTCAGCTACCTTGACGGGACGCAGCAACTGAACGGGTCGGGAGACAACCAGCACGGCAAGTACAAGTCCGCTTACCATAACGACATTTTTGATCTTGAGATGCTCAAAGCGATGTACACGGGCCTGACGACACGTATTGAAGGAATCGATCTTTCTCAGGCACTCATCCAGATGGATTCCTATGGAGGCAAAATAAACGAGGTCGACTCGGAAGCAACCCCCATTCCACAACGCAGTTCCACGGCCAAATTGCAGTACCAGACATACTGGAAGACACCAGGCCTGCTTCCGTATCAGCAAGACCAAGATGTCGAAGAGAAGCAAATTAACTGGATCAACACGATGTATTCGAATGTGTATGCGGCGACAGGTGGCATCCCGGTCAACCAGAACAACCCGGCGGTTGATGATGTCGTGACCACGGACGGCTGTTACTTCAACTATCCCGACATCCATATCGGCAGCAGACTTGAAGAGACTCCAGGCGTCAAACAGGCCTGGGAACTCTACTTTGGCACGGCGAATGCCGAACGTCTCCAGAAAATTGCTGCCGCATGCAACCCGTCGGGCTGGTTCACGAACTCGCAGACGTTCCAGTACAAGTGACCGATGGCCGAGCTGTTGTCGAATCCGGTCCAGAAAACGCATTTGGACCACGCGGAATACTTCATTCAGCGGCGCGATTGTACCACGCGCAATCGAATTTCGGGAATTGCATAACTATGTAAACCTTGCTAGGTTCCGACACGGTCAGGCGGTCGTGCAGGTGATATGTGAAAGACGGCGTACTCCCCAGGAAACGCGTAGGCGCAATAGACAGGGCGTTGCAGATACTCGATGTCTTGACCGAGCGCGTTTCGCCGATGAATGCCTACGAACTGGCGCGCGTGTTGGGGGCGCCGGCATCGACCGTCTACAAGATCACCGAAGAGCTGGTCGACCGCGCGATGCTTGTGCGCGACAACGATGGCATGCTATGGCTCGGGCCACGCCTTTTGCGGTACGGCTTGACCTATCGCGCAAAGATGGATGCGTTCGCCGACGCCAAGCGAGAAATGGAGCGGCTTTGCGCCGAGGTCGGGGAGACGGTGCAGATCTGCGTCCGCGACGAGGACATGATGAGCGTCATCGGAATGGTCCGCGGCAAAGGGCATTTCAACGTTGCGTCCGAGGTCGGGACGCGGGTTCCGCTGAATTGGACGGCATCGGGTCGTCTGCTGCTTGGGCATCTTCCCGCCGAGGAGCGGCGCGCGATCTTTTTTTATACGGCTCGGCCTTCCGAAACCGGGCTGGCCGAAACCGACCCCGACCGACTGACCCAGGTGTCTGGTGACGAGTTCAAGGCACGTGTTGCCGTTCAAATGGGTGCATCGGAATATGCCGTCGCCTGCATCGCGTCACCCATCTGTGACGAACAAGGGGCATGTATCGCCACGATCTCGATCGTGTTGCCGGAATCGCGGGCGCGTGCGGAGTTGCCGCATTTCATCCAGGCCGTGACCAAAGCCGCAAAAAACGTTGACCGAAACGTTTTGCCGGGCTGATGCTCGCGCTTTCGCCAGAAGTGCATAATTGCCCGCTGATCTGGGTGGGCAAACGAGAACAGAGGGAGTCTTCGGATTGTCGGCAAAATCCTGTGATTGCTTGACGGAAAATCCGGGTTTGGCCCTGCCGATGGACGCACCTAATTCGGGCCGAAAATCACGATGAGTGCAGGCCGAAGCGGTTATGATTGCAGGTCGCTACACTTATTCCTCTGCGTCGCCCCAGGAAAGGTACCCGTCCGTTCCGCCGTTTCGCGCCGACGCAAGGTCTTCCGGGATCTGGTCGAGCGCCGCATGATCCGTCAGCAATTCACGAAGTGCGTTTGCCACGACCTCGGCCTGGCCGGGTTTGAGATTGCACGGATCGAGCTGGAAATAGCCAAGCTCCACCTCGTGATTGCGCACGATGATCGGGGTCTGCCGACTGGCCAGGGCGGATGCGATGCCAGAGGCATCCGCGCCCAGGATCCCGGCGTCTATCGTGACCTCCAGACGATCGAGCGGGTTGCCGGTGGGGTCAGCCACAGGTCTTGCCGTGACCCCGTCGATACCTTCAAGCGCCGCGCTCCAGAGGTCCAGTGCCACTTGTTCCTGTTCCCTGATTCCGGCGTGATCGCGCGTCTCCCAAGCCTCAAGTGCGGCGATCGCGCCGGCGATGCTTTCCTTGCCGATCTTCATGCCCCGACCAATGCCGATGTTCTGCAAGTAGGCGGCACGCACCAGATCGCGCCGACCCGCAACGATGCCGGATGTCGGGCCGCCCAGGAACTTGTGGCCCGAATAAATGACGACGTCCGCGCCATCCGCCAGGAATCCCCGCAGGTCATATTCCGATGCCGCATCCACAATTACCGGTACATCAGCCTCGTGGGCGATCTCTGCAAAGCGCTTGAGGGGAACCTGCCCGTAATGAACCACATGATGCGAAACGACGTAGAGTGCGGACGATACCTCCGGGCCCATGGCTCTACGAAGCGAATGGTCGGTGCACAATGTCGATTGACCGACAGGGAGTACGTCGGCGCCGGCCAGTTCGACCGACTGAGACACCGGCGCGCCATAGTGGCAAAGATGGCCCAACTGCACCGCGACCCTGGATTTCGGGCCGGGACTGCAAGGCAATTCCTCGGCGAGACCGGGATCCATGCCGGTCATGCATCCCGCAACGGTCAGGCTTATCCCTGCCGAGGCGGACGCCGTCATGAACCCGGCCTCCGCACCGGTCAGCCTTTGGATCGCCTGATTCGCACGGGACTGCAATTCATGCATGTTGACGAAATGGCCCATCATTGCGGCAGTGGCCTCCCGGACGGCATGCGATGCAATCGAGGCCCCTAGGCCGGTTATTGTCCCGGACACGTTGATGACAGGAGACAGTCCAAAAGGCGGCGTGTCGGTCATTGCAAGGTCTCCAGCGAGAAGATGCCTTCGATCTCCACGGTTATCTGGTTGGGCAGCGATACCACCCCGAAGGAGGAACGTGCATGAACGCCCCGGGGACCGAACACCTCCGCGAGCAGTGTGGAGGCTCCGTCGATCACGTAGGGGTGCTCCTCAAATTCGGGCGTCGCGTTCACGAGACCCAGGAGCTTGATGACACCCGTGACCGCGTCGAGTGTTCCGAGCGTGGATCTGAGCGCGGCAAGCATGTTGATCGTCACCAGTCTGGCATGCTCGCGGGCTGTCTCGGCATCAACGTCGCGTCCGACCTTGCCTCGCAGCAGCGTGCCGTCAGCCGTCACCGAACCCTGCCCCGAGACATACGCCAGGCCAGCATGCAATCGGACATTGCAGAATGCGCCTATTGGCGAGGGCGGCCCGTTGGGAACCTTGATCCCAAGCTGAGCAAGCCGGGCTTCCGGAGTCTGGATTTCAGTCATTCGCATCAAATTTCCTGCAGTATACGTGATGGGCTTCACCGGCACGACGGGGGGCCGGGACCTCTGCGGCGCAACGGCCGTCACCCAGCGGGCAACGGGTTCGGAACACGCAGCCGGCGGGCGGTTCGAGCGGACTTGGAATGTCGCCGGTCAGAATGATGCGATCGCGGGCCGCCGCTGGATCCGGCACTGGCACCGCCGAAAGAAGTGCCTGCGTGTACGGATGGCCTGGATCGGAATAGAGCGGGCGCGCCGGGCCAATTTCGGCGATCCGACCCAGGTACATCACGACGATCTGATCGCAGAGGTATTCCACGACCGACAGATCATGGGCGATGAACAGCATCGTCAGATTGCGACGCTCGCGCAGTTCCAGCAGGAGATTCAGGACCTGCGCCTGAATCGAAACGTCAAGCGCCGAGACGCTTTCGTCCGCCACGACAAACTCGGGCTCCAACGCCAGTGCACGGGCGATGCCGATGCGTTGCCGCTGTCCACCCGAAAACTCGTGCGGAAAGCGGAGCATTGCGTCGGGCGACAGGCCGACCTCTTCGAGCAGCCCGGCGACCCTCTCTTTCCGTTCGGCAGACGTGCCAATGCCGTGAGCCCTTAGCCCCTCGGCGACAATGGGTCCCACTTTCAGACGCGGGTTCAGCGACGAGACCGGATCCTGAAAAATAATCTGCATGCGCCTGCGCGCCGTTCGCAGCGCATTGGAGTCGAGCATGTTCAGGTCGGCGCCGTCAAATATCGTCTGCCCCTCGCTGGGCTCGATCAATCTCAGCAGCGTGCGTCCAAGGGTGGTCTTGCCCGATCCGCTTTCGCCCACAAGCCCGGTGATCGAGCCTCTCGGAATGTCAAAACTGACGTCACTGACCGCGTGCACCGTACCGCGAGGCGTGTGGAACCGCTTTGACAGATTGCGGATCTGCACAAGAGCGTCCCCGGCGACCGTTTCAGCCATGGGATGCTCCAACAGGGTTTACGCAGGCGACGCGATGACTGTCGGCAATCTCGCGAAGGACCACCGGCGAAGCGCAGGCATCTCCTGCCCGCGCGCATCTTGGTGCGAAGGCGCATCCGCTCGGCAAGGCATGCAGCGACGGAACCGTGCCGGGGATAGGGACAAGGCGCTCCCGTTCGGCCCGTCCCGGGTCGGGAATCGAGGCCAGCAGCCCGGATGTATAGGGATGCCTGGTGGTGGAGAAAAGCGTCCGGGCATCCGCCTGCTCGACGATCGCGCCCGCATACATCACCGCCACGTCGTCTGCCATTTCCGCGACGACGCCCATGTCATGCGTGATGAACAGGATCGACATGCCCAGATCTTCCTGAAGTCGCCGCATCAGGTCGAGAATTTGCGCCTGAATGGTCACGTCAAGCGCCGTTGTCGGCTCGTCGGCAATCAGCAGTGCCGGATTGCATACCAGCGCGATGGCGATCATCACTCGTTGCCGCATGCCGCCGGACAATTCGTGTGGATAGGTGTTTAACCGGGTCGCGGCGGCAGGGATCTCGACCAGTTCAAGCATCTCAAGAACGCGTTTCTTCCGTGCAGCCGCATCCATGTCGGTATGCAGGATCAGCATCTCGCCGATCTGGTCGCCGATCGTGAAAAGCGGATTGAGCGACGACATCGGTTCCTGAAAGATCATGGCGATCTCGGCCCCGCGCAATCCGCGCATTGCATCCTGTCCGGCGCTTTCGATCTGCATCTGCAAGCCGCTGCGGGTCCAGTAAGTGATTGAGCCGCCCGAGACCGACCCGTTGCGGGGCAACAGCCCCATGACCGCGAGTGCAGACACTGACTTCCCGGAGCCGCTTTCGCCCACGAGCGCCAAGGTACGTCCCTTTTGCAGGGAAAACCTCACGTCGCGCAAGGCCGTTACCGACGCCCCCTGCGAGTGGAATTCAACCTCCAGGCCGCGAACGTCGAGAACGGTCTCGTTCATGTGCCTCTCCGCGACGCGGCTTCTGCTGAAGAGCCGAGAATGGTCATGCGAGGCTCGAACACCCTTGTGAACGCTGCTGTCGCCCCCCGGCTGTCGGTGGCCACAATATCGCAGTCGACAAGGTCAAACAGGGTCAGATCTGCCCGCTCTCCCGGCACCAGTCCGTTGCGCGCACCAAGTCCCAGAACCGACCGAGGACGCTCGGTCACGCCGGCAACCACCTCTTCAAAGGGCAGGCCCACGGCCAACAGCTTGGTCATCGTTGTGGCCAGGTCGTGAACCGGCCCCTCGATGTTTCGCTTGTGTAGATCTGTTGAAATCGAATACGGAAACAGGCCGTCAGCAATCGCCCTGCGTGCGGTTTCGAAGCAAAACGACGCTACGCCATGACCGATGTCCATCAGGACACCATCCTGGGCCAGACGCCTGGCCTGCGCGAAGAGCGCCGGGGTGTCCGAGATCGATCCCGCCCGTTTCCCGTTGAAGCAGTGGGTGACAATGTCACCGGGGCTGAGGATGCCGAAGACCTCGTCGATCATCGGCAATGGCTCTCCGACATGCACCATGAGCGGCAAATTCAGAATTTGGGCCACGCGCTTGGCAATCCTTGCCGGACCAAGTCCCCAGGCGCCCGTGATCTCGCCCGACGCGCGAACCTTGATGCCGCAGATGACGTCTGCATTGGCTTCGGCCACTTCAAGCGTCCGGTCCACGTCGACGAACCTGGGATCTATCAGCTCGGGCACCCTGTTGCAGGCGACAAGCCCAATTGAACCGATGTTGAGAAAGGCCCTGATCGTTTCGGCCTGCCGTTCGATCACGTGTTCCCGCAGCCCGTGAAACGCCGCTTCGCCCGCCGATCCGGCATCCGCCATGGCGGTCACGCCTGTCGGGCGGCCCGCTTCGGACGCGCGAACGGATATGTCCGTTCCGCCATGCCAGACATGCACGTGCAGGTCGCACCACCCGGGCGACAGATAGGCGCCGTCTGCATCGATCACGTCGGCCCGAGGATCGGGTGTTTCCGTGACCAATCCGTTCCCGTCTATGTGAATTTCCGACGAAACGGCATCAAATCCCACCGGATGGAAATTCCTGAGCGTGAGAGGCATGTCAAAGATCCTTTGCCAAGCGAGGATCAAGCGCATCACGCAAACCGTCCCCGATCAGTTGAAGTGCCAGGACCGAGACCGAGATGGCCAGACCCGGGAAGAGAATGAGGAACAAGGCCTGGTCGAGATATTGCCGGCCTTCATTGACCATCGTGCCCCATGTCGGGGTCGACGGGTCGATTCCCACGCCCAGAAAGCTCAGACCCGCCTCTGCCAGCATGGCATAGGCAAAGATGAATGTCGCCTGGACGATGATCGGCGAAGTGATGTTGGGCAGTACATGGCGCACCATGACCGACGGGGTCGACACGCCCAGCGCGGTTGCGGCCTCGACAAAGGGAAGTTCACGAATGACAAGCGTCGAAGCCCGGACAATTCGGGCAATTCGCGGCGCATAGACGATGGACAGCGCGATGATCACGTTGACGGCGGACCCGCCGAGGATCGATACCAGCGCTATGGCCAGCAAGATGTCGGGGAACGCCATCATGGCATCGACAAGACGCGACAGCGGCCCGTCAAGCCGCTGGAAAAAGCCGGCACAGAGGCCAATGACTATTCCGACAAGGGAAGAGAAGGCCGCAACGCCCAGCCCGACGCCGAGCGAAACGCGGCCGGCATACAGCAGGCGTGACGCGACATCCCTGCCGAACGCATCGGCGCCAAGCCAGTACGTCATGCCGGGCTCGGTCAGCCGCGCGCGGACGCTCATCCGAACAGGATCATCCGGTGCCACCCAGGGCGCGCACACGCAAAGCAGGGCAACGGCTGAGAGGACGATCGTCGCAAGAAGAACGGCCCGCCGCGAAAAGAGCAGCTCGAGAAACCTTGCCTCGATTGGCGCAGAGGAGGTCCGCGACATCAGTACCTCACCCGCTTGTCGACCAGCAGGTATGCAAGGTCCGTCAGCAGATTTATCAGCACGTACAGCGAGGCGACCACAATCAGCGTTCCCTGGATGACGGGATAGTCCCGACGCAAGACAGCGCTTACCACGAGATTGCCCATTCCGGGAATGTTGAACACACGCTCGGTCACCACGGCACCGGACACCAGCAATGCAAAGGTGAGCCCGATCACCGTGATTATCGGAATCGCAGCGTTTTTCAGCGCATGGCGCAGCACGACGCGCGCTTCGCCCATGCCTTTGGACCGTGCGGTCCGGATGTAGTCCTCGCCCAGGATGTCCAGCATTGACGCGCGGGTGAAACGCAGGACAAGGGCCGAATTGACGATGCCGAGCACAATCGACGGCAACAGAAGGTGCCGCATCCGCTCCCAGAAATCTGCATCCGGCCCGCCGTAGCCAGATGCTGGGAACCAGCCGAGGTCGGTCGCCAGATATCGCTGAAGCATGAGCCCGGTCCAGAAGCTTGGCACCGATGCGGCCAGCATGGCCGTGCTGATGGAGGCCTGATCCAGGAATGATCCACGGCGATAGGCTGCATAGTTTCCGATCGGCACGGCAATGATCAACGCGATCGTCAGCGAAAAGAGAGAGAGGAAAACCGTCGGCTCCGCGCGGCCCAAGAGCACCTGGGTGACCGGCTGCTTGAAAAAGATCGACGTCCCCAGGTCGCCACGGACCGCGTTTCCGAGGAACTTGAGGTACTGGACAAATATCGGCTGATCGAGCCCGAGCTGCTGGCGCAGTTCAGCGGCATCCTCAGCCGTCGCCTCGGGTCCGAGCATCAGTGCGGCCGGGTCGCCCGGGGCGAGCCGGACAATGAAGAACGCTATCGTCAAGACAAGGAATATGACGACAGCCATCCCGATGAGCCGACGTGCCAGGTAGCTGCGCATGAGAGAACCCGGCGTTTTCGGGGGTCGGTCAGGCCGACCCCCAGCACCTTACGTCAATTCACCTGTGCATTCCAGAAGAACGGCCATGGCGTCGCCGTGACGCCGTCAAGCCCTTTCGCCGCGCCCATCAGCGCGTTGAAGCCGCCGATCTTGATGAATCCCACATCCTCAAACACCTGGTTCTGCAGCTGCGCGAACAGCTCGCGGCGGGTCCCTGAATCTGTTTCCGTCGTGAACGCGGCAAGAATCGCGTCCTTGTCCGGGTTTGACCACCCCAGGCGCGACGTTCTTGAATAAAGACTGGTTAGGGCGGGTTCCGGCAGAAACGGCGAATGGGTGATGTAGATGTCCCAGAGCGCCGGATCGTTGCGGCGCTGGCCCAGGGTGGCCCAGTCGACCACGTCCATATGGACCTCGAACCCTGCCGCCTCGAGCGCCACCTTAGCGACTTCGGCCATCTTAAAGTGGAACTCGTACTGGCGCGACGTCAGGATCCTGAGCGGAGTCCCGTCGTAGCCGACGCTCTGAAGCAACTCCGCCGCCCTGGCCTGGTCGTTCTGGTTGAACATGTCGGTTCCAGCGTCGCTTCTCCACACCCAGCCCTCGGGGTACATCGGCCCGTCGACGATGAAGAAATCGTCATCGCCAAAGGCGGCGAACAGCATGTCGTCGATCGGCAGGGCGGCCTGCAGCGCCTGACGCTTGGTCCTGTCAGTCAAGAGGCCGTCCTTGTGGTTGATCGCAAAGATCGGCCAGCCGAACGGCTTCAGCAGGATCGGGTCTGCCGTGTCCGAGGACTCCAGGCGGGCAAGGCTCTCGACAGGCAATCCGTCGGCGAACGCCACTTCACCGGCCAGAAGGCTCTCCACACGGGTGTTGGCGTCCGGCACGGGCACGAAGCGGATCTCGTCCGGCACTTGGGTGCGCGCGCCCGCCGCGCCGTCCGACGGCTCGCTGCGCGAGGAATAGCCGTCAAAGCGCACCAGTTGCAGGTACTGGTCCGGCACATGCTCGGCGATCATGTAAGGACCGGTGCCGACAATCGTGTCGATCGTGTCGCCGATGATTTCCTCGGGATAGACCACGGCGGCGGAATTCGAGAATGCCAGCAGCGACAGGAGCGGCGAATACGGTTCGTTCATCGTTATGGTGACTTCGTGACTGCCAGTCGCCTCGAATCCGGCAACCCTGTCCGCCACGCCCTTTCCGCGCGGGGAAACCTCCAGCCAGCGATCGAGGGATGCGACCACGTCATCTGCATCCATCGTCGAGCCATCGTGGAAGGCGACGCCTTCGCGAATGCTGATCGCGTAGGTTTTCCCGTCCTCGGAAATCGTCGGCAGATCGGTCGCCAGAAGCGGCGCGATGTTCCAGCCTGAGTCGAACGTGTACAGCGTTTCGACGAAATGCTGGGTCACGATCGAGACGACATCCTTGGTGGACATCATCGGATCGAACGTATCGGCCTCGCCGATGATGGCAACGTCAATCGTCTCCGCATGTGCGGGCGCAAGCACGACGGCACCCGTCAGCAATGCGCCGAAGAGAGTTCCCTTCGCGGGGGATTTTGTCAAAGAAAACATTTAGACCTCCATAATTGTGTTATTCGATTCTTAAATATGGTAATGAAGGCCCCAGGCGCCGTCAAGGAAAATTCCGCCGCAGATCCAAGATGCCAAAAACATTGGGTCAGCAATTCCCGCTAGATTTTCTTTTCGTTCATTATCAGTCTGTTGCGCGGGCATCACGGATTTTCGGTAACTGCTCGGACCATTTTTGCTTGAGTCGGGGTTGATCTCAAGCCATCTCTTTGGCCTTGCCCATGAGCGCGATCTGTATGGCGGTCATGGGTTTGTAGCCCATGGACTTCAGGTAGCTTGAGATGCGGCAGTAGGCGTCGGCGTATTTTGTCGATCGAAAGCAGTCCGAGACCTTCTGCTTGACCTTGGCCATTCGAATGTCGCGTTCGCTTCGGTTGTTCGTGAACGGCACTTCGGGACTTCGCGCGAACCGAAGGATTTCGGCTTCATGTCGCCTGAACGCCTCGTGCAGGTTCTCGGCGTCCGACTTCGCGATGCGGCCGCGCTTGCCCTTGATGCGGGGCGGTGGCTTCGGGAGTTCCCGCTTTCCCTTGGTAAGGATGGTCCGGTAGCGCCTTCGCAGGGCCTTGATCTCGGGCTCGACCAGCATCTTGCCCGGGTTTTCGCGCACCTTGCGGGCGGTTACCTTGAGCAGCCTCTTCATGTTCCTGGCCCAGGCATGGTTGTTGGAGTCGATGACGAACTGGAGGTCGCGCAGGAGGTGGGAGCCGCAGAACGCGTGGTCGCAGCCTTCGTAGGAGAGATAGCTGGCCCAGCGGTCGTGGACCAGGGTTCCGCGGTAGCGGGGAATGATGCCGATGTCGTCCATGGTGTCGCGGCCTCGCTTGGGATGGCGGAACGACAGCGTCAGGTCGCCGGCGCTGCAGCTGTGCAGCCAGTGGTTCTTTCCGTCGATGCGGATCGAGGTCTCGTCGGCGTGGAGGACCGGCAAGGCGAGCAGCCGCGCCGTCGCCCGTTCCTCCCATTCGGCCAGGGCCTCGTGCAGGCGCCAGATCCAGGCCAGCAGGTGCGTCGCGAAGGCGACGATCCCGTGTCCGTACTGCAGCGGGCTGGGCATCGCGTCGGGAAAGGCGCCCCGGGTCTCGGCGCCGCAGTCCGGGCAGGTCTTGATCTCGGCGTCGACATGCTCCGTGCGGACCTCGAAGACAATGTCCTTCAGCGTGCGCCTCTCGTGGCCGGAGCTGTCCACGCCGGCCATGTCCCGGCCGCAGCCGGAGCACTCGGTGACCGCCGACACCGACGTCTCGGTGACCTCGCGGACGCTGGCGTTGTCGTGGACCTGCGGGTCCGGGCCCTTGCCCTTGGCGCCGGTCTTGCTCGTTGCCGTCTCGTCGGGCGGGGTCTGGGAGCTCGGCAGGCCGGAGTTCCTCGATTCCTTGCGCGTGGTCTTCTCCATGAACACGGTCAGCATCAGCAGGCCGCTGAAGAGCACCTCGCACTCCGGGCTGACCTTGCCCTGCTCGCGGAGATCGTGGAACCGCGTCCGGAAGGCGTCGAATTCCTCGCGCACCGAGACCGTGTTCACCGTCGGCATCACTCCGCCTCCACGGCCATGACCGCCGCCAGCACCGCGAGCCGCTCGCCCTCGGGCATCGCCCGGTAGCGCCGCGCCCAGCTCTCTGCGTTGCGCTTGATCCGCTGGCGGTCGGTGAAGTTCCTGCCGGCGCCGGTGTGCCAGTGAGGCCGGCCCGGCGCGAAGTTGAACCACAGCTTCTCGGTGACGACGCAGGCCTGGTTGCTGACCTGGATCTCGAAAGAGCGCCAGTCGGCCAG
>JAJEBG010000043.1 GCA_022824005.1 Paracoccaceae bacterium
GTCGCGCCGGTTCCGGGACTTCCGGCACCAACCCGCGCTTCGTGGTCACCAGCCTGTCCGTGCGGGAGATCGGCGCTCGGGCGCTCTACGAGGATTTGTACTGCGCCCGCGGCGACATGGAGAATAGAATAAAGGAGCAGCAGCTCGACCTGTTCGCCGACCGGACCTCGACGGCGACCATGCGGGCCAACCAGCTGCGGCTGTATTTCTCGGCCGTCGCCGGGATCCTGCTCCAGACCGTCCACTCGGTCGGCCTCGCCGGCACGGCGCTGTCCCGCGCTCAGTACGGGACGATCCGCGCCAGGCTGCTGAAGGTGGCCTGCCGGCTGCGCATCAGCGTGCGCCGGGTCCGACTGTCCCTGTCTTCGGTCCATCCGCGCCAAGATCTCTTCAGGCACGTGGCGCTCGCGCTGCGACGGGCCGCGGCGGCGCGCCCGCCGTAACAGCGGAGTCCGCCGCATCGCAGCCACCGGGCGCTGGCATGACCAGCCTCGGCGGAGCTGTGCCTGAAACCCTTGCCGACGGCAGGCCGCCAGCAGATGATTCCGTTTTGTTCTCCCGACTGGCCATTCGTGGGTCCCCAAAATGCTGTCGGCGGGGCACCGATCCACGCAATCCCCGTCGAAAGCCCAAAAACGCCGCCAGATTCAACGCGCGGCGATGCAATCTTGGACTTGGTGAGACTCGCGGGCTAGATTTCCCAATCAGGAGTTGGTCGGGAAATCGATGATTGTACGCATTACGGAAATCGTTCGATTTCTTATAAACGCAGAATCGGCGATACCTTCGATTTTTAGTTTAGCCTGCCGGAACTTTTTCCAACGTTTGCCATAGCAATCAATGTCATTGAGATGAAGCTTCTCCTTAATTTTATCATCTCAGCGCAAGCCATCCTTCACCCTATTCGCTTGACAAGACAGGTGTCCCACGGAATAGGTAAAACGGTCTGTCGTCGCTGGCTCTTTGCTATTGCGGTTCTGCTCCCGTTGAAAACTGTGCGGCTCTTGCCAAGAGCGAGTCGATCACACTCCGCAGAAAAATGGAAGCCGTAAAAACGATCATAACACTAGCATGTACGTCGGCTCGGTGACTGGTGCAAGTCCGAGGCTCGGCCGCAGTCGTGCAGCACCACGCTTGAACGGCAGAACTTCACGAGGCATTGGGGACGATGATCCCTCGTTGATGGTCGACAGAATTTCCTGCGATCAATGGAAGGATCAACCGATAGTTTGGTAGCGCATTATTGAGAAGGATCGTCCACGTTCATCACTACATCATCCCAGTTGCTAGGAGTGCCGATTTCCAACAGTTTTTCTAGTGTCAGTCTCGCAATGTGGAAGCCCGACCCGAAGATCGATTGCGCATTGCCATTGTTTTTTCTAGCGTGAATCATGTCTGAGCGTTTCGAATAGAATTTACTGAGATCACCAAAAATTTGGTGACGTTCGCGAGGGTTACATCCAAGAAAAAATGCCGCTCTCGTCCCCAGCTTATACCGGATTTCGCTGCCACCCATTTTGTACATTCTTTCGAGCGCGATGGCGACATCGAATATTTTGTCGTTGACATGGAACCGGCCATCGCGCGACAGAGCTTCGGAGAGCCTTCCGATAATCGGCGCATAGCACTCATATCGCCGCGAAGTGCGGTCACGGAAAGCCATGCGGGCCCTTTCGATGGCTTCAGGATTTACGTCGCGGGACGCGCCCCGCCACCGAAACCCCTGGCCAGATCGACCGTACACGAATCCGCCGATTGAGTGACGCTGGCCTAGTAAAAGAGAAGCAATGCGGTTCTTGCAGACCCCAATCTTTGCCAAGCATACCACCGGAGATTCATGAAGTACGGCCAAGAGTTCGACTAGACTCTCGGCATCTTTGAGGAAATCAAAGGAATCGGGGGGTCTTTTCCAAGTGGCCTCCGCCTGATTCCTGATCAGCTGGGGCGTCCAGCGAAATGGCTTGATGACTGCCCCGAATTCCTGGCTGTCACCGCTGAAAGCGACGGGCATCATCTGAACAAGCGATTGCCGGTTGACGAAGTCCTCAATCTCGTCGAGTGGCACGATCCGAACGTCGTCGTCGACCTGGATGGCCCGATCCAGCCGGAGGCCACGAAAGAGTACGACATGGTAACCAAGAGACGGGTCGCAACAACCAGCCGCAGTTTGGTCGCCTGCCGCCTCCAGGAGCATGCGAAGCTCGTGTGCCGCAGCGACGTAACCGTCTCGGGAGTGGTCTTCCGCGCGCGCCATCAGGCCGCTGACAATGCCGCTCAGATGCGCGGCTCCGCCACCATTCACATCCTGTATCCATAGTTCGTCGCGAACCGAAAGCGGGTCGACCACGCCCTCGAGAGAGGGATGCACGGTGAGCATTCGGCGGACCTGATGCAGTGGATTTCTGAGATCGGGAATTCGGTCCGGGTCGTGGAACAAACGGAGAGCTGTCGAGAGGTGCTCGGTTTGTCGCCACGGAGTAACGTCCCTAGCCATGAAATCCAGGAATTTACGCCACTGATCAATTTTCGGTTGGTATGGCTGCAGCGCCTCGCCAAGCTGCTTAAGTGCGGTCGCCAAGTCGGCGGCCCAACCGGTTTGACATTCGACAGAAGTCATCGGAGGAAGTTGACTTTGGAATCACGGGAGGCCATTTCAAGAGGTGTGGCAATCGACTCACGGTCGGTCAAGCAAAATGCGCCGTTTGACTCGGGCTTGGTTGAGTCGATGGCAACTTGTGCATAAGAACGGGGAATACATATTTGATTAAGCATTTTTGCTCATTTCCTGATTGAATTTGAACGGGTCATACCAATAACAAGAAGATTATATACTTGACTAGCACGGCATGAATCCCTACATTACAAGTATCAGAAGCAAGGAGATTTGGCAAATGGCAACGGCACCCGGCAAGTCTTTCCGCAAGGGCCTCACGGTCATCCAGTTGATGGACATGTTCCCCACAGAAGACACCGCGCGGAAGTGGTTTGAGGAACTGATTTGGGCTGATGGCCGGGTTTGCCCGCATTGCGGATGCACCGAAACGACTGAGTGCAACAAAGAAAAAAAGCACCCAATGCCTTACAGGTGCTACGGCTGCAAGCAGTACTTCAGCGCGAAACTCGGCACCGTCATGGAAGATTCACGGCTTCCCTATCGCAAGTGGGTGCTGGCGATTTACCTGCACATGACTTCGCTGAAAGGCGTTTCAAGCATGAAACTGCACCGTGACATTGGCGTGACGCAGAAAACCGCTTGGTTCATGCTTCAGCGTATCAGGGAAACCTTCAAGCGCGACGACGAAGATAACGACCCGATGGGCGGGCCGGTAGAGGTCGATGAAAGCTATTTCGGCGGGAAGCGCAAGAACATGAGCAACGCCAAGCGGAAGGAAGCCGAGGGACGCGGCCCAGTG
>JAJEBG010000056.1 GCA_022824005.1 Paracoccaceae bacterium
AGGGCGATTGGTTGATCTCTCCTCGTCAACCAATCACCCGTTTTTACCGCGCCCACCGCCACCCATGCCCAAAACCACGCAAGGTCGTATCATGCCCAGAATAGAACCGCTCCCGCGGCAGGCCGCTCCGGAACACGAGCAGATTTTCTCGGAAATGGAAGCCGCGCTTGGCTATGTTCCCAACAGTTTCCTGACCATGGCCCGCAACCCGTTGACCGTTAAGGCCGTCGGCGCACTGATGGACGCGTTTTGGTACACCGACGATGTGGATCACGAAACCCGGCGTCTGGTGACCTTTGCCTACAGCCACTATGCGGGCTCGTATTACAGCTCTGCACATTGCGCCTGCGGTGCCGAAGAACTCGGCCTGGAGCGCGACAAGATTTTCGCTATTTTCGACTATGAGCGTTCGCCTGTGTATAACGACCGGGAACGCGCCTTGCTGCGCTTGTGTCGCACCGCCGCCCGTATTCCGGGGGAGGTTCAGGATGCCGATATCGCAGACCTGAAAGCGTTCTACGACGACAATACCATCACCTACATCGTCGGTCTGATCTCGACCATGGCGTTCCTGAACAAATGGAACGAGCTGCTGAAGACCACGCTTGAAGACGTGCCGAACGACTGGGCGCTCAACAATCTGGGGCCGCTGGGATGGCATCTGGATCAGAACCAGACCGGCTGAGCCGGAATGCCGCCCGAGAGAGGAAATGAGTTGACCACAACGACCATACAGACGGAACAAAAGACCAACAGCGCCATGCCCGAGTTGATCCTGCGCGTCCAGGGTGTGAGCAAACGCTACGGCTCGGTGACCGCCCTGAAAGACATGCAGTTCGAGCTGCGCCCAGGTGAGGTACATGTCCTGTTCGGCGAGAACGGGGCCGGAAAATCCACGCTGATCAACGTGATTTCCGGTGCGATCCGCCCGAACGAAGGCACGCTGCATGTTGCGGGCAAGCCGGTCGACTTCCACAGCGTGCACGACGCCCGTGCCCATGGCATCGCGGCAATGTTTCAGGAATTCTCGCTGGCGCCGCACCTGTCGGTTGAGGAGAACGTCTTTCTGGGCAGCGAACCGTCGGCAGGTATCTGGCTGAAACGCGGCGAACGCCGCAGGCTGGTGCAAGAGGCGATGGCTCAGTTCGGGTTCGAACTGGACAGCCAGAAACAGGTGATCCACCTGACCCGCGCACAAGCCCAGATGGTCGAGATGACCAAGGCGCTGATGGTCAAGCCGCGCATCCTCATTCTGGACGAGCCAACCGCCTCGCTGTCGCAGCGCGAAACCGAGGCCATGTTCGAACTTGTGTACAAGCTGCGCGCGCAGGGTGTCGGTATTATCTATATCACTCACCGTATAAAAGAGATCGAAGAGATCGGCGACCGGGTCACGGTGATGCGGGACGGCATGTATATCGACACGGTCGATGTGGCCACGTCGAGTCATGACACTCTGGTCGAGCTGATGACCGGACGGTCCTTTGAAAGCTTCTATCCGGATATTAAGCATGAACCGGGCGACGTGCGGCTGAAAATCCACGAACTGGCCTCGCAGTCAGGCGGGGTGCAGCATTGCTCGCTTGAGGTGCGGGCCCGAGAGATCGTGGGGCTCGCCGGGCTTGTCGGCTGCGGCAAGTCGCGTATCGGTCGCGCGGTGTTCGGGCTTGAGAAAGTGGCCTCGGGCGAGATCACGGTCAACGGTGAGAAGATCACACAGGCGACCCCCCGCAAGATGCTGGCGAAAGGTGTGGCCTATGTCACTTCGGACCGCCACAAGGAAGGGCTGATGCTGGCGCGGTCCACCAAGGAAAACCTGACTCTTACCAGCCTGTCCCAACCGAACCTGTCCAGCAAGGGATGGCTGAAAACCCGGCAGGAAAAGACATTTGCCCAAAGCCTGGGTGAACGGATGGGCGTCAAGCCGCTGGCACTTACCAAACCGGTCTCGGCCTATTCGGGCGGCAACCAGCAGAAGGTGCTGATCGGCAAGTCGCTGGCACGCGAGGCCAATGTCATCATCTTCGACGAACCCACCGTGGGCGTCGATGTGGGCGCGCGGGTCGAGGTGTATCAATTCCTCAAGGAACTGGCCGAAGCCGGAGCCGCCATCGTGATCATCAGCTCGGACATGCCCGAAGTGCTGAACATGAGCCACCGCCTGTACGTCGTGCGGGACGGCATGATCGTCGATTCCATGGACAAGGCCGACATCGACGAAACCAGAGTATTGCAAGGGTTCTTCGGCACCGAAGACACCCAGCTACAGAACAACCTCGAAGGAGCACGCCATGAGTGATGGTATTGTCCCGGCACCGCAACAAAAGCTGCGGAATCTGATCCGCTATGGCTTTATCAACCTTGGCATTCTGCCGTTTCTTCTGGTCGGCTCGATCCTGTTTTTCGGGCTTCAGGAAGAACGGTTCCTGTCCAGTCTGAACCTGTTCAATGTCGCCCGCCATTCGACATTCCTGATCATCATCGCCATGGGGCAGATGGTGGTTCTGCTGACCGCGGGGCTTGACCTTTCGGTCGGGGCGATCGTCGGTTTTGCCGGCGTGGTCACGGGTCTTGTTCTGCAATCCATTCTGGGCGCCAACCCCGAAGCCTTTGCCATGGCGGTTCCGGTTGCGGTTCTGTGCGGCGTCCTGGCCGGGATGCTGGTCGGGTCGGTGAACGGATTCGGTGTCGCCATACTCGGGGTGCCGCCTTTCATGATGACACTGGGCACCATGACCAGCCTGGTGGGTATCTCGCTCAGCTTCACTTCGGGTCTGCCGATCACCGGTATCCCGGACCGCTATATGGAGTTGTTGGGATATGGGCGCATCCTGGGCATCTTGCCCGCCATCTGGATCACCGGCATCCTGTTCGTTCTGGTGTGGCTGCTGCTGAACCAGACAACGGTCGGGCGCTACTTCTACTCGGTCGGTTCAAACATCCGCGCTTCGCAGCTGTCGGGCATCAACACCGTCAAGCAGCTTATGCTGGCCTATATCTTCTCGGGCGCAATGGCGGGTCTGACCGGCGTTCTGTTCGTCGCCCGAACAGGCTCGGCCGAGGCTTTGAACGGATCCAATTATAGCCTGCAAAGCGTGGCGGCCTGTGTGATCGGGGGCGTGTCCCTGTTCGGCGGCAGCGGTAAGGTCCGTGACGTTCTGCTGGGTGCGATCTTCATCACCTTGCTGACCAACGGGATGAACCTGACACGGGTTGAATCCTATGTGCAGCAGATCGTGCTGGGCTTGGTTCTGATCCTGGCACTGGTGGCGGATCAGATCCGCACCAAGATGCTGAGCTGATCGGAGGCTGAAAGATGAGTGGCCCGCAGAATAACAAGCAGATCGTCACCGATTTTCTTGATCTGGTCTTCAACCAGCACAAGGTCGATGAGGGGGGGGGGGGTGGATGCTTATCTCGGACCCACTTACACCCAGCACAACCCGGAGGTTGCGGATGGCCCCGAGGCCTGCATGACGGGCAGTTTAGCGAAACCCAGACAAAAGCGTCTCTACAGGTGTGTCTTGAAGACGCCCAGATGGGCCAATAATGCCGGAAATCTTCGCGAAAACACGCGCCAGGCCTCAAAAATTCCACAACAGCCGACGGCGCAACCGCCGAACTTGAAAATAATGGCAAAATCCGCCACTCTCACCCCAACACCAAGCTACTTGGGAAATATCGGGTAAAGGTGTCTCGTCTCGGTGGTATCCAGAAACTTTAGCCAAGCGATTGGCTGCAATTTAAAACTACGAACCCCGAATTTCATTTGCCGAAAGTGACGCAATGAAAAAAATAAGGCCCTGTTCACCAGCTCGGATAAGAATTCGCAGCAAAACGAGCCGCGCCGATGATTCGAGTGCGGCGAAGCCCCCCGAGCCGCTTCATCAACACTTTTTGGGAAAGAGCCATGGGGCAAAATCGATGTATTCATAAAAATGGTTATACAAATAGGTTGAATTTTTTAATCCCAAATAGTCTCGGTTGGAACGACAATCCATTCGTAGATTGAAGCCGCCGCGATCATCTGAAGATGGGGCGGCTTGTCAATTGCCCGACCTGACCATACTCTCTTTATTCACAACGGGAGAGACAATGAATGAACATTTGTGTCAAGCCATCCTCAAGCAAAGGGCTTGGAATTGATCATTTACCAACTGAGAGGGCGTTAAAGTGGCGGTGACCGGTCGTAAACTTCAAGAGGGACGTTATTTTTATAACGACTTGGAGATCAATGACTATTTTGAAACCGGTTCTGTCGTCGTCGATCCGCAACTTATTCGTGCTTACGCCGACCTGTCAGGTGATAACTATGGTCTGCACCTGAGCGATCAAACGGCGAGGAGTCTGGGATTTAACTCTCTGATCGCCCATGGAATTCTTGTTCAGGGATTGGCTGATGGGTTGAAATATCAATCCCCCATTCAAATTGATGCCATCGCCTCGTTGGGTTGGAATATCAGATATACCAAACCAGTTTACGCCGGAGATCGAATTTCGGCCTGTGTCAGAATTGATAGTAAAAGAGTGATACGACGAGGTGACCGTGGTATTGTCCGCCTTGAGTTCAAGGTGGTTAATCAAAATGGATTGACGGTTCAACATGGTTACAACAAGCTGATGATGCGTCTTCATTCATTGTCAGAAGATAGGGGATAACGAGCAGAGTCAATTTCTTACCTTCCCCCTTGCCAATGCCGGATTCAGATCACTTGACGAAACATTTGGCAAATGAGAGAGATTTAACCAAATGGTTACATGAAGGTTAGAATGACTCATTTCCGTTCAAAAGTTGTGTCGGTTCGTGAGGCGGTCTCAGAAATAGCGGATGGCGCGGTGGTCGCTGTCAATTCCTCCTCCGGACTCTGTTGCCCTGATGACGTTCTAAAGGCTTTAGGAGAGCGATTCCGCGCTGAATCGTCACCACGGGACCTCACGCTGATTCATCCGATTGCGGCCGGTGACATGTTTGGCACTCCGGGTGTTGATCATTTGGCCGCCGTTGGCATGATCGAGAAAATAATCGCCGGTTCTTTGCCGTCTGGCCCATCCTCTTTGGAACCTCCTTTGATCTGGAGGTTTGTCACCGACAACAGAATCGCCGCCTATAATATGCCAAGCGGTATCATATTTGATATGTTGCGCGAGGCCGCGGCTCAACGCCCCGGCGTCCTCACAAAAGTGGGCATGGAGACCTTTGTTGACCCTCGTCTTGATGGTTGTGCGATGAATGCGTTGGCACGGCAGGAGAATGTTGTTGAACGAGTCGAATTTGATGATGACGAATGGTTGTATTTTCAGGCCATTCGACCCGACGTCGCGATCATTCGCGCCAGCACGGCTGATGAGCGGGGTAATTTAACTTTCGAACAGGAGGGCGCCTATCTTGGTGCCCTTGACATCGCTCTGGCAACCCATAATTGCGGCGGTCTCGTGATTGCACAAGTCAAGAATGTGGCCCAGTTTGGTACCCTGCGATCCCATGATGTACATGTACCTGGAATATGGGTTGATAAAGTTGTTGAAGCCCCGGACCAGCAACAGACAACGGCCACCGACTATGATCCCGCGATATCGGGCGAATTGATGCGCCCGTGGGCGACCTTCCAGCGACCAGAATTTAATGCCGCCAAAATCATTGCGCGACGAGTTGCGGCAGAAATTCAGTTGGGATGGGTGGTGAATGTCGGTTTTGGGATATCGGCCAATGTGCCACGAATCTTTATCGAGAACGGTCACAAAAATGATGTGACTTGGGTCATTGAACAAGGAGCAATCGGAGGTGTGCCTCTCACTGATTTCAAATTTGGCTGCTCCGCCAATGCCGAGGCTCTCATAGATTCTCCACACCAGTTTACCTACTTTCAGGCGGGCCGATTCGATGCCTCTTTGCTGTCATTCTTGGAAATAGACGGTCATGGCTCGGTCAATGTATCAAAGCTTTCTTTTTGTCCGCACATTACAGCTGGAGCGGGTGGCTTTGTCGATATTACCGCTCGCGCACCGAAAATTGTCTTTTCTGGCTACTTTAATGTCGGCGCGCGCCTTGAGATTCGAAACAGTCAACTGGTGATCAAGAAAGAAGGCCGCGTGGCCAAATTTGTCAAAGAACTTGAGCAAGTCTCCTTTTCTGGCCCGCGCGCCTCTCAAACCAGTCAGGATACCACTTTCGTCACAGAACGTTGTGTCTTAAGGTTGCAAGAGGGACAACTCGTTGTCACCGAAGTCGCCCCCGGCATTGATGTCAAACGGGACATCTTGGAACAAGCAGAATGTCGACTGAAGGTCGCCGACAATGTGGGCGAGATGGACGCGGCCTACTTTAGGCCGTGAAGGCTCTAATCGCGACAAGGAGAAAAACCGGGCCGCCCTAGGGCGCGCCCGGCCTAACAAACTAAAAAAATATCAACACGAACCCTTCTTTACGCCCGACGAAGCTGACCTAAACAGCATAAGGTCCAATCATTTGACTGTTGGAGACCCGTCTAGAGCCAACATCAATGACGAAGTAGATCTGTGGTTGATAGGGCGCGTAAGATTACTCGTTACACGCGGTTTTTAGTGCCTTCGCAAAGACCATTCGTGGTGTACGATCGGCGGGCTTATGAATGGGATCGCCCGTTCTCGGGTTTCTCACGGTTCTCGCGGCCCGATCACGGCTCTCAATTTTTCCCACACCAATCAGTGTAATGGCACCGCCAGAGGCGACATGTTGGGTGATGACATCTGACAACGCCGACATCACTGCATTGGTATCTTTTGCCGTAACACCCGACGCTTCAGATACTTTTTTATTTAGCTCAGCTTTAGTTAGTGGCTTAACTGCCATGTTGACTTCTCCTTATTGTTGCTATGAATCATTTACCATCAACCAAACTACAAAGCACAAATTGGGACAACACTCAATCCCAAAAATTTTTTTTCTTCCACCAATAGGTGAATCTTTTCTTCAAAGGAACGCCGTTTCACCAAAACTCCTTAATTTACGCGATTGTAGTACATCTAATGGCATCTCACGTAGCGATTCCATCGCTTTGATTCCAATACTCAAATGTTTCTCAACTTGGTCGCGATAGAATGTGGTCGCCATGCGAGGAAGTTTGAGTTCGCCTTGGAGGGGTTTATCAGAGACACAGAGCAGCGTGCCGTAAGGGACACGAAAGCGAAAACCATTGGCAGCAATCGTTGCCGATTCCATGTCCATGGCAATGGCTCTTGACAGGCTTAGCCGATGAAGGGGGCCGGCTTTGGCACGAAGTTCCCAGTTTCGGTTGTCAACCGATGCCACCGTGCCGGTACGCATGATGCTCTTGAGCTCATATCCTTTGACTTGAGTCACATTGGCGACGGCCTTCTCGAGGGCAATTTGAATTTCAGCGAGTGCCGGCACAGGGACCCAAACAGGCAAATCATCATCAAGCACTTGGTCTTCTCGGAGATAAGCATGGGCGAGAACATAATCGCCGAGGCTTTGAGTGTTTCTTAAACCGGCACAGTGGCCGACCATTAACCAAGCGCGAGGGCGAAGAACCGCGATATGGTCGGTGGCCGTCTTGGCATTGGAAGGGCCAACACCGATATTTACCAAAGTGATTCCATTCAGGTCCGGGCGTTTCAAGTGATAGGCAGGCATTTGTGGTAACCGCTTAACTTGACTCGACTTATGCCCATCAAATTCATCTTCAAATTGACCCGGTTCTACGAGTTCGGTGTAACCCGATTGAGGATCAGCCAAGGCTTTGCGGGCGTAGCGGGTGAACCCATCAACATAGAATTGATAGTTGGTGAACAGGATAAAGTTTTGAAAATCACTGGGATTTGTCGAGGTGTAATGGCGAAGTCGAGCCAGAGAAAAGTCCACCCTCTGGGCCGAAAAAGGGGCAAGTGGCTTTGAGCCATCGTCATTATGGGTTTCCAGCCCATTGATGATATCGTCATTGATAGTGCTGAGATTGGGCACATCGAAGACATCTCTTAGCGGCACTTCAAGAGTGTCGGGATGGGCTTCGATATCTCCCGTATTCGTATTGACGGCAAAGTGGATCGGGATAGGGGTCGTGGAGGCCCCAATCGATACCGGGATGTTGTAATTCTTGATCAACGTCGCAATTTGCTGCTCAAGATATGACTTGAACAGTTGCGGTTGAGTGACGGTGGCGGCAAACTTTCCCTTGCCATACACATGACCGTAAGATTGTCGGCTATCTGAACTGGCGTGAGTTTGAATATTGACTCGAATTTCTGGGTAGAAGCCTCGGAAACGCCGACCTTGCGCACCATTTTTCAAGGCATGGGCGAGTTTACTTTTCAGAAAATTGGCATTTTCTTGATAAAGAAAGTCGAGATGCTCAACCGCTCTCGCGGCATTTTTGAACGTCCTTTCAGGCCGTATTGGCGGCGTGACAAAATCGTCTTGGTGGGCGCCCGTTCTCATATCTCAACATCTATCAAACAGGTCGATAAGTTCAAACTTCACTGCGTCAACGATACCGAGATCAGAAATCCGCAATTCAGGAATCACCGATAGAGCCAGCAAAGAGTGTTGCATTATGGCATTATTGAGTGTGCAACCACACGCCACCATCGATTCGTTCAAATGTCGCGCCGCCGCGGCGACTTCATGAGCGGGACGAGAGGACATCAATCCGGCGACAGGTAACTCGACGATGGCCATCTCTTTGTTGTCTCGCCAAAGGGTTATTCCGCCATTGCATTCACCGATTCGATTGACCGCCAGTGCCATTTGCCCGGGATCTGTTCCTACGACGATGATATGATGGCAGTCATGGGCAACGCTTGAGGCCAAGGCCATTGAACCCTTATAGCCGAAACCACTGACAAAACCATTGACGATGTGACCGCTGCCCCGATGTCTTTCGACGATGGCAATTGAAGCGATGTCCTGTTTTGCGTCAACCGTGACCCGACCGTCCTGAACGTTCAAGTTTCGTTTGAGATGTTGCGTCGGAGCTTGGTTTTCAACCACTCCAATCACGTGGGTATTGACTGAGGTTGAATCGGTTTTGGGAGCGGTCACACTGAAATCATCTTGCGTAACAGGCCGACCCATATTCACCGTGTTGAGGGCTTCATCTGGCCAGTCAAGACTGGGAGGTTTGATAAGATATTTTCCATTGGACGCGAGATGTTGACCGCGGCCAAACACCTCTTCAATCGGGAGTGTGCTCAGGCACGAAGTCAGGATCAAATCGGCACGACGCCCAGGTGTGATGGAGCCGAGTTCACGCTCCAAACCAAAATGAGTGGCAGTATTGACGGTGGCCATTTGCAAGGCCATCAAAGGCTCACATCCGCACTCACCGATGGCGTGTCTTACCACGCGATTCATGTGACCTTCCTCAACCAACGTTCCAGAATGGCAGTCATCGGTGCACAAAATAAATTTCCTTGAATCCAACCCTTTCTTGGTGATGGCGGTGATTTGGGATTTTACATCATACCACGCGGAGCCAAGCCGAAGCATGGCACTCATCCCTTGTCGCACCCGTGTGATGGCATCAATCTCGCGGGTTCCCTCATGATCATCAGCGGGCCCACCCGCGGCGTAGGCGTGAAACCCTTTATCCAAATCAGTGGAGGCGTAATGACCGCCGACCGTCTTGTTGGCCATTTGGGTTTCAGAAATCTCGGCCAGCATCTGATCATCACCGGCGATCACACCAGGGAAGTTCATCATTTCCCCAAGTCCGATGATTCCCGGCCAAGTCATGGCCTCTTTGACTTCCTCTGGTCCAATACATTGGCCTGTCGTCTCTAAACCCGGCGCCGACGGCGCACAGGATGGCATCTGAATATAAATATTGATGGGTTGAAGCTCAGCTTCCTCAAGCATCAATCGTACGCCCATCAATCCGAGAACATTGGCGATTTCATGGGGATCAGCAAATAGCGATGTGGTGCCATGAGGGATAACCGCTTCGGCAAATCGTGCCGGTGTCAGCATGCCCGATTCGATATGCATATGGCCATCGCAAAGACCAGGCACAGCAAATATTCCATCGGCATGAATGACGGAGGTATGATCGCCGATGCAATGGGCGGCATCGGGCCCACAATAGGCGAATCGCCCCTCGACAATCGCGATATCCGTGTTCTTGATGACTTCTCCACTATGGACATTGACCCATGAAGTGCCCTTGATCACTAAATCGGCTTCAGCACGACCTGCGGCGACGTCAACGAGTTGCCGCGCACATTGATGCCATGGTTTTATGGAAAAATCTTCTTGCATGAATTTGCCCTAATTTCTTTGAGCGAGGGGTCAAGCGATATGAATGACCGTCGCTTTGAGAGTTGGCGTGTGCCATCCCCATCACACTTCTTATCATGACGATTATCCATTGGATCACTCAAATGCCGTTCGTCATGATTGCGGTTCAATGAACGCTTTCGAGTGCGAGAGCGATCCCCTGTCCGCCACCAATGCACATGGTGACCAGAGCTTTGGCGGTTGAAGTCCGCTCCAATTCGTAAAGGGCTTTGATGGTGATAATCACCCCGGTGGCACCGATCGGGTGGCCAAGCGCGATCGCACCACCATTTGGGTTGACCCGGCTCGGGTTCAAACCCAATTTCTGATTGACCGCCAGTGCTTGCGCCGCGAAAGCCTCATTGGCTTCTATGACATCGAAGTCAGATATGGCCAAGTCAAGTTTGTCGAGGAGTTTGCGCACCGCAGGTACAGGACCTATTCCCATGGTTTCAGGGCGCACCCCGGCATGGGCGTAACCAAGGAGGCGGGCCCGTGGTTTTAGTCCCGCTTTCTCGGCCGCTTCGGCGCGCGCCAAAACGACCGCGGCCGCCCCATCGTTGATACCAGATGCGTTTCCGGCGGTAACTGTGCCATCTTTTTTGAATACGGCGCGCAACTCGGCCAATCCTCCGGCGGTGGTTTCCTTTGGATGTTCGTCGACCTCAAAATTCATTGTCTGACGTCTGGAGGTTGTCTCAACGGCGGTAATTTGGTCACCAAAAAAGCCATTGTCGATGGCTTTGCGGGCTCGCACTTGGCTTTCTAGCGCAAATGCGTCTTGCTGCGCCCGACCAATATCATGTTCCTCAGCCACATTCTCTGCCGTCACCCCCATATGGCCGGTGCCGAATGGGCAGGACAGTGCCCCGATCATGACGTCGGTGATCTCTGTATCTCCCATTTTTTGGCCCCAGCGTATTGAGGATAGGTAATGGGGGGAGCGACTCATATTTTCGGCCCCGGCGGCCAAACCAAAATCGGCGTCGCCGAGGGCCAATGACTGCATGACCGAGACGATCGCTTGTGCGCCCGAGCCACACAGACGATTCACGTTCATCGCGGGAGTGGAATCGGGAATACCGGCCTTGATGGCCGCCACTCGCGAAAGATACATATCTCTAGGTTCGGTATTGATGACATGTCCGAAAGCGACGTGACCGATTTGACGGGGTTCAATTTGTGATTTTTCGATCGCTTTTTTGGTCACGATGGTGCCGAGTTCAATGGGGGAGATACCTGTCAGAGAGCCACCAAAGGTTCCAATCGCGGTTCGAGTACCGTCCAACACAACTATTTCATCCATGTCTATTTCCTTCTCCAGGATGATTTAACGGGACGGATGTATCAAGCAACACATTCAGTCCGTCACAAAATCCATCTTTCGTCTCGCCCAGACGTTTAAGCAACAAGCGTTGATATTCACGGGCCAGCGGTTCCAATTTATTCATCAGTTCCATTCCCTTTGATGTCAACTCTAGATTGCGCAGCCGGCGATCCTGCTGATTCATTGAATTGGTGATGAGGCCGGCCTTCTCAAGGCGCTGGGCGGCACGGCTCACGCGCGATTTGTGCAAATCGACCTGCCGTTCCAGATCTCGCACACTGACCGCGTCAGTTTGCGAAAGATGGGCTAAAATGCGCCATTCAGGAATCCGTATCCCATAGGGAACCCAGTAAGCTCGCTCCAACTCTTCGCTCATTTGTTTTGCCAAGACATTCATCTGGTAAGGCAAAAAATTATCGAGATCGAATTGGGTCATGGGGGAATAATGCCATTTATTTTTTTATCGTCAAGGTGGCGGGATGTCGCAGAGATAAACGCATTCATGGTTGACATTGTTGCAAGTGCAACGATAAACGTGGAAAAATTTTAAATGAGGGGCGAGAGAGAGGGTATGCCCATGAATAAGTTGTCATCCAACGGCCGCCTATGGTTAATGCCGGGATATATGCCAGGTTTTGGCAATGACTTTGAAACCGAAGCGCTGCAAGGCGCGTTGCCTCGGGGCCAGAATAGTCCCCAAAAATGTCCCTATGGTCTCTACGCTGAGCAGTTGTCGGGCACTCCTTTCACCGCGCCGCCCGGCAAGAATGAGCGGACATGGTGTTATCGAATTCGCCCTTCGGTTCGCCACACGGGTTCTTTTACCAAGGTGGATTATCCCTATTGGAAAACGGCGCCCTCAATCATTGATGATGTGATTTCCTTGGGTCAATATCGTTGGGATCCGGTTCTTGATGATGGCTCTCACAAAACGTTTGTGAGTGGAATGCGGACCATGACCACGGCAGGTGATGTCAATATTCACACCGGAATGGCGGCCCATATCTATCTTATCACCGAATCGATGCATAATGATTACTTCTATTCTGCTGACTCTGAACTTTTGGTGATTCCACAGCAGGGACGGTTGCGTTTTGAGACTGAACTCGGCGTGATGGTTGTCGGAGTCGGAGAGTTGGCGATTTTACCCCGAGGGTTGGTTTTTCGGGTGGTCTTGGAAGATGGGCCAGCGCGCGGTTTTGTTTGCGAGAATTATGGCGCACAATTTACCCTGCCGAACCGGGGTCCCATCGGGGCGAACTGCTTGGCCAATCCACGTGATTTCAAAACGCCAATCGCGGCTTTTTGCGACGAAGAATCGCCGTCGCGCTTGACGGTGAAATGGTGCGGCGCCTTTCACCAATGCGAGATTGGACATTCACCCCTTGACGTCGTGGCGTGGCATGGGAACTATGCCCCTTGCAAATACGATTTGACCAAATTCGCGCCCGTCGGGGCTCTGCTATTCGACCATCCCGACCCGTCGATTTTTACGGTGCTGACCTCTCCTTCTGGAGTCGAGGGAACCGCCAATGTCGATCTTATCCTTTTCAGGGATCGTTGGTCTGTTGCCGAGAATACCTTTCGGCCTCCGTGGTATCACAAAAATATCATGTCGGAATTGATGGGCAATATTTATGGCGTCTATGATGCCAAGCCCGAAGGTTTCGCTCCCGGCGGGATGAGTCTGCACAATATGATGTTGCCCCACGGCCCTGATCGAGACGCCTTTGAGGCGGCTCGGCAGGCCGAGCTCAAGCCTTCCAAACTGCAAAACACGATGAGTTTCATGTTTGAAACACGGTTTCCCCAACATTTGACAGAATTCGCTGCTCATGAGGCTCCTTTGCAGGATGATTATGTTGATTGTTGGAAATCACTCGACAAAAAGTTCAATGGAAAACCCTGAATTTGGAATGATGAACAATGAAACTCGCGACACTGCGTGACGGCAGCCGAGATGGTCGGCTTGTCATCGTTTCGAAGGAACTTACCCGATACCAATTGGCCCCTTGTGCCTTCCCGACTCTTCAGTCAGCCATAGATGACTGGGCATCGGCTCATGCCGCACTCAGTGAGGCGGTCAACCAGTTAGAGGCCGGACAGGGTCACCCATTCGATGCTCGCGAGATGATGTCGCCCTTACCCCGCGCCTATCAGTGGGCCGATGGCTCGGCCTACATCAACCATATCGAACTCTTGCGCAAAGCACGGCAAGCCGAAATGCCCGCAGGCTTTTTGGTTGAGCCGTTGATATATCAGGGCGGTTCAGACAGTTTCTTGGCTCCAACCGATCCTATTCTTGCCGAAAGCGACTCACTCGGTATTGATCTAGAAGCCGAGATTGCCGTCATCGTGGATGATGTGCCAATGGGAATATCGGCCCAAGAAGCGAGCGAAAAGGTGCGGCTGGTGATGCTGGTCAACGATGTGACTTATCGAGGACTGACCAAGAGTGAACTGGCCAAAGGATTTGGTTTTTTTCAATCCAAACCGTCTTCGGCTTTCTCGCCGGTGGCTGTCACACCGGATGAGCTTGGCGACGTTTGGGATGACTCGCGAGTGCACTTGCCGTTATGTGTAGATGTCAACGGAGCCCCATTCGGCCGTGCTGAAGCGGGTGTGGGCATGATCTTTAGTTTTGCTGACCTTATTTGCCACGCGGCACGAACCCGCCCGCTTGTCGCCGGTTCCATCATCGGCTCGGGGACAGTATCCAATAAATTTGGTGACCAACCGGGATTGCCGATTCACGAGGGTGGGGTGGGCTATTCATGTTTGGCAGAAGTCAGAATGATCGAAACGATTCGGAATGGAAAGCCGTCAACCCCCTTTCTTCAATTTGGTGACGAAGTGAAGATTTGGATGGAGGATAAAATGGGGCATTCCATTTTTGGTGTCATTGAACAGAAGGTTTTGCCATATGGAGGATAGTAAGTGAACAAAGCATTCGCGTCGCAAGCGGATCTCAAGGAAAAAATATTAGTTTCACGGAGGTGGGCGACGGTCTTTTTGCTTTCACGGCAGAGGGTAATCCGAATTCGGTGATGATCATTGAAGCGGGGGAGGTCAGCGGCGTTGTCGAGAAAAATGGGACTCAAAGTTATAATCCCCAATAGTTTTAACGCGAACTATAGGTTCGAAAACAGCGACTGATCAAGGGACTTAAACCCGCTAGGCGTCAGAATGGGTCAACAATATGCTGATCTCGGCTTGCTTTTTTGACCAATCATGTTTATGACACGCTCATTCTTGATGTAGTGAAGGATGGGTACAAGATGGAGACCTTCAGCAGAGTGATCGCGTCTGTGATGGTGATCTCATTGGCCTTTTTTGTTGTCCATGCGACACCCGCAGCAAAAGCAGGAGACAGCGATGACCTCGTCAAAGCCGCGGTTGGTCTGGCAGCGATCGGCATTATTGCCAGTGAAGTCAAGCGCGGCAAACAGAAACGCAAAGCGGCCGAAGCCGCGGCCGCAGCCGCAGCGGCTGAAAAAAAGAAAAGGTCTTCTGTTCCCCGAAACTGTCGTTATGGGAGATGGGATGGTCAGAATTGGCGCGATTCCGATGGCAGAATATGTCGCCCAACACCGGCTGTTTGTTTGCGTGAAACGCGCCGAGGGAATCGCAATATTGTCACCTTTGACTCAGACTGCATGATGAAAGAGGGATTTCGTCTGAGTCGGCGATATTGATCTCACCCATTTGCCGTCGGATCGCCCCAATCTATCTCTTGAGAGAGATCTTGAATGGCAGGGGGCGAAGTTTATCGCCGGTGTGGACGAGGCTGGAAGAGGTTCTCTCGCCGGTCCCGTTGTGGCCGCGGCGGTCATCCTTCCATGTTCAGACATTCCTGAGGGAATCGACGACTCCAAACGGTTGAGTCCTCATCGTCGTCGTCAATTGGCGATAGAAATCAAAGCTGTTTCGATGACATCTTTGTCTGTGGTGGATGTCGATGTCATTGAGCGTGTGAATATTTTGGGTGCGACAATGCAGGCGATGCGCTTGGCGGTTGAAAATTTGCCAAAAGTTCCGGATCAGATATTGATTGACGGTAACCGACTTCCATCAAAATTGAGTGCACCAGCGACAGCCATTGTCAAGGGCGATACAAAGTCTGTATCCATCGCCGCCGCAAGCATCATCGCAAAGGTTGAGCGCGATGAATTAATGGCGAAACTCGCCGTTGACTATCCTCAATACAACTGGGCCAAAAATGCCGGTTATGGGACGGCTGAACATTTGCAGGCTTTACAAGATTATGGGCCGACCCCACATCACCGAAAGAGTTTTGCCCCCGTGCATCGCGCAACAGAATGGCGGTTAGGAGGGACGGAGAAATGACAGCCATGTCGACTTTGTGTCTTATTCTTGCGATGCTTCTTGACAAGCGTTTCGGCGAGCCGGAGGTGATATGGTCAAGAATATCTCACCCGGTTGAAGTATTTGGACGATGGATTCGTTTGGCTGATGAGACAATCAACCCGCCGAGTGGTGACCGGAAATTGGTGAAGGGCGTGGGATTTCTGGCCATCAGCTGTCTCATATTGGCCATTTTGGGTTCACTGACGCGTTGGGTTCCTGGCGGCCAAATCATTGACATAGCAGTACTGGCTATTCTCTTGGCTCAGAAAAGTCTTGAAGATCACTTGAAAGATGTGGCCGCAAAGCTGCGAGTCAATCTTGATCAAGGCCGGGCCGCCGTCGGCAAAATAGTCGGTCGAGATGTCAGCCATCTGAACTCTAGCGAGGTCTCCAAAGCCGCCGTGGAGAGCGCCGCGGAAGGGTTTCTGGACGGTGTTATTGCCCCGTGTTTTTGGTTCTTGATTTTGGGATTGCCGGGCGTGCTCATCTACAAGTTTGTGAATACGGCCGATAGCATGATTGGGTATCGCAATGAACAATACAGTGAGTTTGGTTGGGCCGCGGCACGGCTTGACGATCTATTGAACTGGATACCGGCGCGATTGTCTTCTGTTGTCCTCTTGGCCACTCACGGCTCACTGAACCGTCTCAAATCTATGGCGGATGATGCCATATTGCATGTGTCACCAAATGCGGGTTGGCCAGAATCGGCTATGGCCTATGCCCTTGATATTTCTCTGGGGGGGGCAAGATACTATGGGCAGGAGCGTGTTGATTTGTGTCACTTCAATGAGGAAGGCCGACAACAATTGACCGCTCAAGATATTGATCATGCGATCCATTTGATTCGCCGCTCTCACCGAACCTGTCTCTTTGCGTTGTTGGCGCTACTGCTACTCCATCTCGCTCTGCTCTGAGGGGCTGATCAGGCGCTGACCCATGGCGGCACTGATATTTTCAAATGTAGAAAAAGTTCTCTTTGGATTCGATGGAAATTGTCTATAAGCGGGTTCATCTGAAAGTATCAGAATTTAGGAGAATCAAAATGATCAAAAAGCCCTATCTTCTGTTCCTTGGTGACGTGGATGATCGTTTGGCGGCCAAGGTGGCGGTCGGCATTCGGGATTGGCGTCCCAATGATGTGGTGGGCCAGTTGCGATTGCCCAATTGTCGTGTTGATTTGGAGATTCCTGATCTGTCGATTGAGGATGCTGTGCAGGCGGGGGCTAAAACACTGGTTCTCGGAGTTGCCAATCGGGGTGGACTGATTGCTGATCATTGGAAAGATGTCCTGACCACCGCGCTTGAAACGGGAATGGATATTGCTAGCGGTCTGCACAATAAACTCAATGATGATGAAAGACTCGTCAGGGCGGCAAAACGGTGCGGTTGTACCCTTCATGATGTCAGAGTGCCTTTGACCGATTTTCCCATTGCCAACGGTCGTAAACGGCGGGGTAAACGTTGTCTTGCGGTGGGGACCGATGTTTCGGTTGGCAAGATGTATGTGTCATTGGCCATGCAGCAGGAAATGGCACGTAGAGGTCTCAAGGCCACTTTTCGTGCGACCGGACAAACAGGCATTCTAGTGGAGGGCAACGGCGTTCCGCTTGACGCGGTCGTGGCTGATTTCATGGCTGGTGCTGTCGAATGTCTGACACCCGATAACGACGACGATCATTGGGATATTATTGAAGGCCAAGGTTCGCTATTTCATGCCTCCTATTCGGGTGTCACGCTTGCCCTAGTGCATGGGGGTCAGCCGGATGCGCTCATATTAAGTCATGAACCGGGGCGCCCACATATGCGTGGATTGCCGATGTTTTCCCTTCCAACTTTGATTGAACTCCGTGACGTGGCTCTCAAAATGGCGCGAATGGTCAATCCCTCCTGCGAGGCGGTCGGTGTGTCCGTTAATACGTCGCGAATGTCAGAAAGTGAGGCCCGGACTTATATCTCACAAGTCGAAGAAGAGACCGGGCTTCCCGCGACTGACCCCATTCGCTATGGAGTAGAGCGCCTCGTGGACGCCCTGATTTCTATCTGATCAGGCCATCATTTAGGGACAGTCGGATGAAATTGACGGTTGAAGAACAGCGGTTCAAACTCAATAGCCCGTTCACCATTTCACGTGGCACGCGTGATGAGGCTTGTGTGCTATTGGTAACGGTGGAGCAGGACGGATTGACCGGCTACGGTGAATGTGTCCCTTATCGGCGATATGGAGAAACCATTGACGGCGTACGGGAGAGGATTCTGTCGCTGAAAACACCATTTGACCGAGAACGCCTTCAATCGCTGTTGCCACCGGGCGCGGCGCGGAATGGTGTTGATTGTGCCTTGTGGGATCTCGAAAGCAAAGTGACCGATCAACGGGTTTGGCAGATCGCTAAACTTGAGCCGCCTCAATCGGTCGTCACCGCCTATACCCTCTCTCTAGAGACACCGGATGCGATGTACCAAATGGCCAAACAGCACGCGGACTGTCCGCTTCTCAAAGTCAAGCTAGGTGGGGAGAGGGGTGATGATGACAGGATCAAAGCGGTGCGCGAAGGAGCCCCGACATCTCGACTGATTGTCGATGCCAATGAGGGATGGACAGAAAGCGATTTCACCTATCTCGCTCCCCATCTCAAAGATCTGAATGTGGAGATGGTTGAACAACCTCTACGCGCCGGTTGTGACCTTGACTTAATCACCAAGAATTGCCCCATACCCGTCTGCGCCGATGAAAGTTGTCACGGCGTCGACTCACTTGACACTCTGCCGCGAGGCTATTCCATCATCAATATCAAACTCGATAAGACAGGTGGGTTGACAGAAGCCCTTCAACTCAAAGCCAAAGCCCGGGCCTTGGGTTACCGGATCATGATCGGCTGCATGTTGGGCACGTCTCTTTCAATGGCACCCGCTTTGCTGTTGGCGCAGGATGCGGACATTGTTGACCTTGACGCGCCCTTGTTTCTTGCTGAAGACCGTTTCGCTCCCCTTCGTTTTGAGGGCGTAACGATTGCCCCGGCCGATGAGGGATTATGGGGATGAGACAGCAAAAAATGCCAGAGAGAAGGAGGCGATGAGATGAGCCGCACAGTTTTTTTGAATGGTGACTTTGTCAAAGAGGAAGAAGCCAAAATTTCGATTTTTGACCGTGGATTTCTGTTCGCTGACGGGGTTTATGAAGTGACATCAGTGATGCAGGGAAAATTGTTGGATTTCGACGGACATATGAACCGGCTTGAGCGATCTCTCAATGAACTCGATTTTACCTATATTGTCGACCGCGAGGAGATGCGGCAAATTCACAAAAAACTTGTGAAAGCCAATGGGATTGATGACGGATTGATTTATTTGCAGATTTCACGCGGCGCGGCGGACAGGAGTTTTAAATATCCTGACGAAAGCGTTAAACCGACGGTCGTGATGTTCACGCAAACGCGGGACTCGATGAAGCCAGCTGATCCTGAAAAGGGCATAAGAGTTATCTCGGTGGATGATTTGCGTTGGGGCCGCCGTGATATTAAAAGCGTACAACTTCTCTACCCCTCAATGGCAAAAATGGCGGCGTCTCGCGCGGGTGCTGACGACGCGTTTCTCGTTGAGGACGGCCATGTCACGGAAGGCACCTCCAATAATGCCTTCATTGTGACACCTTGCGGGACTCTCGTGACGCGGCAACTATCTGCTGATATTCTTCATGGCATCACCCGCGCCGCGGTGCTCCGTTGCGCCAAAGAGTTGCAAATGAAAATTGACGAGCGCCCTTTTACAATTGAGGAAGCACAAGGAGCTGCTGAAGCTTTCATTACATCGGCATCAAACTATGTCATGCCGGTGATTGAGATTGATGGAAAGAAGATCAATCAGGGTCAGCCCGGCCCGGTCGCTATACGCCTTCGTGATGTGTATTTAGAAGAAAGCCTAAAGACGGCCATTTAACGATGGAGTGGCCGCAAATCGTCGCCGGTGTCGACATCAGCCAGTCGCGAGGTGAATTGGATATTCCTGCCATTTACGGATGCGATGGAATCGGCGAGAGCGTGAGGGCTAGACCAGCGAACATTCTGGAAATGAGAAGGCACATATCGGCGATGGCGGCCCATTCCCACGAGCCAGTAGCCACCATCTGGTGAGGGGCCAAAGACCGCCCCCTGGCTGTCCAAAAGTCGAAAAGATTTCCAAATATCGTCTGATGTAATGGCGGGAATGTCGGAGCCGATGATGAGTACGGGACCGGCCGGAAGGGTCTTAAAAATTCGTCGCATCCTGGCACCCAGATCACCTGCACCTTGTGGAAGACGCGGAATATGATCAGGCAAAATCTCACAAGATGTCGCGCAAATATCAGGTGAGACGGCGAGGAAAATCTGCCAACGGGGGTCGTGATCAAGTCTTCGCAGCACTTGCTCGTAGGAGCGGCGATACCAGCGAGCGGCCGCCACCGAGCCGATATTTTTGGATAACCTTGTCTTGACGCGGCCGGGCCGAGCCTCTTTGACCATCATCACAAGCCATCGTTGTTGATGCGACTGGTCAGGCAAAAAAACCACGCAGAATTTGCAAGTAAACTTGTTTCAACAGGTGGATATCATCGATCCGAACACGTTCATCCGTTTGGTGCATATTGTCACCAACAAGACCAAATTCTACGACCGGACACATGTCCTTGATAAATCGAGCATCGGAAGTGCCGCCCGATGTCGACAATTCGGGATTTTGCCCTGTTTTAGCCCGAACGATCTTGGCGACGAGGTCAGACAAATTTCCTGGCGGCGTGAGAAAACACTCACCGGTCACGGTGACATTAATTTCAATGGAGAGGTTAAATTCTTTTTCCACCTCATCGGCATGTTTCTTAAGCCAAGCGATGATGCCCTTTGAATCAAGATTATCGTTGAAGCGAATGTTGACCGACGCTTCGCTGCGTCCTGGTATCACATTGCTCGCGGTATTGCCGGTATCGATATTGGTCACCGCGAGGGTTGAGGGTGCAAAATTCTCTGACCCGTGGTCAAGGACTGAGTGATGGAGCCGATGGGCAAGGCTGGCAATGGCTTGCACCGCGTTATGGGAGCGTTCGGGATAAGCTGAATGTCCCTGTTTGCCGAGCGCTTTGAATCGGGCGTTAAGTGAACCCCGTCGGCCAATTTTGATTCGATCGCCGATCTGACTTCGACAGGTCGGCTCCCCGACCAGACAAGCCTCCATCGTTTCGCCATGCTCGCGCATCCAATCAAGGATGGCGATCGTGCCATCTTTCGCATTGGCTTCTTCATCACCGGTGACCGTGATGATAACGCTTCCCGCTTCAGGTGATTGACGCACGAAATCGATACTTGCCGCGACAAAAGCGGCCACGCCCGATTTCATATCTGTGGCGCCTCGTCCCCAGAGATAGCCGCCATTGATTTTACCGCTGAAGGGGGGCACACTCCATTCGGATTCATCGCCAGTTGGCACCACATCAGTATGACCATTAAACCCAAAAGCCGGGCGATCGCTCGGCCCTTCAAACTTGGCGAACAAGTTTGGCACGCCATTTCGATCGATACGAGAGCAGGAAAATCCAGACGCGGTGAGGCAATTCTCAAGAAGCACCAGCGCGCCCCCTTCTTTCGGTGTGACCGAGGGGCAACGAACAAGATCGGCGGTCAGCGTGACCGGGTTGGTAGGGGTAAAGTTTGAGCTCATGACTTAATCTCGTAACAATTCATTGATCGCTGTTTTGCCTCGAGTCTTGGCGTCGACACGTTTGACAATGACGGCGCAATAGAGGTGAATATTACCTGAAGACGGTATGGAGCCAGCCACTACCACAGAATAAGGGGGCACTTCACCATAGATAATCTTACCGCTAGAGCGATCAACTATTTTTGTTGATTGACCCAGAAAAACGCCCATGCCGAGAACCGACCCTTCGCGGACAATGACACCCTCAACGACCTCTGAACGGGCTCCGATGAAACAATTGTCTTCAATGATTGTGGGCCCCGCTTGCATCGGTTCCAATACACCGCCAATTCCGACTCCGCCCGAGAGATGCACGTCTCGGCCAATTTGTGCGCAGGAACCCACAGTGGCCCATGTATCGACCATGGTTCCCTCGCCGATATACGCGCCAAGATTGACAAAGCATGGCATCAACACGGCCCCCGGCGCGACAAAGGCGGAGCGTCGCACCACACAGTTTGGCACCGCTCTGAAACCCGCCTTCTGCCAATGATGGGATTCCCAGTGAGTGAACTTGCTATCAACTTTATCCCACCAGTGACCGTCTTGTGGGCCGCCCGATTGAAGTTCCATATCGCGCAGCCGAAAGCTTAAAAGCACCGCTTTTTTGGCCCATTGATTGACAATCCAAGTGCCATCGTCTTGTCGTTCCGCCACCCGCAATTGGCCGCTATCAAGGGCGTCAAGTGTCGCCATGATGGAATGTCTGCTCGCCCCAACGGTTGCAGGAGTGATGGATTCACGATTTTCCCATGCGGTTTCAATGTCGTGGGCGAGATCAGAAATGGCCATGAGCGAACTTTCCTTTGGAGGTGGGGTGAGCAGTTAGGGCTTCAACTGTGATCAACAGGATCATCAATCAACTAAAATGTCTTCAATCAGAGGTCAGAACGGCGGCACATTCTTGGGGTAAATCGGCCATCACATAATCACGGACAGAGCGGCGTTTGGGGGCGTCAACTTTCGGGGGTCTTTTTAATTGCTCAAGATAATCTGTCACCCACCATGTCAAGGTGTCATCGCACCCATCACCGCCTTTTGACAATTCCGCCACGGTCGGTCTTTGCGTGATGCAATTTGGTGAACTTTCAGGGCATTTCAGGCGGACATGGAAGTGATAATTATGGCCGTAAATGGGTCGAATACGTTGCAACCAGGCGCGGTCACTCCCGGCTTTCTCACACATCTCAATCTTGATGGCCGCGGCCACAAAAATTCTATCCACACGCGGATCAAGAGCCGCCGCTTTCAAAACCTCCATATGTATGGTTGACCAGTTTTCATTGACGGCTTTCTGGTCTCGGGTTCGAACAGAAATTGAGGACAAATCTTCACGTTCCTGACGGGTTAAATCGAGGCGATCAGGAGGGAGCATCCAAATGTCAGCATCAAGGCCGATTTGATGTGAACGGTGACCTGATGTCATGGGACCGCCTCGAGGCTGCGAGATGTCTCCAATATACAGTCCCGCCCAACCAAACTCTTTTGCCTTTTGACTCAGCGTGACCAAATAGTCGATCATTTCTGGATGACCCCAATTGCGATTTCGTGACAATCGCATGGCTTGCCATGTGGGGCCTGACTCAGAGAGTTCAACGAGGCCGGCGGCACAACCTTTGGCATAGCTTCCGATCGCCTCGGTGGATTGTGAAGAGGGTATAGGAATGGCACCAAATAGCTGATTGGCCTTATCCTCCTTTTCATCAGCGATGGCGGAAGCGAAAACGAACCCTAATGCCGCTCCGATGGTCACGATCAAAGTCAAGACTTTCATGGCAGGGACTTTCTTGGTTGTACCCAATGAAGAAGAATTAAACCGATCACGAAGAGCAAGATCAAGGGCGTCACTCCTAGTCGCTGATCACCGGTCAGCCCCGTCATCGTGGCGATGAGGAAGGGCGCAAGAAAGGATGTGGCTTTGCCGGCGAAGGCATATAATCCAAAGGCTTCTGACATTCTTTCGGGATTGGCTTGGTTGACCATCATGGTGCGTGAAGTGGCCTGTAATACACCTCCTGCACCACCGATGATGCATCCACAGACGTAGAAGGTCAAATCGGGAAGCGAAGAGTCAGGCGCGACGGGAATGAGGGCAACCATGTCCCGGTTGGTCGTGAAGATGAGGGTACATACCCCAATCAGCACCAAGGTCATCATGGCGATCACCAATTTTGACCCCCAGGTGCGATCAGCATAGCCGCCAATCCATGCGCAAAAGGTGCCAAAGACCAGACTAGCGACCCCGAATACACCGATTTGTACGATGGACCATTGCAAGACGCCGGCAGCATAAATGCCGCCGAAGGCAAAGAGACCGTTTAAGCCATCTCGGTAGAACATGGATGAACCCAAATAGGCGAATAAGCTCTTTTGTTGGGGAAGACCTCGAATGGTGGTGAGAAGACCCTGAAGTGTGGTGCGATTTTTGGCCGGCGGCGTTGAGTGGCTGCGAGTCCACAGGAAAAAAGGCACCAAGAAAATGAGGAGCCAAAGGGCGGTGAAGGGACCCACAGAGCGCGTGCCCTCGCGCATCGTGACGTCAAGTCCAAAAGCAGGTAATTGGCCCAAAAGTGTCTTGCCACTTTCATTTTCGGCGAGGAAGAGCAACATAATCGCCAGCGAAAGGATGCCACCGAGATAGCCGAAAGCCCATCCAGACCCTGATATCACCCCGATGTCTCGATCCGAACCCAGACTCGGCAACATGGCATTAACAAAGATAGTGGAGATTTCGGCACCAATTAGACCCAAACCAACCGCCACGAGTGGCCAGACGATAGCGGAACTCCCGGGGAGCGCCCACCACAAAGCAAATGAGCCGCCCGCCATCAGAATCGTGCAGATAACAATCCAAATTGTTCGTGCCCCCGTTCCATCAGCAATGGCCCCCAAGATCGGAGCTAGACACGCGATGCACAAGCCGACGATGGTGAGCATCCATCCCCAATATTGTTGCCCTAGCACACCGTCACCGACGACAGCAGAGGTGAAATATGGCGCAAATACGAAAGTCAGCAACAAGGTGAAATAGGGCTGGCAGGCCCAGTCGAAAAACATCCAACCCCAAATTCTTTTACTGAATTTAGTCATTCTGCTCTTCTGATCTCATAAAATTTTTATCCTGCTCCTAACACGATTGTGACCAAATACCAAGAGAGTTTGACGCTTTCATCGTCACGAGATTCTGTCACAAGGCAAGAATTCCAAAAAATGCCCGACCTTGAAGGTGCGCCGGCTTTGCTATAAATCATCTAGCAAGCTTTCATCGGAGTTGGACATGATATCAATCGTGCAAATTGTAAATTTGCTTCTGGACCTCCTGACCTATGTCATTGTGGCTCATGTCATCATGAGTTGGTTGGTCGGCTTTGGGGTGTTAAATCCACGCCAACCCGTGGTGGCCGCAATTTGGGATGGGTTGAACCGTCTTCTTGATCCCTTCTACTCACGCATTCGCCAGTTGTTGCCGAATACGGGTGCATTGGATCTCGCGCCTCTAGTCCTGTTCATAGGAATTATCATTCTCAGAATATTGATTGCTAACAATTTCTGATTGCCAAACCACCGCCGATTAACACCTTTGCGAAGGGGAATTTGGATCACTTGGCAAAAGCCGCTTGATCGCCCCATAATTCCCTAACCCTTCGGTCCCGTCCACATCCTTTTCGATATCGTTTGTAGGCTTCCGATTGTCGGATGACGCCAAAGCGCGTGATGACCAATTTGTCGCCAAGATGGTAGTTTTGATGGCGATCTTCAGCGGGATAAAATTCCTGAACGTCCAAAATAGGTGTAACGATCCTTTGCCCCAACGCCTTTTCCGCATCGGCCTTTGAAGCGTTGGCTTGGCGGCGTTGGTCGTCGCTTTTGGTAAATATGGCGGTTCTATAGCTCGCGCCGCGATCACAGAATTGACCCCCATCGTCCGTAACGTCAACGGAGCGCCAGAATTTATCAAGCAAGTCTCGTAGTGTCACGACATTCGGATCAAATGTAATTTGAACGGCTTCATAATGTCCGCTCTTGCCCGAAGTGACAATTTTATAGGTGGGATTGTCCACCGTACCACCGGTATAACCTGATATCGTTGATGTGACGCCATCAACACTGTCAAAGTCGGATTCCACACACCAAAAACAGCCACCTGCCAAGATAATTGTATCGGCGGTCACGCCATGGGCCGCGGCAAGAAAAAGGGAAAGAGCCGCAGCCATGAGGGATTTGCGGACCCGCCCATGATCACGTAGCCCTTTTGCCCTAAAAACATGAAGAGTCATCATTCATTCCTTGTGATTATTTCAATCGGTTGCGTCGCTCGCCAATGAGTCGCAGTCGCAGCGCATTCAGACGAATAAAGCCATTGGCATCTTTTTGGTCATATTGACCCGCGTCGTCTTCAAATGTGACATGATCTTCCGAATACAGCGACTGATCTGACCAACGACCTATGGTCCGAACGCTTCCTTTGTAGAGTTGCAAACGAACGGTTCCATTGACAAATGTCTGGCTCTGGTCAATCAAGGCCTGCAACATATCGCGTTCGGGGCTGAACCAAAATCCATTGTAAATGAGCTCGGCATAGCGGGGCATGAGTTCGTCTTTAAGGTGTGCCGAGCCGCTATCAAGGGTGATTTGTTCAATTCCTCGGTGCGCTTCAAGAAGTATGGCGCCCCCCGGAGTTTCGTATATTCCGCGCGATTTCATCCCGACAAATCGGTTTTCAACCAAATCTAGTCGACCAATGCCGTGCTTCCCACCTAGACGATTGAGTTCGGTTAACAAGTGCGCCGGAGACATTGGCTCGCCGTTCAGCGCGACCGGGTCACCGGTGGCAAATGAAATTTCAATAGTCTCGGCCTGATCCGGTGCCATTTCTGGAGAAACTGTCCGCTGGTAGACGTAATCAGGCGCCGGCTCAGCCGGATTTTCCAGAACCTTTCCCTCCGAAGAAGTATGCAAGAGATTCGCATCGACTGAAAAGGGGGCCTCACCCTTTTGGTCTTTAGTGATGGGAATCTGATGTTTTTCGGCGAAGTCCAAAAGTCGTGACCGGCTCGTTAAATCCCATTCTCGCCATGGCGCGATCACTCGAATTGATGGATTGAGGGCGTAAGCGGCGAGTTCAAAGCGGACTTGATCATTGCCTTTACCAGTGGCACCGTGCGCAATTGCGTCAGCGCCGCTCTCTTCGGCAATTTCGATTAACCGCTTGGCGATCAGCGGTCGTGCGATGGCGGTGCCAAGTAAATACAAACCCTCATACAGAGCATTGGCGCGAAACATCGGGAAAATGTAATCTTGGGCGAATTTTTCGCGAAGATCCTCAATGCGAATGTCTTGGATACCCAACTGTTTGGCTTTTTGACGCGCCGGCTCAAGTTCCTCCCCTTGGCCAAGATCAGCGGTAAATGTGACGACTTCAGCATCGTATTCTGTCTGCAGCCATTTGAGTATAATGGAGGTATCAAGTCCTCCAGAATAGGCGAGCACAACTTTCTTGATGGCATTCATTGAGAAAATATCCAGAGCGGTTTTTCTAGGGATGGCTTTATCTACTTCTTAGGTTAATGGAAACGCAAGGTTTGATTGCCTCTCCGTTCAACATTTGGTTGAATACTTGCGAGGTTTTTGTCGAATTGGGGTATAGGTGACCTAAAGCCTAATGACGATGGTGAAACTGAGCCAATAAAGAATGTGTAATCATGACGGTGTTCACGCCTTTCAGTTAAAAAGAATTCCGATCCGTGGACGTATCGGGAGGCTTTCCCAAACTCTTCAACAATTGCTGACCTTGCGAAAATATCCCGCTTGCCTAAATCCGTTGATTGCCGAAGCGGCCATCGTCACGGTGCTGATTGGCGAATTGATTCCCCCCGGTTGGAAATTGTCAATCCAAGTCAGGACTCGAGGCCCGCTGCGCTTGATCGCCTCTGACTTTCAGGCCTCCACAGAGCCAGGAGGTGTGGCCAAAATTCGTACCATGGCCACGTATGATGAAAGTCTTGTCAGGGCAACTAGGCAACTCCCAGCCCTGAATTGTCATGATGGATATTTCGCCGTTTTGATGGATCGCAATGATGGTAAGAAACCTGTTCATGGTCTTGTGCCGCTTGAAAGTCCGACTCTTTCTCAATGTGCCGAAGATTATTTTTGTCGCTCCGAACAAATTTTGACGCGATTTGCCGTCGTGGTTGGAGAATCCGTCGAGGGTTCTACAAAAATTTGGCGGGGTGGAGGCATGGTCATTCAGCACTTGCCTGATGAAAATAATCCGTTCGGCTTGAATGAGTCCGAGAGTTGGTCACGTGCGGGTACTCTGCTGTCATCGGTTGATCCCCTTGAATTGACCGGCCCGTCAGTGTCAATGTGGCAAACAGTTTATCGATTGTTTCACGAGGAACAACCGCAAGCCGAACCGCTGCGTTCGGTTGAGTTTGGATGCTCATGTTCGGCTGAAAAGGTTCGGCAAAGCCTTTCCATCTATTCTGCACAAGATATTGCCACGATGACCACGGCGAGGGGGACCGTTACAGCTGATTGTCAATTCTGTGGTCACCGATATGAGTTTGACCCAGCCACTCTTGGCTTTGAATCTCAAATAAACGGTTCAACTCGTGCCTGAAGATATTTTTGAGACAATTCGCGCGTCTCTCTCCCGGCCCGGCAAACAAGTTCAGAATGATGGCGCCATGAATGGGGCACATGTCTCAAATCAGACATTTGTTGATGCGGCGGTGCTGATTATTCTTTTGCGACGTCCCTCTGGTATCAATATTTTGCTTACCAAACGCGCTGCCAACCTCTCCCATCATGCGGGGCAAATTGCCTTTCCAGGGGGTCGCGCTGCGGCTAAAGATTCGGGGATGATTGCGACAGCTGTCCGAGAAGCCAAAGAGGAAATCGGCTTAAAATCTGATGAGGTTCGTATACTCGGGTCATGCCCCTGCCATTGGACCTCGACTGGGTTTAGAATTTTTCCCTTTGTGTCGGCCGTGAATGATGATTTTCAACCCACGTTGCAGATTGAAGAGGTAGAGTCGGTTTTTGAGGTGCCCCTCTCTTACTTAACCGACTTTAAAAACTATCAACAAGATGTCTTTGAATGGCAAGGAGAGGTCAGAGACTCTTGGGCAATCCATTATAAATCACATCACATATGGGGAGTAACGGCGGCCATTCTGCATGAATTGGCTCATCGGCTTAACAACTTACAATCCAAAACAGTTGGCCTAAAGACAAGGACGCAAAAACAAAGGGAATTATGATGAATAGTCACATTTTGCCCTTGACTTTTCGAGCCGAATATCTTATCCAATAGTCACAAGATAGAAGACGGGAATGACACGCAAGGCACGAGGTAGATCGCACCGCAAGGGACTGACTTTTAGGCAGGTTTCGGACATGTTCCGGGACGAGGAAACTGCACGGGACTGGATTACAGAGCGTCGTTGGCCGCAGGGACCGCACTGCCCGAAGTGTGGCAGCTTCAACGTTCAGTCGAACATCAAGCACAAGACGATGACGCACAGGTGCCACGACTGCACGACAGAGAGTGGCAAGAGCAAGACCATGTTTACAGTCAAGACGGGCACGATCATGGAAGCGTCGAACATTTCCTATCGCGCATGGGCGGTCGGCATTTACATCTTCATGACGAACATCAAGGGCGTGTCATCGATGCACCTGCAGAGGGAACTCGGCATCGGCCAGAGAGCCGCTTGGTTCATGATGCACCGCTTGCGGCTTGCGTTTTCAGGTGATGCTGGCCCGTTTGACGGCCCTGTTGAAGTTGACGAGACGCATTTCGGCGGGGAGCGCAGGGAACTGCGCGAAGCGGGCATTGGCCGGGGCGATGTAGGCAAGACCGCCGTTGTTGGCATGAAAGACTGGGAAACGAAGCAGGTGAGCGCAAAGGTTGCCGCGTCAACGGACAAGGCGACGTTGCAGGGCTTTGTCGCTGACAATGCCGCACCTGACGCGACCGTCTACACGGACGAAGCGGCAGCGTACAAAGGCATGTCTTTCAACCACGAGAGCATGAACCACAGCGTGTCCGAATACGTGCGTGACATGGCGCACACGAACGGGGTAGAAAGCCTGTGGAGCATGATGAAGCGCGGTCACGACGGGATTTATCACAGGATGTCGCCGAAGCACCTAGATCGCTATAGTCAGGAGTTTGCCGGACGGCACAACATTCGTGACGCTGACACAATTGACCAGATCGAAAACCTGATCGCGGGCATAGTGGGCAAGCGGCTTCTCTATCGTGAACTGATCTCCGACAACGGACTTTCGAGCGGGGCAAGGTCATAACCCCAAGGGACAAGGATTATTGCTAGGTGCCTCGTATGGGCGAAAATGGTAAAGACAAGAGGGCAAGAGCCAAGGGACAGTCACACAGATTGCAGATTCAGCATGAAGTTGCTGGCGGACCACTTGGCATCTTTGGCGAGGAAGCAAAACGGCATGATCTGTCCCTTCGCGCAGTCATGGAGAGGATTGCGGAAGCGTTGAAACTTCAGCGTCCCGAATTGGAGTTTCGTCACCGGTGGGAAATTTCCAAGAAGGAAATTCACGACAGGCTTGCCGCGATTGACTCCCAATTAGGAAAAATCCTGTTTGTAGAGAATGCGGAAATCCGTCCAGATGGCGGGGTTATTGAGGTCATGGACCGTTTTGACCAGTTTCGCGTTACGCTTGTGAGCGAGTCCAAGCATCAAGGAAATGATGTCGAGAAAATCCGCGCCGGAATCAAGCAAGGCAAGAACAAAGACCAAGATCTTATGACTGCTGGGAACGCGATTGAGAGGGTTCACAAGAATATCCAGGAATTGCGCAACTTGATGCTGGATGAAGCCCATTTCCCTTATGTCATTTTTCTGCAAGGCTCGAATTTCGCAACCTCTACGTTCTTTGTGGAAACACCGGATGAACGCAAAGTCAGGATTGCCCATGACGCCGGGAACCTGAACCGAATAGACCGCGTGACAGCAAGCAGTTTCGGCATGGAGATCAACCAGAACTATTGCCGAAACATCGTCGTTGAACTGGATGGCAAGCCGCAGATGCTTCAGGCCGCATCGCTCTACTTCCAGAGCGAGCCTTGGACGGCTGAAGACATGGCAGATGCACTTTGGAATGTCGCCATGACTTCCCTCGATGTCCTGTCGGAGTCCTTGCCAATAAAGGAGGATTAGAATGTCGAACCGATCACACCGCAATTCGGGCTACAAGGCCATGAACGCAATGAACCGGGACAGCAAAAGTCATTCATCTGTGCAAGGATTGCACGTTGGCGCACCGAGAAAGACGTGTCATGTGGCCGCGGTCTCTGATTGCCATGAATTGCTTTCCGAACTGCCCGATGAATCCGTGCAACTGATCGTATGCGATCCGCCTTACAACATCATGTTGGCAGATTGGGACAGTCACGAAAACTACATTGCATGGGCAAGCAACTGGTTGCGTGAGGCCGAACGGGTATTATCGCCAACTGGCAACATCGCCATTTTCGGCGGCTTGCAATACCAAGGTGAAGCGGGAAGCGGTGATCTTCTGTCAATCATCCATCACATGCGCCATAGCAGCGATATGCTTCTGGCAAACCTTATTATCTGGAGCTATCCGAACGGCATGAGCGCAAGGCGTTTTTTCGCCAATCGTCACGAGGAGATTGCATGGTTTGCCAAGACGAAGAAATACTACTTCGACTTGGACGCCGTGCGTGAACCCTATGACGATGAAACCAAAGAGAAATACCGCAAGGATAAGCGTTTGAATCCCGAAACGATAGAAAAAGGTCGTAATCCGACAAATGTTTGGAATTTCGGTCGATTGAATGGCAATTCTTTAGAGCGTGTCGGGCATCCAACACAGAAGCCCCGTTCGGTCATTCAACGCTTGGTGCGTTCACTGTCTTATCCCGGTTCAACGGTCGTTGACTTCTTCGGGGGCAGTGGAATAACGACTCGTGTCGCTATAGAAGAAGGGCGACACAGCATTTGTTGCGACATTGACGAGTCATTTGTTGGCTACGTGTCCGATCAGGTGGCAAAGATTGACAGCATGAGTCTCCTTGAACCTATGCCTGGTTTTGACGTGACCGAAAACCTGTCTGCATCGCATCCGATTTTTGCCATTGGTCAAGCAAGCAAACATAAGCAACGAAAAGTCGCATAGAGGATTGAACGAGTGCCCAAGAAGAAAGACAAGTCCGGTGAGCGTCGGAAACTTCCCGAACCTGTGACGATCGCGTTGCCGGATCGCCAGGCCTACAATCCGAGCAAGGCAGAGATGGAGGAGGAGTTTGACATGCTTGGCGCGACGTTGGCGGAGGTTTAGCGAGCGTTTTTTTGGCCTGTGAAAATTCGGGTCAAGGGCAGTGGCTGACGGGTCGGAATGTGACTATTCATCATAATCACCAAAACAAACATTTGGGGAGATATGGGAATAGAGTCAGGGAAATTCATCGGTCGTCTTTCAACCCGAGACGTCAGGAATCGTTCGGTTTATGTGATAATCAACTCCCTTGTTATCTTTGGGTTCAGTTGTCGTTCGAGGAAGATGAGGTTTACTGTTGCCTGAATATCGGGGATTGGGCGGCTCAAGGTCGTTGTAAATAAGACTGACATGAGGCTTGATTACACAAGGAGAAACAGGCTTTACGATTGTCTGTCTCAAAATGATGCAGCGATGGAAATTTGCCAATCGCTGAACAAGAACGGATATCAAGCTTATTTTGTCGGTGGCCTATTGCGTGACATACTGAAAGGCCACAAGGTGCCTCACGATGTTGATCTAGCGACCGATGCCCACCCATCAGTCACCGAACAATGGGCGCGGCAGCAAAAGGTAAAGACCTCGTTGCGAGGGTTACCCTACGGTGCGATCAAACTTTATGTTGGCGACTCGCCCATTGTTGTGACGACTTTTCGCCGAGAAAGGTACGAGGGTGATAAACCCCTGATTGTCTTTGTAAAAACAATCGAAGAAGACGCGGTGCGACGTGATTTCACAATTAACGCGATTTACGCCGATGGGGATGGTCATATATTTGATCCGGTGGGAGGATTATCTGATTTGGATGCGCAGCGGGTTCAATTTGTGGGAGACGCGGCGAAGCGCATCCAAGAGGATCCATTTCGAATGCTGCGCTATTTCCGCCTGCGCGGCGACTTTGCTAACCTTGAGAAGAAGATTGAGGTTCAAATTCGAGAGGCGTTTAGGCAATTTGCCTCTTGTCTTGGTCACATATCACCCCAACGCAAGGAACAGGAGATGGTGAAATTGTTCAGTGCCAAAACCGTCCATCCTATATTGGTGAATATGCAGGAATGTGGCCTTCTGCCCTATTGTTTGCCGCCTGTGGACATCGGTCGCCTCAATCGTCTCGAACATCTAGAAAGATTATATGAGGTCTCGCCGAGTCCACTTCGTCGTCTCGCCACACTGGGCATCAATGGTTCGGAGAAACCTTTGTTGTGGAGCCGGCGATGGCAACGGCAATTGGAGGGATTGATTCATTGGGTTGAGAGCGGCGTGGCGGCACACGAATTGGCTTATCGACTCGGAAGACAACAAGCGTTAGATGTTTTGCTGGTGCGCGCTGTGAGCCATGATGATACGTCTGATTGCGACTTTTTCTCCCATATTGAGCACGCTTCAGGACAAGTCTTTCCCGTCAAAGCTGAGGATCTGATGCCACAAATCAAGGGCAAAAAATTGGGTCAGGTTCTAAAGCGACTCGAGAAAAGTTGGCTCGAGTCCAACTTCTTGCTCAGCCGCGGTGAATTGCTTGAACGTGTTCGCGTTGACATCATGTGATGATTGGATTAGGTCGTATGGGGATTGTGTGGTGGGCCGATTATCAGACCATGCGGTCTCAACGGTATCGAAATGATTGAGTTATTGAAACGGCATCGCCATGCAACTCTGGCCGCATCAAATTCATCCCTTCAAGAGGGTTCATGACACACCACCAGCAAAACTGGGCCGATTCTATCTCTGGAGTCTCAAAGGTTCTTTTTCCATCATCGCGCTGGGTTGTGCGATGTCAATGGTGGCAGGAGCTTTAGAAGCTTACACAGCTCTTTTGCTCGGCTGGGTGATTGACAGCGCTCTTGCGTCAGAAAGACATCTTTTCTTTTCCGTCAATGGGGGATTGTTGCTCGGCGCATTGGCGTTTTTCCTTGTTTTGCGGCCTTTGGTGTTTGGGTTGAGTTCAATGATCACCTCAATATTGGTCACGCCAAATGTGACGGCCCAAGTTCTCTCGCGTTTGCATCGTCATGTACTTGACCAATCGGTCTCATTTTTTGACGATGACTTTGCTGGTCGAATTGCCCAAAAGCAGTTACAAGCCTCGCGCGCCATTACCGATACCGTGGTCGAATTTGTTAATGTCGTCTCTTTCGCGGTGGCTTCATTGATCGGTTCGGTCGCTTTGCTCCTCGCCATCGACTCGAGAATGGCCTCGTTATTGGCCGTTTGGTTATTGATTTATGTCTTTTTGATCCGATGGTTCCTGCCAAGAATTCGTACCAAATCTCGCGAACGAGCTAATTCACGCTCGCTGCTCTCGGGTCAGATTGTCGATACTGTCACCAATATTCGCACCGTGAAACTCTTTGCCCACAGCCGTCACGAGGACAAGGCTGCGCTTGATGCAATGCAGATATTTCGGCGGCGCGCATTGGATTTTGGACGCGTCGCCTCGAACTTTCGATTTTCCCTCATGTTGGCTTCTGGTTTGCTGCCCGTGGCTCTAACTGGAAGCGCATTGTGGCTCTATTCAGACGGGATGGCGAGCGCCGGCGATATCGTCGCGGCGGGTGCAATCTCGCTGCGAATTGCCCAAATGTCCGGTTGGGTGAGTTTTACCCTGATGGCGATTTATTCAAATGTCGGTGAGGCAGAAGATGGTATGCGAACTTTGGCGGTTCAACGGCAAATGCCCATGGGCAACTCCTCTAAACAATTACCAAAAATCAAGGGTAAAATTGAGTTCAGAGACGTCTCCTTTTCATATAATCAACAAGGGGGCGGCGTTCGTGATATCAACATGGTGATTCAACCGGGTGAACATATCGGTCTGGTTGGACATTCTGGTGCCGGAAAATCGACGTTAGCGTCATTGTTGATGCGATTATACGATCCTGAATCGGGAGCGATCAGGGTGGACGGTCATGACTTGCGAGATGTGACTGAGGAGAGTTTGCGTCAACAAATCAGTATGGTCACGCAGGAAACAGCGATGTTCAATCGCAGTGCCTTGGAGAATATAGCCTATGGCTGCCCCAAGGCCAGCCAAGAAGAGGTCATTGAAGCGGCCCGAAAAGCGGAGGCGCACGAGTTCATCCTTGAACTTAAGGATCAGATTGGACGAACAGGTTATGAAGCCCATCTTGGTGAGCGAGGCGTTCGATTGTCGGGGGGACAAAGGCAGCGGATCGCGCTGGCTCGGGCAGTGCTCAAACAGGCCCCGATATTGATTCTTGATGAAGCGACATCGGCCCTCGACTCAACGGTAGAAGCTTCCATCCAATCCGCCCTTCACCATGTCACGGAGGGCAAGACGGTGATCGCTATTGCCCACCGCTTATCGACAATTTTGAGAATGCATCGGATCATTGTGCTTGAAGAAGGGCGCGTCGTTGAAAGTGGCACGCAAGATGAGTTGTTGGCTCAAGGCGGCGCGTTTTCCCGTCATTGGGACAAGCAGATAGGTGGGTTTATCGGTATTGATGAGCGCTCAATTCAAGGGGAGGTCGCGGCACAGAGTTAGTCATCGCGTTCGATCACAAATTGTGCCAACTCCTTTAAGGGTAGAGCCCGATGACCATAAATCTCTAGGGCACCAAAACTCTTTTCCTTGTATTTCTCTGCCAATAGCTGCACGTCTTGACGCGGCCGAACATTAAGGAGATTGGCGCTTTCCTCTTCAGAACTGTCTTCATCAAGCAGGTCATCAATGATCTGGTAGGCGAGGCCGAGGGCATCAGCATAGTCTTTCAATGGTTTTGGGTCTTCTCCGGCCAATAACGCGCCTGCTTGCGCCGACCACGATAGCAGGGCTCCCGTTTTCTTGGCATGCAATTTAAGGATATCGTTAACCTCAAGCGATTTGTTGTGCGTCGTGGCGTCAAGATCCAAGTGCTGACCAAGAACCATACCGTTGGCCCCTGCGGCCTTGGCGAGTGAGAGGGTCAGTTGGGCCCGAATCTCGGCACTTTGAGATGTGTCGGGATGGGCAACGATTTCGAAGGCTAAAGCTTGCAGAGAATCGCCCACGAGAACGGCCATCGTCTCATTGAATTCGATATGAAGAGACGGTCGGCCGCGGCGGTCATCATCATCGTCCATACACGGTAAATCATCGTGCACCAGCGAGTAGGCGTGCATACATTCAATGGCGGCCGCGGCCCGTAAGGGTCCATGGCGGTCAAGCCCAAAAATCTGGGAACTAGCGAGTGTTAAATGCCCCCGTACCCGCTTTCCTCCATTCAATGCGTATCGCATTCCCCGCAACAATTCACTGTCGGGGATATCGGAGAGGATATTTTGAATTTCCTCGTTGATAAGGGTTTGCGAAGCTTGGAGCTGATCGTTGAAGTTCAAGAGGATGTCTCGCTAAAAGGTTCGCTGCCGCTCGGAGTTCCCTGTGCATCAAGGGTGATTTGACTCACCCGCTCTTCGGCATTCTTGAGGGTCGACTCGCAGTGTTTTTTGAGTCTATTTCCAAGCTGATAAAGACGAATGGCTTCTTCCAAGGGTGTGTTGCCACCTTCTAGCTGATTGACAATAGATTCAAGTTTTTCGAGGGCCACCTCAAATGACATATTGTCGATGGTATCTTGCATATCCTTTAACTCGCTTCATCTTTTGTAAAGCCAACATCTATTCGCAAATGGTTGGGGACGCAATCGGTCGGGGATCATCAACGCCTGATTGGCAACGTTTTCAAAAGTCTGTCACCTTCGCCGCGCCTTGAATCAGCGACTCCGTTGCATCAATGCTTGTAGATGTGCGGCCACCGAGTCGCGCAATCCATCAAGGTCATAACCACCCTCGAGCGATGAAATCACCCGCCCATCACAACATCTGTCGGCGACATCGCAGATGGCTTCAGTCGCCCATCCATATATATCATCTGTCCATCTCAAGGTGGCAAGGGGATCGCGCCAGTGGGCATCGAATCCCGCCGAAATAAAAATACATTGCGGCCGATGGTTAGCGAGCGCTGGCAGAACCTGTGTCTCCATGGCGCGTTTGAAATCCTCATTGCCCGTCTGACTCTTGAGAGGCACATTTACAATTTGGCCGTGAGCACCGACCTCATGGGCGAGACCAGTGCCGGGAAAGAGGGGTGATTCGTGTGTCGAGGCGAAAAAGATCCGCTCATCGTGCCATGCCAAATCGCTTGTTCCATTGCCATGATGAACATCAAAATCAACGATCGCGACCCGCTCAAGTTGATGCACGCTGAGCGCTTGATGGGCACCGATTATGACATTGGAAAACAGACAAAATCCCATGGCCTGCGCCGCTTCCGCATGATGGCCGGGAGGACGCACCGCACAGAAGGCGTTGGTGTATTGTCCAGTGAGAACGAGATCAACGGCGAGCACATTGGCACCGGCGGCACGTTGGGCGGCCTGTAATGAGTCCGGAGACATGTGCGTATCACCATCGACGGAGGCAAAACCGGATTGGGGTTCTAACCGGGCGATGTGGTTGTAATAACCCGGCCGATGAGCGCGCTCAACTTGCTCGATTGTGCATAAGGGAGCCTCATGCCGTGGTAAGTGTTTGAATGAAGGCTCATCAAACAATTCTAGCAATGTTTTCAGACGGTCAACCCGCTCGGGATGTCCTGTCGGTGTGAGATGTTTCAGGCAGTCGGTGTGTGTGATGAGTGCAGTGGTCATGGGTTTTTCAAGCTCGACACTGACGGCGAATGACAAAGAAAGGGCATCGCAGGCAGAACTGATGGTTTATCGAGGTAATTCACGTTCATCTGTTCCACCAAAGCCTGAACACTCTATATTGAACGATATCTTCTCGCTCAATTCAGCGGCTCTTTCTGCTCGACTCGGTTGATGAGTCTCAACCCTACATCTTTTTGCCAGTGTTTCCTCCCTGACGACATTTCTTGGCTGATTGTAGAAATCAAATCAGTTGAGTGAGCGTCGCCACAAATAATATTTTTACGCATTCTACGCCATCAAATCCTTATCGTTTGGATGCACGAATGTCATGTCGCCTCAAACCATGGTGATTTGATTAGGACTATCGGGCGGATCGCGGTAATCTTTTTGGCTCTTGTCATATATCCTTCGCTATTCGAGGGCGCCTGGCAAGGTGTGACTTCAGGGAAAACACAGCTGCACTCTTTCCTTAAAGATGCCGCGGCCGCAGCGGCTGGTTCAGTCGGGCACGAGCATGTAACCCTTGTTGCGCACCGTGAGAAGAAATCTTGGACGGCGAGGGTTGACTTCAAGTTTCTGCCGCAATCGCGACACCCGAACATCAATGGTTCGAATGGGGGCGTCGTAATCTGCTTTATCGATCTCCACCATAAAATCCTCACGGCTCACGGCACGATTGGGCGCTTGCGCTAAACGGCGTAACAGTTTCAACTCGAACTCTGTCAAGTGGACGGGGGTGCCGTTATCGCTGAGTTGTCCCTTCGCGGCGTCAAATTCGAATGTCCCAAATTTGATGGTTTGGTCTTTCCCGGTGGGCGGCTTTGTCGACGGGGCGCGCCGCAAAATGGCTTCAATTCGAGCCACCAGTTCCGTTGGTTCGAAGGGTTTCATAATGTAGTCATCGGCCCCCGAATTCAAACTGACGACGCGGTCATCAAGCGCGGTTTTCGCTGACAGGATAATGATGGGAACATCTTGGGTTCGGCGGATACGGCTGGTCAATTCAATCCCGTCAATTCCGGCCATCATGATATCCATGACAATCAAGTCAAAGCGCAACATTTCCATAAGTTGGATTGCGTGTTGCGCGTCAGGTGCACATGAACACCGATACCCCTTGCGAACGAGATAACGTTGGAGAAGTGTCCGCAGTCGCTTATCATCATCGACCACTAAAAGGTGATGACAATCGGCGTCCGGCAACGTCATGTCGATGAGTCTCGGAAGGCGGGATCCATGATATTTTCAAGGACTTTCCTGAAACCGGCTACCGCGTCTGGTCCGGCGGCCCGATAAGCGGTGCGCATACGGTCACGCTGGGTCTCCGACAATTGCTTCTCAAGTACCGTGCCCGTTTCCGTCAGAAAAAGTTGTCTTGTCCTTTTATCGCTCTCACCACTTCGCACTTCGATTCGTTGATCGGCAATGAGTTTTCGGAGGACCCGGTTTAGCGACTGTTTTGACACGCCAAGGATTGTGAGCAGAGACGTGACAGTGATACCCGGATAGCGTTCAATAAAGTGAATGGCCCGATGATGGGCGCGTCCATAACCATATTCCTTGAGGATCATATCGGGATCGGCGGTGAAGCCCCGATAGGCAAAGAACATAGCTTCAATACCGCCGCGAAGCTGCGCGTCGGTAAGAAATAACAGCGTGTCGCCGCGGGCCTTTGGTTCCATCTGCCTATCCAATAAGTTAAATAAGTCAATATTGTTGACGTTACTCTTGCGAATCGCTAAATGCAAGTACCATCCATTCCCAAATCGTGGCATTCGAGAATGGTGGATGGGATGAAACACTTAAGCCGCCGGAGGCGCATGACTATGGATACACTCTCTTATGATGATCGTGATGGGCTTATCTGGTTGGACGGCGAGTTGATTCCATGGCGGGACGCGAAGGTTCATATTCTCACGCATGCCATGCATTACGCCTCTTCGGTCTTTGAAGGCGAGCGAGCTTACAATGGCAAGATATTCGAGGGCCGCCAACACACCCAGCGTTTATTGGCCTCGGCCGAAATGTTGCAGATTCCCGTTCAGTACTCGGTTGATGAGATTGAAGATGCCAAGCAAACGATCATTGAGGCCAATGATTTAAGCGATAGTTATGTGCGGTCGGTGCTATGGCGGGCGTCTGGTCCAGATATGGGAGTGGCTTCAGGGCGTAATCCCAGTCGACTGGCCATCATCGCTTGGAAATGGGGTGCTTATTATGGCGATAGCGCAAAGTTTGAAGGGGCAAAATTGGATATCTCTGACTGGCGTCGCCCCAGTCCAGAGACCATACCCTGCCACGCCAAGGCGTCCGGATTGTATATGATCTGCACGATTTCAAAAAACAATGCCGAAGCGAAGGGATGTTCAGACTCGATGATGTTGGATTATCGGGGTTATGTAGCCGAGGCCACAGGTGCCAATATATTCTTTGTCAAGGATGGAGAGGTTCATACCCCTCTCCCCGACTGTTTTTTGAACGGAATCACGCGGAAGACAGTGATTGGGTTGTTGCAAAAGAGGCAAGTTGCCATCCATGAACGTCACATCTGGCCATCAGAACTTGATCAATTTGAACAATGCTGGCTGACGGGAACCGCGGCCGAAGTGACACCCGTGGGTCAAATTGGAGACCATAAATTTGAAGTCGGTGAATTGACCCGTACGATGGTGCGAGATTACGAGAAAAAGGTGCGTCAGTAATCGCGGTCAATGAACTGGCGGAGTCTGACCGGCTGCACCACCAACGACCGGGTAAGGGACCATGTCGCAACCAGGCTGAAAACGCGTGAAAAAATTGGATTATTGTGGAAAACAACATAAGATGTTGTAAAATTGCCTCATGATTCCGATGGAATGCCGATCCATTCCAAAACGTCTTCAAAGGGGTTGCATTCACCGGAATCCCGGTTTAGTGCATGAGGTAAAAGTTTTTGTTTACAGCCCGTGTTTGATGGTTAAATATGGTGTGGGATACCCCATTTCATCATGGGGGTGTTTTTTTATTGTTTCTTGTGGCGCCTAGACAGAAGATTTGAGGTGCTTTGAGAGGGCAAACCGTTGTTGTGAGTGATGATGGAGCAGGAATGTGTATGCAAGGATTAAATAATCTATTGGGAACGGTGAAGGCTGTTTCGCTTTTGTTTTTACCCCCCCCCCTCTATTTTCCACAATTTGTGGTGTTTTTGGGTGTCGTGGCATCGCCTGAACGGGGTCTTGTTTGATCCCATGTCATTTTTGGTCCACACACAGCAAGAGGGCCGTTATCCCCCTTTGCACCCCCTTTTGGCCAAGGCTTTTGAAGCGCTGAATTTCTCCTCCCCCCCCCCCTCACTATCCGCCTCATCACGCGTTAAAAAAGGGAGTTCAGCCCCGCAGGCGCGCCCGTTTTCTTATCCCCGCACAAGGCTCTGTGCTGACCCGGGGTGCCAAGG
>JAJEBG010000009.1 GCA_022824005.1 Paracoccaceae bacterium
GTCGACGAGGGCAGGGGGCATCTTCGAGAGGTTTGCGACGGTTCTCCTGCGGATGCGCTTTCCCTCGCGCCAGGCCTCGCGCAAGAGGATTGCGGGCGGCGAGGATCGGTTCGGGATGACGTCGACGCTGAGGGCCACAGGTTCGCTCTTTACATGGCAACATGAATTAAATTCAATATATAATCATTATAATGTTTGTCAACACTAAATCTGTCAAATTACATAGCAACACAAAGCCATCAACCTCCCCCACGCTCGCGCCAAAAAACCGCGCCCTTTCAGGGGCCTGCGCGATGCCGAGGAGAAATTTTCAGCTGAAAGTTCCGTCTAATGTCGATCATCAGATCGCATTCAACAGTCGAGCGGCTCGGAAAAATACTCAGCGTAGATTGCGTTCATTGCTGAGCAATCAGCTTTGTTCTGAAGGAACACCGTCGTCTTGATGACCTTATCCATTGAACTACCCGCCTCCTCAAGCAGAGATTTGATCTTGTCGACCAAAAGCCCACGTTTGATCTTCAATTCCTGAAACGATCTCCCCGTTGGCGAGGGTCGGTACTTGAACTGAGACAAAGACCCACCCGCTTTCAGGGCCAGCGATAGGGGAACATGCGATTCCGGGCCAAACATTTCTTTGAGTGACGTTTAACCGTCCTTTTGCTGATACCTTTATGCTTATGGCATCTCATCCAAATCAGATCACAACCATAGAATCCATTCTTCGGTCCGTGAACGTTGAATCTTATCTTACAGCGACAATGTCCGCATACTGACGGCCATTCGTGGGTATGAATGCACTGCAACAATAGTCGTGATTAGCCCCGTATTTATGGCGGTTTGTAAAGTGTTCCAGAGAGAAAATTTCACCGAACTCAGATATGATTGGGTTGAAAAGAACCCTTAGTCTCATCGTCTCCCTGTTGGTTTGGCGTGCAAATCAACAATGGACGCGTGACTGTTGATGCGTGACCGAGCAGAAAAGTTTAAGCGCGACAGACCAACCGCTCAAGACATTGATTGATGCGTTCCTCATCTTCAAAATTCAAATGTATTGGCAACGATAGGACACGGGTCCGCCATGAATCGGGGAGCCGAACAGCATCTTTTTCAGTCGTCACGAGTGACGCGTCTTTGGCTTTGGCAAGGGTAGCCATTCGGTGTAGCATTCTCGTGTCGATCGGGGCGTGATCGGAGAGAGGAAATTCCTGAATGATCTCCCCGCCAATCTCTCTCAGCGTCAAAAAGAATTTTTCCGGATCGGCAATCCCAGCAAATGCGACAAGACGCATATTTTCCCAATTGATGCCGGTTTCAATGACCTTCAATCGAGCACGGGTCACCTCCATCGTCAAACACTGGCTCCATTGTTGCGTCAAATGGCGGTATTGAGACTCGTCGCCGACAACCAGCAAAAGATCAGCTCGCGCCAGCCCTTGTTGAACAGGTTCACGCAAGGGTCCCGCTGGCAACACCTCACCGTTGCCAAACCCTCGACGCGCGTCGACCACAATTATCGAGAGGTCGTGATTGAGCGACGGATCTTGGAAACCGTCGTCAAGCACAATCACCGTCGCGTCTGTCTGTTCAACGCACCGGGTTGCCCTAATCCGATCAGCGGCCACCCAAGTGGGGGCTACAGAAGCGAGGAGCAAGGGTTCATCCCCCACCATCTTTGAATGATGTTTCTTTAGATCCACTTGTAGAGGATTGCTGGCACTTCCACCAAAACCCCGGGTGATGAAATGGGGACGATGTCCCTGACCGATAAGCCTTTTAGCGATGGCTAAAGCGGTGGGTGTTTTTCCCCCTCCCCCGACATGGAGATTGCCGACACAGATCACTGGTATTTTGGAAGAGATACGGAGACCCGCCTTCAACCGCCGACTTTGTTGCAACGCGTAGAGCGCACTCAATGGTTTCAGCAGCGAGGATCTGAACCCTCTTGCTTGATACCAGAAATCGGGCTGCCTCATGGTGACTCTGGATTGGGTAAATGGCGGAGAATAATGTTCGCCACATAATCGGTAACTTTTTGGTCATTCTCGAATAAGGCTCGCGCCGACATGGTCAGGCGAGCGTTGTTCTCCGGCTGAAGCGCAAGGGCGATGGCTTCAACGAGATGTGATTTGTCCTCGACGAGAATGGCTGCGTCTAATTCAGCTATCTCTTTAAATTCTTGGGCAAAGTTGCCCACATTGGGGCCATGCACTATGGCGGTATCGTGTCTCGCTGGCTCGAATGGATTGTGACCTCCCACATCGATAAGCGATCCGCCGAGGAAGCAGACCGGCGAGACTCGGTACCAAAGTCCCAATTCGCCAAAAGTATCAGCAATAAATATTTGATCGGTCAATTTCGGCACACCAATTTCTGAACGAAGCGATACCTGAAAGCCTTGTCGCCGCAAACTTTCCGCTATCTCTGGCCCCCGCTCGGGTTGTCTCGGCACAATCAATAAGAGCAAATTCTCGTGGTCGCGCGACAGTTCAACTTGCGCCGCCGCCACCGCCTCCTCTTCGCCATCATGGGTTGAGGCGGCCAACCACAGTGGCCTTCCACCCAAAGCTCGCAAAAACGCCTCAAAAGCCGCTTCGTCAAATGGTAGGTCACCGGCTCCCCGCTTGGTTGAGCCGACAACTTCCATCCGCGAGTTCGATAATCTCAATTTTTGCAATCGGTCAGCCGACTCCACATCTTGAACCAGAATTTTTTCAAATCGATTGAGGAGCGAATTTGCTACACCGGGCAGATAACGCCAACGGCGAAAGGATTTTGTGGACATCCGTGCATTGACACATAGAAGGGGCATGTCACGCCGATGTGATTCATAAATGAGCGCCGGCCAAAATTCACTTTCTGTCCACACACCGACACTCGGTTGCCAGTGATTCAAGAACTTTTCCACCGCGGGCAATATATCATAGGGAACAAACTGATGTGTCGTTCGAGGGGGTAGCCGCGATTTAAGAATTTGTGCGGAACCCATGGTGCCTGTTGTCATCAAGAAACAGAGGTCCGGTCGCCATTTTCCCAATAGCCGCACCAATTCGAGAATCGACACCACTTCACCAATGCTCGCGGAGTGAAACCAAGCCAAAGGGCCAACGGGTCGCTGCAAACCGGCATGACCAAATCTCTCATTTCTGCGTGTTCCATCCTCCTTGCCAAGACGCAATCGCCACCGTTGCAGGAGACGGGCGGGAGTCGTCGCGTGCTTTGACAATTTGAGATAAAGATTGAGTCCGAGCGAGTCTGTCATTGTCAGCTAATCCAGTGATGTTCTTTAATTGGCATTAGCAAACTCAATGATTCTCTTGCTCTTCGATCCGTTTTTCGAGCCGAGCGATAAAATATCGCTTCCACGCGAAATCAACCAAAGGTTGCAAGGACGCTTTCCATGCATCAAGGGCAAAGGAATTCTCTGGGCTCACGAGTTTCACCGCCTAAATTTGTTCCCTGTTGACTTGACACGTTCTCCCCCAAAGACAAGGAGCCATCCTGTGGTCATTTTGTGTTCCGACCCATTTCCCTTTTCGGCTTGATGGATCACCTTGATGATTGATCATACCCGCCAATTCAAATCCGTGTTCTGGCTTCTAAACGATGGGGGGACCGTCCATTATGAACCCTTTACTGGCCAGCGATTGTCAAACCATCAACAAGCAAACTGGGCACGCGAAATCGGCGGAAAGGTCGGGAGTCATTGGCGGCTACTAACGTCTTAAGAAACTGTTTCAAATTTCCGGCGATGGTAAATTCAGAAACAGGTTGGCCAATCTGACCATTTTCCACCCAAAAACCCGAACCCCCTCGAGAATAGTCACCCGTTGTTGGATTAATCGTGGAACCGATCAAAGAGGTGACGATCAATCCTGTGCCCATATCAGCGATCAATTCCGCCCGACTCCGCTCACCATCAGGCAGGCAGATGTTTGTGACATTCGGCGATGGCGGAGATGTCATATTGCGTGAGGCATTCGCTGTGCTTTGCAAATTGAGTTTTCGTGCCGTCGCCAAGTCCAATATCCAACCCTGAAGCTGACCATTCTTCACTAAACATTTTTTAAATGTCTTCAGGCCTTCGCCATCAAAGGGTTTTGAGCTAGCTTGCCGAGGCAATTCTGGATCTTCGAATAAAGAGATATCATTGGGTAAAACCTGTTGATTGAGAGATTCGAGCAGCCAACTCGCGCCGCGCGAAATAGCACTTCCATTGATCGCCGAGAGAAGATGCCCCACAAGACTGCTGGAGATTCTCTCATCAAACAATATCGGATAAGCACCGGTGGGTGGACGCGTGGCACCGGCACGCGAAGCAGCTCGCTGACCCGCCTTCAGGCCAATGGCCTCGGCGGCCGGCAAATCCGATGAATGGACGCGGCTCTCATAACAATAGTCAACTTCCATTCCCAAACCACTGCCAGAGATGGCGGCACAAGAAAGGGAAATTCCTGTGCTTTCATAAGATCCGGTAAATCCATTGCTGGCGGCCATACAACTCTTCTGAAAGCCACAACCAGCAGCACTTGACTCGGTTTGTGACACACCTGCAACAGAGAGAGCCGCTGATTCCGCCTCAATGGCCAACTCTCTCAGTTGTTCTGTGCTCAGCCTTTCCTCCTCGTCAATCAACTGCAATTTTGACCCGTCAACTTCTCTGGCCAATTGATCAACTTCGGCCAATCCGGCATAATCATCTTGCGGCGCGACTTTCGCCATAGCCACCGCTTGCTCGGCCATCGCGGCGATGGCCTCTTGGGACAAATCAGAACCCGAGACGCAAGCCTGTCTCTGACCCACAAACACACGCAATCCGAGCTCAGTCCCTTCGGACCTTTCAATATGCTCCAGTTTTCCCTTGCGCACTTCAACGGTCACGGAATCGGCATTCACTACCAAAGTGTCGGCGCTATCAGCCCCGGCCCCTTTGGCAATTTTGAGGAGATCATTGGCAATATCTTCAAGTTGGGCGGACATATTTAAACCTTTGAAATGGTGAAAATGACGTGAGGTGGCTTTGGTTTTGGCTTGAGTGGGACCCATGCAAAACTCAATCCCAATTGAGAGAAAAAATCAAGCCAAAAAATGGCGCTATGGGCGGCCAAAGCAAAGACTCAAATGATTATTGGAAGGTAAAATTATTGACCGTGAGACTCCCGTCTTCGTGAAACTCAACATCGTATCGCAAGCGATCCATCGATACTTTTCGTCCTGCCATACTCACCATCCGAAGCGCCAACTGACCTGTTCGGTTCAGTGTGCTGAACGTTTTTATCGTCTTCAAGGCTCCTTTGAGACCTTCAATGAAAGCAACACCCTGACCTATAAGCCGCCATTTTTCTTGTCCATCTTCAGAAAACAATTGCCGCACCTGACCCGAAACATCTAAAGTCGTGCCGAGGAAATTCAGTTGCGAATTCTCAACTTTCCAGTCAACAAATTCAAGCGGTCTGAAATCTGGCCATTGACCACCAAAAAATTCCTGTGCACGCGCGTTGGAAAGAGTCAAAGACCCATTAAGGTCGAGCCTGCCGGGGGGAAAGAGTCCCTCCTCTGAAGATTGATTTCTTGGCTCAAGCAAGTGTCGATTGATTTCGACCTCTGAAACATCAGTGTTGACATTGATCTTTGTGCTTTGATCATCAACAATGATTTCATGCTGCCAATCGAGATGGTTGATTTGGAAGGCATCTTGAACCTGGCCGTCCAAACGAGTTTGGAGGTTCAGCCCCTGACCGGAGAGTGTCGTATCGATTTGTCGGGGCCGTGAATTAAGGCTTCCAGAAAAGGCACTCGAATGAAAATCAACAAATTGACCCGGATTGGAAGTATAGCGGACTCCGCCGGAAGCAAAAGACAGAGAAGTCCCAAACCAATCCTCACTAAATGGCGTAGAGATGAGGTCAAGTATATTGCTGAAGGCCCCGCTATAACGGGCCCGCAATTGCTCAAATTGTCCCCGCAAGATATCCAAACCGTTGTCATCAAATAAGGCAAGAGTCAGATGTTTCGTTGCTAGCTTGGCTTTGACTGAATGTTGGGCCGCGCCAAATTGAATCTCGGCCCGCCATTGCTGAAGCAGAGTTTGCCAATGGCGTTCGCTCGCGATCAAGGAGTCGTCATTGATCTCAAACCTTGACACGTTCTGCAACTCATCACCTGAAACTGAAATCAGCACGCCTTCTTCGGTTCTAGACATCACACCCTGAAAACCGGCAACGATGAATGACCCCACGGATTGATGAACCCCCAAAAACGAGTGCTCATTGGCAATAATGGATGGCATTGAGATTTTTACGGTGCCGTCGTTTTGTTGCGATAGCCGCAACCATGAGGACGTAATTTTCCAAATACCAAGGGAATCTTTAGCTCCGATCCTTGGTTCACTCAACAGAACCGAGTTTATCGTATCGACCACTTCCGACGCCTCAATAAAGCCACCTTGCTGGGTAATCATTTCTTGAAGAACTTGATAGGCGTCGTGAGCCGTAAAATTTGCACTCACTTTCACCGGCAACAGGGACAGCATCACAACGGTGGTCAGAGAACACCACAGATTCATCAAATTTCCATCGTTCGCCGAAAAGCAGGACGCGCCCGAAGGCGTTCAAAGTAAGCCACAATACTGGGCTCATTGTAGTCGAAACGGGCCCGTTTGGCCCACATCAGGCAATGCCCCAAGATAAAATCCGGCACCGTCATCTCATCACCCATAACGTAAGTGGAATTATCAAGGTCCATGGCTATTCGTTTGATGGAGCGAGCAAATTCCCAGCGAAGTGTGTTTTTGATGTCACTCACGCGCCGATCTTCGGGTAAAACGAAGCTATGTTTAGCCGCCGTCCAAATACAGGCATCAATTTCATCGAGAATCCGATGCGTCCAACCATCCTGAATGGCTCGCCTGCGATCGCTGATAGGAAAGCTAAAGCGACCGTTTCGATCCGCAAGATACTGAAGGATGGCCACACTTTCAGTCAATGCCTCACCCTCTTCATCGGTCACAAGTACGGGGATTTTTCCCGTCGGATTATGCTCCAAGACGTATGGCGAATGAGGTTTTGCTGGGCGATGGCAATACTTCGCGTCCAACTCTTCAAGCATCCATAACACGCGAAAGGCGCGGCTCTCCTTCGCCCCAATAACTTCCATCATCTTTTTATTCGTGTCATAGAAATTCGTAAAAAGGCTCTCTCCACTGCAGCTTGCGCGGGAATCTTGGCCTCGGAGCGCACAAGACGATCGACCGATAGCAAATTGCGCAACGCCACTCCCGCGCCGATGACACCCCAGTTCGATACATGTCGGACCATCTGTTCACGCCGCGGCCCAAAGACGGGAGGGCGCAGGCTTGACACGCCAGATATGGGTCCCTCAGGATGGCTAGCGGCCGAAAAGATGGCCCGAAACTCCCGTTGAGCTCGGATCAACAAAGCGACCGGATTCTGGCCTCGTGCATAGACCTGACGCAGGGCGGGCGAAATTCTTTGTGTCCGTTGTGCCACCAAATCGGCAATCAGATCATCAAGCGAGCGATCATCCTCTCGCGTGGTGCAGGCCTCAATATCAGACGTCTGAACACGGCCATCTTCTTGATCTCGCTTATAAAGACGGAGTTTCTCAACTGTCTGCAGAAACATCTGCGGAGCCAAATTGCGCCCTAATGTTTCCAGGTCTTTCATCGCGTCAGCATCAATTTTTTTGAGATGGGCTTTTTCCAATAATGCTCTGACCTCGTGAGGCGAGAAGGAAAGATCATAAATGGGCACGGCCATCGCCCTCTTATGGCTCTCGAATAATTTTCTCAGTTTGGATTTCGGTCGTAGCTGTCCCGACGATAACAATAACCATCCATCGTCGTCAGCACGACCATCAAGCGCTCTCTTGGTGGCTTCGCAGGCCATGTCATTGGCCGCTTCAATGGATATCACCTGACGGCCAGCAAAGAATCCTTGTGCTTTGATCATTGTCAAGAGGGCGTCAGGGCTTCGTCGCAACTGATCCGTCGCGATGCGTTCATGGCCCGTGTCGGTCTCCCTCGCGAGAAGGTTCCGCAAAATCATGTCCCGCCCGTAAGAGACGAGCAAAGGGTCAGGGCCATAGACCAGAACGGCACCCAACGATAAGTCTGGCTTCGCCATAAAGGCCTTCGCTTCGGCGGCCTTGAGTTTCAACCCGCCCACTCATCGGCGATCAAAACCAATCGCGTGTACAACCGATCGGCCACTTGGGTCAGCATCCGCTCCTCAGCGTCCCGCTGCGCCCCGCGGCTCGCCACGATCCCTTGACTCACACTGTAGGATGCCGATCCCTCAACTTGACCAGACACGATAATTTCATCACTCTGTGTTGACCTTAACTCATAGTAAGCCAATGATCGCAGCCATTTTCGATCAATCCCGCCTGAACCCGGTGTCGCTTCATCTCTCTCCGTGATGTCAAGGCGAACTGTAAGTTTGTAGATAGACAAGCCGCGGTCAGAATTGAGACGATGAGAGAGGAGTTCTTCAAGATGGAAACCTTGTCGATCTCCAGCGACCGCGACATCGATCCCTTCCAACAAGACAGAAGCCGTTTTACCCTGCTGAAGTGCTGGGGAATAGCCACATGACACTAGCATCGCCCAAATAGCGATGAAGACAGAGTTGCGCAGTCTAACAGACGACATTGACGATGCGATCCTTCACGATCACCAATCTCTTAAGAGTAGATTCTTCCAGTACACGCTGCACAATAGCATCATTCATCACCGCCTGTTCAATCGCCTCGTTCGCCGCGCCTTGATGGATTTGAATTTCCGATCGTCTCTTGCCATTGATTTGGATCGGCAGGGTGAGCATCTCATCGACAAGGAACTCAGGTTCCGCCTGTGGCCATTTCTGTTCAATCACCAGCCCTTCGCCCCCCATGATCCGCCAAATTTCTTCCGCCACATGAGGGGTGATCGGTGCCATCAGTTGCGCCAAATTTTTCATCGCATCTTGCTTGACCTTTGAACTTGCGGCGGATTGGGAAATACAATGGGTCAATTCATAGAGCCGTGCCACCGATTTGTTAAATGCAAATTTGTCGATTCCCTCACTGACATCGGCGATCGCCCGATGGGTCGCTGATTTCAACTCAAGGTCAGATTTGGAACCTTGCCCCTCCTCTATTGGAGATACCGTTAGGTTTTCGGCTAAACGCAAGACGCGCTGAAGATGCCGCGACGCCGCCTCAACGCCGGAGGGGCTCCAGTCAACATCGCGCTCCGGCGGGCTGTCAGAAATCATGTACCACCGCGCGGTATCGGCCCCGTATCGGTCGATCAGCCATTCGGGATCAATGACATTTTTCTTCGACTTGGACATTTTTGCGGACGTCTTGATTTCAACCTCTTCGCCGGTCGATTTGAGTCGGGCTTTGTCGCCTTGCACATCCACATCTTGCGGAAAATGGTAATGCAACCGCCCTTTGTGATCTTTCGACTGATATATTTCATGCCGCACCATGCCCTGCGTAAACAACGCCGTGAAAGGCTCAATTGATTTCTTCGGCAGGTGGCCTGTCATATGCATGGCTCGAGCAAAAAATCGCGAATAAAGAAGATGCAAAATGGCGTGTTCTATTCCGCCGACATATTGGTCAACATTCATCCAATAATCAGCGTCGCTCATCACCGTCGGCGAGGCGGCTTGAGGGGCGGTAAATCTCACAAAATACCACGAACTATCGACAAAAGTGTCCATCGTATCTGTTTCCCGCCGAGCCTTACCGCCGCATTTCGGGCAAACGGCGTGACACCATGTCGGGTGACGCTCCAGAGGATTGCCGGGCCGATCAAACGTCACATCCTCTGGAAGTTTAATCGGCAAATTTGATTTGTCTTCGGGAACGATACCGCACGAGTCGCAATACAGGACTGGAATGGGGCAACCCCAATATCTTTGTCGACTGATCCCCCAATCGCGCAAACGATAATGGATCACTCGCCGACCCTGACACTGATTTTCACAATGACGTATCGCGGCTCTGATAGCGGCCTCACCGCTCTGCTCAACCGATCCGGCTACCAATCGCAGATAGCGAACCTTTTCCGTTTTAGGAGGGACGAAAGCCACGTCGCTGACACCACAATGATGATTATCCATCGGCACAAAGACATCAATCACCGGGAGATCGTATTTTTTTGAGAATTCTAAATCTCTTGCATCATGGGCCGGGCAGCAAAAGACAGCCCCTGTACCATAATCAACGAGGATAAAATTGGCGATCCAAACCGGTAGGACAATGTCCGAGTTGAGCGGATGGCTTACACGGAAACCCGTATCAATACCCGTTTTCTCAATCGTCTCAACCGCCGCTTCAGACAATCCAGATTTGCGACAATCAGCGAGGTAGGCGGCAAGTCTTTCGTCGGTCTTGGCCCATTCTATAGCGAGTGGATGATCGGGTGAGAGGGCCAGACAATTGGCTCCATACAAAGTATCAGGACGTGTGGTATAAACTTTGATGTGCGGTTGCGAGGAATTGACCACTTCAAAATCCAGTTCCAATCCCTCTGATTTGCCTATCCAGTTCTGTTGCATCACGCGAACTTTTTGTGGCCATCCCTTTAGATGATCAATGGCTGCGAGCAATTCGTCGGAGAAATCACTGATACGAAAAAACCATTGTGGCAATGTCTTTTGTTCAATGTCAGCCCCTGAACGCCAACCCTTGCCGTCAATCACCTGCTCATTGGCCAACACGGTCATATCGACCGGATCCCAGTTGACGGTGGATTTGTCGCGATAGACAAGCCCTTTTTCCAGCATGTCGATGAACATGGATTGTTGTTGCCCATAATAAGATGGATCGCACGTGGCGATCTCACGGCTCCAGTCAATCGAAAGTCCAAGAGGTTTGAGTTGGTCGCGCATATCGGCAATATTATTGCGAGTCCATTGGCGAGGATGCACGCCCTTTTCCATGGCCGCATTCTCGGCTGGCATCCCGAAGGCATCCCAGCCCATTGGATGCAAGATATTATAACCTTTGGCTTTGCGATAACGAGCGATGACATCTCCCATGGTATAATTGCGGACATGCCCCATATGAATGCGCCCTGATGGGTACGGGAACATCTCTAAAATATAGTATTTTTCTTGTTCCTCGCGGCGCTCGGATTTGAAAATTTCGCGATCATCCCAAACCGCCTGCCAGTATTTTTCAATCTCGGTGAGATTTTTCTGCTGTTGATCTTCGCTCATGACAGAAGGGGGGCTGAATCGCTAGAGTTTCCCATCTGCTTGCCGAAGTTGGCGCGCTCGAGTGAAAATGGCGTCCTCAATAGCCTCAACCGTTTTCTCGTCTGCGGGGCCCAAACGAGTGACCAACGCGAGGCGCAGTGATCGGGCCGCAAGAGCCGGGTCGCGAACCAAAATGGTGGCACGATACTCAACATCACCACCAGGCGGTGTCCCCCAGCCTGTTACAATCACACCGGTAAAGGGATCGACGTTTTCCAGCGGCAAGAAATCCAAAACCTCTAGGGTCGCGTTCCAAAGATATCGGTTGACCTGAACTGTGACCGACGGGTCGGCCCTATCCTCAAAAAGATCCCAAATCGTCTCACGATCTTCTTTGGGCGTGGGCGGCTGCGGTTTCTTTTCCTCATCGGAACAGGCGACCAATAGGGTTGCAAGAGCCAGCAACCCGATCGAAAGAGCGCGGGCGGGCATCACCATTAAACATTCTCCAGACAGTTATGCTGTGAGACGCATTAGCCTTTACAGGCGACAAAAACAAGCCAAACTATTCGCACTCGTATTCACCATCAATGTCCGATAATATGAGTTGTGAATTTCGGAGATCTGCGTCATGTCGTCACTTGCCGCCGTGCAAGAGAGAATATCCGCCGCCGAAATCAGAGCCGGCCGCACCGAGGGATCCACGCACCTGCTTGCGATTTCTAAACTCCAACCTTTGGATCGAATCCTCCGTGTTCTTGACCACGGGCATCGGGAGTTCGGAGAAAACCGAGTTCAAGAAGCGCAACAGAAATGGCCAGAACTGCAAGAGCGCTACCCTGAAATTGATGTCCATCTTGTTGGTCCGTTACAAACCAACAAAGTCCGCTCGGCGATGCAACTCTTTGCCGCCATTCATTCGGTGGATCGAATCAAACTGCTCACCCGAATCGATACCGTTGCGCAAGAACTAGGACACTGTCCTCGACTATTCATTCAGGTCAATACGGGAGAAGAGCCACAAAAGTCGGGGGTTATACCCGATGAATTGGACACACTGGTCAATCAAGCTCGCCGCTTGAATCTCCCCCTTGAAGGGTTGATGTGTATCCCTCCAAGCCACGAAGCACCGGCACTGCATTTTGGCTTGCTTACCAATCTAGCCAAACGTCACGGGTTAAGGGGATTGAGTATGGGGATGAGTGGTGATTTTGAAACCGCCATCCATTTGGGAGCCACGTATATCCGTGTGGGTTCGGCCGTTTTTGGTGTCCGACCCCGTTGATCACAAATCTCGTACGATCAATCGGGTGTGTTTTGTGATCCGCTGTGCGATCCACATAAGGTCGTTTTGCGATAAGGCGATACAACCCTGCGTGGAATATCTCGGGGCGCGCCAAGTATGGACAAAAATCGCCGAGCCACCGCCCACTTTTTGAAGGGGCCAATTGTATGCCACCGGAATGACCACATCATATAGATGATCGCTGCGCCACAAACGCTCATGACTCCATGGGTGGTTATGTCCAAAGGGAATCAATTGATTGTATTGGGGATCGCCGGGATCATCTGACCAGATATCGAACCGACGAAGGGGACGGGCACGAGGTAAGACCGATGGGTTGACACGATCAGGGCGAAACAAGATGTCCATGAGCGAAAACACACCTAACGGTGTCGTCCCATCACCCTCGCTTTTGTTGGCCGAAATGCCCCCCAAACCCCATGAGCAAGGAAATTGTCGCGCCCAAAAGTGAATGAAATTTCCGATAAGGCGAATATCGTGGCATGACGACATTACAAAAGGTGGCCACTTTTTGCCGCTTTTACCTTAAGATAAGCTTCATTAAATGTGTTGCGAGTCACCGACAATGAGAGCCGTTCTTCAACAATAATTCCTTGCCGTTGTAAAATCTCCACTTTCATAGGGTTATTGGTCAGCAAACGAACTCGTGAATAACCTAACTGTTTCAACATTTCCGCGGCGGTCACAAAATTTCTCTCATCGTCTTCAAAACCGAGTCGATGATTGGCTTCTACAGTATCGTATCCCAAATCCTGCAAGCCATAAGCTCTCACTTTGTTGAGAAGACCAATGCCTCGTCCTTCCTGATTGAGATAAAGCAAGACGCCGCTGCCCGCCTCACGAAATTTCGTCATGGCCGCACGCAGTTGAAAACCACAGTCACATTTCAATGACCCCAAAACATCTCCTGTTAAACACGCTGAATGCAGGCGCGTAAGGGCGGCTTTCTCGGGCCGACCCAAAATGACCGCACAATGATCTTCACTGCCGTCCACCACTCGAAAAACATGGATGCGGGCATCAGGCCAACCGTGCAACGGGAGAATGGCTTGAACCGCGGAGTGAAGGCTATGGTCAAAAACCAGCCCCTGTTCAGGTTCAAGATCGATACATGTCAATTGGTTAATTTGTGCAAACCCTTTTGCCGGAGAGACTGGCCAGGCGAGAACGGCGGGTAACAACCGCGCTCGCCGAGCTAACAAAATCGCTTCACGGCATAAGTCGGCCGACCCGCCACGAATGGCCTGCAAAGGCCCTTTCATTGGATAGTCGAGATCAGTTGAAGGATCGCACACTGATCTCAACCAAGTCATAGGGACATTCTCTGGAATGGAAATCCGCGCGATGTCGCCATCATAAAGTCGCGCCTTGAGCGTTTTTGCGCGGCGCGCAGTTAAAGCGAGAATGGCCCCCGTTTGCTGGCTTCCATCCAACAATCTCTCGTCACCGGCCGACTCAGCCGATAAAATCGCCAACCCCTCGCCGCCACGGGTCAGCACGACGGGAAGCCCAATCCGCAAGTCCCCCATGGCGCGGGCAACCAACTCGGACGCGTTCAGGGGTTTGTCCATCACATTCTCTCCATCAGGAATGGCCGCGGGCACATAAAACTTGCATATCATAATTCAAAAATATGCCGTGGCAATCCGTCAAATTTTGATCAAGAGTGAAGATGGGAATGCGACGGCTTTGCCACACCACCGAGGAAATTACCTTTTGTTTCACGAAAAGCTAGCAAATGCGAGAACAGAATCATATCATTCACTGAGAGGCAGAAAAAAGGCAGTGCAAAGCATGTGGAGACGACTGGCGTTTGCATGTGTCGTCGCGCTAGGAGCTTGCTCAATTGCAGACTGGGATGCTCCCGCGAATCTTGACGACGCGTGCTCAATCGTTCAACAAAAACCTAAATGGTATTTTCAAATGCGCGATGTCGAGCGGAGATGGCATTTACCGACATCGGTACAGATGGCCATGCTATGGCAAGAAAGCAAATTCGAGTCGCGCGCCAAAACACCTCGAACTGAACTGTTCGGAATTATCCCATGGAAACGTCAATCATCAGCGTATGGCTTCGCTCAAGTGGTCGACAGCACTTGGGATTGGTATAAGCAAAAGACTGGAAAGCGAAATGTCAGCCGTGCGAATTTCGGTGATGCCGTCGATTTCATGGGCTGGTATACCGACATCACGACCAAGAAATTCGGCATCGCCAAGAGCGATGTCCGCAATCAATATCTCGCCTATCACGAAGGCCATGCCGGATTCGGGCGAAAATCCTACAACAAGAAACGTTGGTTGGTGGGTGTCGCCGATTCCTTGGTGTCGAGGGAGGAAATGTATCGCCGCCAGTTGACAAATTGCCGCACTTGACCTGAATGCAACTGGAGGGCGTGAAGACATTCACCCGTATCCATTCCATCCTCACGCTTGGCACTCCTCGGTCTCTTTTGACCTCTCATCATTCTAAGCGATTCTAAGGTCATTATTTAGAGATTCGACTGTTTGGGGACAGACTTTTTCAGAGACCCTCGTCGACTCGCCAATGGCGGAGAGGCATGTCGCCAAATTCAATTGCGGTTCAACCGACGGATTTCACCATCAATGTCAAAGAGTTTGGGGTCAATCTCAATTTCTGGGACCAACGAATCAAAGGTCATTCGGGTAATTTGCCCGAACTGATCCATATAAATCCACCCCGCAAGTTCAATCGGTGAGTGACGAAAGAGCAAACGCAACGCCCCCCTATCATTTTCTGTATCGCCACGCACCATAACTTCGCTGGACGCTGCGCCAATATTATAACTCACCAGCACATCGGTATCGTCAATCCGGATATTGTCTTTCAGGAGAAAATATAGCGGAGTTGATGTCAAAGGAATGATTATGGGGGCCGTATTGGACTTAAGATCAAAAACCGCGACCCGAAAGGAGTCAGCGATGATCAATCCTGAGGACGGCGGATGATATTCAAGTCGAGCATTGGTAGGCCTCTCGACGATAAGGTGGCCCTTTGAAGTGGTTCCATCCGCGTTCAGTTGCGAAAATTGTGCAAAACCCTTTTTAAATTGAACCATATAGTCGGCCAAAGCGGACAACGTGATGGCCACGTCCTTCTCCGTATCCCCGTCCGTTGTTTGCGCCTGTATCGGGAAGGCGAGACCAACCGAGAGGGCCACAACGATCACCCATTGACACAACCGATATCGCCGCCCCATGATCAAGACGGAAATCTTTTTACTGAGTTATTCAGGAACAAGAATCTCGCGCTTTCCGACATGATTAGCGGCACTGATCAACCCCTCGCTTTCCATACGCTCGACAAGTCGCGCCGCCTTATTATAGCCGATCTCCATCCGTCTTTGAATATATGACGTTGAGCATTTTCGATCCCGCAGCACAATTTCGACCGCTTGGTTGTATTGAAAATCTACTTGAGCCGAACCTTTTGATAAACCCAGAGAAACATCCACGCCGGCCATGTCCTCGGGCTCATCCAACACATCGTTCAGATATTCTGGCTCTCCCGTTTCTCTGAGGAAATTGGCAATATTCTCGACCTCCTCATCGCTCACGAACGGCCCGTGGACACGATTGATTCGAGATCCCCCTGACATGTACAACATATCCCCTTGACCTAGGAGCTGTTCAGCACCCTGTTCACCGAGAATGGTTCGGCTATCAATTTTGGATGTCACTTGGAAGGATATTCGGGTCAACAGATTGGCTTTGATGGTTCCCGTAATCACATCCACAGAGGGTCGCTGCGTCGCCATAACCACGTGAATGCCGGCGGCTCTGGCCATCTGTGTCAATCGCTGAATACACGCTTCCGTTTCTTTACCAGACACCATCATCAGATCTGCCATTTCGTCAATAATGACAACAATGTAGGGAAGCGTATTCGGTTCAATTTCTTCCTCACAGATGACTTGGTCGCCATTCTCGTCAAAACCATTTGGGTATCGACGGATGAGTTTTTTGCCCAGCCGTTGGGCTTCTAGGGCGCGCTCATTGAATGTCGCAATATTGCGCGCATGGATCTTGCTGAACAATTGGTTGCGTTCTTCCATTTCAGCGACAGCCCATTTCAGCGCGACCACCGCTTTCCTCGGGTCGGTAACCACAGGGGTCAACAAGTGCGGTATGCCATCATACACACTCAATTCGAGCATCTTCGGATCAATCATGATCAGCCGGCACTGTTCTGGCGACAATCGGTAAAGAAGGCTGAGGATCATCGTATTGACGGCCACCGATTTGCCTGACCCTGTGGTGCCCGCGATCAACAGATGTGGCATTTTGGCGAGATCAACAATTTTTGGCAAACCGCCGATATCTTTGCCCACCGCGATAGCTAGATCCATTTTGGAATCACCATACTCCTTATCGGCGAGCAGCTCGCGCAGATAGACCGTCTCTCGAAGTTCATTCGGCAACTCAATCCCCACGACATCACGACCCGGAATCTTCGATATTCGAGCCGAGAGCGCCGACATGTTGCGCGCGATATCATCGGCTAGTCCCATCACACGGCTTACCTTCACGCCTGGCTCAAGCAGCAATTCGTAAAGAGTCACGACCGGTCCCGGCTTAACCTCTTGGATTTTGCCTCTGACACCATAGTCATTCAACACCGATTCCAACAAATGAGCATTCTGTTCCATCGAGTGGGAACTTAACGCAGGTTTGAGGTCGTCGGGGGACTCCTGAAGTAAAGAAAGCGGCGGCAGTTGGTTGGGAAATTCATCTTCAGCGGAAATTAGGGGGGGACGCTCTTCCCGCATCGCCTTTTGACTCTTACGACGCATTTTATTTGATCTTTGTTTGACGACGGGCTGCCCTTCAGTCTCAGCCTCATCAGAAAAATTTGCATCGCGTTCATTGGCCCCCATCATTCCATCTCGAGTCAATGACGGCTCTTGGGCCGAGCGGGCCAATTTCTTCTCTTCATGGGTTGTCGGTCTGAAGGCACTAAAGAGGTCATCAATCCTGTGCTTCAAACGGGCCATGCGACTCGGCTTGTCGATTTCATCGATCGTCTCTTCAAAGTCATCATCATTAGAGTCTAAGACTACTTTTCGCTGCGAAGAGCTAAAAACTGACCGATGGGTTTTGTGTGTCGTCGCAGCAACCTTCGGTCGCCCCCGAGACGGGGTTGGGATACCCAATGTCACTCGCGCGATCGTGCGCAAGAATTTTGCCGCTGTCAGAAAACAGCGAAAGAAACCTTTTGCCGTGACGCCATGAACAAGCCCAACAAACAAGATTAAGGCCGCCGCCGATATCAAGAAAACGGTTCCCGTGTCTTTGCCGAAAAGGTTAGGCCAGTTGTACGCGAGGAATCCCAACATGGAATCTCCAAGCATCCCGCCCGCCCCGAATTTATGCGGCCAGGAAGATAAAGTGAGAGGAAATGATGCCAACGCCAATGATGTAAAAAGAATGAAAAATGGGAGAAAGATCAGGCGGGAGATCAGGCGTTCACTGCCAAAATGACTCAAGAAACGCAGGCCCCAGATACAAAAAAAGGCAGGCAGGCACCACGACGCCCAACCAAGAGTGACAATGAATATGCTCGTTATTTCAGCCCCCCAAGAGCCAAATAAGTTCTGCGCTGGTGCGCCGGTTGATTTGAGGAGACCCGAATCTTCGGCCGAATACGAACCACAGGCAATGGCCGCCGCTGTGCCTGTGGCAAAGAGCACGAGGCCAAGCAATTCTTTGCTTCGTCGATGAAGCGCTTGCCGCAAGCTACTATCCATAAAGGTCTCACGTGATTTTGCTGCATAGGTCATTTTTTTATTCAACCCTCCTCAAAGACATGCGTGAAGTCTCTCCAAACCGGCCCGTAACTCATGATCATTCGCCACCAGAGCGACACGGATATATTCTGAACCCGGGTTGTGATCATCGACAACTCGCCCGAGATATTCGCCAGGCACAACACGAAGCCCCGCTTGCCGCCATAATCTGAGCGTTGTTTCTTCGCCATTGCCGACATTCATCCAAAGAAACAACCCCGCTTCAGGGCTCGTGTAACCCTGACATCCACCGAGAACTTCATCCGCGATTTGATACTTGGAGCAATACGCTTGACGATTCATCTCCACATGGTCCTGATCAACCCACGCTTTGGTTGATACAGAAAGCAGAGGTGTCGGAATCGGTGCTCCCCCAAAGGATTTTAGTTTTTTCATCGCCGCGATGGCTTGAGGTCCACTAGCGACGAATCCTGAACGCAAACCGGGGAGTCCTGATCGTTTAGAAAGCGAATGAAAAATTGCCGCCGTTTCTGGGTCAGATTGGGTTTTTTCTACCGCTTCAAGCATCCCGGGCGGCGGGTCATAACGATAAATGTCTGCGTAACACTCATCAGCCAAAATTCTAAAGCCGTACCGCTCGGCTAATTGCAATAGTTCTTGAAGATACGCCATGGGGGCCACAGAGCCTTGTGGATTGGCGGGCGAACACAAATACACAAGTGCGGTCCGCGCGAGCACTTCTTTCGGCAAGGCCGCATAATTGGGCAGATATCCGGCGTCACGATCAGCCGATACGAAATAAGGTATAGCCCCCGCGAGCGCCGCTCCTGCCGCATAAGGGGGATAAAAAGGATTGGGGATCAGGACATAGGGAGACTTTCCCTCCTTCTGTTCAGGACAGAGAGCCAAACTGGCATTGAATAGACCCTCTCGTGAACCATTAAGGGGGAGGATTTGGGTTTCTGGATCGATTTTATTGACCCCGTATCGTCGGCCAAGCCAACTTGCAATCACCCGCCGTAACTCAATCGTCCCTTCGTTGGGTGGATATGAGCCAAAAGTTTGAAGAACGGCGTTCAAAGTGGGACCAACCCAGTCCGGCACGGGCTGGCGTGGTTCGCCAATCGAAAGATCAATCGTGTGGTTTTCGGCCGTGATACCATCCAAGAGTTCCCGAAGCCTCGGAAAAGGATAAGATGGAAGGCCCGACAGCCGCCCCGATAGTTCCATTTTCTGCCTCAAAATTCAGAGTCTTTTTTGCTCTGATCGCTTGATTTTATAAAGGAGGCCTCCCTGTCCGTCTAGTCCAAATTCTACGACAGGCCTGCCCTGTGATGTTTTTGCCCACTTGTCTACCTATCAAGCATGACACGCTCAATGGCCCGCCCCAATCGCAACAGACGCATTTCTTCTCGTGGTCGGCCAAGAACCATGACACCCGCTGAAGGAGTGCCGCTAGGTAACGTCAAAGCGGGCACCTCCATCAAATTGCCAATACGCGTATTGGTCAGTGTCAACAAATTTTGCTGTGCATAGAATTTGGCATCGGCGAGCAAAGCGGATGTCTTGGGTGGCATCACCAAACAGGTGGGTATCAGCACAGCGTCAAATCCGTTAATCGAAGCCAAATACTCACTCCGAATTTGAACCAACTCCTGCCATGCAGTGACATAATCAACACCAGAATAACCCAGACCCGTCTCAAATCTCTCACGAATGGGGGCAAACATGAGATGTCCATGCGCCTCTATACTGTCTTTCCAATGTCCATAGGCTTCCACACAATAGAGACAGGCGGCCAGTGATTGTGCCCTCACGAGAGCCGCCATCGAACAGACCTCAAATGTGGCACCCGCTTGACCTAGCGTTTCACACGCCCGCCGAAAAGCCTCCCGAGGTTGCGAGCTAATCTGATTTAAACATTCATCAATGATTAAGAAGCGCCTTCCCTTAACGGTGTCACCCTCAAGGGAGGGACTTTGTGATCTTCCCGACATAATCGCATAAAGAGCAGTCGCGTCTTCGACTGAAGCCGCCAACGGTCCCACCGTGTCAAATTTTGGGCATAAGGGCACCACACCCCCGATTGGCAAAGCCCCATGGGTTGTTTTCAATCCCACGAGATCATTCCATGCCGCTGGAATCCGCACTGATCCACCGGTATCCGAGCCCACTGCCGCCGCAGCTAAATGAAACGCCACTGACGCCGCGGCCCCCGATGACGATCCCCCCGCCACCGCATCATGATCGTTGATGCACGGAGGTGTAGCGGTCATCGGATTGAGTCCCAAGCCCGAGAAAGCCAGTTCACTCTGATGGGTCTTGCCGAGGCAAATCGCACCTAGGAGGGTCGCCCTGCGAAGCACTTCGGCATCCCTATCGGGGATGCGATTGTGGAGAATTTTGGACCCCGACTCGGTGGGCTCTCCCGCCGTATCAAACACATCTTTCCAAGAAATCGGAACCCCATCGAGCACCGATCGTCTAAGGCCTGAACGCGCCCGATGACGCGCCGATTTGGCTTCGGCCCGCGCCCTTTTCTTTGTCAGCCGGGCATAAATTGATGTCGCAAAGGGATGTTCATCAATGACTGAAAAAAATTGTTCTGTGAGCTCGACAGGATCAATTGATCCCCCTTCAATGGCACGCCCAAGATTGCAAGCCCCGATCTTCAACGCATCGCTGCCCATACCCACCTCCTGTCAATACGTCATGACTTTATTTGAAGAGAAAATTGTTTCATTTTCTCTGATGGAACTCAGTGCGGCCAAGGAGAAATAAACTTTTGCCATGGAGGATGAGGCCAAATAAACATGTTCGTTATCACAATCTGAATTTTCTGTGGCAGGCCTTACAGGTTTGCCCGATCTCTCCAACAAGATCCTTTATGTCTAATTGCTCCGCGATTTGCAGCGTCGGGGTGAGGTTATCGTTCAAAATGGCTTGAAGAGATGGGGACTCACCCGCTTCGGTGAATCCATCGGATTTCGCGATCACTGCCATTTCAAGCCATAGTGAGACTCTCTCTAGACGGTGCGCCAAACGGCTAAACTCTTCATTCTCTATCCAGATATTTTGCCGCGCTTCAGACGGGTGGCCTCCCGTTCCGAGCGGAAATAAATCTGTCATGGCATCACCACTATGATCGGCGATGACCTTGGCGGCAGCCCCCATGACCTCAAAATCTTGGGGCGAGGATTCGGCCATGAGTTTCGACACTGAACGCATGGCTTTGGCCATTGAGGTCATGGCATCCATTCTCTCTTTGACCACTCCTGATGCACCCGAATGCGCAATCGCCAAGTTAGCTACAAAAAATACCATCAGTAAACAAATCGGAAGTCGCATGATTGTTCTCCAATTGACACCCATCACACTAAACCAATTTGGAACTCTTTTGAATCGATTTCTGGAATCTGCCGCTTCACCTTTGCTGCGATCAATGGCTCGGAATGGCGGGTTTGAGATTCTTGAGTCGGATCGCATTGAGCAGAACTGACACAGAAGAAAAAGCCATTGCCGCGGCCGCGAGCACCGGGGAAAGTTGCCAACCAAATAGGGGATAAAAGGCACCGGCGGCAACGGGGATCAAAGCCATATTGTAACCAAAGGCCCAACCTAAATTTTGTTTGATATTTCGCATCGTCGCACGAGATACATGGACGGCATTCACCACCGCACGCAAATCTCCGCTCATCAACACGACATCGCCGGTTTCAATAGCGACATCCGATCCCGTCCCCATCGCGATTCCAACATCTGCGGCGGCGAGGGCGGCGGAGTCATTGATTCCGTCACCAATGAAGGCGGTTCGTTTTCCAGCTTCATTAAGCGCCGTGATTTGGTCCACTTTGTCTTGCGGGCTCATCTCTGCATAGACATTTTCGATTCCCATCTTGTCCGCCACGACATCGGCCGCTCCTCGGTTATCACCCGTCATCATCGCAATGTCTGCCATTCCCATATGGCGCAACTGCACCATGACATCTTGGCCTAATGCTTTCACCGAATCCTCAAAGGCCAAGAGGCCAACAACCTTTCGATCAACCGACACGTAGACCGTCGTTTTGCCTTGTTGTAAAAATTCTTTGGCCTTCTTCTGATTCAAATTTGATAGCTCAATTTCATTGATTTTCATGCAACGCCTATTGCCTATCAGAACCGACTGGTTCTCCACTTTTGCCGCCGCACCAAGACCCGGCATCGCCTTAAAATCCAGCGCCGATATTGTACGAAGTTCTCTTTCCTCCAAAGCCCGCCCAATCGCCTCGGCTAAAGGATGCTCGGAAAATGCCTCCACCGATGCGGCAAGAGTAAGCAACTCATCCTTCGTTTTTTGCCCCGTCGGCACGATATCCGACAAGGCAAATTGGCCTAAGGTTAGGGTTCCAGTCTTGTCAAATGCCATGAGGTTGACCGCACTCAGTCTTTGCACCGCATCTCCACCCCGAAAGAGGACACCGAGTTCAGCGGCGCGACCGGTCCCCACTAAGACTGAGACAGGAGTCGCCAATCCCATGGCGCAGGGACAGGCGATGATCAGGACTGACACACCGGCTACCAAGGCCTGCGTGAGAGCATCCGAAGCGCCAGTGCTCAACCAAATTATGACCGCCCCAACAGCGATGATCAATACCGCTGGCACAAACGCATGGGTCACGCGGTCAGCGAGGCGCTGGACCGGAAGTTTGACGGATTGAGCTTGCTCAACAGCGCGAACAATTTGGGCAAAAATTGTCGCCTCCCCGACTCGGTGAACGTGCATTATGAAGCCCCCCGACAGATTGACTGTGCCACCGGTGACATGATCACCAACCTGTTTATCAACAGGAAAGGGCTCGCCCGTTAACAGACTCTCGTCGACCGAACTCTCCCCTTCTGTTACCCATCCATCTGTCGGGATGCGATCACCGGGACTGATCAGGATTTGGTCACCGATTTGCAACTGTTCGATAGCCACCTCTTCACTCTTTCCATCTCTCCATCTCTTTGCGACTTTCACCTGCAAACCCATCAACGACTTGATCGCCGTTCCGGCTCGGCCTTTAGCTCTTGCCTCCATCCACCGACCGACCAAAATGAGCAATATAATGGCCGCTGTCGCTTCAAAATAAACTTCCAACGCCGATGGAGGAAAAAGGCCTGGAACAAGTAAAACCATGGCCGAGTAAACAAAAGCAGCGCCGGTGCCAATGGCAACAAGCGTATTAGTATCCGGGGTCAGCCGGCGCATGGCCATAGCCCCATTGACAAAAAATGCGCGGCCCGGCCCGATAAGGACGATGGAGGCCAAGGCCAATTGGATAGACCAAGAATTCTGTTGTCCAATGGTAGTTTGGACAAAAGAATGAAACCACGGAAATACATGTTGCCCCATTTCAAGGATGATGACGGGAAGAGAAAAAATGGACGCGATGATAACTTGCCGCTTGGCGAGCTTTTCTTCTTCATTAAGTTGATCATGGGAGGATAGCGGCAATGTCTTGCCCTTCACCTCCGCCTCGTAACCCGCTTTCCTCACCGCGTCGATGAAATGTGCTGAGGACAGCGATGAATCAATTGTTTGAACGGTCACTGTTCCCTTCAACAGATTCACATCAGCTGCAGTGACACCGTGAATCTTCATCAGGACTTGCTCAATCCGCCCGACGCAAGACGCACACGTCATTGATTTGACAAACAATGTCTCTATTCCCATGAGTGGAAAAAAGCCGTTTTCATGTAAAACTTGCGCCACTTTCCTGACATCTTCAGCCGAGTGTGCGACGAATGACACCTGACAGGATTGATGACATAGAGTCACCTGTGAGATGAATGAAAGGTTCAAGAGCAAAGCCTCAATTTGGCCGCCGTGCTCGAGCGTGGGAAATGAAAATTGTACCATTGATACCCTTTGATAAACGGCTAATGATGAGACAATATTCGCATCAGGTTTTCGAGGGGTGCAGTGCCCTTTGGTCTGAGCTGTAGATGATCAGCAATTGCGATCAAGGTCCTCGGCGGTTATTTAATGTCATGATCGCCCTCACTTCAATTCAAATACGACAGCGTCAATCGGATTGGATATGGACACAAGATTGAAAATATCCCGATTCAAGATGCCATTCGCCCCCCGAAAAAGGTTGGCGGGCCACGACTTCACAACGGTCGTTGGGTATCAATGGGCGCCGTCTTGGTCTCTCAATCATGGGGCAAAACACCATGCGAAATCAGTATGATATTATCGTGTCCGGCGGCGGGTTGGTTGGCTCCATTCTTGCCCTCGCCGCGGCTCGAGAAAAACTCAATATCCTTGTTTTTGACAGCGTCAAACCGTCACGCATACCGCCATTCAATGGACGGGCTTACGCCTTATCTTTGTCATCGTGTCGACTGCTCGCGGCCCTCGAATTGAAGGAATTCATTGAGACTCATAGCCAAGACATTCATTCCATCCACATCTCCGACGGCCTCTCCCGGGCATCATCCCCATCGCTGCGATTCGAGTCAAGCGAGATTGACGTCGGTCCGATGGCACGAATGGTTGAGGATCGACATTTGCGTAGCGTGGTCAAGAGAGAGATCCAAAACCACGCCAATTTTATTCGCGTCATTAACACGCGTATCACTGAATTGGAATTGAACGCTTTCGGAGTGAAGGTCAAAGACACCAATGGTCGCTCCTATCGGGCGTCGATGGTGGCTGGCTGTGATGGACGTGACAGTATCGTTGCTAGGAAAGCGGCCATCAGGTTTTCTCAATATAACTACGCTCAATCGGCCATCGCCTGTGCGGTTGAGCATGAGCGAGACCATCACGGCTGCGCCCGTCAGATATTCTTACCCTCGGGTCCTTTAGCTATTCTGCCTCTTCAGGGACGGGTTTCTTCATTGGTTTGGACCGTCGGTCAAGACGAGGCATCGCGGTTGGAAAAAATGAACCATCACGAATTCCTCAAGCAATTAAGAATTCCGATGGGTTCAATCCTTGGTGACCTTTCACTCGTTGGAGACCGATTTTTCTTTCCACTCACTCAGAGAATTGCCAAAATCCTCGTCACTGAGCGTGCGGCTTTGGTGGGCGAATCGGCTCATATTATACACCCTTTGGCCGGTCAAAGTCTCAATTTGGGCTTCCGAGACGCGGCCTCTCTGGCGCAAATTCTTGGTTCGGCGGCACGGCGCGGTGAAGATATTGGACTCAAGACTGTCTTGGAGCGCTATCAGAGATGGCGGAGATTTGACGTCAATCTATTTGCCTTCGCGACCGACAGTTTTGATTGGCTATATTCCAATAGCAACCCTATTTTATACACTTTGCGTAAAGGCGGAATGGACGCGGTCAAACGTTTACCGGCTTTGCGCGGTGTCTTCATTCGAGAGGCCGCAGGGTTAAATGGCCAGTTGCCAAAAATCATGATGGGATGATTGGTTATATCATTCATCGTTCAACGGACGGGCCTCACTCTCAAGCATGATCGGAATCCCATCACGGATAGGAAAGGCGAGATTGGCGGCTCGTGAAATGAGTTCTTGCGCCTCAGGGTCGTAGATCAAACTGGCATGGGTCAGCGGACACACCAAAATTTCCAACATCTTGCGGCTGATTGTCATGTTTTCATTCGTCATTGATTACTCGTTGGCTTTCCTTGCGATTTTTCTTGCATGTCCATCCAGGTCAAGAGAACAGCGAGACGTTCAGACTATGTCTAGGTTTCCAGCAACGCTTGTTTTTGCGAAAATTGGCGGCCAACAGCCACATAATTGACCGGAATATCATCCCCCGATACCAAATAATCGAAACGATTCCTCTTTTCATTAACTGACTCAAAGTCGCGAATGGAACGTTCGGTCAATTGTTTTTTGTTGAAGTCTTTGACCGGTGGAGTGGGATGAAGGTCCACTTCAAACTCTCCCCACTTGATTCGGGCGCGCGCATCAGGTTGGAAACCATGAACCATGTCTTGCCGTTGGTATCGAGCCAATCCTCTGACCCTTGCAAAATGGTCATCATCAATTTCCTTCAAATCTTTAACAACCGCCGCACAACCAATATCATGCGAGGGGCCACTCGACTCTTCGCATTGCCGACACCCAACCACGTGCGGTTCAGTATTTTCAGCTGTTTCCATCAATCCATGAACCGTTCGGTTAGACACAATCATTGTCATCTCTAATTTCGGGTGGAGAACAAAGTCCTTGATTCGAGGACTAAGAACAATTTCCGGTGAACCAGCGAGTGAAACCATCACATATTTTCGGTTGTGAGACGTCGCCGAATGGGATCAAGAGAAGACCAACGATGAGAGACGACGCCGACCTTTCAACACAATTGGATCATTGGGTTTCAATGAATCAAAAATCTTCATCAGTTGCGACTGAGCCATCCCGTCTCTCCATTCCCGATCTCGACGAAACAATTCCAGTAATTCCTCGACCGATTCCTCAATGTGGCCGTTGGCCTGAAGAGCGATGGCCAATTCCAACCGCGACTCATGATGATCTGGATTTTCCTCGATCTTGGCCCGAAGTTGATCAATCGGTCCCGCCTCTTTAGCCTGAAGTGCCAAATCTATCGCCGCTTTCGCGGCTCGAACTTCTTGCGTTTCCGACACCTTCGTTGTTGCCGAGGCGACAATTGATTGAGCCGTGTCAATATTCCCTAATGCCAAATATGACCGTGCCAATCCACCAATCGCGGCGGCATTTTCTTTTTGATCTGACAATAGTTCGGCAAAATGCTGTGCGGCCTCGACCGCCGCGCCCGATTCTAGAAGTGCTTCAGCCTTCTCAATGGCATTGGCAATGTCGTCACCTGTACCTCCCATGGCCACCAGTTTGTCAATAAAGGCCTTGATTTGGGACACCGGTTTCGCGCCCATGAAGCCATCCACCGGTTGACCCTTAAAGAAGCCGTACGTTGTTGGCACCGATTGAATGCCAAGTTGTGCCGCCAATTGCTGACAATGATCAACATCAAACTTAATGAGAGTCAAAGCCGCCGAAGATTCTTTGAATACCTTTTCGAGTTCGGGACCAAAAGTCTTGCATGGCCCACACCAAGAGGCCGTGAAATACGTGATGACGGGATGTTTTTTGCTAGCTTCCAATACATCGGCGGCAAAGGTCGCCTCTGTCCCAGTTTTAATCACATTCGATGGCGATGACTTGTTGAGTTCAAGCATGAGTCCGAGACTAATCTTTCTTTAGAAGGTGAGCGCCGAAGGGACAGTGATGATGTCCTGTGAGCGACAGTTTACCAAAGCCGAAGAGAAATTTCCAGTCGCATTCTTACATCGTGAGAGGACTCGCACACACCGGTGCCACAGTTCAGATCTCAAAATGTGCCATCACGGGCACATGATCTGACGGTCTCTGCCAGCCACGCGCCGCCCTCAAAATACACGAATGGTGATCATCTCTGACCAGATCGCGACTGGCCCAAATGTGATCAAGGCGACGCCCTTTATCTGCCGCGTCCCAATTTGGTGACCGATACGACCACCATGAATACAGTTTCCCTTCTGAAATATCATGGCGAACAATATCACACCAATCACCGTGATTGAGAACAGACAACAAAAGATTGACCTCCTCTGGCGTGTGACTCACCACATTCAACAATTGTTTGTGTGACCACACATCATCTTCTAGGGGTGCAATATTCAAGTCACCGACGAGAATTCTCCGCCGCAAATTTAGGTTTCGACTCCAATCTCGCATTGCTGCCACATAATCCAACTTGTCACCAAATTTTGGATTGATCTCCCGATTGGGTTCATATCCGCCTGCGGGCACATAAAAATTATCAATGATCACACCGTTGACCAATTCGGCCGCGATATGGCGGGCATCACCGTTGCCCAAGAGGTCAAGTGACTGAGAAAAATTAAGGGGGATTTTGGATAGGATCGCGACGCCGTTATAAGCCTTTTGACCCCGCACCACATTGTGGATATATCCCAGACGCTCAAAATCTTTGGAAACAAATTGCTCTTCAGTGGCCTTGAGTTCTTGAAGGCAAAGAATATCTGGGGCTTGAGCGCGTAAGAAGTGCAGGATTAACTCGCATCGAATCCTCACCGAGTTGATGTTCCAAGTGGCGACCGAAAACTTCAATCTGCGTCTCTTATGTCAATCAGGAGACCGTAACTGTCGCCTTCAGTAAAGATAATATTTTCCCGATCAATCAACAGACGAAGCTTTTGGCGAATACGGTGCACGTGCGTTTGCACGGTTGTGGTGTCGACCGAAGACACATAACCCCAAACTTCCCTGAGGAGTAAGTCACGTCTGACCGACTTTCCCGACGCTCGAAACAGATGGTGCAGAAGGCGAGCTTCAAGAGTCGATAGAATAACTTCCTTGCCCTCCTTGTTTCTTACAACTCTTTCCACGGGGGTAAAAATGAGGTGACTGAACCGAGCCGGTTCGCTGGTCAGAGATTGGTGATTTCTGATCTGTAAACGCATTAAGGACAGGAGTTCGGTCATCCAGAAAGGTTCTTGAATGATCCCATCGGCAGAGGATTCGAAAGCTTCAAAATCTTGGCCATTCATTGATCCATTGGCAATCACAATTATCGATGTGAACGCGTAACTCCTTTGCCGTTCTTGCAACGCCAAGAGTTTCAAATGTGATGTTGATACCGCCGCATCAATCAGAATAGCCGATGGCGGTTGATCATCCGTCAACTCTGGAATGAGTTCAAACTCATCGCTTTGACCAAATATGTCATTGAGAGTTGCCCAGCGAAGTTCATCTTCCGTGTCAAAAAAAACACACTCACGTTTTGACATTGACATCCATCATTTCGTTGCCTTCAGAGTGTCAACTCAATCCATCGAAAAGTCATTTGAGACCCATTCTTTAGTCCTGAACTATTGACTTATCAAGCCATTCGACAATTCCTGTAGATTCTC
>JAJEBG010000006.1 GCA_022824005.1 Paracoccaceae bacterium
AGGTTTCGAAACCAAAATCAATGGGGCGGCGGAGTTCACTCATGCGCCTTGCTGGAGTGTAAGGGCCCGTCAGCAGAGTGCGCAAATGCGTGAAAACGTTTGCTGGATTGATGCCTTTCCATTCCATCCACAGGAAAGCTATGGTTGCCACAAGGAGTAGAATCAGCGTCCATATCCGAAAATGCACCAAGGCAAGGCCAATAAAGCCGACAATGCGCACATCAAAACAGAGAAACCTGACCGGCCTCTGCGTTTCCCGCCAATAATTACGCTCACCAAACATCTCAACGTTGCCGATGATGCCAACTCGCTGCCGTCTCACGAGAAATCAAACCCTCATCAACGCATTTCTCGACTGACTGCTCAAAGCTCTGGACTCCCGATTGAGACGTCCTCATTTTGGCTTGAATACGTGATGACCATTGGTCTTGTGGTGCGGTCAAGATTCCGTCTGATCGCCTGAAAGCCATCCATTCACGAATTGAAACCCGGCCCTGATGTTGATGTCGTTCAATCAATTGCTGCGCCATCACAAATCGTAAACAGGCCGCTAGATCAGAGGCACGGTGCTCCCTTTCCGATGAAGAAAAGGGGGAAAGTAAGCGGTGAACGCATTCTTCCACACCGCCAGCATGGACCGTGGTATAAACAAGATGACCGGTGAGCGCCGCTTCAAAAACCGTTGCGATCGTCTCACGGTCGCGGGCTTCACCGAGCACAATGATATGAGGATTTCGGCGCAACGCACATCTGATCGCCGACGCAAAGTTTGGCAAATGTTTTCCGATCTCTGACTGGCCGATTACCGAAGGAGCCAAACGGCTTTGAGAACTAAAATCCTCAAAGGTGAATTCAATTGGAGCTTGTATATCGATAATTTTAACAGGCTGAGAAACATTCTGAAGATGATAACGCGTGAGCGCCGCGATAGTTGTCGACTTGCCGCTGCCGGTGGCCCCCGCAAGAATAACCAACCCCGAACGAGGTGTCATAAGGTTGATCTCTTCCTCTGTCAGACCCATCTCTCTCCAGTGCGGAGGATTGTCAGGCATAATACGAAAAGTGAGTTCAATCCCATGATCGTTTGACTTTCGGATGCCGGTCGCATTGACTCGAAATCGGCGTCGCTTTTTTGAGGGGAGAGGAATTTCATAGGCGTAATCAAGCGATTTCTTGCCGCGGATTTCGGCCACACCGCTCGGCGCGCCATAAGAACAATTGAGGATATCCTCAATCTCTGTCACCGACCAAGGTCGGTGATCCAATCGATACAAACGCCCGTCGATTTCGATCCTTGGTTGAGCATCAGACTGCAAAGTTACATCCGACGCTTTAGCCGCGGCTGCGGCAAGCATGAACTGATTGAAGAGGGCCATGCCAATTCGCTTGGCCGACAAAAAATCGGCAACCGCCAAGCCTCGGTCGTGATGAAGACACAAAGACGCGGCTTCCGATTGATGCGCTTCGATTTTGCGCTCTTGGCACTCCGTAGATGAATCTCTTTCTGTGAAAACAGTGCTCATCGCTTCAATCTCGAATTTGCAGAAGAGGGGCGAAGAAAATCGGCCTCTTTAACAATTTTGACCACTCGGTCGCCGAGCCGCATCTGCCCTATATCGCCGGTCGTGCCAAACTCGGCGGCGAAAATTTCTGGGGGTTCAACCATGCCCAAGAGTTCAAGACGACGATATTCTAGCATGCCCTCAAAATCTCGTCTTAAACGTCGGAATCGTTGTGCCAATTCATCATCGGCCTGCGCCACGCCAGCTTTCCGCCCCATTTCAATCCAGTGATTCTGACGATGTCTCTTCGCCTCGGAATGGACTGGCTCCAACCAACTCGGCTGGCTGACATTCTCGTCTTGGTCAAGAAACAATAAATAATCTCGCCAAGTGGGCGGGCTAGCGGCCAATCGTGCGCCGCGCAAAATCTCAAGATAGGTGTCGGCGGCCGCGATTGTTTGACCGTCCCCATCAATCGAGAACGCGTCTTCGGCTTTGGCAACAATGGGTGGTAATATGTAACCAACACCTTGCGGTGCCAACGCAATGACCCGGCCGAAGTCATAAATAACTGATAATTCGCCGCTGCGAGTCGACAATTTGTCTTCGATTTCCTGCCATCGCTGTCGAAACGCTGTCTGACTCCCAAACTGCAGCGCATTGTCGCGCAAGGCCCGCTCAAAGGCGCTGGCTTCCACTCCCAACCGATTGCTCTCATCCCTTGAGATATTGACATCAGGATCGGCCGTCCCCCATGAGTCCGGCCCGCCGATTTCTATAGTCTCGTTCACATGTGGAGCCTCAGAAGTCTTTGCGATGCAGCCCACCACAAAGAGGGATACCATGAGGAGAAGATACTTCCTAAAGAATGGCATCTTTTTGATTACTGATAATCAACAATCAGAACTTTTTGATCGGCATTGGCCGAGATGACGGCCCGACCAAAAGTCGAGATATTGATCGCGTCGAGTATCTCACGGAGCGTAGTGAACTCGCCAAGAACGACCACTTGAATCGGATGGATCGTTGGCTTGGGGAGATATTCGACCCGGTATTTGATACGTTCTGCTAGACTGTCAATTAGCGGCGTAACAGGACCCTTCCAATTAATACGAAAGGGTTCATCAAAGGTGATCGTTGGTGTCGTGAGTCGTTTTTCAATTTTCGACACTTCACGGTTAATTGCGACCGTTGAGGTCACCGCTTCGGTTATCACTTGATCAATTGTGGGCGTGTCCTTTGACACTTGCGGATTGGAGCAAGCGGTCACGATAACAATGGCCGACAACGTCATTCGTGTCACATGGTCGCTTGGCATGATGAACCCACGTTTTGATTGAACTCTCCCTTTGGTAACCCCTCGTCAGGAAAATTCACCCTTTGGAATATGTGCCGCCGGTGGCTTTTTGTGGATTATTGTCATCGTCACATGAGGAGACGGCTGGCTGGCCTAAAGTTTGATAAATGCCCGCAAGAGTTTTCCCCAGAAATCGTCAATGACGTCATCTTCATCGACTTTATTTTTCTCCGCTTCGCTTATGGTGTGATCAGAAAAAGTTCTAAAAAGTCGATTGACAGCATGAAAATATCGCCCCTTTGTCCCGTGCGCGATGATCAGACTTCCGTCTCGGTGGCGCGGCTTGCCAATCACACTGTCGCCAATTGTCACCTTGTCATTCGTACCACCGAAGAGCGTTGCGACATTTTAGGACGCGAGCCCTCCATTGATGAGATGATGCAACAGATTCGTATTCGCTTGCTCGCCTTGAGCCGGACCGGCGGAACACAAGAACTGTCCTCCTTGCGCCGACTCTTTACACATTTGTGCGCCATGAATGCCGAAGCCAAGCATTCGGGAGTCCATTTGAGCGTGCATGAAGCCGCACCGATTGGCCTTAATCTTCCTCTTTGGTTTGATGTCGACTGGCAGGTCATTGAGAAGGCCTGCGGGCAATTAACTAAGCCCACCTATTCCGAGATCAGGCGGCAAGGAGCCTCACTGATCAACGGGTTTATGAAGGAGTTGTCGGACATTGTTCTCACCGCAAGCGAAGCCGAAATGGCCACAATATTGGCGGGAGTTGTTGCTCCTCTCAAGGATTATCACCGCCCTCCGCAGCGCCGTTGGCAGGTGATTGACTCCACCACGCTCGGCCAACTTGTGGAACAATTATCCCTCAAAGAATGGGGAGCCACCCAAGTGACTTTGTCACGAAGACCTTTCAATTACCGACAATTAGCCGCACTGATGGCGCGGGTCATTTGGATGACTGGCTTGCGTTCTGTTGAACTCTTTCATTTCCAGTTGCTGTCACCGCATCCCCAAAAACCCATTGAGCCTATCCTTTCCAATCCCTTGGCCGCTTATCGAAACGCCCATCTTGTGCCATTGTCGATCGACGCCTCCTCGATTTGTCCCGCCATTATGATCGTCGATACGGCAAAAAGTCGATGTGCGTCCCCGCACATCGACAACCGCCAGCGAGCGCTGATTATTCGTGGTCTTGAACCTGATCAATGGGTTGATATAGCCATCGCATCAAATCTTCGGTCTCTTGGCCTCAGTCAACAACGAACCCAATCGATTCGCCTCACTTGTTCACGACTTGTGCGGCAGGCCTCAAAGGACGCTTTTCCCAATCGCCGTGACCCAATTGGTCTTCATAACCTCCGACACGCCTTTGCCGACGGGGTTCGCGCCACGATGACCCGCGCCGAGGCCGCGGCATTGACAGGTCACACCTCACCACACACGCTCAAGGGTTATGGAAAGCGTTTCCATTCGAAATCGAACGCTGGATTCACTCGCTGGTTTCCTCAACCCGACCCCGAACGTGTCAAACAACTAGAACGAGTGTGGGAGGTGACACAAAAACCCATGCCCGTGCTGACCCGGCGGGTTAAACCCGAGCCTCCCCAGCCACGATTGCAAATTGGAGATCATTGATGAAACTGGTCATCTACCTATTCCACCTAGCTTTATGGGCGGCCATTGCCGCCGCAAGTGAAGACACAAACTTGAATTTTGCACTGCCCTTTGACCAAGGCGAATTTGAAATCAGTCATCTACCACCAAGCGGCCAAACCTTTGCCTTCGCCGAAATCAATATCTCATCGATTGACGGCTTTGCCGACGCGATATTCAACCTTCCGACCTTTGATGGCGAGCGTCAGGTCGGCATTGATGGTCTCTTTCTTGAATATTCTGGAGATCAAATGGACGGTTTGCGAATTTATGCCAAACAACTCGGTGTCACCACGTCGACGCCGAATTACACCGAGATCATTGTCGATAAACTGCTCATGGGGAGCCAACCGGGAAGCCAGGCCCATCAAGCCACCGGATCTATTCACGCCAGCGGGGCTTTCGCATCTGCTAAGAGCGTCATTGTTAGTATTCACAATGACTTTAACGGAACTCACACCGAGTCCTCTCAATTGCGGGGATATGTCTCAAACCTCCGCTTTGCAGACATTTTGACCACTCAACTTTGGCCAGAATTTTTTGATGAATGGGTAAGAGAGGCAAATCTGTCATCGGAGTTAAGTTTTTTGGTGAACACCGCCCACCAAGAGACAGAATATGTCATCACCTTAACGATTCAAATGAATGATCAACCCACATTGCGACTCAACGCCCGTTTGACGATGCACGGCGATGATCCCTTCCTTCGCCGAATCGATGCCATCATCGGTGTCGATGGGTTTGAGCAAGGTGACACGGATATCGGATCGTCCGATCCCGCATTATCGCGCCAACTAGCGGCCAAATTTGGTGATCGTTTAAATCTGGTCAGCCCACGTGCCGTTTGGCTTCAAGCTCTCGCGGCGGCGGCCCATCAATTCGCCCAACAAGGTTCACGGTCCGAGGTGCGCTATGAACTCACGATCCCCAGTCAACCACTTGCTGAACAACCGGAGTCAAACCCCATTATGACTCTCATAGACCATCTCATCACTCAATCGTATAAAAAGTAAATTTGTGTAAAATAAAACTTGACAATACGAATTTTGTATGATATAAATGATCTTCGTGTTCTTGATGACAGACGTATCAAACAAACTTGTGGGTTCAATGCAGCAACTTAGTCAATCTTTTGTTCTTACCGGTGAAGCACTTTATCAGACGTGCTGGAATGGTGATGGGTTTGGGTCTTCCAATTGCGTTGTGTCATTCGAAACTCGACCCCCACCTTGGGAGTGGAAGAGAGCCATTCCTTCACTTATCAGCAGAGCTGAATCCACATTTCTTTTGGCAAGACGATTCAACTTCGTTGTGCGGGCACTCACGTCTTGGAATCACGATCATCAACTCCCGCCACCCTTACTCAATCCTCGGGAAAACACGAATGCTTGAGTCTTGGAAGCCATCTCGAACCCAAGTTTCATCTCCCCATCATTTCACTTCAAACTTAAAAACGAAAGGTTAACGAAATGCAAAACAAAATGAAATTTCTCTGGCGGCCACTACCACCAGAGACCACAGATCCCCTCCACATTCGAGCGGCCAGACAATTGCGGCAGAGTTTAGCTGACTTCTTGCCCAGTCGCCCGTGGAGCAAGCAATTGTCGGTCCATGTGAGTGCTGACAATCGGGGACAACCTGCCGTCTGGGTGATTTTACCTTCAGCGATCGACGCTCTTTGGGCGGCTTCAATGATGGGGCAGTTTAACAGGACAGTATCGGCGGTCGCCCCAGAAATCCGGCATCTCGTGGTGATGGCACCAAAACAGGTGGAGAGCGGTTATGCGCCAATGGTCTCTTGGCGATTTGGTCAATCCGATTATCGGCCTCGGACGATTCGGAAGTCAGAACGACAAGCCTTTATCCATTATCTCAACTGGTGTGCCGCGAAATGCAGCACCTCCATCAAAGGTCATAGCGGCACGAAACTTCTTCTCTATCTCGCCACCAGCCGCGCGTTGCACTGGGAGGCGATCAATGCCTTCATCAACCACGCCTCGGCGCAGCAATTTTTGACTTGCTCTGTCTCGAAGGGGCTTTCTGAAGTCATAATCGAAGATGGAGCTTGTCAACCCGATTGGGCTTGCCCGGGCGGCGTTACTCGCTGGCAAGCCACAAAGACCTTGGTTGAAAACGGCTGGATTGAGGACTTTGTCGGCCGCCAGCGCCCGCTGCGACCGCCTCTTTCAACCGCCACATTGATCGAAATTCGTAATTTTGTTGCCAAAGCCTTTCAATTGACACCTGAAGATCTCACCGGCGAGTCGCGCCACGCCCACATCATGCACGCGCGTCAAATGTCGGCGGCGGTGATGCGACGAGTCACAAGTCGGACTCTCGCCGAAATTGGTGACTGTCTCGGTGGGCGAGATCATTCCACCGTCATGAACGGTTTGGAGCGGATCGAAAATTGGAAGCGTACTGATTCGATGCATAATTGGATTGTCGAGTCCTTTGCCCAAGTCGCCGACAATATGGGCATTCTCAAAGTTCCGTCCTTTCATAAAATGGCGGTCGAACAACTCAAGCTCCAACGAAAGCTGATGGCAGAGAATTCTCGGCCACGAGACCCTTCACCGAATCCGCCGCCAAAAGGCGGGCCCAAACCGGACAAGGGTCACAGCAACCACAATTGGAGCCCATTTACCGATAAATCTTGATCGATAAAACGAAGTGGCACGCGATGAATTTGCGTGCCACACCCATTGATCTCAATCGCTCTCATGCTTTGGAGGTGGCTTGTTCACTTTCCATCAATCTATTGGAATGACTTTCGATAACAGTCTCCAATTCCTGCATAAACGAATCGATCTCTTGCCCCCCAGAGATGCGGGGTAAGAACTCAACCACTGCCAACCCCGGTCGCCGCACAATAGCCGCTTTCGGCCAGAAGATTCCGACATTGGTGGCCACCGGCACGCACCCGTCAGAGAAACTCTCATAGAGAATGCCCGCTCCGATCCGATAACGCTTTGAGACTCCTGGCGGGACTCGGGTGCCTTGAGGGTAAATGATCAAGGGCCCTGCTTTGGGCAAACGCTTTGCCATGCCATCGAGCATTTGTCGAACGGCGACAGAGCCCTTACCTCGGTCAACGGCAATGCAACCAATCCGATGGGCATAAAACCCCACAATCGGCAATTTCAAGATTTGCTTTTTCATCACAAATCGCGGCCGATCAATCACGCTGCAAAAAATCAAAATATCAAAAAATGACTGATGTTTGGCGCATATGAGCACTGGGCCCTGGGGAATTTCACCCCGCACCTCAGATTTGAGACCCACAATCATATGTGCACTTAACCGCACCCATCGGCAATACATTCGGATTCCCCAATACGACACCTCTCGACTCAAAAGGGCGATGGGTGTGACGAATAGAGCCATCACGGCCATGACCAGATACATCTGAATGATGAAGGCCAATGAGCGAAGCCACAAAAACGCGTTCAAGTCAGTCTCCTCTTCCCCCATTCACCACCCTCAACAATAAAATCGCCGCCGGTGACAGTGCCTCTTAAACCTCACTAGCCATTCCTAGGAAGGCCAAATTGAAATGATCGCAAGTTTTCAATCTCTCTCGGCGATAGAAGTCCTCATTGTTGCGTCGGGGAGATATTGCTTGTAGATTTTCCCCAGCCCTATCGGTTTGGCTCTCCCTGAATGCCATGAACATACCCTCCTTGCCTTCCCGCCTTCCCGATTTAACCGAATCGGACTCCCGCCAGAATGTTCTTGCGTTATTGCGAGAAGAGGCCGAGTTTTCGGCGTCATTGCGCCGACAAAGCCCTTCCGACACGCTCAAGGCCGAATCATCCTCACCGAATGTGATTGAACGGCCGCCAAAGCGGCGGGGTTTTCTTGAGGTCCTATTTATCATCTCCCTGATTCTCGCGACCTCGGGGATTATTTATGGTCAACATGACGAAGTTGCTCAAGCCTTTCCAGCCATTGAGGCCGAACTCGCCGCCTATGTCGCCTTTATCGACAGCATCAAGTCAGCTTTGAGTTCACTCTAACGCTTCTCGCCCCTATGCCCGCAGCAAAAGACGAAACCGAATAGAATTTCATTATTCGCAGACGACACCATCGCCATCGGCGTCACGCATAAAAGGATAAGCCGGGTGATCTCGGGACACTGGTGCAATCCCATGGCGGCGCGCTTCCTTGCAGGTGATTCGGCCATTTCCATTATCGTCGTATAAGCGCAGCACGCCACTTTCATCTTCGGATTGTCGGCGGCGCTTCACGGCCAATGTTTGATGACAGACCAATGGTTCCAATTGATAATTCTGACATTTTGAAATCACCGCCTCCAAGGCCATTGCTTCTCGTCGGTCAATCGTCAGATTGTAGGCGCGACGAATATTGACCACCCGCTCGGCAAACCAACAACGATTACGCGCCGGCAACCAATCGGCGGCGTCTTTGCTGCGTTTTTGATTTCGGTTGAGACTCGGTGCCGCGAGTGCCAAATTGCGGATATCGCGGGCAAATCGTTGCCGCACGGCACGGCTCTCGGCGCAAAGACCCGAGTCATGCGCCTCGCTCATCGCCACAATATGCTCGATGTCGGCTTGACCCGGCGAGGCAAAACAGGTCCCCGTATAGACACCATAAACAGCACCAATCTGTCGAATAATGTCTCTCTTGAGTGATTGGGGATAGTGATAATCCCTCTTCCTTTCATAAGGAGAACAGCGATGTTCAGGCGCGATCACAATGCCTCTCCACGTTTCGCCCATTGCCGGCGCAAAAGCCAAAAGAGTCATCAGAATCGAAATGCAAAGGATATCACGTCTCACTTCACACACCTTGTTTATCAGAAACCATGGCAAGCGTTGCCTTCCCATCTATGCCCGACCGTGTCACTTCTTCTGCCGAACCTCATCACACCGCCTCATTCATCCTTTCGTTATCAATTTCTCTAACGATAGAACCCAAGGAGGTCTCAAGAGCGGTGAGTAGATCAACAGATGGATCGTCGAGTTGTTTTCAGACAGACCACATTCTGGCATTAATGACTTGACAGGTCACCGCTCGGCAAAACAGTTCATCTCGTCTTTCAATTCCGCAGATTTGAAAAAGACAAACACACCTAGCCTATCAGAACTGCCTCACAAAGTTGAAATTGACTTGGTTACCTTTAACGTCAGAGGCCTGCTCACTGCTATCAGAGTCTTTCATCGTCAGAATGAGTTCGGGACTAAAGCCAAAGAGTGTAAAATCACGGTGGTGAAGTGTGGCTTGGAGTGTCGTATTTCTCACCGAGACGGGCTCAAAGGGCGGCAGCGAACTGTCTCTGTTGTGTTTGGTGCGCGCCACGCTCCCTGACAGGCCAAGAGTCAAACCGTTCTTGAGAAGCGAGATAACTCCCATTGTGCCCTGCAAAGTCCTTCGATCATTCCTGTCACTGGCATTTGGGTTGGAGGTTGACAATGAGACTCCCCCATCCAACGTCATGGTCGGCGACAACCGATAGGTCAAATTCACCCCGCCCTCGTTCTCTTTGGAATCTAGGTGGCTCAAATCTCTGTCGCGGTAAGACCTTTCGTATGTACCAAAGCGGAGGTCCATCCTGGTTCTCGGACCGAGAATGTGGCTCGTTTGTATTCGGACACCCAATCGTTGACTCGTGACATCCCGCTGCCGGTCAAGTCCCGCCACACCGAGCAGCGAAATGTCGGTCGTGGGGCTGAATTGGTATTCTGGGCCCAACGAAAAATCGAGAGATGACTGGTCAAAATCCTTGCCCGGCAATTCCGAGCGTTGCACGCTGACGGATGCGCGGGCATTCAAGTTCTCAGAAATTGGATGGCGGTAATCCGCTCGTCCGGTGAGGCTAACTCCGAATCCCGATTTAGGTTCTGGTGTGTTGGCTATGAAAGGCAATGTTGGGCCGGCCGGGCCGAAAGGCGAAAACAAAATGGTTTTGTCAGACGCTTGGTTATTATAGTTGCTATCTCTTATCACGCTCACCCCCGTGGCAAGGCGAAGCCGGCGGCGGGCCTTAATTTTCTGCAGAAATATGTTGATGTTATCCTGAACACTCTGCGGCGGGTTGCCAGCAAGTACGCGCTCAAAGTTTTCTTTTGCTAAACGGTCTTTCTCTTGGAAAAAAAAGGTTCGAGCTAATTCCAATCTGACTCGCACCAAACTCGGGTCAATCACCAGGAGCGAGTGGAAATAGGTCACGCCCTGGGCTAGCAATGCCTCACTTAACGTCTCGTCACTCTCACGAATCGCCAATTCAAGCGACGATAGTCCAATGAGAAATCGCACATCATTGCGAAATGCCGGCGGGTAGGGCTTTTGCGACAATATATTGAGGGTGCCAGAAAATTGCCCCGCATTGAAATACTGCCGAGCAAGATCAAGATCTTCTTCGGTCAGTGATTCTTGACCTTGGGCAAAAGTCAGATGAGAAGAACCAGACACACAAACGAAAACGCCAACCATCAGGAGTCCTCGAATACAATTCACTAAAAATTTCATTCCGTGTTTCAGACCCCCTTGTCGTAACATTTAATCTACCACTTTTGGGCTACAGTCAACCGACTGAAAGCCGCTTAACTCTCAAGAAAGCGCCCATAATGATGCCATTTGATGGGCATTCGATCGGCCAAACTTCATCACCTCTTTAGATTTCCGCACCCAATCAGAAAAGCAAATCTTAGACCCCCAATCTTCTAACCCAACGCTTATATCGTCTTAATCTTGCTCGGCGAGCCCCCATGTCAATGACCCGTTAAATTGGACATCTATGTCAAAGCTCAAATCACGCGAAATTAACCCAAGCCTAGAGATGATGCACGCTCACTACAAAGCCATTTATTTGGCTCGCAACCCACTGTTCTCCGCTCCATGTCAGCCCCGTACGCGATGCGCCAGTCCACCTCCTAAAGGGGCATCACGCCAATTGACGCCCTATACCGCCGCTATATCAAGGGATTGCGCCGCTCGTTCAACATCCTCACCAAGCAAATCGAACAACATTTCCTCCTGCTCGTTCTCCTTTGTCAATCTACGGTACAGTGCTGGAGACCACCCCGTTGCGAGAAAAGGAGGCGCTTCAACTCCACCCGACTCAACTTCCTCTTTACCGCCATCAAAATTCCCAATTTTCCCCCAAAATAATGTCCCAAGTCATGCCTCATAAAATTCCTAAATGGTGAAGGCGGAATCAATGTCTTTACGGCCATAAACACGCAAACAGACTCATTCTTTCATCTCGAGGACTCGTTCATCCCTTGCTGCATCTCTTGATGCATGATCACATTCTCACTCATAAATAACGGGTCGATATAAACGCCAAAAAGCTCTGATAGTGACGCAACTCACGCGCCTCTTCAGGATGACATCATTAATGTGTTAGGCGAGACCCACAATGTGATTTTAAGGCTCAGACCGTTGAGTCACCAGTCACATTCATCTTCGATTCTGACAATGATCTTAAATTCTGTCAAACCAAATGATGACCAACGGCGCAGACTCAAAAACAACCAAGAAAACGGGCGGCCCAATTATTGACCGCCCGCTTCCCAACTGTTCAACTAAAAGTCAATGCGTCGCTTATCTCTCGCCCTGAACGATGAGAGTACGCGTTAACTATTCGGTTTGTTTGTGACCAATCCACGCGCCCAAGAGGCTACGATCATCCCATGTGACGCCGGCTGTTCCACCCACGTAATCGGGAGGAGTATCTTCGGCGCCGCTTGTGCCAAATAAACCAGTCCAGCTTCCTTTAGAACCGGCGACCTCCTCATTATCCGTCTTATCCACCAAAGTTGTAGTTCCTTTGAATCTCTTCCAATCAATAGTTCGATCAGCGGCACATTTTGGTGGCGTTGCACCATCCGAGGTACAACTCAAACTAGCCTCATTCAACCTTAACTGATAATTACTGTCTTCTCCATCGAAGCGAATTCCACCACGCTGACCGATAACGCCGTCAATCGTAACTTGTTTATCGACATCGGTTTCATCATCAATTCCTTTGAAAGTGGCTGTCAAATCCAATGAAGCAGAAAAAGTACCTTCTTCACCATCTTTGGATGTGTGGTAACCACGGGCAGTTCCCTCGTAGGATGCTTTAACCTCATCTTCGCCGCCATTGTCTAAGTCTTCTAATTTGTAACTCGGCATGCTAGCAAACTCGGTACCACCAACAAACGCGCCAAGTTGTGCCATGGAATTGGCTGTAGTTGGTTTCGTATACCAATAGCCCATCGCCAGATAATTACTGGGATCGTCGGCCGCCGTTTCGTTGTCCCAAGATATCAGGACATTTGC
>JAJEBG010000052.1 GCA_022824005.1 Paracoccaceae bacterium
ATGCGGGAAATCCGCACGTCCGGTTTGATGAGCGGGGGACTGGAAACGCGGCCAAGGGAGCCGGATTGAGGCCCGGAGCGAAAGCGACGGACTAGCCACCGGACCCTAAAGCTGGCGCGCCAGCCCCCGACTCTACCCAAAATATTTGGCATGGGCCCGCTCTCCGTGATATATGTAATTTTATCAATTAGTTACATGCACCGGGAGGGCGGAACCCATGTTGACAGAGTGTAATGGCACGCCGATCCTTTTTCAAATCACACTCGTCTCTACCACCAGCGCGGCCAAGTCCTTTTGCGATGGATTTTGAGCAAGCGGTGAATGCCCAAGCTAGTAGCGCTTCCGTGTAGTCCTGCTAATGCGTCGCCGCATCTTCTGCTTCGCCTGGCTTGAGCTTGCGAAGGATGGTCAAGGCCGTTTCCGCGATGATCAGCCTTCCCTTGCGCACAGGGCCTTTCCCTTCGATTTCTTCTGCAAAGAACATGAGCTGCGATTTCTTCACCCCTAGTGCCGCGCTGTATCGGTCCAGCGTTTCCAGCGTGACCGACTTCGTGCCCCGCTCGATTTCGGAAACCATGGCCTGCGACATGCCTAGGGCTTCTGCCATCTCGGCTTGAGAATAGCCCCAGTACATGCGGGCCAATGACAGAGCTTCATTGATCATCTGGCGCTTTGGCTCACCCATTGCTCAAGCAATGGGCTATTGAGGGGGTGTCGGTCACGCCATCCAAGAAATGAGCAGATTCAGGATCCGCATGATGTTGCAGACAAGCATCCAGAGATACCGTCGCCGAGATGGGCACTTCCGATACCGTCGCTGGCGATGATCGTTTTGCTTTTGTATAACTTCTGCTCCTCTGTTCCGGCCAGCGGAAGTGCTGGCCCCCGTAGGAACGAGGAAAGCGATCAGCGACGTTTGACCCCCTCCTTGCCGCATGCAAGCCCGGATGAATGCGACGCGCGGCCACTGTCCCGTCCGATCCGCAGGTGTGAGTCGAAGGCACGAAGCCGTCACAGGGCCTCTGGTCCCAGCCTTTGTCGGGTTCTGTGCATGCGTAAGTCATCGCAACACTAATGTAGTAGGCGCATGCTTGATTCGCAAGTAGTAAAACGCTATTAGTGATAACCAACTTCAAAACTTGGAGGAAAAGGCTATATGACCGGCCAGCCACTCATCATCTATCTTGATACTCAAGACTACATCCGGGTGTTCAACGAAGCGGATGACGGGCCTGCCCACGGGGTCCTTGATCAGCTCCGGGCCTTTTGCGATCGTGGCGAAATAGTGATCGGGTATTCCTGGGCGATCATGCTTGAGTTCATCACCCGCCCGACTGAAAAGTTTCGTGAGGAACGTGTTCGCCGGGGACAGTTGGTCAAGGATATTTGTGGGCGCAATGCGTTCCCGTATTTTTCTGACTTGAAGCGCGGTGCGCGTTTTCCCAACAACGGCGCGTGGATTACAGGTCGCGACGGGAAACTGATTTCAGCCGGGTGGTTTCGGCGTCAGATGGAAATGAAATATCTTGAGACCGTTGCAAAACAGACAGGCCTCAATCGTGCCCAGCGCCGGAAACTGCAAGCGCGATCTTCAATGAAGGAAGTGTTTTGCAATAGTGGCTTCACTTGGGGCACGAAACGGGAGCACTTCAATGGGTTCCCGGTGTCGGAGGAGCTGATCGCAAGTGGCGTATTGCCGCGCTTTCTGCAGGGTCTATGTACGGACGCTGAGTTTGAGGAACAAATTAATAGCTGGTTCTCGGATCCAGCGGAGTTCAGCCGAATTGCCTATGACTATGCTGACAAGCCAAACCTGCTGGATGAGTTCTTTGGGCCAAGTATGCGCAATATGGAAGACTCGCTGCGGCAAATGCAAAACGCTAGGATCGAATTGGACAATTCTAACAAGACCATCCGGAGGCTTCGCAAAGAACTGATTGACATGGGCTTAGACAAGGGCAAGTCAAGGCGGCTCAAACCGGTCAAACCTCCGCCGCTGAATCTCTCGGGTGTAGTCCGCACGATGGAGGCTTACATTGGGGAGGGGCGTGCTGGCCACATTGAGCACTACTTTCTCAAAGCGTCCAAGAAAGGCCACCGTTTCAAACGGTCGGATTTCATAGATATTATGCAGATGTGCTACGTGCCTGATTGCGATTTCTTCCGTTGTGACAAGGCAATGGCTGATCTTTTCAAGGATTACGAGCCCTTTGCCGGGAAGTTGGTAGCGAAGTTCAATGCCCTGCCTTCGCGGATCGAGGCGCGGTTGGGCGAAACGACGATGTAGCGAGATCTCTGAAGTTAGGCCATGTACCCAAATGTTGGCCTTTTCGCACGATTTGCCACTTCTTGGGGAAAGCAATCCAAAAGGAGTTCGAGGCATAAGCGGTGACTGACACGACATGACCGACGCGGAATGGCAAATCTTCCGCTCGGTGCTTTCCCACAAGCACCAGGGCCCGGAACGGGTGCATGACCGGCATCTTCTTCGTGCTTCGCACCGGCACGCCGTGGCGCGACCTGCCGGAGCGGTACGGTCCGTACACGACATGCTTCAACCGCTACAACCGGTGGAGCAGGAACTGCACCTGGGCGTCGATCATGGAAAAGCTTCAAAGGTTTGCGGGCGATGACGACGGGGACGACGAAGGTCCATCTCGGCATCAACGGGAACGAGATGGTGAAGACCGTGTTCGTCACCCCGGGCTAGGCCCCGCTCCGCCGCCGCCAAGCTTGGCGGCGGCGGTCCCGACACAGGAATGAACCGGAAAGGCGACGCGAGGCAAGCGACGAGTTTTCCACAGGAATCCGCGTCCAACTTATCCACAGCCACCTCCTGGTTCCTTTCTGATTCTTGAAGCATACGAGGGCGTATGACACCGATGCCATTCTTGATCTGATCAAGACGGCGGGAGCAACCGCGGTCATTCCGTCGAGGTCCAGCCAGAAGTCGCCAAGGCCGTTTGATTGGGAGACCTACCGGACGCGCAACCTCGTCGAGCGGTTCTTCGGCAAGATCAAGGAGTTCCGCAGGGTCGCCACGCGCTACGACAAGACCACCCCCCAACTTCCTGTCAGCCGGTTCCTGCTCCGCCGGATCGCAAACCAATTATTTGAGTCCACAGCCTAACAGAAATTGATTGACACTATACAACATATGGTATCTGTCAAGTTGAGCGTTGTAGCATCCGCTGGCAACATGGGCTGGGCACAGACGAGTCGGTGACCAGCCCAGGAAAGTGAACCTTACGACAACATGCGTCCAATTGAGGCAACTGGGAACAGAAAAATGGATCGGTCAAGTATGTCAATGCTTGCTAGCTAGCGAACAATTCGATACCCGTTTCAGCGTTCTAAAGGATCGTGGAGGTCCAATTATGGGCATCGAACCAAAAGTCCGAGATGGTTCTGTTCAGGAGTATGGCTGCGTATTCCTTTCGGCCGCCTTTTCTTCGCAAGATGAGCATAGAGAATGGCGGCCAGCAGGCGATAGCGGCAAAATACGCGTGTGCTGATGCCTCCGAAGGAACTGATGAAACTTGCTTGGCGTTGGTCGCATTGATGCGCACTCCAACGGTCACCGGTGATCGGAATTGGAAAGGCCAACTGGCAAGAATCCACATCCAGATCAAGCGGGTCTGTTGACAGTGACCGATAACAAGCTCAAACTCGAACTAGCCAAATTCACGACGCGTGCTCGAACAGTCGACCACCTTGGTCGTGAGCAGATCGCCGATTCGCCCACGCAAGATCTCAACCGGAAGAAGGCGTGTGGTTCGGTCCGTCCATACCGTACCGCTTCGGATGCGTTTCGACCGCTAAGGTGTGATGACGACCCGAACGACATTCACATGAGGGATGGTGACACGCTGGTTGAAGTCTTCAAGAGCACGCCAGTCAACGGCGGTTCACGTGCGCAATCCAATCGAGTCCTGCCGTGCCACGAGGTGCATAACGGCCATAAGGACGTATACGGACGGATAGATCCGCGTCGACCCTCGCCGACGATGACGACAGCATGCATCAACCCGTCCAAGGGACGATTCGTTCATCCGACCGAACACCACGGTATCACGGCAAGGCAGGCCGCACGTATGCAGACATTTCCCGATGAGTTCGACTTCGAAGGAGGATTGATGGCAGCCGGCATTCATATTGGAAACGCGGTTCCGGTTCTGCTGGCTGAGGCCCTGTGCCGAACGATCGGCTACGGTCTTGTGGCAAGACGTGAGTCGCATTGCCGCTCTCCGGGTCATTGACGGATCGAACGTGATGAAGATCGTTCTCGACGCAAAGCGCGGCTCGGTATACGACGACAAAATTGCATCTCACTACCACTTTCCCTCGAGATATCTCCGACTACTAGAGGCCGCCGTGGGTGACTGGGCTGTCTTTCGTCGACCTCGAGATGGTGGAGAGGGGATCGCTTACTTTGGCGCGGGACGGATCACCAAAATCGGGCCGGACCCCGAAAGTCCTGGGCATCACTATGCGTCAATCGGTGAATACCTGCCCTTTCCGAGCCAGGTCCCCTGGAAACCCAACGGGCAATATGCCGAACGTGCTCTTCGCGAGATCGAAAACGTTCCGCAGGTCGGGATCTACCTGCGTGGCCGCTCCGTGCGCAGTCTCGACAACGCTGACTTTGATGCGATCGTCGACATTGGTCTCAGAGAAATCTACGAGGCTTCCGGTGCTGAGCGGTGGTGGACGAATGGCATCGCACCGCTCAACGAATTTGAATATGCCCTTCCCCGAGAGAAACGATTGACTGATCGAGCTGTACGCGATGCATCTTTCCGCAAACTCGTCTGCGAAGCCTATGATGATCGATGTGCGGTGACTCGCCTAAGGATCATCAACGGCGGCGGGCGATCAGAAGTACAAGCGGCACACATCCAGCCGGTCGAAGCAAAAGGTCCCGACTTGGTGCGGAACGGACTGGCTTTGTCGGCAACGGCTCACTGGCTCTTTGATCGCCACCTCATTACCATCGCTCCAGATTTCAGACTGGTTGTCGCTCATAATCGCATACCTGCCGAACTGCGTGACTTACTCAAACCTTCTCTGACCCGTATTCACTTGCCGGTCGACAAACGGCTGCATCCTTCCGAATGCTTTCTTTCTCACCATCGCGAGCGGTTTGCCACCGCAGCTTGAGGATTGACTGGGATTTGATGTCCTTCATAAAGACGCTGCAGGCGAGCGCGTCGCGCATTAATATCTCGAAGCCTCAGTTCTGTGCCAGCCGACTGAACGCAGACATCGAATCCGGTAAGCCTGTCGACCCAAACATTGCAGGCTATTGCCTTTGGCAGCCCCGCCTCAAAGGTGCGTGCTGTAAGGTTTATCCGAACGCCAGAAAAACTTATCCGAATGCCATTGCTCCGCTGGCCTGGCGTTGGCGGCCATTCAGGCGCGCACGGATTCCACGGTCGCCAGGCCTAGCGACACGCCTGCGCGCAGTTGCGCGACGAAGGAGGGGTTGCCCGTGGCCTCCTGCCCGAGCACTGAGCGCTTGGTTCCCGTCACCGCGAGAATCGCCTCCACCTCCCCGAGAAAGGCGGGGTTGACCGGCGGCTCGCCCATGACAGCGAGTGCGCGGTCCACCGTCCCGTTTCGGGCGCACCAGACCTCGACCGCCCGCAGGAACCGGGAATCAAGAGTGCCGCCGGGACCTAGATTCGACGCGCTCATCCGTGCAAAGATGGGGCTGGCGGCGGCTTCCGCAAGCCGCCTTCCCTATGGCGAATCATGCGCTTCAGTCTCCGGTCCCCGCGTGGCGGCGCATGCCGTCCCGGGACGGTGAAACCCCAGTTCCGGATAAGCTCACGTCGCACTCGTAATGCTCCGAAGAGCATCGGGAACGACAATTTTCCCCATTTTGATTTTTGGCTGCGCCAGAACATTGGCGGCAATGCAGGAGAGAATATGAACGAAGGTATTGGTTGGGGACCGGTGTCGCGTGTGTTCCAAACCCATGCCGGATTTGAGTTTATCGAACAGGGTTTCGATGATGAATCGTTTGCGCAGCATGATCTTGTCGAGGAGCGGCAGCAGATAGTTTTTCATGTTGCGGCGAATGCCGGTGATCAGATGCAGGCCGCGCTACCACAAGCACTGAAAAAGCGCTTTTGAGATGTAGCCTTTGTCGGCGAACATCTTGCCGTCCAGCTCGGCAACCATCGCTTCAAACGGCTTGCGGTCATCGGTGTTTCCGGCCGTGATTTTCACAGCCATAATCTGACCCTTGCTGTTGATGACCATATGCAGCTTGAAGCCAAAGAACCAGCCCATGGTGCTGCGCCCGCGCTTGGCCAGTCCTTTGAAAACCTTGTTCCGGCTGATCCGGGCGTTATGGCAAACCGCCAGCTTGGTGCTGTCAGCAAAATAGACCCCGGTATCCTCGCCACGAAAGCTATGCAGAAGCACACACAAGGGCATAAGCAGGCGCGGCATCAGTGTGACAAACCGCCCATAACTTGGCAGATCGCCAAAGCAATCCCGGTATTCGATCTCCACGCCA
>JAJEBG010000015.1 GCA_022824005.1 Paracoccaceae bacterium
ATCATCAATACAGCAAAACAAAGCAGTGATAGAGGTGTTCATGAGGGGCATTCCTATCCGTCGGTTTCCATTACCGATATAGAATCAGACCTCACCCGATTTGGGAATCCCCTCACCCTCGCTTAAGCAGAATCCGGGTTACGAATAAATGTGATAGCATTCTTTAAATTTGCTTGTTGTGCTGCCAAATAATCAATATGCTATCAACAACGAATATGGAGGATGAGATGGCTACAATGACTGTAAGAAAGCTGCCGGATGATGTGCATCGCCGCATCAAGTTTGTTGCGGGCCAGCGCGGCATCAGCGCGGAGGCCGCAGCGCGTGAGCTATTGGACGAAGCAACCCGCCCCGCCGAGAAGCTGGGTGATGTGGTGGCATCGTTTGCACGTGAACTCGGCGTTGATTTCCCTGAAATCGAACGCTCTGACGAAACTTTGGAAGCGGCGGACTTCGGGTGATCGTACTGGATACAAATGTAATCTCGGAGCCGAACAAACGTCTTCCGGCTCAGCAGGTACTTGACTGGTTGAATTACCAGCAGGCGCCGGCGTTGTTCACGACCACAATCAATTTGGCCGAACTGCGCTTTGGCATTGAACGCCTGACCGACGGGAAGAAAAAGACTGCACTCTGGGCTGCGCTGGAATTCACGTTGGGCAGACTTTGCGCCAATCGCATTCTGTCTTTTGATCTGCCTTCGGCAGAAGAACTTGCAAGAATTAACGCGCGTTGCGAAGCGATAGGTAAGAAAATCGGCTTAGCTGACGCTCAGATTGCAGCGGTTGCCAAAGTCAACGGGTTCGCCGTTGCGACAAGAGATACCACACCATTCGAACTCGCCGGCGTAACCGTCATCGACCCTTGGCAGCAAGAGCTATGAGCAGCGTCAAAACCACGTCCACCATGGACAAATCCATTCGCAGCGTCTGGAAATCTACGCAGATGTACATCGCGTTTCACAAGGACCAGAACAAACGGCAGTCTAGAAAAAAAGAACTAAAAGAGAAATCACGCTATCGCGTGATGCGCCTTACATCCTCCACCTAAAGGAATAGGTCTTTCGGCGCTACCGATAATCCATATTGTCTCCTGTCTGAACAAAGGGTATTTTCTGACTATGATCCAACGTGGCTACCGTTACAAACTGCACCCCACGACCGAGCAAGAACGCCTGTTTGCGCAGTTTGCAGGGGTTTGACGCCTCGTTTACAATATTGCCTTTGAGCAACGCCGGGAGCATTGGCGACAATAACATAGAGCAAACGGCAAGAATATTTCTATGTCAGCCAAGCGCATGATGGAAGAAACAGGCCCACTGTCCGGTGGTTGTATGGTTATTTTTAACAAAGGGGTGCACGCCATTTTTTTTTGGGTTGACGTGAATCCGTTCGCGCTGTTCCGATGCATATCGCAGCGCGCGGTGGGTTAAAACTTTCCTGCTTCTGTGTTTTATCGTGTGCACGTCCGATGCGACCGACAATGATTGGATTAACCGGTCAGCGCCGCATGATGGGGAAGATGAGAGCCGGAGAATCGACTTATGAGCAGCGGTAAATATGAGCCGGGGTCTTATGATCCCGATGTGGTGGCATCCCTGAAGGAACTGGCCAGAAAGGGTTCCGGGAAGCACAGGATCGTCTGCGAGAGTGACGGTGTTGCGACGGAGTACTGGCTTGAGGACAGCAAGGTTCGAAGCCGCGAGGTTCCGTCTGCAGGGCAGGCGGCGGCGCTTTCGGAGTTCGCGGTTATGGTCCCGAAGCTGGAAAGCGAGCTGGGCGGCCAGGAGGTCGCGGACCTCGACGGCATCGAGATCGCGATCCGGGACGTAACGCACTCCAGTGGTGCAGCGATGTACAAGTCGTTGATTGAGCGGGTCGACACGGAGCTTCCGACGCCCGACTGCCCGCAATGCGGCAAGCCGATGGAGCGGCACCAGAAGTTCAGCAAGTCCTTTGCCTCGTGACTGGGACCCGTCGAGGTTAAGCGGACATACTGCCGCTGCCGGGGCTGCGGGTCCGGCTTTTTTCCGCTAGACCGCGCGCTCGGCCTGGAGGGGGAGACGGCCACGCCTGGCGCGGCGAGCATCGTGGCCGACGCGGTTGTTTCAGACAGCTTCGAGGAGGCGTCCCGCAAGCTGCACAACCTAGCGGGTGTGAAGGTTCCGGCGACGACGCTGCGGCGATGGTCCCGGAACCTCGGCGAGGAAGCGCAACGGTTCGAGCGCGAGGTTGTTGAGGAGGAAGCACCCGGGTCCGCGAGGCGAAGGTGATCGTCACGTTCACCGCCGAAGGCACGCACACGAAGACCGGCGAGCCGACGAAGGACGAGGACAGCGATGCCGTGAGCGCCCTGATCGACAGCACCGCCGCGGTTGGCGGTGTCAGCCGGGCATCGGAATTTGCCGGTCGGCTCGACCGCCAGCTTTGTCGGGACGGCGTCTACAAGGCCAGCGAGGTGGTTCTTATCTCCGACGGTGCCGCATGGATCACCAACGTGGCCGACGAGCTTCTCGCCGGCATGAAGAAGACGTATATTCTGGACGTGTTCCACGCGCTGGAATACGCCTCTGCGGCCCTCAAGGCGCTGGTCAGGCACGATGACGTGTACAAGGCACGCCTGGCAGAGGTCAAGGCCCGGCTCAATGGGAACGTGGCTCGCGTCATCGCGGACCTGCGTCCGCATCGTGACCAGAACAAGGGCGTGGCCAAGTGCATCGACTACTTCGAGGCGAACAAGGAGAGAATGCGTTACGACGAATACCGGGCGCGCGGCATGCAGATTGGGAGCGGACAAATCGAGAGCTGCTGCAAGCAAATGGTCGCCACACGCTTTAAAAGGTCAGGATGCAAATGGTCGGTGCGGGGCGCGAACGCGCTGCTGGCATTGAAAACCTGCTGGAAGAACTTGCAGTGGGAACAGTTCGCGCTGTGGAAGGCCCTGCAGATCGTACAGTCTAACAAAAAAACTGGCCTTGCACCCTGACGCAAAAGGCCATTGCAGCGCAACTTGATGTTCACCCTTCGACGATCAGTCGGGAACTGAAGCGGAATACTGGCTTGCGAGGATACCGCCCGAAGCAAGCGCAACGCTTGGCCAGCGCCCGAAAGGCGCAGGCTCGCCACCGCATTTCTCAAGCAACATGGGAGCGGGTTGATGAGATGGTAGAGAAGGACTGGAGCCCAGAACAAATCAGCGAACATCTCAAAGTCAATGGTGAGCTAAGTGTCAGCCCGGAGTGGATCTACCAGCACATCTACGCCGACAAGCGCCAGGGCGGCACTTTGCACACCCACCTACGGTGTCAGAAGAGACGCCGCAAACGTCGTGGTTCGACAGAGCGCCGCGGACAAATCATCGGGCGAATCTGTATCACTGAGCGTCCGGAGAATGTTGAAAGCCGCAGCCGCATTGGGGATTGGGAAGCGGATCCGGTCATTGGCCGACAGGGCGGAGCTGTGCTGGTCACGCTCGCTGAGCGCAAAAGCCGGTTCAGTATGATTGTCAAAGCGGAAAACAAAACAGTAGCGGCGGTGAGCGCCGCAATCACCAAAGCCATGGTACCACATGCTGCCAACGCTCACACTCTGACCTATGACAACGGCAAGGAATTCGCCTATCACCAGCGGGTGTCTGATGAACTAAAGGCCCAAGGTTTCTTCGCTCATCCCTACCATTCTTGGGAGCACGGGCTGCACGAAAACACAAACGGGTTGATCCGCCAATATCTGCCAAAGGGTAAAAGCTTCGATGACCTCACAGATCACGAAGTCCAGATCATCATAGACAAACTGAACAACAGGCCTCGAAAATGTCTTGGCTTCGGAACCCCAAATCAGGTATTCCTTGACGCCAAGTCAGACGTTGCACTGGCGAGTTGAATACAGGAAGTTCACGCCAAGAGAATTCTGTTCTAAATTGGTGGAACACGAATTTTATAAATGGGGCCAACTCACATAATCAGTAGGTCTCGAATAGGAGAGACAGTCAATTGGCGATAAGATATCGACTGGCTGAAAAGCAAAAAGAGATTGGCGAATGGCGGCAATATCTTCACCGACATCCCGAACTCGGATTTGATACGTTCAAAACAGCCGAATTTGTTCAGCAAAAATTACAACAATTTGGCTGTGATGAGGTCACCGGTGGTATCGGGCGTACCGGTATCGTGGGTCTCATTCATGGGAGAGACCGAACATCGGGCAAGGTTGTGGGTTTAAGGGCCGACATGGATGCGCTTCCCATCATTGAAGCCACCGGTGCGAAATATGCATCACAGAATGATGGAAAAATGCATGCCTGTGGCCATGATGGTCATACCGCTATGCTCCTCGGCGCGGCTTCATACCTTGCCGAGACGAGAAATTTTAATGGGACTGTGGCGGTGATATTCCAACCTGCTGAGGAAAAAGGCGGCGGCGGTAAAGTGATGGTTGATGAGGGATTGATGGAGCGATTTTCCATTGATGAAGTTTATGGAATGCACAATATGCCTGGTCTCAATGTGGGGGAATTTGCGATCCGATCGGGGATATTTTTTGCCGCCGCCGATACCGTGTCTATCGTATTGAAAGGCAAGGGAGGGCATGGAGCCTTTCCTCATATGGCAGCCGACACCACTCTCGCCGCTTGCCACCTTGTGACATCGCTGCAATCCATTGTCTCCCGCAATGTCGATCCGGTACAACCGGCGGTCCTATCAATTTGTTCATTCCAGACCAAAACCCGTGCGCATAATGTTATACCGCAAAATGTTGAATTGCTCGGCACGATTCGAAGTGTGGATTTAGAAGTCCGGGATGGATTGATTGAGAGAATTCAACGGATCAGTCAATCCATCGGCACGGCTTTTGGTGTTCAAGCAGAGGTCAAGATTGAGACTGGCTATCCGGCTATGGTGAATTCAATTGAACATACACTTCACGCCATTGAGGCGGCGCAGCGCGTAAGTGAGGCGGTGAATGATGACATGGACATCGTCATGGGAGCGGAAGATTTTGCCTTTATGCTCAACGCGAGGCCAGGTGCCTATATACTGACAGGAAATGGGGACTCGGCCCCTTTGCATCATCCTGAATACGATTTTAACGATGACGCTATCTCATCGGGCAGCTCGTGGTGGGTGGAGATCGCTGAATCAAGATTGAGTGTGACTGAGGAAAATTGATCTGTAAACCGTTATCGTCGGCATCTTAATTTACGGGACAACATTGATGATAATGACAGAATCAAACGTAAGTGGACACAAAATTGGCAAGTGTGGGAAGAACTCAACGCATCTCACTTGAAACAGCTAAAACCGCCCCGAGCAAAAATTCCAAAATGCACGCACTTTTCTGCCTCCAAATAAGAGCATTTGGTTATTCGTCCTGTATCTGGCTAAGGAGAGAGAAGTTGGCAAAAATGAAATTTCTGAAATCACACGAGACTATAACTGACCAGAGTGGGTCAGGCATATGAGGGGAGATGGACGGAATATCGGGAATAAACTGGGCATCCATCAATTTGACCGAGTGGATTCATGATATTTGTCTGCTTGATTTGGCAAGAAATTCATCCACCTCTTTCCGTGTCGGAAAACTCGCGCGGCTAGTATTGCGCGTACACTTGATAGCCGCGGCGGCGTTGGCAAACAGGATGGCGGTGTCTTCATCAACCCCTTCTGCCAAGCGAAGTGCAAAGGCCCCATGCCATACATCACCGGCTCCGAGCGTGTTTTTGGCCGCGACTTGAAAGGCCGGAATATGTTCGATTTTGCCCCCTATGGCGCGATAGACTCCCCGGTCTCCATCCGTGACACAAAACCAATTCGAAGGATGGTTGGACGTCAGCGATTTCAACGCGGTCAAAATATTCTCTTCTCCGGTCAAATATTGAAGACCAGGCTTTGAGAAGGCGAGATGGCTCGCCAACCAAATTGAAGCATCGTGCGACGCAACCTCTCCATCAATGAGGGCCGGGATTCCGCGTTGGCGGGCGACTTGCAATACCCGTTCGAGACCATTGGGCCACCTGAGGTCGACAAGGAACATGTCGACATCGGGCAAGTCATCGAGCCATTCCGTCTGATCGGTCAAGCCTTGGCCTCGGAAACTGACGATTTGCCTCTCACCGTCTTTGTCAACAAAGACAGAGGAAAAAGGCGACATCGCCTTTTCCGTCCGTTGAATATAATCGGTGTTGATGGATTCATGGCGCAATCCCTCAAGAACAATTTCAGCAATCAAATCGTCACCAAGACGAGACCCGAGTATGGCTTGCCCGCCCAATCGGCTCACCGCAACGGCGGCGTTTGCCCCGGTGCCGCCTCCCGACACTTCCGCTCCAAGCGAAAGATGCTTGAGTCCACCCTGCGGCAATTTCTCCACAAAATGAATAAAATCAACAACGGCCAATCCAAATATGAATATCGACTTCATGGTCAATCCGTCAAAATGTTAGGTCAGCAAAAATCAACCATACTCAATTCGTATTGGCAATTCCATTACATTGACGACGACACAAAACATGGAAAATCTTGACAATCAATGAGAGACATTTTTGTGTTTTGTTGTGGCTTGACAAATTTTAGGTGGGACAGAGATGTCATGGAGAATGTTATCGGGCTTGGTTGGAGGTTGACATAGCCAATCATCATCTCATTGGACTGAAAGACGCATCCGTTTCCATTGGAGGCGAACGTGTCTTTTCAAATGTGTCACTCAATATTCATTCTAGGGACCGCTTGGCCTTGGTTGGCCGGAACGGTGCTGGTAAATCGACACTGGCCTCCTTGATTGCTGGCCGACGAGACCTTGATAGCGGCACGAGATGGGAGTCGGGCCACGTGTCGATTGGTTATCTCCATCAAACTCCTAATTTCGGTCAATGTAAGACCCTTGGTGAATTTGTTGAACAACATGTTCGCCTTCATGAAGCGAGGAAGGTGGCGGCGGGTCTTGGATTCGATCCGACTTTGCGTGTCAACGGCGCATCAGGTGGGGAGATACGCCGAGCCGCCATTTCGGTTGTGCTGGCCGCAGAACCGGACCTTCTGATTCTTGATGAACCCACCAACCATTTGGATTTGAACGCCATTTTGTGGCTTGAAAACAAGTTGGAATCAACCCGTGCGGCCCTCATCCTCATCAGCCATGATCGCGCTATACTCAAGCGGTTGACACGGCGAACTGTTTGGATTGACCGTGGGTATGTTCGTCAAGTTCACCAAGGCTATACCCATTTTGAAGATTGGCAAGAGCAATTGTTTGAGCAGGAAGTGGCATCAAGAAAAAAATTAGAAAAATCAATCCGCGCTGAAACTGTTTGGGCTGTGGAGGGTATCAGCGCACGAAGAAAGCGAAACCAGCGGCGTCTGGCCGAATTGCAACGCCTTCGCGCTCAACGACGTGAAATGCAAAGACATAGCGAATTCGGAAGGATCAAGATCGCCGAAGATTTATCAAAGAGTCGTATTTTGATTGATGCACACGACATCTCGAAACGTTTTGGACCTCAACCTTTGGTCAATTGTTTCTCACTTCGTGTACGCCGTGGCGACCGCGTGGCTCTGCTCGGCCCCAACGGCTGTGGAAAAACCACTTTGATCCGATTGCTTTGTGGATCGCTAGCGGCAGATAGTGGCACCATCAAGTGGCCCGTCAGGACAAAGATCGCCACCTTCGAGCAAATTCGTGACACACACGATGCCGACATGTCGGTGCGGGAGTTTCTTTGCGGCCGGGGCTCCCACGCCAGTGACCGAATGGATCAGATCGCTGTCGGTGAATCCAAAAGACATGTGATCAGTTATCTCAATGATTTTCTATTTTCGAGCCATCAGATTGAATCACCACTTAAATCATTGTCGGGAGGGGAGCGAGCGCGACTTGAATTGGCGAGAATCATGGCCCAGCCTAGCAATGTGCTGGTTCTCGATGAGCCGACCAACGATTTAGACATGGAAACGCTAGAACTCTTGCAAGAGTTGCTCAGCCATTACAAAGGGGCTGTATTGATGGTGTCACATGACCGGGAATTCCTCGACCGAACCGCGACCAGTATTGTGGCCTGCACCAAAGGCGGCCAATGGATTGAAACGATTGGCGGGTGGACCGATTATTTGTCTCGTCACGATATTAAAGCCATCACGATACCAAAAGCGCGACACCGAAGGCCTCCACAAAAATCAGATAAGGAAACGACGCCGGCCAAATCACTCACATTTACGGAAACTTATCGTTTGCAGGAGATTGAAAGATTGCTGCCAGTCAAAGAGGTCGAATTAGCCGAACTCTCAAAAAAAATTGCCCAAAGAGGAGCTGATTTGGAAAATCAAGTGGAATTGGATGGAGCCTATCTCGAAATATCAAAATTACAGGAGCAAATTGACGCGTTGGAAGTGGAATGGCTCTATCTGTTTGAGAAAAGAGACTCGGCCCCTTCACACTGACCTATAAGAGGCCTAGATGTCGAGCCCGGTCGCGAAGCGCGCATGTTCTTGGATAAAATCTAATCTTGCCTCGGGCTTGCGCCCCATCAATCGGGCAATCAGTGAGTCGGTCTCACCCGGCGTGTCGTCGTCAATGATGACCTTGATGAGTTTACGGGTGGCCGGTTCCATCGTCGTGCTCTTCAGATCTTTGGCGTCCATCTCACCGAGCCCTTTGAAACGGGAAACTTCTACTCGCCCTTTTCCCCCCACACCTTGGTCTAAAATCTCTTTCTTTTCATTGTCGTCCATCGCGTATCGGCGAGACGAGCCTTGAGTGATGCGGTAGAGTGGGGGGCAAGCAAGGAAGAGATGTCCTTCTTCAATTAATGATGGCATTTGAGTGAAAAAAAAGGTCATCAACAAGGAAGCAATATGAGCGCCATCGACATCGGCATCGGTCATAATAATAATTTTTTCATAGCGGAGATCGTCAATTTGGAATTGTTCACCACAATAAACGCCCAAAGCCAGACAGAGATCAGAGATTTCGTTGTTGCTGTTCATTTTGGCCGATGAAGCCCCGAGCACATTCAATAATTTGCCGCGCAATGGCAGGAGAGCTTGGCAAGTTCTGTCCCGGGCCATTTTGGCCGACCCGCCCGCCGAATCTCCCTCAACAATAAAAATTTCAGTGCCAACACTTTTTGAGACGGTACAATCGACAAGTTTTCCGGGGAGGCGCAGTTTTCGCGTGGCCGATTTGCGAGAGGTCTCTTTTTCCGCCCGTCGGCGAATACGTTCATGGGCCCGTTCGATTGTATATTCCAAGATGGCATTGGCCGATTTTGGATCCGCCGCCAACCAATTGTCAAAATGGTCTCGCACCGACAACTCGACGAGCCGTTGTGCCGCTTTGGTTGCCAGTCGATTTTTGGTTTGACCCACAAATTCTGGATCAGCGGTAAAAAATGAGACTAATGCACATCCCCCCGACTGGATATCCTCACGCGTGATAGTGGAGGCCTGCCGATTGGACACATAGTCGCCATAAGCGCGCAAGCCTTTAAGGATGGCATTCCAAAATCCAGACTCGTGCGTGCCTCCTTCTGAGGTCGGCACGGTATTACAATAGGAGCGCATGAAGCCACTCCGTGAGGGAGTCCAGTTGATGGCCCATTCCACATGACCAAGAGTGTCATCACCAAATTTTTCGGCAAAGTTGACTTTGCCAGCAAACGGTCTTTCGACAAAAACACTCGAATCCTTAATCGATTCGTGAAGGAAATCACTCAAGCCGCCGGGAAAGTGAAATCGAGTGGACGCTGGTACCGCGTCCGATGTGATGTCAGAGTGCCAGTTGATTTCGACACCCGAGAAAAGATAAGCCTTTGATCGTATCATCTGCATCACTATGGCCGGATTTAATTTCGCTTCTTCACCAAAAATTTCGCTGTCGGGTCGAAACGTAACCGTGGTACCCCGACGATTCTTTAATGGACCATCATCATTGAGGGGAGTGATAGGAAGGCCCCGAGAATATTGTTGCGAATGGCGGCGCTGATCTCGGACGATTTCGACTTTCATGAACTCGCTTAACGCGTTGACCACTGAGATGCCGACACCGTGGAGACCCCCGGCTGTCTGATAGACTTGATTAGAAAACTTGCCCCCGGCGTGCAAAGTGCACAAGATCACTTCTAACGCTGAGCGGTCGGGAAATTTTGGATGAGGGTCAATGGGGATGCCGCGTCCATTATCGCGTACAGTGAGGGAATAATCGCTATGGAATTCAACCTCAATGCGGCTCGCAAAACCGGCAACTGCCTCATCCATCGCGTTATCGACGACCTCTGAGACCAAGTGGTGCAATGCTGTCTCGTCGGTGCCGCCGATATACATTCCGGGTCTTTTTCGAACCGGTTCAAGTCCCTCTAGTACCTCAATGGCCGATGCGTCATACGAGTCCGATAGGTTCGTTTCCATTAGATTTTGGCTGATGCTCATCAACGACCTCATAAAACATTATTCTTATTGACATCTGTCTAACCATATTCCGTGAGAAATAGCAGCAATTATTTTTTGTGTCCTCAAGGCACGAGATTATGGGCATTTTGATGAAGTCAAAGGTTGCCGATGTCATCAGGTTTTCGTAATTCGCAATAATGCAACAACTCGTCGGCGGTCATTTTCGTCAGCAATTATGGCTGACCTTAATGTTTGCAATGCCCCTTATTGGAAGCAATCTCGCACAATCTTCGAAACAGTTGGTTGATGCGGCGATGCTCGGCCGGTACGGCGTTGATGAACTTGCCGCTGGTGTTTTGGCAGGAATGATCTTCCTCATCACTTTTGTTGTGGGTTCGGGATTTGCCATGGCCGCGATCCCACTCTCGGCCAAAGCACGTGGCTCTGGTTTGACGTGGAAAGTCCGTCGCATTGTACGGATGAGTTTTTGGCTCTCGGTCATATACTGGTTGCTTTTGTTGATTCCCTTACACCATACCGAAACCCTCCTTCTTCACTTGGGTCAACAAGTGGAAATAGCTCACCTGGCCGGTCAATATATGTCGATAGCGGTTTGGGGAATTTTTCCGGCCATATCAGTGATGGTATTGAAGAGTTTCTTCATGGCGTTAGGGAAGGCCAAAATTATCTTATGGGCGACCGTTCTCGGTGCACTGATCAACGTGCCGGCCAATTACGCCTTTATTTTTGGCCATTGGGGGGTGCCGGAGTTGGGGATCAAAGGGGCCGCATACGCCACCATCTTTGCCCACTCGTTGACGTTGCTCACACTTGTTATCTACGCGATGAGAGATACGGTGTGCCGGAGTTATTCACTGTTTTCACGGATATGGCGGCCTGAATGGAAAACACTCTTCGAGGTGTTTCTTCTCGGTTGGCCCATCAGTGCCACATTGATCTCAGAAATAGGTCTCTTTGCCGCCTGTTCGGTGATGATGGGATGGATTGATACCGCAACACTCGCGGCCCATGGGATCGTTCTCGAGACGGCCGGATTTGTCTTCATGATCTATCTCGGTTTCGCTAACGCATCCACGGCGCAGATTGGTTTTGCCGTCGGATCTCGTGACAGGAATTCATTGATGTTAGCGGCCAAGGCGTGTTTAGCTCTAACAGGGGTTACAGCGACCGTGATTACGCTTATTTTTCTGTCTATTCCCGATGTGCTCATCAAAGCGTTTCTTGATGTCAATTCAGAGGAAGCGTTGTTGGTGCTGGCAATTGGTATTCAACTTGTGTACCTCGCGGCGGCCTTTCAACTTAGTGATGCGCTTCAGATTGTGGCACTCGGTCTCTTGCGAGGACTCAGCGATACGCGAACCCCCATGTTGATTGCGGTATTCAGCTACGCGGTGGTGGGGCTTCCGACCAGCTATTATTTGGGATTCAAGGCCGATATGGGGGGTGTTGGGATTTGGGTTGGCTTTGTCGCCGGATTAAGTGTCGCGGCCACCCTACTTTTGTTTCGCTTTCGATGGAAATTGAAAAGAGTCAATTTTGTCGACGACGATGAGGCGGTCAAAGCCGACGAGGTTGCCATCTAAACGAAACTTCACTTGGGTTTGACGAGCGGTTTTGTTGCCATATCGCTGATTTTCAACGGCTTTTTGGCCGTACGGCCTCTGCTCAACTTGGCAGTCTTATGGGAACGCTCTGGTCTGGCTTCACTCCAAGCAGCTGGAAGGCCCGTTTCTGGACCGGGGTCGGTGCCGTCACGACGGACAGGAGGGTTTTGTTGTAGCCCGGCAATCGCATCTGGTTCAGCGCCATGCTCGAGAGGTCGTCGATCAGGGTGCGGAAGTTGTGGACCGGCAGCCCATCGGGGGTGAGTTTCGTGTCGGCCGTGGCCTTCGTGCTCGCCGAGACTTCGGTCTTCTCCACCGGCGAGTTGCGCTGCGTCCGGGCGCCCTTGCGATCGTCGTCCTCGAACAGCATTGGCGCGAGGCACCGGCGCATGTGCCATTCGATGTGCAGGGCGAGCATGCAGAGGAACACGTGGGCGCGGACGTGGTCGGGCGAGTAGACGTAGACCGGACGGATCCTGAGGTCGCTCTTGGTGTTCCGGAACGCGCGCTCCACGCCCGAGAGGTTCTTGTACGCCTATGGTGTCAAGCGGAATCGTTAGAATTTTATAAACCTGCATTTAAGCCTAACTGGGCAGCCCGTCCGGCACAACGGTATTCGTTATGGATACAAAAATCCAGTTACGGTAGTCCCAGACCGGAGGATTTCCGTTTCATATCAGAGAGTTGGCATGAAAAAACTGGTTTGAAGTTCCGGTTAGACTATGTCAATTTTGGCGCGGTATTCGTGGTAGGGATTGGCTGGTCCGTATCGGACGCCACGCTCCCAGAAATTTCCGTCTCAGCCATAGAGCCATGCGCGATGAACCTGTGATCGTGGGAACAAGCGCCGCAACCATAAAGGCAAAATGTGACCCCCGTGGCCGCAGATGCGCAGACCCACAGCAGCAACCGCCCGTAGATCGTAGAGGGTCTATCCATCACGAGGCACGACTTGTGTTGAAGCTAATCCTGTATCTGGTCTGGATGCCATGTGCCGGGCGAACAAATCGACCGCTTTGTGATCGGGTCGTTCAAATTGAGCATTTACTTTATCGAGTGCCGTCAAAAGGATTTTGGTAGCCCAGACAGGGTCAAACCCCATATCTTACACAGCTTCGGCTGCGGGGTCGTCATTGTCGATGGGCAAGCCGCCACTCTCATTGATGATCTTCATGAAGCGGTCGTATTCAGCACTCATGTTTTGCTCTTTCATGCCAAATCTGTTTGGGCAAAATCATCACCCTTGTAGAGCAATGGACTGTTGAACGCCTTGGCGCAGGCATAGGCAAAACAGTCGCCAAAATTCAGATCGGCTTCATGGCCGACAAATTTGCCGTAGCGGGCTGCGACCGCCAGTGCTTTGTCGCCGATGGTGCCTGTGATCGTGATTTCGTTCGCATTGATACTGTGGAAAAAGTTCTCGACCACAACGCCCGCCGCTTCAAACTGTTCTGGTGTCGGACGCGCCTTCCCACTTCGGGAACGGGCTGTGGCGGCAACAGCCTCGAACTTGACCAAGGGCGATACATCAAATTTGCCCTTGTAGGCCTCCATGCGCTTTATGATTTCCTCAAAGCCAACTTCACGATTGATGATCGCCACGACTACAGACGCATCAACAAACATTACTGGTCGCTCCAAAGATCGTCTGCAAAAGCCTTCTGGTCGAAGTCGGGATCAACGGGACCTATTTCGTCAGCTTTGGCTTGCACGGCGGCGATCTTCTCCATCAAGGGAACCTTGCGCTGGATGGAAGCCAAACCTTCAAGCAGGGCTTTGCGCACGGCTGCTGTCTTGGAATCTGCGCCAGACAATTTCTGGTACTTGATAGCCAAGTCGTCTACGCTGTTGTCTTTGATGTAGAGGGGCATGAGTGGATATCCATCTGTTTGACTAGAGTATATCCGATATGAGATATACTTGCAATCCTTAAAGGATATACGTCTGAAAAAAAGGCTCCACAGCAATATGGTTACTGCATGTGGGGCTAGGTACATCCTCACCACAAGGAAACTCTATCATCCACTCCAACGCCGCCCGTCTGGACCAACATCAATGTGGGTTAAATCGGCGTAGCGGCCTAGCCCGCATATCTCAGTGCGCCGTGGAAAGGCGCGTCATCCTTGTGGGTGCGAATCCCACCCAACATTTGTCGCTTCGGCTGGTAGCAGCCAGGGCGGTTTACGGAGGTAACGATGTAGACTGAAGCACCTTGGTGTTAAAGGGCCGCCT
>JAJEBG010000035.1 GCA_022824005.1 Paracoccaceae bacterium
TTGAGCCGATTTCTTCCTCAATCGCGGCTCCTGCTGGTAAACATGGGCTACTGGAGCGCGCATCTTTTCATAGAGCATGAACAGATGCTCGACGCGCTCGCGCTCCGAAGCGAATCCGACGCGCCGATAGAGCCGGTCCACCGCGCGGTCGAGCGCCTTATGCGCCCGCCGCAGGTTGGGCGGCATCAGGTCCGGGTCGTAGAGATCGGCCAGTGTCGCGCCCGGATGGGCGGCTCGTGCGTCGAGCACGTCTTGTGCCAACGGTTCCAGTTTTGACAAGTCCGGATCGTCGGGCGGCGTTGGGAACGTGTTGTAAACGACCGCGACGGAATACATGTAATCGCTCTTCATGCGTCCCGTCACAGTCCGCATCCACGCCATGTGCATAGCAGACGTGAGTAGCGCAAAGTCGGCCAGAGTCGCGTTCGGGAGAAGCCGGAGTTTTTCACTTGGAATTACCGGTGGTTCAAGGTACCCAATCGGCACATAGTCGCGGCGCTCGGAACTGGTCTGCGGAACAATTAGGAATGGATACTCCGGGACAACCGTTACGCCATAGGCGCTCGGATAGTCGGCAAGCCGTTTGGTAGTTTGTCTCTCGCTTTTTGCTCGGAACTCACGAACCGCCTTCAGTCTCGCAGCAACCAAAGGCAAGCTGCGCAGCCTTTGGGGAGGAATTTCTGCTGTATGGAGAATCCATCGGACATCACCACGAATAAACTCGCGGGCACCCGGAAACAGTCGGAAATATGGCTCCGCACTCGGTTCATGTTCGAGAAACGCAGCCTTCTCCTCGCTCGAAAAGGTTAGATTTCCGTCTTCGAGCGGTTGGGTCCCAGTAATCAGCCTACCCATGCCGTTGATCGGCGCGCTTTTCTCCTGCACTACCAGATGCGGGTCCGACAACCCGCCTGCATCGAACAGGTACGGCGACAGCACAGCGTGTCGGCTTTCCTCCGGCTCGCCGTTGATGTCGGGATAGCCGAACAGGCGCTTTTCCGCCCGCGCGGCTTTGCGCAGGTCGAGGCCGAGAATGACGACATGGACATGCGCCTTGCCGCGCGCATCCGATCCCCACGCGAAGGTCCGGTGCGCGAACGCGATCTCCAGCTTGCAGCGCCCGAACAGGACCGGCCAGAGTTGCGCTACCTGCTCGCCCTGCGTGATCGAATTGGTCGCGACGAAGCCGATCCGGGCATCGCCCCCCTTCACGTAGTCCCCCGCCTTGATGAACCACGCGGCGACATAATCGAGGGTCCCCCCGCTCTTGCCAAGCGCCGCGATCCCGCGCACCTGCTCGCGTTGCCCGTCGTCTGGTACTTCGCGCCCACGAACGGCGGATTGCCTAGCACGAATGAGCACTCACCCGGCGGCAGCAAACTGGACCAATCCGTTTCCAGCGCGTCGCCGTGGACGATGTGCGGCGACTTTTCGAGCGGGATGCGAACGAAGGTCTGGCCGAACTCAAGGCTCAGCCGGTTGTTCATGATGTGGTCCATCATCCACAGTGCCGTTTCCGCGATGCGCGCCGGGAACTCGCCAAGCTCGATCCCGTAGAATTGGTCCACGTCCACCACCGACTGCCACGTAGCATCGAGCACCGCCTGCCCACTCGCGGCGGTCGCCTCTCGAATCTCGCGGATGACCTCGATTTCGAGCGTCCGCAATTCCCGGTAGGCGATGATGAGGAAGTTGCCGCAGCCGCACGCCGGGTCGAAGAACGTCAGGCCGCCGAGCTTCGCCTGGAACCGCCGGAGCGCCGCGAGGCGGCCCCGGCCCCGGCGCGCTTTCACGCGTTCGAACTCCGCGTGCAGGTCGTCCATGAACAGCGGCTCGATCACCTTGAGGATGTTCTTCTCGGTCGTGTAGTGCGCGCCCTGCGCGCGGCGCTCCGCCGGGTCCATCACCGACTGGAACAACGCGCCGAAGATGGCGGGCGAGATGTTGGACCAGTCGAAGCGGCAGGCGTCCAGCAGCGCCCCGCGCATCGCCGTGTCGAACGAGAACGTCCGAAGGTGTCCCTTGAAGAGATCGCCGTTGACGTAGGGAAACCGCATCAGATCCTCGTCCAGCGTCGCCGCGCGCTCGTCCTCCGGTGTGTCGAGCACCTCGAACAGTTGCGCGAGCCACGGCCCGAGATCGGCCCCGTCCTCGCCAGTGCGTGTTTCGATGAAGTCGAGGAAGATGTCGCGCGGCTCGAACACCCCGGTGTCGTCAGCGAACATGCAGAACACGACGCGCACGAGGAAGCGTTCGAGATCGTGGCCACGGTGCCCGGCATCGGCGAGCGCATCGTGCAGCCGCCCGACCAGCTCGGCGGCTTCGATGTTCGCTGGGTCCTGGTCGCGGAAGGTTCGGCGTTGCACGCCGAGGATGAAGCCGAACGCCTCGACGTGCGCGGGCAGGTCCGCGAGCGTGAAAGTGACGAACTGCCGCTCGTCGAGGTCGTGAAGCTCGAAGGTCTGGAAGTCGCTCACCAGAATGTAGCGCGGGCGCTCGCGCTCGGGCAGCGCGTCGAAATACTCCCCGGCCTGTTCGAGTGCTGCCGTCAGATCGCGCCCGGCGCTCTTCTGTTCGACGATGAGCACGCCGGGCCAGAATAGATCGATGAAGCCCGAACGGTTGTACAGATTCGCGACATGCGCCTCGTAACGCGCGACGCTCCGGCGCTGAACTCCGAACACCCGGAAGAAGGCGTTGTGGAAGCTTTGCGTCTCGCCCTTCTCGTAGGCCGCGTCCTTCCAGTCTTCGGCGAAGGCGGCGGCGCGGGAGCGTACCTCGTTCCACGACAGGCGCATTAGGCCGCGCCGCCCGCCTTGCGCCAGACAGTGCCCAGTTCGGCAAGGCAGACCGCGGGCCCGGTCATGCGTGCAACGCCTCCACGCGCCGCGCGGCGGCGGTTCGGTCGCGGCGCGCCTGCGCAAGCTCGTAGCTCGCCTGCATCCGCATCCAGTGCTCGGCGGTGCCCCAACCGATATCCTCCAGCGACAGCGCCATGTTCGCCGACACGCCCGCCTTGCCGTTCAGCAGGCGGGACAGCGTTCCGCGCTCGCAGCCGAGCCGAGCCGCCGTCTGCGTCACGTTCCAGCCCACATCATCCATGCTCTCGCGGATCAGTTCGCCTAGGTGCGGCGGGTTCGGCATTGGCCCGACGTGATCGCCTGCAACATCGTTCATGGTCATCACTCCCCTTCTGTCAGTGATAGTCGATCAGGTCTACGTCCACGGCCTCGCCGTCCTCGAAGCGGAACACCACGCGCCAGTTGCCCGAGGCGCGGACGCTCCACTGGCCCGCGCGGTCGCCCTTCAGGGGATGCAGCCGGAAGCCCGGTGTGTCGGCGCTGCCCGGATGCGTCGCCTCTTGCAGACGGAACAGGATTCGCCGAAGCCTTGGCGCGAGACTGGCAGGCAACCGCGCGGTGTCATCGTGCTCGTGCAGCGCCCGCAATCCCTTGTGCCTGATCTTCATGATTCACTCTAGCGCGCTACGTTACACGCCGCAAGCGCTCGCCCTGTCCTCACAAGGCTATTTTTTGTCTGCCTGGTGATCGGCGCTCGGTGATTTTTTTGCTGACCATTCCGATTTCGCTGTGGCAACGTGCCTTCCATGGTGATTCCTGCGACCCCTGATTCGTCCATCGACCAGAGCGCTGTCACGGTGCGGTCGACGCGCGGTGGCCGCGAGCACTGGCTCTGGGACCGTCTTGTGGAGGAGCATCACTACCTGCGGTTCCACGGCATCATCGGCAAGCGCCTGCGCTATGTCGCGCTGCACGGCGAGACCTAACTGGCGCTGGTCGGATGGCAGTCGGGCGCGTTCAAGCTGGCCGCGCGCGTCCGCTGGATCGGATGGTCGCAGGAGCAGCAGTTCCGGCGCCTGCACCTGTTCTGCAACAACTCCCGTTTCGTCATCCTCACCCCTGAACGGGTGCCGAACCTGGCGTCCCGCGTGCTGGGGCTGAGCCTTCGGCGGCTGTCCGCCGGCATTCAGGCCGTGCACGGGTACCCGGCCTTCCTCGCGGAGACGTTCGTCGACGTGTCGAGGTTCACGGGTGCCTGCTACCGCGCGTCGAACTGGCGCTCGCTGGGACTGACGCGCGGCTTCCCGCGCGAGTCCGGCGGTGCGGCGCTCTGGCGCCATCACGGCCAGCCCCCCAAGGAGATCTTAATGTACGAACTCACCGACGACGACGTCAAGGCGCTGAGCCGGGACGAAACCCCGGACGCGTGGAGAGCGGTGCAGCACGACGACGCGGAGCCGATGGCAGCGCCCCGGCTGTGCAGCCTGTTCGCGTGCTTAGTGTTATGATCATATTTGCGGCTTTCATTTTTCTGCGGATTGTGATTGAGTCGCTCCTAAGAAGAACAGCACAGTTTTCAACGGGAGCACAACCGCAATTGCAAAGAAAAAGCGAACGATGATTCCGTTTTGTTCTCCGAGTTGGCCGTTCGTGGGTCCCCAAAATGCTGTCGGCGGGGCACCAATCCACGCAATCCCCGTCGAAAGCCCGAAAATGCCGCCAGATTCAATGTGCGGCGATGCAATCTTGGACTTGGTGAGCGATCCAGGCTAGCGGCTTTCTTCGGCGATTGTGTGGAGACCGGAAAAGTCGCCCGATTGTCGCAATTCAGTTGATGGAACCAACTATTTGCCCAAGCGCATCTCAGGTATGCGATCGCCATTCTACGCCCTACAACCGCTCCACTCGCACGGTGATGAGGTCAATGTCGTGATATTGGCGATGACGCACTTCAGAGGCGAGATGCCGCAGCAGGCGAAGCGAGATGTCCCGCTCTGCGGGCCGCGCTTCGTCCGCGTCACCTAGGAACGCGATCCGGTCTTCAATGTTGCCTTCGCTCGACTTGGCAACAAATTCCAGCACCGCATCCCCACCCTCAATGTGGGCGTTCACCCATAACCGGCGCTTATCAGTATCAAGATCCGATTGACCCTCGAGCAAGGTCAACAAGGTCTCCTCGGCCACCGCTTCGAGTCGATCAAGCATCTCGTGCGAACAGCCATTGTGGCTGCCGAACTGCGCGACGAAATCGCGGAGCTCTTGAAGGCACGACACGTTGAGGTCGGCGACGAGTTTGCGGCGTCGGCGACCCAACAATTCCAAAAGGATCGTCAAGAGGATTGCCGTCATTCCGCCCGTGGCCAAACCGTTGTCGAAGAAACCGCCCACAATATGAGGCAGGATATCAGGAAGGAGCAGTCCGAATTCGCAGCCTGCGCCGACCCAAAATGAGATTCCTGCAATCAGCGTTCGGCGATAGTTCAGGCCTTCGGACACGATCAGTTTCATTCCGGTAACAAACAGCGTGGCCACCATGATCGTGAGATACGCCGCGAGGACCGACGGCGGCAGTGCCAGAATTAGTGCGGCGAACTTTGGGAGGAATGCAAAGGCAACAAGAGAGAATCCAAGTACCAGACCGACGGGACGGGCGCTCACCAACGTATTCCTGATCAAAGGAACAGTCGACGAACGGGTCGAATTGACAATTGTGCCGCTGAGACCGGCAAGCAGGTTTGCCAGCGCATCTGCGGCAACGGCTCCTTGCACGGCACGCAGGTCGGGAGCTCGCGGCACCCGCCACGAAACATCTTGTATGGCAAGGGCTGATCCCATGGCTCTGATTGAACACGAGACCGAAATTATAAGGAAGGCGGGCAGAAGTCCCCAGAAGGACGGTCCGAGGTCGATCGCGAAAGTCGGCCATGCCGTCGAGGGCAATCCAACATAGGAGGCTTGCATGATCCGGTCTAGGTCAATGAGACCAAGCGCGCCAGCAGTCGCTCCGCCGACGCAAATTCCGACGAGTGGAGACCATGGCCGCAATCGCGGTCTTCCATGCAGCGAGACGAGGACGATGGTTGCCATCGTGACGAGCGCGCATGCCATGCCGCCCGGCTGTGTATTTCCGGGCGAAGCCTCTCCAATTCTTTGAAACATGATCGGAGCGACAGTGACCGGAATCAACAGCAGCATTATCCCCGAGACAGTTGGTGTGATGACCCGCCTCAATATGGAAATCCGGTAGGAGAATGCGAATTGGAAGAGCGCTGTGGCAATCACCAGCGTCATAAGTAAATGGAGCCCTCCTGCGGCAAGCGCATCGACCGTGACAGCGATGGCCGCAGACACCGGGCCGGTGACTAGGACGAATCCTGCGCCGAAGCGATGGATCGGAAACGCCTGAAGCCCACTTACGACGCCCGCAATGATCAACGACGCGAAGATAGCCCAAGCAACAACTGACTCGCTGGCTCCGGCAACCTGGAATGCGATCGTGGGCATGAGCACGATACTGCCAAGAGACAGAAGCGCAGCCTGCACGCCGAGGCCAAACGTCACCTTTTTCGGGGGAACTTCGTCGACTTGGTATAGGAGGCCGGCGTTGGGATCGTCAGCGGTGTACTGCGGCATGGGCTTTCTCGTGAATCAGTCGGTTGTACGTGAATTGGCTACGGCGAAGAAAATTGTCAGCAACGGGCCGATCAAGTTAACCTTTACACCGGCCTAGCCGCTGACCGCTCGCGCGACGGCACGCTGCTAGTAGAAGAATATCGACGGATACCACATGACGGCAAGCGCGCGATCGAACAGGAGATGGAGAAACACCCATGATCCTGCCGCGCAGAGTAGTGCAATCCACCAAGCATATCCGACCGCAAGCCGCACATGCAGGGCGACGAAGATCGGGAAAGCAACCGTTTGGCCCGCAACGATCGTGGCACCGATTAGGCCCATCCACCACAGGTGAAGTTGGAAGACCTGAGTCAACTCGCGCCGCACTGGGAAGACATCCTCGTTGTTCGCGCGGACTACTCGGACGTCCCGAACGCGGATTGCCATGGCCGCCAGAGACAGGCAGATGGCGGGCATGAACGTGATCATCGGCACCGTGCCCACGTCGGTTGCCCAAGAGAACGTCGGCACCAATCCCCAGATCGAGAATGCCAAAAGCAGCCCGATCGCGACGAGCGACACCACGGAATCCATAGGCTGACCTTCAATTGCGATCCTCCTGTCGTCAGAGCGCCCCATCCCCCAGCGGGCACCCAAAACAACGGAGAGCACGATCATTGCGCCGATCACCATGCAGATCGGGCGGCCGAGCCACGAAAGGCCATCATAAGCGTGGCTCGTGATAAACAGGGCATTCTCCATTATCGGCCCAACCACGAAGCCAAGGACCATCGGCGGGCGTGGAACGCCGCCCTTCTTCATCACGTAGCCTACTGCACCAAAGACCAAAAGCACGATCCAGTCGCCCAGATGGCTCGTGGCCAGCCATGCGCCCATAAATATAAAGAGCGTGATTGCCGTCACCAGAAAGCGGCCGTTGACAAACGTCACGAGCGCAAGCTGCCGGGCGATCAACATCAGTAAGAGCGCGCCAGCGACATTGGCAATCGCCAGGGTCCACATCAGCGAAAAAGTGATATCCAACTTGCTCCCCAGCATCTCCGGGCCGGGTATCAGGTCCTGGATGAGAAGCGCGCCCAAGAACACAGCCATCGCTGGACTGCCGGGAATGCCGAAGGCAATGGTGGGAATGAGGGCACCCCCCTTCATGGCGTTATTGGCTGTCTCGGGTGCAATGACCCCACGTACATCTCCCTTGCCGAACCCGTCCTTGTCGCGGGCGCTTTGCACCGCGTGCCCGTAGGCCGCCCAGTCGACGACCGAGCCGCCGAGACCGGGCAGCAACCCAACGTACACGCCGATCGCCGTCGAGCGCAGCACCAGCCACCAGTTGCGACACGCATCCCTGACTCCCTTCATGAGCCCCCCCGAAATGCTGGACCTTGGAACCTTTGAGATCGAACTGTCTTTGGCGGCAAGGTCGATCAACTCCGGAATCGCAAACAGGCCAAGGACAAAAGGCACCAAAGGCAGTCCATCGAGCAGGTAGGATGCTCCCAGCCAATAGCGCGGCAAGGCACCGTTTTCAGCGTACCCGACATAGGACAGGCCGAGTCCGGCAAGCGCAGCAATCAGGCCGCACAGCACCGACCCTCCAGAAAGCGATCCGACCAATGCGAGTCCGAGCAGGGCAAGCATAAAAATTTCGGGCTGGGCGAAAGAGAGGATCAAGGGCTTGACAACGGGTATCGACAGTCCGAGCAGGATCGCGCCAAGAAGACCGCCAATTGCCGAGACAGAGAATGCCGCACCTAGGGCACGCGCGGCCTCGCCCTTTGCCGCCATCGGGTAGCCATCGATGATCGTTGCCTGCGAAGCCGCGGTTCCGGGAATTCCGAGCAGCACTGATGCGATGGTATCGCTGGTGGTCGTGACCGCGAACATGCCGAACAGGAGAGCAAGTGCCGGAACCGGTTCCATTGAGAAGGTGAACGGCATCAGGATCGCCAAGCCGACCAGCCCCGACAGTCCAGGAATCGCACCGAAGAACAGCCCGATGAGCACGCCCACAAACAGATAACCGATCGCAGGCCAAGCGATCACCATCAGGAAGCCGCTTAGCGCTGCGTCAACCATCGCGGCATCCATTGACTTGGCTTCGAGAGCGCCGTGCTTCCCGGGTGCGGCAAGGGTTCAACTGTGCACCTGCTACTCCTGAATCGCGTATTCCTTAATGAACGCGACGATTTCGGGATCAATGTTGCCGATGCTGTCCAGACGCTCCTTGGCTTCGGCACCGTTGAGCAACGATGGTGTTGCGCCGGCCAGACTTCGGTAGTCTGAAATGAACTCCTCGTCCTCGGCAAGCGCACTCCAAGCCGTGGCCAGAGCCTCCACAGCCTCGTTTGGCGTGCCTTCAGGCAGAAATACGCCGCGCAGCATGGTGACCGCGATGTTGTTGATTGCCGAAAGCGCGTCGAACAGCATCCCAGAAGGCCTTTCGCCTTTCAACCTTTCGTGAACGTCGACAAAGGTCGGTATGTCCTCAAGGAGTGGATTCCTCACCGGATTTCCCTCCGCGTCAATTAGGGAATAGTAAAAGAGCACTGTGGCCAGGCCCGGCTCGACAAGGTTAGGTTCGAAACTCTTGCGGTATAACGTCATGGAAATACAAGAGTAGGACACCTCGTTCTGCAGCAACGCAGCAAGCACCTTCGCACTGCTTCTGTAGCCCGTGACGTGCTTGTAACTTGCCCCAAGCAGGTCCAGGCCCAAGCGCATCCTGATGTCAGTCGACGAGGTGGCCCGGTAGCCGCCTAGCTTGAATTCACCGATTTGTAGCAAGTCGTCGACACTCTCCACGCCAGTTCCCGCATCCTTGCGGATGAAACACAGTTGGGGCTGGCCGAATCCACCCAACCAAACGAAGTTGGAAAGGTCGACCGTCAACGCGGGGTCCTGAAGCGCGTACTGCATGAACGGAGTCCCAAAGAATGCTAGTGTCAGTCCGTCGGCCTTTGCGACTTCGCCCATGTAGTTCGTGGCGACAAGGCCGCCAGCGCCAGCCATATTGGTCACGACAACCTCCGGACTGCCCGGAATGTGCTTCTCAAGATGCTTGGCGACAAGGCGTGCCATAACATCCGTTGAGCCGCCGGCTCCGTAGTTCACGATAACCGTGATCTGTTTACCTTCGTAGAACTGCGCTTGCACTGCGCTGGTAAAATTCGCCAAAAAAATGATTGTGATCGCGAGGGTCAAAATAGGGAAACGCATTTTTTATCACTCCCAAATATTAATTCTCGGTCTATGCCTGAATGGTAAGAATGATTATGTGTGAAAGTCAACCGCAAATCATAATCCTCAACCGAAGCTCTGCATCCCTGTTCTTGAATGGGACAGGTGCGGGGCGGTCGTCTCGGCCGCCGTGACGAGACCGTCATTTGTCCATCTTAATGATAATTGGATTGCGTTGATGCTGTCGCTTCGTGGACGGCGAACCGCTCAACGCTGGCTGAAAGTGGTGCAAAATTTTACGTCATTCCAATAAATATTTTGAAATCAACGTATTGAAAAAATTATGTGGCGGAGATGGTGGGATTCGAACCCACGAGACGGTTTCCCGCCTACTCCCTTAGCAGGGGAGCGCCTTCGACCACTCGGCCACATCTCCAATATTGAGTTTATCCTGAATAGACACATCGATACAAGTGAAGTCATCAGACTCGACTCGACAACCATCAAACCCCAGAGATGGAGTCCGAGCCCGGTCACTGTGCAATCATTTCAAGGGCGAACATTAATGCAGAGGGGCAATATCGAATTCCCTTTGCGCACTGCTTTTGTTGACGGATGATTAAGTTAACATTATCACTTCTCACGATTGCCCGTTATGGATACAATCAGGTCGACGTGCCGACTGACCGAAGTGTAAGAGATTCAATTATGTTGGATGATACAGGAAAAGCTCCGATTATCGCGACCACGACTTTTTGCTGGAATGACCCCTTGAGGCTTAGCGAACAGTTGCGAGAAGATGAACTGATGGTTCAATCGACGAGCCGTGACTTTGCTGATGCCCATTTGCGACGGCGCGTCAAAGACGATTACTTGAACGAAAATTCGGACAGATCCCTCTTTGAGAAAATGGGGGAAACGGGGCTTTTCGGTATTAACCTTGCTGAAGAATTTGGCGGCTCGGATTCAGGATATGTCAGTTACGGTCTTGCCGCGCGAGAAATTGAAAGAGTCGATTCTGGATATCGATCAATGATGAGCGTGCAATCATCATTGGTCATTTTTCCTATCTATGCGTTTGGTGATGACCGGCAGCGAGAAAAATTCTTGCCAAAACTGGTCAGCGGTGAATGGATCGGATGTTTCGGATTGACAGAACCCGAGGCGGGTTCTGATGCTGGCAGTCTAAAGACCTATGCCACTCGGACGTCGTCGGGCTATCGAATAAATGGCACTAAAACTTGGATCTCTAATGCCCCAATGGCGGATGTCTTCGTGGTTTGGGCAAAATCCGAGGCTCATGATGACGCGATACGGGGATTTATCCTTCAGAAAGAAATGGACGGCCTCACCGCCCCTAAGATTGACGGAAAACTCTCGCTTCGAACTTCCGTGACGGGCGAAATTATCATGTCGAATGTCGAGGTCGACGAGGCGCATTTGCTGCCTAATATATCGGGGTTGAAAGGACCATTCAGTTGCCTGAACCGCGCCCGTTATGGGATCGCCTGGGGTACCATGGGAGCGGCTGAAGAATGCTGGATGTCGGCACGTTCTTACGGTCTTGACCGCAAACAGTTTGGACGCCCACTTGCGGCGACACAACTCTACCAGAAGAAACTCGCCGATATGCAAACTGAGATTACCCTGGGCCTACAAATGGCTTTGCGTCTTGGTCGATTGATTGACGATGGAAAAATGGCTCCAGAAATGATTTCGTTAGCCAAACGCAACAATTGTGGCAAAGCACTGGATATCGCTCGCGCCGCCCGAGACATGCACGGTGGAAATGGTATTCAAATTGATTACTCTGTCATGCGACATGCAATGAACTTGGAGACGGTGAATACTTACGAAGGTACCCACGATGTTCATGCGCTCATTCTGGGTCGCGCGCAGACGGGAATACATGCCTTTTTTTGAGTAGAGGGTGAAAATTGAAAAACAGTGAAATGACATCCGGCGTGGTATCGGCTCGGTTGACAGACGAGCAATATCAACGCAATTTTTCCGATGTACACTTGCCTTTGACGGCACATGAAGCCTCAATTGAGGCCGATCGTTGTTACTTTTGCTACGAAGCACCTTGTATTAGCGCCTGCCCGACAGAAATCGATATCCCTCTTTTCATTCGCCAGATCGCCACCGGGACCGCAGAAGCCGCCGCCAAGACCATCTTTGAGAGCAATATTTTAGGCGGTATCTGCGCTCGCGTCTGTCCTACCGAAACTCTTTGTGAAGAAGCCTGTGTCCGCGAGGAGGCCGAAGGTCAGCCCGTCGAAATCGGTCGTCTGCAACGATACGCCACCGATACATTGATGAATATTGATGAACATCCATTTGAACGGTCCGCTGACACGGGTCGGTCCATCGCGGTCATTGGTGCCGGGCCGGCTGGAATTGCCTGTGCCCATCGGCTCGCCATGAAAGGCAACCGAGTGAAAATATTTGAATGTTTGCCAAAAGGCGGCGGATTGAATGAATACGGTATCGCCGCTTACAAGACCGTCGACTCCTTTGCGGCGCGCGAATTGCAATGGATTATGGGGATCGGTGGAATTGAAATTGAAACGGGTTGTGAACCTATTGATAGCGAACAGCTTGATCACTTGCGGCAGTCATTTGATGCCGTATTCCTTGCTGTCGGTTTGAGAGGTGTCAACGCGCTCGACATCGGCGGTGATGATATCGAAAATGTGGGCAATGCGGTGGATTTTATCGCCGGTCTTCGACAGGCGGAGGCCTTGAGTGAGATACCGGTGGGCCGGCAAGTCGTTGTCATCGGTGGCGGTATGACAGCCATTGATGCCGCGGTTCAAAGCCGCCTTCTAGGGGCCCAAGATGTCACCATCGCATATCGACGGTCACAGAGTGAAATGAGTGCCTCAAGGCATGAACAAGACTGGGCGACCTCAAAGGGGGTTCGTCTTCTCACCCAAGTTCGACCCGTGAGAATAATCGGGCGCGATAAAGTGCAAGAGGTCGAATTGGAATATACCAAAACCAATGCCCAAGGCCATATCGTCGGAACCGGTGAAAATTTCCGCATTGGCGCAGACCTCGTGCTGCGTGCGATTGGTCAAAAAATTGTTCAGATTTCCGATGTTCTGACCACCAAGGACGGAAAAATAAGTGTCAAAGGGGCTGGACGGACCAATCTCGCAGGTGTTTGGGCCGGCGGCGACTGTGCCGCTGGAGGTCAGGATCTAACTGTCACCGCGGTGGCCGAAGGTCGTGATGCGGCCGAAGATATTCATCAGGTTTTGAACAATTAAAAAAGTGAGATAAGAAATGGTTTCCTTACGATCTGACTTTCTAGGAATCTCCTCGCCCAATCCATTTTGGTTGGCGTCAGCACCTCCGACGGACAAGGAATACAACGTGCGGCGGGCCTTCGAAGCCGGCTGGGGTGGAGTGGTCTGGAAAACACTCGGGCTTGATCCTCATATCGTCAATGTGAATGGTCCCCGTTATGGTGCCGTATGGGGACCTGATCGTCGATTGATGGGCCTCAACAATATCGAGCTGATTACTGACCGGCCTCTTGATGTCAATTTAGAAGAAATCAAAGATATCAAACGTGATTTTCCCGACAATGCCGTCGTTGTCAGTTTGATGGTCCCGTGTGAAGAACAATGCTGGCAGGATATTTTGACGCGCGTCGAGGATACGGGGGCTGATGGCGTCGAACTCAACTTTGGTTGTCCGCATGGTATGAGCGAGAGGGGAATGGGCGCGGCCGTTGGACAGGTGCCCGACTATATCAAAATGGTCACGGCTTGGGTCAAATCGTCCACCCATCTGCCCGTCATCGTAAAATTGACACCCAACATCACTGATATTCGCTATCCAGCGCGGGCTGCTAAGGCCGGTGGCGCTGACGCGGTCTCACTTATCAATACAATCTCTTCGATCACTGGCGTTGATCTTGACAATTTCTCTCCCGAACCCTCAATTGATGGCAAGGGCACACATGGCGGTTATTGTGGGCCAGCCGTGAAACCCATCGCGTTAAATATGGTGGCGGAAATCGCTCGTGATGAGCAGATGTCCAATTTACCCATCTCGGGCATCGGCGGTGTCACCACGTGGCGAGACGCCGCCGAATTTATTTCCCTCGGATGTGGCAATGTGCAGGTTTGCACGGCGGCGATGACCTATGGGTTCCGGATTATTGAGGAACTCAATGCCGGTTTGGCGCAGTGGATGAGAGAGAAAGGTTTCACTTCAATTGCTGACTTTCAGGGACGCGCCGTCCGCAATGTCACCGACTGGCAATTTCTCAACTTGAACTTTGTCACAAAGGCGGAGATTGACCAAGATTTATGCATCAAATGTGGTCGATGCTATGCCGTATGCGAAGACACTTCACATCAGGCGATTGCCATGAAGCCCAATCGAGTTTTTGAGGTCATTGATGAAGAATGCGTTGCCTGTAATTTGTGTATCAATGTCTGCCCCGTTGATGGCTGTATCACCATGCGGCAGTTAGCTCCGGGCGAAAAAGACTTGCGAACGGGGGAAACTATCAATGCCGATTACAGAAATTGGACTCAGCACCCAAATAACGTGGCGGCCAGCTCATCGGAATGAAGTTGGAAACCGATTTTACAATGATCACCTTATTCGGCTAAAAGTCCGCCTTTTGGTGACTTGTCCGGACTCATGACCCAGTGTAGCCTTCATGCCGTCTCGCTAGTCAGTCAATGCGAACCGCTAAATCCATTGTCTTCGTTCTAGATCGATTCAATGGAAATCACCCGAAGGCTCGAATAGGGAGTCCATATTGATGAAGAAGCCACGAAAAGAGTCGCATTTTTCACATTCATTAAGTATGAGTTGAGCAACTGGCGGGGTCACATCAAACAACGATGATGGACAAGACCTCAGTTTTCATTCGGGGAATAGTTCACACTAGACCACCCCCCTTTTCGGAGGAGACAGATAATGCCGCTTGATCAGAATCAATGGCCAAATGATTTGCGTGCTTTTTGGCTTCCGTTTACCGCCAACCGACAGTTCAAAAAATCACCAAGACTGCTCGTCTCGGCTAACCGGATGCACTATCAATCTTCAGATGGACGACATGTGCTTGACGGCACTGCCGGTCTCTGGTGCTGCAACGCGGGACATAATAGCCCCCGAATCGTCGAAGCGATTCAAAAGCAGGTCGAGTCACTTGATTATGCGCCGGCCTTTCAAATGAGCCATCCGCGGACATTTGAACTTTCCAATCGGATCATTGACTTGGCACCTCAGGGAATTGATCATGTCTTCTTTACCAATTCAGGTTCTGAATCGGTTGAGTCAGCGCTGAAAATTGCAATTGCTTACCATCGGGCGCGAGGCGAGGGTCAGAGAACCCGCTTGATTGGACGTGAACGTGGCTACCATGGCGTTAATTTTGGCGGCATATCGGTCGGAGGCATGGTCAACAATCGACGTGTCTATGGCTCTCTGTTGAATGGTGTCGATCATATACGTGACACGCACATCCCTGAAAAAAACGCCTTCTCGCGTGGACAACCGAAGCATGGAGCCGAGCGAGCCGACGATTTAGAGCGGCTGATCGCCCTGCACGGTGCCGATACGATTGCGGCCTTGATCATTGAACCTGTCGCTGGATCAACCGGCGTTTTGGTGCCCCCGATTGGTTATCTTGAGCGTATCCATGAAATCTGTTCCAAACACGGCATCCTATTGATTTTTGATGAGGTTATCTGTGGATTTGGTCGTCTTGGCGATTCCTTTGCTGCCAATTATTTTGGCCTCACACCGGATATGATCACCTGTGCCAAAGGTTTGACCAATGGCATTATTCCGATGGGCGCGGTCTTAACCTCTTCTGAAATCCATGATGCTTTCATGACCGGTCCTGAACATTTGATCGAACTCTTCCACGGATACACCTATTCAGGTAATCCGGTGGCTTGTGCGGCTGGGCTCGCGGCACTTGAGACCTATCGCGTCGATGGATTATTCGAGAGGGCGGCGAGTCTTGCGCCCTATTGGGAAGAGGCGATCCATTCGATGAAGGGAATGAACCACGTCATTGATATTCGTAACATCGGTCTGATGGGCGCGATTGAGTTGGCCCCGCGAGATGGTTTGCCATCGCAAAGGGCGTTTGATGCCTTCCTGCAAGCCTTTGAGAAAGGGTTATTGATCCGCGTGACTGCCGATGTAATCGCGTTATCACCACCATTGATCGCCGAGAAGGAAGATATTGACACCATCTTCAGCATTCTTACGGAAGTCTTGCAAGGATTGGATTGATAATGGGGAGGATAGCCCGACAGTGTTGACAGACAATCTCAGAATTGACGCCAACCGTCTTTGGGACTCCATTATGGAGATGGCCAAAATTGCCCCTGGCGTCGCGGGCGGCAGTAACCGACAGACACTGACCGATGGTGATAAGGAAGGGCGTGAGCTTTTCCAGACTTGGTGCAAAGATGCCGGCCTTTCGGTCGGTGTGGACCGTATGGGATCGATGTTTGCGACTCGTGAGGGAGAGGATTCCGATGCCCTGCCCGTTTATGTGGGCTCACATCTCGATACGCAACCGACAGGCGGAAAGTTTGATGGCGTGTTGGGAGTCCTCGCCGGGTTAGAAATTGTTCGAACCTTGAATGATCTCGGCGTGAAGACCAAACATCCAATCGTGGTCACCAACTGGACTAATGAGGAAGGAACCCGGTTTGCGCCCGCCATGCTCGCGTCTGGTGTTTTTGCGGGCATCCACGATGAAGAATGGGCCTATGAGCGAGTTGACAATGACGGCAAGACATTTGGCAATGAGTTGAAGAGAATTGGTTGGCAAGGCGATGAAGCGACAGGGGGGCGCAAAATGCATGCCTTCTTTGAACTTCATATCGAACAGGGTCCGATCCTCGAAGCCGAAGGCAAGGATATCGGTGTCGTGACCCACGGCCAAGGATTGTCTTGGACAGAGGTGACCATCACGGGCAAAGATAGTCACACTGGCTCCACGCCCATGCCCATGCGGCGCAATGCCGGCCTCGGCATGGCGCGTATTCTTGATTTTGTCAATACAATGGCTTTTGATCATGCCCCGCACGCGGTGGGGGCCGCAGGTCATATTGAAGTCTACCCAAATTCCCGAAATGTGATCCCCGGGCGAGTTGTTTTCACCGTTGATCTCCGCTCACCAAACCTAGATATACTAACCGAGATGGGAGATCGTTTGAGACATGAAGGTCGCAAGATCTGCGATTCTCTTGATCTGGAAGTCACCTTTGAAAAGGTGGGCGGGTTTGATCCGGTCGAATTTGATACCGAATGTGTCACCGCCGTCAGAGAGGCCGCGGAGAAACTTGGTTATTCTCATCGTGACCTCATTTCGGGGGCTGGACATGATGCCTGCTGGATCAACCGTGTCGCCCCTACAGCGATGGTTATGTGCCCATGCGTCGATGGACTTTCCCATAACGAAGCTGAAGATATAAGTCTTGATTGGGCCAAAGCCGGAACCGATGTTCTGTTTCACGCGGTTGTCGAAAGAGCCGAAATTGTTTCATGAGACGAATGGGCCGCTATCAATGGCAAAAACGCAATAAGTCTTGAGAGAAAGCGAGTCCATCATGTCGAAAGTTATTAAAGGTGGAACCGTCGTTACAGCTGACAGAACGTGGTCAGCGGATGTCAAGATTGAAGGGGAGAAAATCGTCGACATTGGTCGTGACCTCAAAGGTGACCGTTATGTTGATGCGCAAGGGGCTTATGTGATGCCGGGCGGCATTGACCCCCACACGCATCTTGAGATGCCTTTCATGGGCACCACGGCGGCCGAAACATTTGAGTCAGGAACGTGGGCGGCCGCTGTCGGTGGGACCACCATGCTGGTGGATTTTTGCCTCCCCGGAGAAGATGGCTCTATCAAGAATGCGATTAACGAGTGGCACCGTAAATCAACACCGCAAATTTGCGCTGACATCGGTTACCATATGGCCATCACTGGCTGGAATGAGGCGATTTTTAATGAAATGAGCGATGCTGTCGATATGGGCGTCAATTCATTCAAGCATTTTATGGCCTACAAGGGCGCTCTTATGGTTGATGATGACGAACTCTTTGCCTCATTTAACCGCTGTCGTGAACTCGGTGCACTGCCGATGGTACACGCCGAAAATGGCGATATTGTCGCCGAACTCCAACAAAAATATCTCGCCATGGGTATGACCGGACCCGAAGGCCATGCCCACTCGCGCCCCCCCGAGGTAGAGGGCGAGGCGGCCAATCGAGCCATCATGATTGCCGATGCCGCGGGCGTTCCTCTCTATATCGTTCATGTCTCGTGCGAGCAGGCTCATGAGGCCATTCGTCGGGCACGGCAGAAAGGTATGCGCGTCTATGGCGAGCCCCTCATCCAATTCCTTACACTTGATGAGAGCGAGTATTTCTCAACTGATTGGGAACACGCAGCCCGCCGAGTAATGTCACCTCCATTCCGCTCTAAAGAACATCAGGAGGGTTTGTGGAACGGGCTGGCCGCCGGCTCGCTTCAGGTCGTTGCCACCGATCATGCGGCCTTCACCACCGAACAGAAACGCATGGGGCGAGAGAATTTTACTCTCATTCCCAATGGCACCGGTGGCCTTGAGGAACGCATGGCAGTGCTGTGGACTGAAGGCGTTGAAACCGGACGCCTCACCCTCAATGAATTTGTCGCTGTCACCTCTAGCAATATCGCCAAGATCCTCAACATTTACCCCACTAAAGGGGCTCTTCTTCCCGGTGCCGACGCCGATATCGTAGTGTGGGATCCTAAAATCCACAAAACTATTACCGCGACAAGTCACAAGTCGGTTTTGGATTACAATGTTTTTGAAGGTTTTGATGTCAAGGCGCAGGCCCGTTACACAATGTCACGCGGCGACGTGATCTGGGCGTGGGGACAAAATTCTCAACCTCAGCCCGGCCGCGGCCGCTTTGTGCCCCGTCCTCCCTTCCCAGCTCCGCATGCCGCTCTTGCCAAATGGAAGGATATCCATCAACCGAGAAAAGTTGAACGCGACCCCCTTCATATCCCATCTGGAATTTAAATTCCCTGCAACGCTGATAACATATGTCCAATTTTGTCATTGAATCGAAAGATTTATGTCTAAATTTTTACACTCGTGACGGCGCAATTGAAGCCCTCAAAGATGTCAATCTTTCAGTGGAACGGGGTGAGTTTGTTTCTCTTATTGGGCCTTCGGGTTGTGGCAAAACCACTTTTCTTCGTGTGGTCGCCGCTTTGGAGGAGCCCACTTCTGGTCATGTCACGGTCAATGGTTTGTCGCCCGATATGGCGCGCAAGAGCCGCGCTTATGGCTATGTCTTTCAAGCCGCCGGCCTTTATCCATGGCGAACAATTATGGCTAATGTTCAATTGCCCTTGGAAATCATGGGATTTGACCGCGCTGAAAGAATCGACCGGGCGCAATCGGTGATTGACCTGGTTGGCTTATCTGGATTTGAGAAACGGTTTCCATGGCAACTCTCGGGGGGCATGCAACAGCGCGCCTCGATTGCTCGCGCTCTGGCTTTTGATGCCGATATTCTTCTCATGGATGAACCCTTCGGTGCCCTTGATGAGATTGTCCGCGACCGACTTAATGAACAACTTTTGGACTTGTGGCAAAAGACCGGGAAAACCATTGGATTTGTCACCCATTCCATTCCTGAAGCCGTTTATCTTTCGACGCGCATCATCGTCATGAGTCCTCGCCCGGGGCGCATCACATCCATCATTGAAAGCCGCTTGCCAAACGAGAGGCCTCTGGAAATCAGGGACTCCCCGGAATTTATCGCGATGGCTCAGCAAGTTCGCGCCGCTTTGCGCTCCGGCACCACAGATGACTAGAGCTTTCTTCTCGGCTTTGTTGCCGGTTCTGACCATTACAGCCATGATTCTTGCTGTTTGGTATGTGGGGGCTTTCTCACTCAACTCAAAATGGTCTAAGGATCAGGCGGCGCGGGCCGGCGAGACTCTCACCGTGAGTGAACTCATTGCGAGTACCATGTCCCAAGATCGGCCTCGATTGGCCACACCTCACCAAATCGCCATTGAACTTTGGGACTCGGTGATCGACAAAAAAGTGACGTCCAAAAGAAGCCTTGTTTTTCATGGTTGGGTGACTCTGTCGGCCACTCTGCTAGGCTTTGTAATCGGCACGGCGCTTGGAGTCCTGTTGGCGGTTGGGATCGTGCATGACCGAGCGATGAGTCTCGGCGTGATGCCTTGGGCCATCGCCAGTCAAGCGATTCCGATCCTTGCCTTGGCACCAATGATTATCGTCGTTCTCCATTCAGTCGGGTTGACTGGGCTTTTTCCTAAAGCCATCATCTCAGCCTACCTGAGTTTCTTCCCCGTGGTGGTCGGCATGGTATCGGGACTTCGGAGTCCTGATCCAATCTCAATGGATGTTCTTCATACCTATGCCGCAAGTCGCTGGCAGATTTTTTGGAAACTTCGATTACCGGCCTCGCTACCTTATCTCTTTACCTCACTCAAAATCGGTATCGCTGCGTCTTTGGTGGGCGCGATTGTCGGTGAATTGCCCACCGGTGCTGTCGCCGGACTTGGGGCCCGTCTGCTGGTAGGGAGTTATTACGGACAGACCGTCCAGATTTGGTCAGCGCTGATTGCCGCGGCGACTCTCGCCGCCCTTCTCGTCGGTCTCATCGGATGGATACAAAAACTCACTCTTCGTCGAATGGGTATGGATTGATGACATTTTTGGTCACGGCCTTGATCATTTGGCTTTTGGCTTGGCGTCTCAATGCCTTTCTGGCCATTCAAGCCCAACAAAAGCTGATGGGCTTTGTTGTTCCGGCCCTCTTTGGATTGACGGTGTTGATTATTTGGGAACTTCTGGTGATTGGCTTGGCGGTGCCGGGTGTCATCCTTCCCGCGCCCACCGCTATCGTGGTTGCGTTTTCGACGAATATTCACATACTTTGGGACGACTTGGTTCAAACTTTTTTCAAGGGAGCATTGGCCGGATACACAATTGGATGTGGGAGCGCTTTTCTGACCGCGATCGCCATTGATCGTTCGACTTTTTTGAAACGCGGACTTTTGCCGGTGGGGAACTTCCTCGCGGCTTTGCCGATTGTTGGAACGGCACCTATTTTTGTGATGTGGTTCGGTTTTGGTTGGCAATCAAAGGCCGCGGTTGTCGTCGCAATGGTTTACTTTCCAATGCTGGTCAACATGGTTCAGGGCTTATCGGCTTCAGAGGCGATGCAAAGAGACTTAATGAAGACCTATGGGGCGTCCTATTGGCAAACGATGGCTAAACTCAAATTGCCCGCCGCCATGCCATTTGCCTTTAACGGGTTGAAGATTTGTACCACATTATCATTGATTGGGGCCATTGTTGCTGAATTTTTTGGCTCGCCCATCTTGGGAATGGGTTTTCGTATTTCGACGGAAGTGGGACGTCTCGCCCTTGATGTTGTTTGGGCCGAAATCATTGTTGCTGCCGCCATTGGTACCATGTTTTATGGTTTAGTGACGGGATGTGAGCGTGGGGTGACCTTTTGGCATCCCTCAATTCGGGGCCAATCGGCTCCCTAAATCAAGAGAGAGGAAAAGAACATGAAGAAACTGATCACAGCCATTTTTGGCTTTGCTCTGGCCGCCAGTTCACTGGCGGCGAAAGACGAGGTGACGTTGCAGCTTAAATGGGTCACGCAAGCACAGTTTGCGGGCTATTATGTGGCCCTCGACAAAGGATTCTATGAAGACGAAAATCTTGATGTGACGGTGAATGCTGGCGGGCCGGATATCGCCCCACCTCAAGTTCTGGCTGGCGGAGGCGCAGATGTCATTGTTGAATGGGCCCCCGCCGCTCTCGCAAGTCGGGAAAAGGGTTTACCGTTGGTGAATATCGCGCAACCCTTCAAGTCATCAGGCATGATGTTGACGTGCACCAAAGCATCAGGAATTTCATCGCCTCAAGATTTCCCTGGACGGACGTTGGGAGTATGGTTTTTTGGTAACGAATATCCCTTCCTGAGTTGGATGAGTCAGCTCGGCATTCCCACTGACGGTTCTGATAAGGGTGTGACCGTTCTCAAACAGGGTTTCAATGTCGACCCCATTCTTCAGGGACAAGCGGACTGCATTTCGACCATGACCTACAACGAATATTGGCAGGTCATTGACGCCGGTATTCCTGCCGAAGACCTCATCACCTTCAAATACGAGGATAATGGTGTCGCCACTCTTGAAGATGGTCTCTATGCCGACCAGCGTCGCCTGTCTGATCCGGCCTTTGTCGACAAAATGGTTCGGTTTGTTCGGGCATCAATGCGCGGCTGGAAATATGCCGAAGAAAATCCCGATGAAGCGGCGGAAATCGTTCTTGATAATGACGACACTGGGGCACAGACTGAAGTTCACCAGAAACGCATGATGGGAGAGATCGCCAAGTTGACCGCCGGCTCAAATGGTCAGCTTGATCCTGCTGATTTCCAACGCACCGTTGACACGCTGCTGGCCGGTGGCTCCGACCCCGTCATCTCCAAACAACCTGATGAAGGGGCTTGGACGCACCAGATTACCGATCAGGCCCTCTGATCACACAAAAACCAGAGCTCGGCCGGCCCCCGTGTCGGCCGAGATCATCATGCCTTGAATCGGATTTACGCTCTCTCAAATGGATCGGGATCGTAATCAACCCTCTCGAGATATAACCCCTCCGCCGGCGCAACGGTGCCACAGCGCGTTCGGTCGCATGATTGAAACGCCTCTTTAAACTGTGAGATTGTCATAAGGCCGGTGCCAACCCGCTCCAGTGTGCCAACAATGCTGCGCACCTGCCGATGCAGAAAACTTCGGGCTTCAAGGCGAATCTGCAACTCACGCTCCCCATGGCTTGCCATTCGCTCTTCAATCACGATGCTGTCAAGCGTTTTCACAGGCGAGTTGGCTTGGCATTTAATACTTCTAAAGGTTGAAAAATCGTGTCGTCCCACCAAAAGGCCCGCCGCCGTGCGCATCGCGTCCACATTTAAGGGCCTCCGCCGCCGCCACGCGAGCCCGGCTTGATGGACAAGAGGTGAGGAACGCACCATAATTCGATAGAGATAAGCTCGACGACAAGCTGAAAAACGGGCGCTAAAATCGGCCTCCACCAACGCCGCTTGAACGACGGCAATCGTTTCCAGTCGTAAATGCCAATTCAACGCATCACGAAGCCGACCCACCTCCCAGACCTTCTGTAAATCACAATGAATCACCTGCCCGAGCGCATGCACACCGCTATCAGTTCGCCCGGCGGCCACAATAGAGGGCGAAGTGGAGTCAATCTCAGCAATGGCTTTCTCAACCCCCTGTTGCAATGAATTCTGCCCAGTTTGGCTTTGCCAGCCGACATATCCATGGCCTCTATATTCAAGTATCATTGCAAATCTTGGCATAAGTCACTCATTCGCTCTTGATACCGTGCCTCATCAAATGGCGGCCCCTCAATTTACACCAATTTGTATGACTCATTGCAATCAGGAAAGAATCCCCATGCCAACGAGTTCGAAGGCATTCTCCTAAATTGGATAATCACATAGGATCAGCTAGGTGATTTCAATCTACCCTCGAGTTAAACTAACCCGCCCCTTACCTCTCCCCCCTTGGTTCAACAGGATTCCCTCGAATATTTGATGATGAATGGCGGAGAGGTTTATCTTAAAAGAATTGGCGTAAAAATGTCATGATTCAACAATTCTTGATCACATATTGCCACGACAGGAAAACAAGCCAGGCAACCGAAGACTTATAGAATATCAAGTCTCTCATTTGAGCTTCGTTGCCTCGCACGGCCGAGACCACGGAAAAGGCCCGAATTTCGGTCACCTTATCTCATGGTATCAATCGTTCATACCACACCCTATTGATTGTGCTTTCCAGAGTGGGCTCGCGGGTAACGGATTCAAGCTAAAACAAGACTCGTGAAACGATTTGCTCGGACATCCATGCGATTTGAAGACCCATATTGACTTCAAGACTCGGCGACACTAGAGAATCTCTCAATTCCCCATATATGACGGTCAATTCTGGTTTGTGTATGTGGCAGTGTCGGAGTCTCAAAGATGTCACCCATTTACACAATATGGAAACATTTTTCGGTGATGCGTTTTCACATTCTTGCTGTGAAGATCATGGCCTCAATTGCCGCCTCCACAGCCGCGTTTGCCTGGCAAGAACCACCACGGGGTCTAAAATTTTTCAAGGATTTGATGAGCACTATTCGGCCTATCGCCGGATTGCACTGAAGGCCTCCTATTGAGTTTGTTGTGAGAGACCTTCGAGTTGACGGGGATTTCGCTTTCGCCCTCCTTGATCCTCAACGGCCAAGTGGAATTCCGATTGATTGGTATAGCACAGTGGAATCGAGCATATTCACGACAAAGAGATAATTTGAGAATTTTGGTATTGAAATGATTGTCTTTTTTGAGCGAGTGCGGGAAATCTGATATATCAGAGATGACTGCTTCGGTGCGCCCGACCTATGGTATGCTGGAGGACCTTAGCGCTCAGTGGTGGCAGGTGAGAGGGCAGAGGCACCATCAACCGGGTCGCTTGACAACATGTTTCTGTATCGCCGCATCAAAGCGTGATGACATTCTTCACTGACCCGGCAAGAGAGCTGAAATGACAGAACAAAATCCAACAATTATGCTGTTTCGCGAAGATTTACGAATTCAAGACAATATCGCTTTGACATGTGCGGTTGAAAGAGGAAGCAAAATTCTCTGTCTCTTCGTTGATGACGAGAAATCTCTTTTTGCCCGAGGCTCGGCGCAAAAGTGGTGGCTCCATCACTCCTTGAAGGCCCTAGAGCGTGAACTTCAGAACAAGATGGACTGTCCTCTCAACATCAAATCAGGTTCTACTCAAGAGATTCTGCATTCGGTGATTGCCGCATGCCAAGCCGACCGAGTGTTCTGGTCTCGCCGCTACGCGCCCCATCAGACCGCAACCGACAAGGAATTGAAAGCTAGCCTTGAAAAAATCGGAGTCAAAGTTGTCAGTTGCAAAGGCCGTTTACTCGCGGAGCCTTGGGAGACTCTCAATGACGGCAATCCTTACCGCGTGTTTACCCCGTTCTGGAAACGGATGAAGGCCCATGTCCCGATTGATCAACCCTTGCCAGCACCTAAGAGTGCACATGGCATGAAATTACCTACGAGTCTATCAATCGAAGATTTACGCTTATTGCATTCAAACTCAGAATTATGTGCTTCCTTTCATGCCAATTGGCAACCCGGCGAAGCCGGGGCCTGTCAGCGACTCCAACAATTCTTTGTTAATGGGGCCTCCAATTATTCCAAAGGTCGAGATTTTCCGTCACTGTCCTCCGTCACTCGTTTGTCACCACACATTCAGATGGGTGACATCAGCCCTCGCCAAATTTTGTTTGAAGCCACAAGGCAGTTTGAACTCGGCCGCATTGACAACAAGAATTATACCAAATTTTATTCAGAAATCGCTTGGCGAGAATTCAGCTATAGTTTGCTCTACCATTTCCCAAGCGTGACCGATGAAGAATTTCGACCTGCATTCAAACATTTCCCGTGGCAAGACAACCGAGCAGGACAATTGGCTTGGGAGTCGGGGCAAACAGGTTATCCGATCGTTGATGCTGGCATGCGGGAGCTCCGCCAAACAGGCTATATGCACAATCGAATTCGTATGGTGACCGCATCCTTCCTCACCAAACATTTACTCATTGATTGGCGTGTCGGTATGAAACATTTCTGGGATTTGTTGCTTGATGCGGACATCGCGTCCAACACCTTGAGTTGGCAATGGGTCACGGGATGTGGCGCCGATGCTGCGCCCTATTTTCGAATCTTCAACCCCATCCTACAGGCACGGAAATTTGATCCAGATGGCGACTATATCCGCCGTTGGGTTCCAGAATTATCACAATTGCCAACCTCTCATCTTGCTGACCCTTGGTTGGCCCCAACCGATATTCTAGAAGATGCGGGTGTCCGCCTTGGTGAGACTTATCCGTACCCCATCGTTGATCATGCCTTTGCGAGAGTTCGGGCCATGGACGCTTACAGGGGTTTAAAGACCACCCCATCATGAGAAAAGATGCGCATCTTTGGACAAAGTTTCACAAGAAATATATTAAAGTGAACATGGATTTTGCCAAACCCCTTTCACGGTTGAAATGCACGACATCTTTATCTTTGAATTGATGTGATCATCGGTTTCACCTTAGGCCAGATTCCATTACATTTGACGGCATTTATCGAGTCCCTCGATAACAACATATGTGGAAATATCCCATGGTAAATTCAGGCAACAATTTCAGAGCGACTTTGCAACTTCCGAAAACCGATTTCCCAATGCGGGCCGGCTTGCCGCAACGTGAACCCGAATGGCTTCAAAGGTGGGAGAAGATCAAAGTCTATGACCGTCTCCGTGAGCGCTCCCAAGGGCGGCCAACTTTCGTGCTGCATGACGGCCCTCCCTATGCCAATGGACATCTTCATATCGGTCATGCGCTCAATAAAATCCTGAAAGACATTATTGTGCGCTCGCAACAAATGATGGGGAAAGATTCTCGGTATGTGCCGGGATGGGACTGTCATGGATTGCCAATTGAGTGGAAAATCGAAGAGCAATATCTGGCAAGAAAAGCGGCCAAGAGCGATGTCCCGATCATTGAACTGCGAGACGAGTGTCGCCAATTCGCGGAAAAATGGATTGCGATTCAACAGGATGAATTCCGTCGGATGGGAGTCACTGGCGATTGGAAAAATCCTTATCTGACGATGGATTATGACGCCGAATCTGTGATTGCCTCAGAATTCATGAAATTTGTGATGAATGGGATTCTATACCAAGGTTTTAAACCCGTTCTATGGTCGACGGTCGAGAAGACGGCTCTAGCTGGCGCTGAAGTCGAATATAAAGAACACCAAACTGACGCCGTCTGGGTGCGCTTTCCCATTGATAGGGAGAAAAGCCAAGGCTCTAGCGATCTCGTCAATGATGCCTGTGTTTTGATTTGGACAACCACACCTTGGACCCTGCCTTCAAACCGGGCGATCTGTTTTAATTCTAACATTCACTACAGTCTCTATGAGGTTGATCGTGCCCCCGACGGCAATCATCTGCAACCGGGTATGCGGCTCCTCATAGCCGACAATTTGGCTCTGCCATGTATGGACAAAGCGCGAGTGGACTCATTTTCACGACTGCGCAAGGTCTCGGCCGATGAGATTCAACCCTTGGTTTGTAAGCATCCTCTGGCTGGAATGGTTGAAGAGACTCAGCCGGAAGAGAATCGTTGGGATTTTCCCGTACCGTTGATTGACGCCAAGCATGTCACGGATGACGATGGCACTGGATTTGTTCATACGGCTCCCTCGCATGGTGATGACGATTATCTTGTCGGTCTAAAACACGGTTTGGTGATGTCCAACAATATTGAGGAAGACGGACGTTTTCGTTCCGACCTGCCGATATTTGGTGATCATGCCATTTTGCAAGAGAATGGGAAGGAGGGCAGCGCCAATCGCACCGTTATCAAGACGCTTACCGAGTCGGCTTACCTCGCGGCGCGTCAACGAATCCACCATTCCTATCCTCACAGTTGGCGCTCAAAAGCGCCGCTCATTTATCGTAGCACCTCGCAGTGGTTTGCGGCAATTGATCAGCCGATCTGTGATGGGATGGAGAGAATCCATGGGCAAACCATCCGCCACCGCGCATTAAATGCCATTGAGAATGCGGTTCACTGGACGCCACCCACAGGCCGTAACCGCCTCTATTCGATGATTGAAAATCGTCCGGACTGGGTCCTCTCAAGGCAACGCGCTTGGGGCGTGCCTTTGACCTGTTTTACAAAGAAAGGCTCCAAACCCGACGATGACGATTTCATCCTTCGGGATGCGAAGGTCAATGAGAGAATTGTTGAGGCCTTCAGGAAAGAAGGAGCCAACGCTTGGTATCGCGAAGGCGCGAAGGCACGCTTTTTAGGACCTGATTATGATCCTCAAAACTATGATCAAGTCTTTGACATTTTGGATGTCTGGTTTGATTCGGGCTCCACGCATGCTTTTGTTCTTCGAGACCGCAAAGACGGCCCATCGGATGGCATTGCCGATCTTTATCTTGAGGGCACAGACCAACATCGTGGATGGTTTCAGTCCTCATTGCTTCAATCCTGTGGCACGCGAGGCGAGGCCCCCTATAGAGGCGTCTTGACCCATGGATTCACCTTGGATGAGAAAGGCCGCAAAATGGCCAAATCAGAGGGAAATACCATTGCGCCCGAAGACATTATTCACACTCGTGGTGCTGATATCTTACGTCTTTGGGTTGCCCAGTCAGATTATCGCACCGACTTGAGAATTGGCCCCGAGATTCTGAAAGGTGTGACCGATAGTTATCGACGTATCCGCAATTGTTTCCGCTTCATGCTAGGCAACCTGTTCGATTATCATGCCTCTGATGAAGTGGGTTTCAATGACTTGCCAGAACTCGAGCGTTGGGTGCTGCATCGACTCGCAGAATTGGATCAGCAGGTTCGGCAGGATTATACCGCATACGACTTTCAGCGGGTTTTCCAATCCCTCTTCAATTTTGTCAATTCCGATCTGTCGTCTTTCTACTTCGATATCCGCAAAGATACCCTTTATTGCGACTCAGCTAACGGGCCTACGCGGCGAGCGGCCCAAACCGTGCTCGACAAACTGCACCGACATCTCACGATTTGGCTGGCACCTATATTGGCCTTTACAGCCGAGGACATCTGGTTGTCACGTTTTAGCGACGACGAATCATCGGTGCATCTACAGGATTTCCCGCCTTCTCCATCTCATTGGCTTGACCCTGAACTCGCGACGCGTTGGGAAACCATTCGATGCGTTCGACGCACTGTTACCTCGGCTTTAGAAATTGGGCGTGAAAAAAAAATCATTGGATCAAGTTTGCAGGCCTGCCCAGCAGTCTATCTCAGCGATCCATCCATCTACGATCTCTTGAGTCAAGTTCAATTTGCTGACGTCTGCATCACTTCAGACATCTGTTTGAAACTGGACACAGCGCCAAAAACAGCTTTTTCATTCGCTGAAACTCCGGGTGTTTCGGTTCAACTTGAAATGGCATCGGGGCACAAATGCCCACGCTGTTGGAAAGTGTTACCTGAAGTTAAGGATGATGCGACTGTGTGTGAGAGATGCCATCACGTGCTTGCAGAATTAAATGTTGAATAAAATGTGCAAGACATCGCCATCTGTGACCACATAGTCACGACCTTCAGAGCGAAGTTTGCCAGCCTCTTTGGCCCCAGCCTCGCCTTTGAACGTGATGAAATCGTCAAATGCAATCGTCTCGGCACGAATAAATCCTTGACTGAAATCTTGGTGAATGCGGCCAGCGGCCTCAATCGCGGTTGTCCCCCGAGCAATCGTCCACGCCCGAGCTTCTTTTGGGCCGGCGGTAAAGAATGTGTGGTAACCGAGAAGATCATAGGTGGCTGAAATCAGGCGCTGCAATCCCGATTGCGCGCATCCCACAGACGCAAGGAATTCTCGGGCCTCATGATCTTCTAAACCAATGAGTTGCGCCTCAAAAGCCGCTGAGCAAAACACACAGGGACTTGATCTTTGCTTGGCATATTGCGCCACACGTTGGGCGTGCTCGTTTCCGCTCGCCGCCGCTCCCTCTTCGACATTGCAGATATAGAGGACGGGTTTCGCTGTGAGCAGGCCGAGCTGTCGCCATAGTTGGGAAGAGGTATCGACACCGGATGCTGAACTCGCCATCTCACCTCTTTCAAGCACGGCCATCGCCGCTCGTAACAATCGGTCAATTTCAACCGCCTCTTTATCACCCGATTTTAAGCGTCGTGTGAGTCTCTCACATTGTCGTTCTGCCGACTCAAGGTCAGCAAGCATCAACTCCGTTTCAATAATTTGAATATCCTCAATTGGATCGATTCGGTTGGCGACATGCACGATGTCCGGATCCTCAAAACATCTCACGACGTGGGCGATCGCGTCGACCTCACGGATGCTGGCTAAAAAACGATTCCCTAGTCCCTGGCCTTGTGATGCCCCTTTCACCAATCCCGCGATATCGACAAAAGTGGTCTTGGTTGGAACAACTCTCTTTGACTGGCAAATTGAAGCAATATGTTCAAGACGCACATCAGGGATGGCCACATCTCCACCATTGGGATCAATAGTGCAAAAGGGGTAATTTTCCGCCTGTGCAGTGGCACTTCCCGTCAATGCATTGAACAAAGTGGATTTGCCCACGTTGGGCAATCCAACAATACCTGTCTTCACAACAAAGTCTCGACCGAGATGGGGTCATTGAAAACCATTATCAGATCGCTCTTGTCACTCATTATGTTCCAATCCGCCATGCGTTTTCTCACACCGACATCCCTCATTCAGCCATCACGTTTTCAGAAAATTCTATCACATTTATTTCCTTTTTAGGTCACACCATTTCTTTTGCCAAGTTTAAGCGATGACGACGTTTCACGACCCCTCTTCAGTCAACTTCTTAATCTCGTGTCGATGATTGGTTTCTGTTGACTGGCCATCACAAAGAGTTTAGCTCAAATTCCGCTTTCAGAACAATCATTGCCAGAGAGTCTGTATGAATATGCCGCTAACCATTCGTGGTCTATTAATGGGTAAAACTGCCCTTGTTTTTTCCTTAATTCTTCAGTTGACCGCTTCGGCCGACACAATCCGCTACGCAGACAGTGACCCAACGGATTGTCTTCGTTGCCGTATGTTGGTGGAGAGTTATTTTCCGGCCCTAGCTGAAGCCACTGGCAGTCGAGTGGAAGTCAATGGATTGTTTGGCGCCGTTTTGGGCTCCAACAAGGAAAATTTGAAACTCGCCAGCGAGGGCGTTGTGCAATTCAGTTCAACCTTTGTCGGATATCACAACAATATATTTCCGGCTCAGTCGGCTTTTGACCTTTTCCCTACAGGCCCAAAGAAATTTGAAAATCAGTTGTATTTCTATCGTCAAGCCTATTCACGAATACCGGAAATCCAGCAGGAACTTGAGCAAAACAACTTGAAACTCGTCATGATTTCACCGCTCTTGCATCTCGCTTTTGCCAGCAAATCTCCCATCGTATCGCTTGATGATGTTCAAGGTCAGAAATGGCGGGCTGGCACAAAATGGCTTTTGCGCTATCTTGAGAATATCGGTGCATCACCTGTATCCATCCCGTGGGGAGATGTTTACGTCTCGTTGGAAACGGGTGTCATTGAGGGTGTCTTGACGAATTACGACGCCATGAACAACGCCAAATTCTACGAGCCGGCCCCCCATATACTGATCTCACCCGAACTCTGGATGGCCAATCCGATGATTTATCTCGTCAACAGAGATTATTGGGACAGTCTGCCTCAAGATATTCAAGACAGTTGGCTTCAAGCGTCAAGAGACGCCGAACTCGAATGGGGCCGAAGGTTGAACGAGGCCCGAGACGAAATTATCCAATCACAAAAGGCTAAAGGTATCACGGTGAGCACCATGTCAAGCCAAGACCTCAATCAATGGAAAAGCCCTGACACGATTGAAAATGCGCGTGCAGATTGGGTCAAGGAGGCGCGTAAAGCCGGTTTGAGTAATGCCGCCGGTGTCCTTGACGAGTTAAAAAAAATCCATGCAGAAGCCCTAGCTCGTGATTAATGGTGATCAAATTCTCCAATTTGACCCGATATTGAAACGCATCAACTCAAGCCTTGCCGCCGGCGGTGCCTGTCTCTTGCTGCTGATGGCTGCGCTTTTGGTCGTTGACGTGACCTTTCGCGCCCTCCTAGAACCCATACAAATTATTCCCGAATTATCGGTCTTTGCGATGATGATCACCATCTATTTGGGTCTGGCAGACTGTGAGCGGCGCGGTGAGCACATTTGCATTGAGCTGTTTCACCTAGGGAGGAATCGGGATCGCCCCCATGTCTTCATTCTTTTGCGCCAATTCTTGACCATAATTGGGGTTGTTGTCTTGCTCTATGCTATGCTGGTCAACGGACTCGGCAGCTACTTTTCGGGCGAGGGTACGGAGGGTATGGTCACAATCAAGATATGGCCCATCAAATTAATTATGATCGTCGGCGCTGTCGTCTTCTTGTGCGAGACATTGCTCAAACCGTTCCGTCCATAATGACAGCAAGAGAGGCGCTGACAATTGAGTCAATGACGCGAGTCAACCCTTGCCCATGATGATAGAAATGACTGATGAAATTCTTCGTCATTAAATTCCCTCTTGAATTGAAACCAAGTCTCAAGGGTTCAATTAAATCGGCTGAACGTATTGAGAGTGTCGTTTAGTGGATTTTATAACTGTGGGATATCTCTCCGTGGCTTTGCTTCTTGTTTTGATGGGGCTCGGGTTGAATGTCGGTCTTTCATTTATTCTGGCGGGTTTTATCTCATCCTCTTTGCTGCTCCACCTCAATGCCGCAATATCTCTACTCGGTGAGACATCGTATAGTGCCATCGCGAGACCCACTTGGGTTGCGGTGCCATTATTTCTCTTGATGGGAACCTTCTGCGCCGTCGGCGGTCTTGCACGACGCGCTTATCTTGGTGCCTATGTCCTCGCCCGGCCGGTGCCCGGTGCCCTGTTAATTACCACATGTTTGAGCAGTGGTGTGTTCGGCGCGATTTCCGGCTCCTCAATCGCCACAACGACCCTGTTTGGGAAGATGGCTCTTCCGGAGATGATGAAATTCGGCTACGACCGCCCCCTCTCGGTGGGGTGTATTGCCGCGGCGGGGACTTTTGCCTCGATGATCCCGCCAAGCATTATGCTGGTCATCTACGCCCTCTTCACGCATCAATCGGTCGCCGAACTCTTCGCGGCGGGAGTCATTCCCGGCCTATTGACAATGGGCGCTTACATCGCCGCCATTATCATCCGGGTGAAAAAAAATCCACGCTTGGCCCCAACCCATCATCTAGATGAGAGATTTAGAGGGACTTCTTCTGCCATCCAAACGGTCTTCGGAATGTGGCCTATTGTCCTCATTGCGGCCGTTGTATTGGGCGGTCTTTATGGCGGAATATTAACCCCCACAGAAGCCGCCGCGGCCGGTGCGGTGGCAAGCCTCGTGATCGGCGTTGGACTTCGTTCCATTGAGGGGCCAAAGGAGCTGTGGAATGCCATAGGCGAGTCGGCCCGCATGACCGCGACATTGTTCCTGTTGATTGTCGGCGCATTGTATTTCAGCAGAGTGATGGCCATTTCTGGGCTTCCTCAAGATTTGACGCGCGCACTTGTGACGCCCCACCATTCCCCTCTTCTCGTTCTCTTGGCCATTATGGCGATCATATTTCTGCTCGGCATGTTTATCGTTCCCGTCGGAATTTATGCCCTGACTTTACCCATCATCATGCCGGTTCTTTTGGAATTAGGTTATGACCCTATTTGGTTCGGCATCATCATGCTCAAATTGACGGAAATCGCCGCCATCACGCCGCCGGTGGGGTTGAATGTCTTTGCCATGAAAGCCGCGGCCAAAGATGTATCGCTAGGCGAAATTTATCGCGGATGTTCAGTCTTTTTGTTGGTTGATATTATGGTGCTCGTGGCCTTGGTGGCCTTCCCGTCAATTGCCCTTTGGCTGCCGAGTTTTGTTTGATTTTTGCCACCATGATGAGGGGCGGATCACATCTGTCACGATCAGCCAAATGGTCTCGCTCCCCCCATTCCTCGAGCCAATCTGTTTCCAAAAACCATCGATGCCCTGTATAGTCTCAAATTCTGGTGGGAGCAGACAATGAATTTTACACCCTATCTGTCCTTCAATGGAAACTGCCAAGAGGCGATGGAGTTTTACACCAAACTCTTTGGTGCCCAGATTGATGTGCTGCGGCGATTCTCTGATGAAGAGAGTTGCAAAGACATGCCAGCAGAAGCCCAAGACCTCGTCATGTACGCCAAGTTGAGCTTTGGAAAGACGACATGGTTAATGGGATCCGATGTCATAGGCGAGTCCTACCAACGTCCTCAAGGCGTCCATATCTCGGTAGGATTTGACACGGAGGCAAAAGCTCGAGAGGTCTTTAATCGGTTGGCTGGCGATGGAAATGTCGTAATGCCACTTGCCAAAACCTTCTTCAGCGAAGGTTTTGGCATGGTTCGTGATCGTTTCGGTATCTCGTGGATGGTCAATGTCAACCAATCAGAATCTCCCTACTATTGATTGAAAAGGCTTTCTCGGACTCATGAAGACACGTATTGACCATTTGTTTGCTAAATTGAAAGCTGACAACAAAAAGGCTTTTGTCGCCTATATGATGGCTGGCGCGCCGGACTATGTGACCTCTCTTGATTTGCTTCACCGATTGCCGCAATCGGGTGTTGATATCATTGAGGTTGGCTTTCCCTTTAGCGATCCAATGGCGGATGGACCGACGATTCAAGAGGCCGGATATCAGGCTTTGAACGGCCAGCAGACATTGCTCAAGACTCTCACCATGGTCAGTGAATTTCGTCAATCAGATCAAGACACGCCGATTGTGTTAATGGGATATTACAACCCGATTCACCATCTCGGCGCAAAATCTTTCCTTAAACAGGCCAAGGCAGCGGGCGTCGACGGCTTGATCATCGTTGATCTGCCACCCGAGGAAGATCAAGAACTATGCCTTCCCGCCATTGATATCGGTTTAAATTTTATCCGATTGGCGACACCCACGACGGATAATGAACGATTGCCCGCCGTTCTCAACAATGCCAGTGGTTTTCTCTACTATGTCTCCCTCACCGGTGTCACCGGAGTCAAAGAAGCCCAGCCTTCGCTCGTCGCGCCAGACGTGGCACGACTCAAGGCCGCCACTCCATTACCCATCTGTGTCGGATTTGGTGTCAAGACACCTGAAGTGGCAAGAGCCATTGCCAGCACCGCCGATGGTGTCGTCGTTGGATCGTCCATTGTCGAGAAATTACAACAAGGAGCCTCGCTTGACGAAACTCTCAACTTCGTCAATGTACTAGCCGACGCGACACATAATGCTTGATTCGCGAACTATTCCCTAACTCAAGCCTTCAGCCAGACAAGAATGGTTATGCCAGTAATCACCTGTATTGATGATCTAAAACATCTCTCTCGCCGCCGCGTTCCGCGTATGTTTTACGATTATGTCGAAACCGGCAGTTGGACCGAACAGACCTTTCGCGACAATAGCCAGGATTTTTCCCACATCCGCTTGCGTCAGCGGGTAGCGGTTGACATGACAGGGCGCAGCACCCAATCGAAGATGGTGGGTCAAGATGTGAAAATGCCGGTGGCTTTGGCACCGGTCGGAATGACCGGCATGCAATGCGCTGACGGTGAAATCAAAGCGGCGCGTGCCGCGCAACGTTTTGGCGTCCCCTTCACACTTTCGACCATGGCCATTTGCTCAATTGAAGATGTCGCTCTCCACGCGGGAGAGGGATTTTGGTTTCAACTCTACGTGATGCGTGACCAGGAATTCGTTGAGAATATCATTGGCCGTGCCCAAGATGCGGGCTGCCGTGCCTTGGTTTTGACTCTTGATCTTCAAATTCTAGGCCAGCGCCACAAAGATTTGAAAAATGGTCTTTCCGCGCCGCCCCGACCCACCCTTTCGACACTCATTGATCTGTCAACCAAATGGCGATGGCTCGCCGGTATGACAACAACCCGACGCAAGAGTTTCGGCAATATTATTGGACATGCCAAAGGGGTTACCAATATCAATTCAATGATGGATTGGGCCGCCGAACAATTTGACCCAAGTCTTGACTGGGAAAAAGTTCGAGCGATCCGAAAAATGTGGAAGGGAAAATTCATCCTGAAAGGTTTGCTTGATGTTGAAGACGCGCGTCAGGCCGCTGATTGCGGAGCCGATGCGATCATTGTATCCAACCATGGCGGGAGACAGCTTGATGGGGCCTTATCATCCATTCGGGTGCTGCCGACGATTGCCCAAGCGATTGGCAAATCGGTGGAAGTGCATTTTGACTCCGGCATTCGCTCTGGTCAAGATGTCTTGAAAGCTCTCTCTTTGGGGGCGCATGGGACTTATATCGGGCGATCTTACATCTATGGATTGGGCGCGATGGGGGAAGCCGGTGTACAAAAGGCATTGGAAGTTATCCACAAAGAACTTGACACAACAATGGCGCTTTGCGGCGAGACACAAGTGGGTGAGCTCGGTCGCAATAACCTCCTTATGCCGGCCAATTTTGAAACCGCATGGAATTAGGCACAGATGGCCTTGCAATTTGAGCCCAATCGCCTAGAAGCAATATCTTAATCATAATGTGGACATACACCCTTGGAGGATGTCCTCTAAACACAAAAAGGATGCAGACTGATGGCGAGTGAGATTCCTGATCTCCATGCCGAATTACGTCCGGGGTCAGGCAAGGGGGCCGCCCGGCAAGCTCGGCGAGAGGGGTTTGTCCCCGGTATTGTGTACGGCGGAGGGATAGACCCTTTGCCGGTTCAATTGAAATTCAATTACTTGTTGAAATGGCTGAAGCAGGGCCGATTCTTGTCCACATTGTTCAATCTCAAAATTGAAGGACAAGACGAAATGCGGGTGATTTGTCGCTCCATTCAAAAACATGTCGTCAAAGATGTTCCGATTCATGTTGACTTCATGCGTCTGCGCAGAGCGTCGCAAATCAATTTGTTCATTCCGGTTCGATTTATCAATGAGGAAGAATCACCGGGATTGAAACGCGGCGGTGTCCTGACGGTTGTCAGGGGTGAAGTTGATCTTATTGTCAACGCCGGTGATATTCCCTCCGAAATCATTGCCGACGTTGCGGGGCTTGATGTGGGTGACGTGGTCACAATTGAAGATATTGAACTCCCAGAGGGCACGCGGCCGAGAATCGCCGACCGCAATTTTGTGATTGCCAATATTTCTGCGCCTTCGGGCCTGCGCTCGGCCGATGATGAAGACCAAGAGGCCGGAGATATTGAAGAAAGCGAAGCGGAGGACAGTAAACCTGATTCAGAGACCGAGGACGAATAGGCCGCACTTCCGCTGTTTGGCGTAATTTCTCGGTGATTCGTGATTTCTTAAGATGAGGGACTGGATATGCTAGCAGAGGTACAGTGAAGCTCATTGTCGGTCTTGGCAATCCGGGACAAAAATATGCCCAGCATCGCCATAATGTGGGATTTATGGCAGTTGATCAGATAGCCAATGATCATCAGATCGCCCCGTGGAGAGAAAAAATGGGGGGACTCATAGCGGTCGGAAAAATATCTTCACATTCAATCACGCTTCTCAAACCGCAAACGTATATGAACGATTCGGGGCGCTCTGTCGGTGCCATCATGCGATTCTACAAAATCACATCCGAGGATGTCATTGTTATCCATGATGAAATTGACCTTGCGCCCGGCCGCTTGAAGGCCAAGTCGGGTGGCGGCACCGCCGGCCATAATGGTTTGCGTTCAATTCAAGCTCACATTGGGGGGCCATTTACTCGCGTCAGAATAGGCGTCGGTCATCCGGGTCGAAAAGATCTCGTGCATCATCATGTCTTGCATGATTTTGCCAAAGGCGATGCCCAATGGCGGCAAGAATTGCTCGCCAAAATAAGCCAATCAATACATCTTCTAGCCGAGGGCCACCTACAAGCATTCACCAACGACATAGGCCAAGCACGTCCGTCAGCCCGCCCCACATCACCAAAGATAGATCAACCATTGACGACATTTCCGGACGCCTCTCCTCCGGAGACCACCAATTGGCTCTCGCGCCTCGCGGCAAAATTCAATCGGCCATCATAGCCGTCGCACCTATGAGCGGTGAGTCGTCGCTGTTCAACACAAGGTTAGCCGTCTTGAAATGGTTTCAACTGACTCTGTGAATCTCGGGTTCATAGTTGTATAAAAGGATAACCTGAAATTTTTGTTTCTTTCGGATAATAAAATGCCCAGAGAGTTTACCATGGAGAAGTCACTGAACGTCCTCGGCGAGCCTCTTCAACCTTGTTCGCTTGATCCCATGACAGGGTTCTTTCGTAATGGAAAGTGTGACACATGCGCCGACGACCATGGCAGTCACACGGTGTGTGCGGTTATGACCAAAGAATTTCTGGCTTGGTCCAAATATGTGGGCAACGATCTCTCGACACCGGTTGAAGAATATAGCTTTCCTGGACTTTCGGACGGTGATGACTGGTGCCTATGTGCGGCTCGCTTCTTGCAGGCTTACCGAGATGGCGAGGCTCCAAAGGTGCGGTTAGTGAGCACCCACGTCAAGGCATTAGAAATTGTCCCTTTAGATATACTGAAAGAATGTGCGATCGACCTTAACTAACGTTATGTCAAGATCAGTGACTCTTGGCTTTCTGGTATTTTGAAATGGCATCAACGTCTTTGTCACCCCGTCCACACATGTTGAGCAAGATTAAATGTTCGGACGGCAATGTGGGGGCCAATTTCATGACATGGGCGAGCGCATGGCTCGGCTCAAGGGCAGGAATGATCCCTTCTTTTTGACAACAGAGATAGAAGGCTTCAATGGCTTCATCATCGGTTACAGATACGTAATCCGCACGGCCTGTTTCGTGCAACCAAGAATGTTCCGGACCGACACCTGGATAATCAAGACCTGCCGATAATGAATGGCCATCAAGAATTTGACCCTCATCATCCTGAAGCAAAAAAGTACGATTTCCATGCAGCACACCCGGCCGCCCCCCGGTGAGGGACGCGCAGTGCCGCATATCGTTATTGACCCCTTTTCCACCCGCTTCAACTCCCACGACTCGAACATTTCGGTCATCAAGAAACGGATGAAACAACCCCATGGCGTTGGATCCTCCACCAATGCACGCCACCAGAGTATCGGGCAGACGCCCCTCCCTCTCTAGCATCTGACCACGCGCCTCTCTGCCAATCACTGATTGGAACTCGCGGACCATCAACGGATAAGGATGCGGGCCCGCGACGGTGCCAATACAATAAAATGTATCATGAACTTGAGTGACCCAGTCACGAAGAGCTTCGTTCATCGCGTCTTTCAATGTGCCTCCCCCCAAACTCACTTCATGAATACGGGCACCTAGCATTTCCATTCGTGTGACATTGGGCTGTTGCCGCACGATATCTGCACTTCCCATGAATATGACACATTCGAGACCGAATCGGGCGCAAACAGTGGCGGTCGCAACGCCGTGCTGGCCGGCCCCCGTTTCGGCTATAATTCGTGTCTTTCCCATTCGCCTTGCCAACTGAATTTGCCCCAAGACATTGTTAATCTTGTGCGCCCCTGTATGGTTCAATTCGTCGCGCTTCATATATATTTTAGCACCATTCAAATGTTCGGTGAGCCGTTCGGCAAAATAGAGTGGGGACGGTCGTCCAACGTAATGTCGCCCAAAATCTTCAAACTCTTGCCAAAAGGCCTTGTCCATACGGGCCTTCTTGAATTCTTTCTCTAAATCAATCAGAAGAGGCATCAATGTTTCGGATACGAAACGTCCCCCAAAAGTGCCAAACATCCCCCTCTCATCGGGGTCTGTCATATAACTATTGATCAATTCACGACTCATGATTCTTTCCTTTCGCCGCATTGACGAAAGCGGCAATTTGTTGACCACATTTTTGACCCGGTGAAATCTCGACACCGGACGATACATCGACTTGTGTTGCTCCAGTTTGTTTGATGGCTAATCGTACATTCAGAGCGGTCAAACCGCCGGCCAACATCCACTCTCTATCGGCCCGCCAATCATTGAGCAGTTGCCAGTCAAAGGCGAGGCCATTGCCCCCCGGCAAAGACGACTGACCAGAACTGGGTTTGGCATCAATCAAGAATTGACTCACGGACCCGTCATAGTCACCGACACGTGTTAAATCTTCAGGAGAGCTGACACCGATCGCTTTCATAATTGGAATGCCAAACTTCTGGCTTAAGGCGCGCGCCTGCTGCGGCGATTCGTCTCCGTGCAACTGCAATAAGTCCGGTTTCACCTCGTCAACAATTTGTTCCAATTCGCGGTCACTCGCATCAACGGTGAGTACCACCTTCTGAGCATTCTTGACTCTTTTCGAAAGTTGATGAGCCTTCGATAGCGATACATGCCGGGGCGACGAGGGGAAAAAAACAAATCCAATATAGTCAGCGCCCGCCATCAAGGCGGCTTCAATGTCTTCTTCGTGGCTCAGGCCACAGATTTTCACACGAATGGATGGGGCAATCATCGTTCTTCCAGCAACGCCAATATATCATCTCCATCAGAATTCTGCCGCTTTATTTCATCGATTTCCCGCTCCAATTTAGCGACTTCGCGACGTTGTTTACCCGCTTCCAAACGGTGACGACGCTCACGCATCCATTCCCAAACGAAACCAACCAACAATCCGAGAATGACTCCGGCAAAAATCACGATGAATAATGGCAATTCAATTGGATTCGGGATGGGGAAGGTATTGGCGAACTCATCAGGCAGCAAACGCAAGACGACCAAATCACGATTGGCCACGGCCACAATAATCAAAGCAATCCCAAACAACGAGACCAACGACCACCGAAGTCCAGACATCGCCGCCATCTCCCAACAAGAGCCGTCAGTCCTTTGGGTTTAACTGCTCCCGCATCATTTTACCCGGTTTGAAAGAAAGCACAAATTTTGGTGGCACATAGACGGAATCGCCAGTCCTCGGGTTCCTTGCCATGCGGCTTTTTCGTTGTTTGACCGCAAACGCGCCAAAACCCCTAAGTTCCACACGCCGCCCCTCGCTAAGTGATGAAGATATTTCTTCAAACATGACTTCGACCGCACGTTGGATGATGGAAAGTTCAAGCCCTTCGTATTTCTTTGTAATTTGCTTCACAAGTTCTGATCGGGTCACCCGTGCACCTCCTTCATGTCATTACCAGATTGAACTCATCTACGATATTGTGGAACCACTACCTCTAGTCATCAAGACTTCTCATATTGCGAAGTCTAGATCAACCAATGCGTTCCGTCTATTCACTGACCCACTCACACGTCTTCAACAAGCCGATCGTCAACCTTGACCACCACTGACGTCTTGAATCACTCCTTCGCTTCGTGATCGGAGTCTGTCTCGTCTTTCTTGCTGACACTTTTTTTCGCCGTCGTTTTCTTTGTCGCCGGTTTCTTACTAGCCGCCTTCTTGGCGACCGTTTCACTGACCTTCTTCTCTCTATCAGCAACGGTTTTTGTATCTGTTTCCTCGGAGGATGCTTCCTCACTCACCGATTTTTTTGTCGATGATTTCTTGGCTTTGACCACTTTTTTTGAGGAAGTCTCCGCTTCGTCTTTCTTGGCTTTGGCGCTTTCCTTATCACCACTCTCTTTAACAGATTTTTCGTCCAATTCTTGAGGCGGATCCTGATTTTTCAATGCCGCACCAAGGATATCACCAAGCACCGCGCCCGAATCGGATGACCCATATTGTTCAACAGCTTCCTTTGCTTCCGATATTTCACGCGCCTTAATCGACAAATTTAGTTTGCTGTGCGCGGCGTCAACTTTGGCCACTTTGACATCCACGATATCACCGACGTTGAATCGCTCGGGTCTTTGCTCTGAACGTTCACTGCTGAGATCAGAACGATGAATAAAAGATTCAAGACCTTGGTAATTGACCATGATCCCACCGTCCTCAATTGACGTCACCTGCACAGTGATGATTGCGTTCTTTTTCACTCCCTTGGTGGCTTCGGCAAATGGGTCGGGAACCAAATCTTTGACGGAGAGCGCGACGCGCTCCTTTTCGACATCAATTTCAGAGATCACCGCTTTGACCGAATCGCCTTTTTTGTATGATTTCAATGCCGCTTCTTGGTCCTTGTCCCATGTCAGGCTCGAGAGATGGATCATGCCGTCAATGCCATGATCAAGACCGATGAAGACACCAAATTCTGTAATCGACTTCACATCGCCTTCGACTTGCATGCCCTTTGAATAAGCCTCCGAGAACGCCTCCCATGGATTCTTCATGGTTTGTTTGAGGCCAAGCGACACCCTGCGTTTAGTTGAATCTATCGATAGGACCACGACGTCGACTTCTTGAGATGTCGATACAATCTTGCCTGGATCAATATTCTTCTTCGTCCACGACATCTCGGACACATGGACCAAGCCCTCCACACCCGGCGCGAGCTCGACAAACGCCCCATACTCGGTGATATTGGAGACCGTCCCTTTATGACGCGAATCGATCGGAAATACGTCTTCAACCGTCGTCCACGGGTCGGGTTCAAGTTGCTTAATTCCTAGTGAAATCCGATGCGAGTCGCGTTTGATCCGAATGACCTTTACCTTTATCGTTTGGCCAATATCTAGAATTTCGGTTGGATGCTGAACGCGGCGCCAAGCCATATCCGTCACATGCAAAAGTCCATCAACGCCGCCGAGATCAACAAACGCGCCATAATCGGTGATATTTTTGACGATTCCATCGACTTCGTCCCCCTCATTGAGGCGGTTAATGACTTCTGCTCGTTGCTCGGCGCGGCTTTCCTCAAGAATAGCTCGCCGCGAGATCACAATATTATTGCGGCGTCGGTCCATTCTCAGAATCTGAAATGGCTGTTTCACTCCCATCAGTGACGACGCGTCACGCACCGGTCTGACGTCGACCTGGGAGCCTGGCAAGAACGCCACCGCACCACCAAGATCTACGGTGAACCCTCCCTTCACTCGATTGAATATATGACCCTCAACCCGCTCTTTTTTGGTAAATGCTTCTTCCAATCGATCCCAAGCCGCCTCGCGTCGGGCTCTCTCACGGGATATCACCGCCTCACCCCGCGAATCTTCGACTCGGTCAAAGAAGACTTTGACATGATCACCGACTTGAACTTCGTCCGAATCAGCGGCCCCAAATTCCTTTAGGTCAACTCTTCCTTCCATTTTATAGCCGATATCGACAATGGCTTGACCGGCCTCTATGGCGATCACGGTACCGTCAACAACCTGGCCTTCTTGTGGGGTTGATTGATTGAAGCTTTCTTCAAGGAGGGCTTCAAAATCCTCCTCCAACGCTGTTGCAGTCACCTGATCAGGCGCTCCTGTTTCTTCTGTAGCCGAATTGACGGCAAAATGATTCGCTCTTCTCTAACGTATGGCCTTACGAGTCAAGACCCGTCCCGTCGTGACCCTATAGGCTCAAGTTCTCGATACGACGGCAACCATTGCCTAGGAGGCTTTTGCTATATAGTCAAGTTTGATGCATCAAGCAATAGCGCATCGCTAACATTTTGCCACGAAAATGAGCCACTCTCTACAGATATCAAGGCGGGTTCCTGCTCCGCCGGATCGCGAACCAATTATTTGAGTCCACAGCCTATGCTGAGAGGAATACAGAGGACACATTCCGTTTAATTTTCACGAGTCGTCTCATATCGATAAATCTCGCCTCATTAGCCCGTCACTTTTTAGTCGTGTTTGACGGTCAATACTCGCTAAAGGGGAGTTTCACTGCCCAAACTTACTCAATTTAGAGTGAATAAGATTTAGCACTCGCTTGGTGCTAAGTTTTTAAATTGTTGAAATATTTTTGATTCTCAACGTCATTTTTGGTCATTGAGGTTAAAGTTTCAGAAGTCGGAAAACAAAATTGTGTCGGAAGCCGTGGTTTCCTATTTTTCGTGACCCATTCTTTCGCTAACAGCCGTGATGGCTTGAGAAGTCGCTTGCTCAATTGTCAAGTCAGATGTGTCAAGCAGCAGCGCATCATTAACTTTTCGTAACGCGGCCAAACCTCTTTCAGTATCTCTTGCGTCTCGTTCCCGAAGATCATTCAAGACCTCATTGTAACTGATTTGCCCACCTAATCGCTTCAATTCTTGATACCTCCGGTCGGCACGAACCACCTCCGATGCTGTGACAAATAGTTTGACCTCAGAATCAGGTGCGATCACACTGCTGATGTCGCGTCCATCAAGCACCGCGCCCCCTTCACGACGAGAAAATTGCCGCTGGAATGATATTAAGGCGCGGCGGACGGACGGCATGGCCGCGAAACGTGATGACGCCCGCCCCACTTCGGCCGTCCTTAACCCATCAATTTGTGTGTCTTCGAGGCATAATCCTTCGGCAATTTTTGCCGCCTTCCGTTCTTCGCCTTCCCCAAGCCAACCTCCATCAAGCATTAATTTTGCTACGGCACGATACAGCAATCCCGTATCAAGATGTTCAAAGCCAAAGTGATTTGCGATGGCGCGGCCAATAGTCCCCTTACCCGCCGCCGCCGGACCATCAATTGCAACCGTAAATGTTGCCATGAAGATTTTTCTCCTTAGCGAGACCCAGTCTTTTGCCGGGCAAGTTATGTGTTCGATCAGACGCGCCGAGTAAGGTAAAAACAAGCGCGCCATAATGACCACGGATTTGTCTCATAAAACGGGTTATTTTTGCAACCCGTCAAAGATCAAGACCGGGTTGAGCCTGACTTGCCGTTTTGCGGTCTTTCCACTGTTTATCGCTTTAACCTCGTACCATTGGCACTATTTGCAAGCCAAGTTTTTGCCGCATCGTAGAGGTAGATGATTAGCAGAGAGAGAGATTTTTGATGTGAGAGGCCGTATCAAACCCAAATTGGTTTAGAGGGAATCAACTTGAACCCACACTGAACATCTGAGCGAATCAGGGGAAGAAACGGATTCGAAGACTTAAGAGGATGATGAGGCGAGCGAAATTGTTTTAATGGGCTCGGCTTAACCTCACTTTGAGTCAGGTTGTTATTGTCGTATGGTAGTTTAATCTTTGATAATGTGTGAAAACCATGGTGAAACCAATCGAATTCCAACAGATACTTCAATCTCAAAAGGCCAGCCAATTCTGTGGTCTCGCCCACATCCCCGGCGATAAATCAATCTCTCATCGCGCACTTATACTGGGAAGCCTAGCTGTCGGAGAGACAAAAATCCAAGGTTTACTTGAGAGTGAAGATGTTCTTCAAACCCTTCGCGCCTTGCGGATGTTTGGTGCCGATATTGCGCGGCATGAGGATGGCACTTGGCGAGTTTATGGTGTGGGAACAGGGGGATTTAGAGAACCCTCGGATGTCATTGATTGCGGAAATTCTGGCACCGGAGCGCGATTGCTGATGGGCGCGATGTCAACAACACCTATCACGGCTGTTTTCACGGGTGACGCCTCACTTCGCTCACGCCCAATGCGGCGCGTCACTGAACCCTTGTCTGAATTTGGTGCCCAATTGAAGGCACGAGGAAATGAACGGCTTCCCGTGACGGTCATGGGCACAGATCAACCATTACCGATTGTCCATCGCATGAAAACTCAATCGGCCCAAGTTAAATCGGCCATTTTGCTCGCTGGGTTGAATGCACCGGGCCAAACCCAAGTGATTGAGTCGGCAGAGACACGTGATCACACCGAACGTATGCTCAAGTCATTTGGTGCCGATATTGCTGTGGAAAAACAGGGCGGTGAACAGATAATCACATTGGATGGTTATGCCGAGTTGTCTCCACAATCCGTCACCATTCCGGGCGATCCCTCATCGGCTGCCTTCGTAATAGCCGCCGCCTTGATCGTTAAAGACTCTAATATTCGTATGACTGAAATTGGAATGAACCCAACGCGCTGCGGCTTTTTGACCACCGTCCAAGACATGGGAGCTTCTGTGAACATCACCGAGCGACATGTCGTGGCGGGTGAGCCCGTCGCCAATCTTCAAATCACCTATGCTCCACTAAAGGGTGTCGTCGTGCCCGCCGAACGGGCCGTGACAATGATTGACGAATACCCGATCCTCGCAGCGCTAGCCGCCTGTGCCCAAGGCGATACTGTTATGCAAGGCATCGGAGAATTGCGCTACAAGGAATCGGATCGAATCCAAGCCATGGCCGCAGGTCTCAACCAGTGCGGTGTCAAGACGACCGAATCGGAGGATCAGCTCATTGTTCACGGACGAGGCGCAAATTCCGTTTCTGGTGGTGCCACATGTCAATCATTTATGGACCACCGCATTGCGATGAGTTTTCTCTGTCTGGGACTGATATCAAAGCGACCCATCGCGGTAGACGATGTGACGCCCATTCAAACAAGTTTCCCAAGTTTTGTGTCGATGATGAATGGTCTAGGGGCGCAAATTTATTCCCCCTCTGAGTGAAGCCGTCTGTCAAAGACGTTTGAAGGTCAAATAAATGGGAGTCCGCCCGTCCCTCAGAGCCTTGTGCTCATATCGGGTTGATAACCAATCATTCCATGGAACCTGCCAATCCTCTTGGCGGCTTGGCTCCCATTCAAATTCTGTGGAAAACGATATCTCTTCAACTGCTTGGCGGGCGTAGTCAGCAATATCGGTCGCCAATCTCAGATAGGAACCCGGTTTCATCACGTCGGCGAGTGGTTGCAAATATTCGGGCGTCATGAATCGCCGCCTGTGATGCCGCTTCTTCGGCCAGGGATCTGGATAGATCAAAAAGACGCGGCTCAGGGCGTGGCGGGGCAGACAATCCATGAGATCACGCACATCACCGGCATGAATTCGGATATTAGAGCACGGTGAGTCGCGCAATTTGCTTAAGAGGGAGGCGACCCCATTAACGAAAGGCTCACAACCGATGATACCAATATCGGAATGAAGTTGAGCTTGGTGCACCATATGCTCGCCAGAGCCAAATCCTACTTCCAACCAGACGGGCCTTTTGCCGCCAAATAACTTTTGTAGGTCTAAAGGGCTCTGACCCGTTGAGGAAAACGAATGAGGCTCCAAAGGCACCGAAATAGGATCAAGAGCTTGATCAAGCAGCTGACGCTGCGCTTGGCGCAAACGCTTCCCATATCGCCGCCCATAGAAGTTACGGATGGGCTTTGGCGGCCTTGCAATCTCTTTCTCCCTCGTCAACCCTATCGCACTGTCTCTCATAGCAGAGCCGCCAATTCAGACGCGAGGTCAGTTTTCTCCCAACTAAATCCACCCTCATCGTCGGGTTTGCGTCCAAAATGTCCAAAGGAGGCGGTTCGTTGGTAAATGGGCTTTCCCAATCCAAGATGATCGCGAATACCTCGCGGCGTCAAATCAACCGATTGGCAGAGAACGGCAGCAATCTTATCCGTGTCAACGCGGTTCTGGCCGTGAGTATCAATAAACATGGATTGCGGCTCCGAGACACCAATCGCGTAAGAGAGTTGCACAGTGCATTTGTTTGTCAGGCCCGCCGCGACGATATTCTTTGCTAGATATCGCGCCATATAAGCGGCGGAACGATCAACCTTGGTGGGATCTTTACCCGAAAAGGCGCCGCCGCCGTGCGGTGCTGCCCCACCGTAGGTGTCAACGATGATTTTCCGCCCGGTCAAGCCACAATCACCATCGGGGCCCCCGATAACAAATTTGCCGGTAGGATTGACGTGCCACAATGTATGCTTGGTGATCCATTCCGGCGGGAGCGTTTTTCGAATATGAGGTTCGACGATGGAGCGAACGTCAAGAGATGACAAAGAGTCATCAAAATGCTGTATAGATAGGACTATTGATGTCACCTCCCTCGGTTTCCCATCAACATAGCGGACTGTGATCTGAGATTTGGAATCGGGGCCGAGGGACAAGTCCTGTTGGTCTTTCCGTACCCTTGAAAGCCGCCGCAAGATGGCATGCGCATAGTGGAGCGGGGCCGGCATCAAATCTTCGGTTTCATCGACAGCAAAGCCAAACATCAGTCCCTGATCACCTGCCCCCTCTTTCTCAATATCGGAATGGTCAACGCCTTGGGCGATATCACTTGACTGGGCGTGGAGAAGATTCATTATCTTCAACTTTTCCCAATGAAATCCCGCCTGCTCATAACCAATGTCGCGAACACAGTCGCGCACCAAGGGTTCAATTTGGCCATACACTTTCTGAGGCCCTCTCACTTCTCCTGCGACAGCGATAAAATTCGTCGTCGCGAGTGTTTCGCAACCGAGGCGTGATTCTGGGTCTTCCAACATATAGGCATCCAGAATCGTATCTGAAATTTGATCGCAGATTTTGTCAGGGTGGCCCTCAGATACCGACTCGGACGTTAGGAGATAGTCGTTTTGTGGCATAGATCAGTTTCCTTAAGTGACCTGACTGTCACGGTTTTTTCGGTGAATAATGATTAATCACACATTGGAATTCGGTCAATCCGGTTGTCTTAACCCTTTCCGCTTTGCGAGACAAAATCCCAATGCCGCCATCATTACAAAAAAGAGCGGGAGATCGCCCGTTCGTGAATAAATCGTGGGCGGCAATGGCACGGGCATCGGGGCATCAATGACACCGGCGACACCAAGCGGAAGCGATTGGATAATCTGCCCTCGACTGTCCACGACGGCTGAAATTCCTGAATTGGCAGCCCGAATCAGTGGCAGTCCGAGTTCGATGGAACGCATTCGAGCTTGAGCGAAATGTTGTTGGGGGCCGGAGAAGGTTCCGAACCAGCCGTCATTCGTGACCTGCACCATGCCGTCGCGTCGGGGGGCTTGGCGCACAAATCTTGGAAAAATAGACTCATAGCAGATGAGTGCCATAAAGGTTCCCAATTGACCGAGTTCAACAAAACGTTCGGATGATCCTCGGGTAAAACGACTAAGGCTTTGAACATCCAATCCACTGAGTCTGAAGGGAAGCCACGAGAGAAAAGGAATATACTCACCAAATGGAACCAGTTTCTGCTTGTCATACACGTCCTTGATGGCCCCTTTTTGACCAATGATGGCAAGGCTATTGTATTGCCGCCCCTCCATCAGACGCCGAATTCCGATGGCAACGGGTTTGTCATTGGCGGCCGCAGAAATCATGTTGAGACGCTCATCACCCGATTCGAGCAAGAATGTGGCCGCGGTCTCGGGCCATACAATCGCTTCTAGCGGGGATTCTGACTCTTTTGCTGTCAAAACGAGTAGGCGAATAAAATGGTCTTGAAAATATTGGCGATCCCATTTCTTGTCTTGCTGCACATTGGGTTGCACCACTCTGATCATGGGTTCGCTCATTGATACCCACCGCGTCTCCTTCAGTCTCACCTCACCCATGAGCCAAAAAACCGCGATACCGGAAGTGGCGATTATGACCCCCACATAGGGCCGGCGGAACAAGAGATAGGCGGCCCCGGCCAGCACCGTCAAAAAGGACAAAAAATGCGGTCCCAACCAAGCGAGTGATTGCGCCACAGGTGTCTCTGACCAAATATAAGCCGGCAACGCCCAAGGAAAACCTGTGAACAAGAATTCGCGCAACAGGCCGACAAGAGCGATGGCGGCGGCTAGAGCTAAGACTCGAGTTTGGTCATTGACCCCAAGAGCGTAGGCCAAAGCAAAAGCCACGCTCCATAACAGTCCCAAACCGACGCCGATACCGATTATCGCAAAGGGCGCCATCCAACCATCTTCGGAAGCATATACCAAGAAGGGTTCGATGATCCAAAAAAGCGCAACAAAAAAATACCCAAAGCCAAACACGCCCCCGATCACAGCGGCTTGCCGCCAAGCTGTGCAGGTGACCAATAGGCCTGCGGCAAGGGCAAATCCTGCGAGGGTCGCAAGAGCAAACGAGAGTGGTGCATGGCCTTGCGCGGCGACCGCCCCCGCTATCAATACCAGAAATCCCCTCGTCCACCTCGATTCAGGCTGAAGAAATGTCAATCTTTTGGATAATCTCAATGGTTGGTTCGGGGATGGGGACGCACCCGCACTTGGCGAATCAACTGGCGATTGGCGGACACGATTTCAAAGTCAAGATCGGCGGCTTCATGTCGAACCACTTCACCGGTCACGGGCACCCGGCCGGCCAGAACAAAAATTAAACCGCCCAATGTATCGACTTCATCGTCCACCCCCTCCATCAGATCAAGATTGGGGTTCAATTTTAAACTTAACTCTTTAAGTGGCAGTCGCGCGTGACAGAGCAACGACCGATCTCGTTGATCCTCAATGATTTCCTCCTCCGTCTCATCATCATGTTCATCGGCGATATCGCCAAAAATGACCTCGACTAAATCTTCGATCGTGACCAGACCATCAATGCCACCGTATTCATCAACGATCAGTGCCATATGAATACGCTGCGTCCGCATCTCCTCTAGCAAAACGGCCACGCGCATATTTCCCGGGACGTAAAGCAGGCGACGCAGCATTCCGTTCTTAAGTTTGAACTGGTGCCGGTGGCCGTTAAAGCCATGCTGCAACGCCAAATCCTTGAGATGAATGAAGCCACACGGCGAATCGAGTGATCCATTATAGACCGGCAAACGCGTTCGCCCACTATCCCTAAAAATTTCAACGAGTTCAGGAAGCCGTATGCTCATGGGCACCGCTACAATTTCAGCGAGAGGAACGGCGACATCTTCGACCGGCGGATTTCTGGCCTGAAACGGATTGACGACTTTGGGTTGCGCCTGTTCAGCGTCAAGCCGAGACTCGATCTTTTGTTGATGAGAACGGCCGGCGCTTGGGTTAAAAAATTTCAACCAACGAACCATTCCCCGAGGCGAGGGAAGGGATGGCTTTAACTCGCTCTTGCTACCCGTGCGCTGCGCTCCTTGAGGAGAGTTATCTATTTTCTCGCGCATCAAACTTTCCGACAAATGTTTTGTGGAGACTCAACGATATGCCTCTTTAACCCCATCATATGGACTTATTATTCCCAAAGTCGCAAGGATTATGGTCTCCAAATTTTGCATTTTTTCAGTTTCCGTGTCTGTCCTGTGATGAAATCCCACCAAATGGAGGCATCCATGAACAATCAAATGCGACACATGGGCGGAAATGGATCGCCCGGACGCATCTGCTTCCCCAACACATGTTTCCCAAGCCAGTGCAATATCTCCGAGAAATCGCTCCTCTGACGTCGTCATGCTGTCAATCGCACTCTTGGGGGCCGGCCATGCCAAGACATTGGTCGGTATTTTTTGGCCACGGTAACGATCATTCAGTTCTGTGATTCGTGCGTCGCTACTGGCCAAAATGGCAATCTCATGACCCCTCGCTTGGTGACCGACGGCCTTGAGGGAAGCGGCGCATGAATCTGTCGCAATGGCTTTGAATTCAATTTGATGCCATCGACCATCTTCAATGACAACATCAACTCTCAACGCGGGTGGAATCCTTTTCATAAGCCTTGACAATTCTAGATACGAGATCATGTCTGACAACGTCTCGCGAGGCAAACCGTGTGAATGCGATCCCTTTGACATCGTGCAGAATTTTTTCAGCTTCCACTAACCCCGACGTCACACCTCGGGGAAGATCGATTTGCGTAATATCCCCAGTGACAGCCATACGGGAGCCATGGCCGAGTCGGGTAAGAAACATTTTCATCTGCATGCGGGTGGCGTTTTGAGCTTCGTCCAGAATTACAAAAGATGAATCAAGCGTGCGGCCTCGCACAAAGGCCACCGGAGCAATTTCAATCTTTCCTTGATCGAGGTAGTGATTCAGTGTTTTCGATGAAAGGAAACTACGGAGCGCGTCATAAAGCGGTTGCATGAACGGATCAATTTTCTCTCTGATGTCTCCCGGCAGAAATCCAAGTTGCTCACCGGCGACGACGGCTGGGCGCGACAAAATAATTCGCTCAACATCGCCATTCGACAACATTGATACGGCCAGAGCCGCCGCAAGATAAGTCTTACCTGTGCCGGCGGGACCAATACCAAAGGTCAATGGGTTCTTAAGAAGTTGTTGCACAAAGTCACGTTGACTCTTGGTTTTGGGCTCAACGGCACGGCGGCGGGTACGAATCACAAGATCACTTGACAACAGGTTCAGGTCAACGACTGAATCGCGACTGATCCGCACCGCGCTGTCGACATCTGCCGGATCAACGCTGCGGCCCTGTTCAAGCCGTTGATAGAGATATTTGAGGGCCCGCCCGCCGGCTTCTTGACGCACCGGCTCTCCAATCAAGGCGAACCGATTGCCTCGCCTGATGATCTTTATCTCAAGGCCATCTTCGATCGTGGAAAGATTTTGGTCGTGCGCACCGCACAAATCAATCAGATTTCGGTTATCAGAAAATTCCAACAGGATGCCATCATCTGACGCTGGAGAATGTATCGATTCCAATCACCACCTCAAGTTGGAAGGATTTTACCTCAAGAACATCACTCTATTTGCTTATCAAAGCATTGTCAATTCCAGTCATTGACCAAAGACGTGTCTCGTCCATGTATGACATGATATATCCCCGTCGCTGAGATAGAAATTGCCGGTGGGCGGTCTTGAGCATTATGTCTTAAATCAAAACACCCGTCAGCGAATTGGCCTCCGCTTTGGTGATCCGAACCTTGGCAAGTTCTCCAAGCCATCTTTTATCACCATTACAATGAACGGGTTGAAGATATTCTGATTTCCCTGACAATTGTCCTGGTTTGCGCCCCGATTTCTCAAAAAGCACGGTCACCACGTGATTGACCATTGATCGCAGGGCGTCTCGCTGCTGAAGACGCAACAATTGCTGAAGTCTGTCTAGACGTTCAGCCACAACCACGGCGTCAACCGAATCATGCTCCGCCGCTGGCGTGCCGGGACGGGGTGAGTAACGAAATGAATAGGCTTGACCATAGCCCACTTGCCGCACGATTGACATCGTGTCCTCAAAGTCAGATTCGGTCTCTCCCGGAAAACCCACAATGAAATCTCCCGAGAAAAGAATGTCAGGCCGACGACGACGGATTTTCTCAATGATGGCGAGATAATCCCTCGCTCGGTGTCGGCGGTTCATGGCCTTGAGCATTCGATCTGATCCTGACTGAATTGGCAAATGCAAATAAGGCATGAGTTTCGGACATTCGACGAAAGCATTGATGAGATCGTCCGTCATATCGAGGGGATGCGAGGTGGTAAATCGAATCCTCTCAAGGTTGTTGATTTCTGCCAATCGATTGATGAGTTGGGCCAACGACCAATCTGAACCATCGGGCCCCTCACCACGATAAGCATTGACATTTTGCCCGAGCAAGACAATTTCACGCACGCCGCCCCGCATCAATTGACGGGCTTCTTGACAAATCGACTGGACCGGTCGACTCGCTTCCGCTCCTCTGGTGTAGGGAACGACACAGAACGAACAGAATTTATCACAGCCCTCCTGCACCGTCAGGAAAGCCGACACCCGTCGCCCGACCACCGGCCGTTGAGGCAGCGCATCAAACTTGGTTTGCGTCGGGAAGTCGGTGTCGACATGGGGTTGATCGCGGCTGACGATTTTGGCAAGACGGTGGTAGGCTTGTGGACCAATCACGAAGTCTACCAAGGGCTGGCGTTTGATTATTTCGTCGCCTTCAGCCTGCGCCACACAACCCGCGACCGCCACGCGTAAATTGGGATTTTTGGCTTTTTGTTTTTTGTAACGCCCCAATTCAGAATAGATTTTTTCGGTCGCTTTTTCGCGGATATGACATGTATTCAGTATCACCAAATCGGCGTTGTCCACTTCTTCGGTTAAAGCAAATCCGGCCTCACCTAACGAGTCAACCATCCGTTCGCTGTCATAGACATTCATCTGGCATCCATAGGTCTTGATATGGACTTTTTTCTGGCGCTTAATGGTCATGGTTTTTCAGTGATTTGAGTTGGACGCTCTCATTACCTATACATGAATTACTGAGGAAAACCGTCATGCCTACAGGTGCTTTGGAGTCGGGCCGCCGAGGTCTTACAATCATCTTTTATCTATCCCACCTCGTCGTTTAGCATGAAAGCGCGTGAAGGCACAAATCAAACACATTGTGGAGATGCAGGTGGGTATATCCATTTTGAATTCAGTTTATCTACCGTCCTCAATGTTTCGATCGGCACCTGAATTGAGTTAAGCATGGTCTCATCAATCTCCCCTGCCGTCATTGGTTGTATCAATCAAATATGTATGGGTATTCTCATTAGGGCCTGTTGACAATTACGTCGCCGCGACCACGCCGGCGACGAGGTGAATCGCCGAAGCGAAGCTCTCGTCCGTTTTGTCGTAACGATTTGCCACGGCGCGGAACTCCTTGATCCTTGCGAAGAAATTCTCGATCTGGTGACGCCACTTGTACATCTCTCGGTCATGGTGCCGTCGCGCCGGTTCCGGGACTTCCGGCACCAACCCGCGCTTCGTGGTCACCAGCCTGTCCGTGCGGGAGATCGGCGCTCGGGCGCTCTACGAGGATTTGTACTGCGCCCGCGGCGACATAGAGATACAGAATAAAGGAGCAGCAGCTCTACCTGTTCGCCGACCGGACCTCGACGGCGACCATTTGGGCCAACCAACTGCGGCTGTATTTCTCGGCCGTTGCCGGGATCCTGCCCCAGACCGTCCGCTCGGTCGGCCTCGCCGGCACGGCGCTGTTCCGGGCTCAGTACGGGACGATTCGCGCGAGGCTGCTGAAGGTGGCCTGCCAGCTTTGGCTCAGCGTGCGCCGCATCAGGCTGGCCCTGTCTTCGGTCCATCCGCGCCAAGATCTCTTCAGGCACTTGGCGCTCGCGCTGCGACGGGCCGCGGCGGAACTGTGCCTAAAACTGTTGCCGACGGCAGATGATTCCGTTTTGTTCTCCCGGCTGGCCGTTCGCGGGTCCCCAAAATGCTGTCGACGGGGCACCGATCCACGCAATCCCCGTCAAAAACCCGAAAACGCCGCCAGATTCAACGCGCGGCGATGGAATCTTGGACTTGGTGAGCGATCCGGGCTAGGATTCGTGACATTTGTTGCGGTAGCATACAGACTACTCTTACCCAACCGCAATCTTTGCGCACAAGTCACTTCCGGGGATTTGTAATTCGGGGACCGCCCCGACTTCGTGGGCGTCTTCTTTGAACGTGGCGGCTTGAGATTTTTCAATCATCAGGAAACATATCTGGTTCTGGAGGCGCAGGTGGCTTACAAATTTTGAGTTTAATTTTGTCGCGCCTTGGCAGGCTTCCATCGAATTTAATTAAATCCCTTTCATCGAATGTGTGAAGTTCATCCGAGTCGCTGATCAAACAAGTTGCAACGTGAATCGCATCCTGCGGCTTTCCAATCGAAGGGTGCCGTCTCAATAGACGCCGAGCAAGATTACCCACATCGACATCAACGTTTACCTTCTTAAAAAACTCGGCCTCAATGAAGTCCTCAAAAGCTCGGTCTTGTTCTTCCTGGACGCCGTCGGCTTCATTGTCGCACTTCTTTTTCCAAACCTCTGCCAAAGTAAACGCTGAAGTCCACAACTCAACTTCACCATTTCTGGCCAACTCAATCACATGGCGACAACGCTCAAAACGATCCTTGTCAGACTAATTAATCAATTCGATCCAAACACATGCGTCCCAATAATACCTCGGAATTTTAACCAAGTTCATTCTCCCTCAGCTTGTCGAGGTATTCGTAAGCTGAAAGTCCACCAGTAAATTCGGGGTCGCGCAAATCATTTGTGGAAACTTCTTTCGGATCAATATATTCAATTCTGCTATCAAAAACGCGAACGATTTTACCGTTTGCGTCATAGTTGATTAAGCCACGAATTCGTGCCCGACGATGGTTCCAAACATCCCCAACCGTTAGACTATTTTCGATTTCATCCCGCGCTTCAGAAGATATTCGACATCGTATCTCTCGACCTGTGCGATGTTCTTTCAGCTTTATGGAAGGTTCTTCGTAGTCGGTGCTTAGGTCAACAATGCGACCTTCGATGGACCCGACTTCCTTTCTGGCAAAGGTTGCAAACAGATATTCGTATTCCTCATCTCCAACACCCTGCATTACAGCAAGGGAGCGCTCGGCCACTTCGGGCACGATTTCAAAGCTATTACCGTCATCAAACTCAATACGAGTTTTTCCGATCCCGTTTGTATTTCTCTTAAGTATCCGCATAGCTACACTTTTTTTTTCCATCGGAAAATCTCCATCCAAAGGCTCTCCAGCCTGCACCTTAGCTAACCCCCTTTCGATGACAGCAACGTGGTCCTTGACTTGCCCAAACGCTGGAGCATTTGTTCTCAGGTCAACGGGAGAACCCTCGGCAGTAAATGGGGAATTGGTACTCGCGAAAACAAGGTTCCACACAACATTAGAGTCACCCTGATCCGTAAGTAATTCAAAATAATCCATAACCTGTTGCATCGCTTCCCGAATATCCAGTATTTCAGGGTGATCAGCGGAGGGTTCAACAGTAATTTTTTTTGGTCTCATAGCGTTACGCGCCTCCTTTGCGGATTCTATGCACTTAGCGAGTCCCGGTAAAGAACTCGTTTCCCAACAAGTCCGATCAGTGCTGATTCCACCCGTCGTTTGTCATCAACACCATTCGCCAAACGATTGTTGTAACGCAATTCAGACTCTGCCGCATACTTCGACTTCGCCTTAGTAGAGGACCGACGTTCATAGTTGCGAAATGCTGTTCCCTGTTTATTCATAGCTAGTGCTTTCCCGACAAAGTACATAGACATTACACTCCCTTTACAACAAGGGTTTGGAATCGAAATGTTACGATGAAGATCGGTTTCCTCACTGGGATTGAGACGTTTCAGGGCCTTTTTTCACTGATATTGATCACTCTTCGTAGGATTTGACCGATACGACATGTTATCAAGCCCCACCGTGAACTGGGCGACATTGACATTGCCGGCATTGACCTTAGTCACAGGTGCCGTGATGACATGCCAGCTCTTTTGACCAGCCTTCAACATCTTTATGGCGACAAGGAATTGAAGTCTCGTCTGTTTGCCCTTCTGGAGGAACACTTAGCTCCCAATGTCCGTCATGATCTTGGCCATCCGGGTATGAATTTGTGGCAGATTCTTGTGATGCAGGGGCTGAACTGTGACTTTGACCGTTTGCATGATCTGGTCAATGAGCACAACACTCTGCGGCAGTTTCTCGGTCATGCGGACATCTGGGACAAGAAGAAGTATTCGTACCAGTCAGTGGTTGACAATGTGAGCCTTTTGACCCTGGAATTATTGGCCGAAGTCGGCAAACTGTTTGTGGGGAATGGTCACAATGTCGCAAGAAAAAAAGCCTGGCGGCTTGTTGCACGGGCAGTGTGATTCGTTTGTGGTTGCGACGGATGTCCATTACCCTACGAATGTCAACCTTTTGTGGGATGTGATGCGCGTTCTGATCAGAGAAGGTGATGAGACCTTTGTCGCGCCACGCCGGAAGCGTCCGGCGGTGGAATCGGCGATCAACGCCCTTGAGCACCGTGGGCTTGACCGTGTGCGGGCCATGGTGCTGGCTGTTTTGAACGTGTCGTCGGCCTGTCGGTACTGGCCTTCAACATCCATCGGCTTGGCCAGTTGGTTCGCCGTCGGCGCCAAGTGTTGCTCAAGCTCAGCGTTTGCCTCTGGCCGCCTGACCACCTGTATTTGGCACTGAAAGAATGTCCGTTCCGCCGGGGAACGGAGGGGAGAGGTCTGTCATGGTGGTCAAAAACGGACCGTTTTTTTGTGGACACCTCTCGCAACCAAACGTTTTTTATGGAAAACCGGTTCTAATCCAGCCCTTTTTAATCCATCGGGAGTGGTTTTGTTACCCGGATTCTTGATGAATTGTCAAAAATAGGGTATTTTCTGGGCGGGCACCAAATAGATGGCGTGAAAACAGGATGATTTGGCAATGTCCAATGAGTCTTATCATGAAGCCCTTAAACCCATCTCATGGCGATAATGGGTCACCATATTCTCTGGAGATCGATCCTCCGTAGCGAGGAGTTTTTTGTCGATGTCGATTGTCATGACTTTAACCTTTCTCAGCCGCTAGACACGCGGTGGTGAAAGCCTCAAGAGTCGGAAAGACGAATTGGCAATCGTTGACAAGTTTGGATTGTTTTGCCGGACCAGAGCCTAGCCGACCATAACGTCGATGAATCCAGCAGCGGTTCAAACCCATTTCTGAAGCTGGTTCGTGATCATGAAATAGACTCTCCGCGACATACAAAATATCCTCTCTCTTGACGTCAAGCCTTGCCAAATTTGCCAACATATAGCAAAAATTTGTCTTCGACGGTTTGTATGAACCGATATCCTCGGCGGTATAGATGGCATCGAATTCGACTCCCATCTTTTGCCGCGAGAGAGCAAATGATCGGTTGTCAACATTGGAGAGTATCACCAAACGGAATTTCTCTTTCAGTTTAGTCAGCGCCGGCATTGTATCATCAAAAATGGGCCAATCACCGACCGAATGACCATATGTCAGACATTCGTCCCAACTCGTGGTCAACGCCCATTCCTCGGCGATCCTTCGGTAAACCGTGGCCAGCAGATCTGAATATTTCATATGGGGTGTGGCGCGCTGTTGTTCCCTCTCATAGTGCGCATGGGTGGCAAGAACTTCATCAGGTTCAAGTGAGGGGTGTGCACGCTTAATGAGAGGGGCCAGATGGTCAAGAATTCCAGTTTCCCAGTCTATGAGCGTGCCATAACAATCAAATGACAAGACCTTATAGTCACTCAAATGCATAGAAATCTCCAGATTTTCCACTTATGGAATGATATAGGGACGAAGTCAGCGAAAGACGAGATTTGACAGCACTCAGCGGACAATAACCGCCCTGAAATCGTTGACATTGGTTCCCGTCGCTCCCGTTATTAACAAGGAGTTCACGACTTCAAAAGCGGTATAAGAGTTGTTCTCAACAAGCAACTTTGCCGGATCATAGCCTGAGGCGATTATCCTCTCGCAAGTCTGACCATCGGCGAGGGCCCCGGCATGCCCGCCATAGCCGTCAATACCGTCGGTGTCGGCGGCCAGCGCGCTGATGGTCTTGCAACCATCAATTTCTATAGCCAAAGACAAGAGGAATTCAGTGTTGCGTCCCCCCTTGCCACGTTGGCGAACCGTCACCGACGTCTCACCACCAGAGAGAATCACAGCGGGCTTCTTGACCGGTTGATCTGAAGCTTCGACATTCTTGGCAATGGCCGCGATGACTTTAGCCACCTCTCTCGCCTCGCCTTCAATGGAATCCGAAAGAATGATTGGATTTAGACCCCAATTTCTTGCTTGGCGAGAGGCCGCTTCAAGGGCCATGGAAGCCGACGCAATCACATGTACACGACTGTTCTGCATTTCAACGGCCGCTGGCAGAGGCGCAGGATCCTCTCCCCCTTCAATATGGTCGATGATTTGGCGTGGCAATTTTATCCGATAACGTTCAATCAATGCCATCGCCTCAACGACCGACTTTTGATCGGCGATCGTGGGTCCAGAAGCCACTTGAGACAGATCATCACCGGGGACATCTGACACGACATAGGTGATCACACGAGCCGGATAGGCCGCGGCCGAGAGCCGTCCGCCCTTAATCCGCGAGACTTGCTTGCGAATAGCGTTCATAGCGGAAATTGGTGCCCCCGATTTGAGCAATGCCTCATTCAAGACAATTTCGTCATTGAGTGTAAGCCCACGCGGTGGACAGGGCAGCAACGAGGAGCCGCCGCCCGAAATCAACGCCACCAATATATCATCCGCCCCGAGTTCTTCGGTGAGTGAGAGAATTTTTTTTGCCGCACGTTGTCCTCGACAATCGGGGATTGGATGGCTCGCCTCCAAAATCTCTATTGATCCACAATCAACTCCTTCTCGAAAGTCAGGGACGACCACAATTCCCCTTACGACGTGACAATGTTCGGCCACCGCATTAGCCATCGCTTGCGACGCTTTACCCGCCCCTATGACAGTGATTTTGTGTTCTTTCAGAGCGGGTAGATATGGGCTCAAAGCCAAGCCCGGCTCAACGGCCGTGAGCGCCGAGTAAAAAATATCCTTGAGAATATGTTGATCGTCTTGCATCCATCAATTCCATTCGACTCTATGACCAGAAACCCATAAAGAATCAGGTGTCGGCCTCGCATTTGGTTGGCGATTAAAATCCCTTTAACGTCGGTCGACGCGGTTTTGTTGAGCTAGTTTTATGGAGGCTGAGTTCACTCATGAGTCTGTTTACCACCACCTCATCGTGGAAAGAAGATGAACACGAGATATTTGCCGAAAGCATTCGTCGGTTCTTTGACAAAGAAATGACTCCCAACATTGAGAAATGGGCCGATCAGGGCGTCTGTGATCGAAAGTTCTGGGACAAAGCGGGACAAGTGGGGATATTGGGCGGCTCGATTCCACAAGAATATGGCGGCAGTGACGGAGGATATGCCTATGATTCTCTCGTCATCTACGAACAAGGCCGGGCAGCCGATTCAGCTTGGGGTTTTGGCATTCATTCCATCGTCATGCATTATTTATTGACCTATGGCAGCGAGGACCAGAAATCGCGCTGGTTACCGAGAATGGTGAATGGTGAACTCATTGGTGCTTTGGCGATGTCGGAGCCCAATGCCGGTTCCGATTTGCAAGCCATACGGACTTCTGCCACGAAAGACGGCAATCTATACCGCATCAACGGCTCCAAGATTTACATCACCAATGGGATGACGGCCAACCTTATTTTGACCGCCGTCAAGACAGACAAGAGTACGGGGTCAAAGGGCATATCCCTTATCGCCATTGAAGTGGATGAAACCGAGGGATTTAGTCGCGGTAAACAACTCGAAAAGCTTGGAATGCACGGCAACGATACGGCCGAGTTGTTCTTTGACGACGCAAAAGTGCCAATGACGAATCTCTTGGGTCCGGAGGAAGGCCAAGGCTTCTATCAGATGATGAAACAACTTCCTTGGGAGCGACTGATCATCGCCGTTGGGGCTCTCGGCGCGATGGATTACGCCATCAACTCTACTGTTGAGTTCGTCAAGGATAGAAAAGCTTTCGGCAAACGGATCATGGACTTTCAAAACACCCGTTTCAAATTAGCCGAATGCAAGACTCGATGCGAAGTGCTGCGGGCCTTTATCAGCGACTGTATCGGCCGATTGGAAAAAGGTGAACTTGATGCCGCCACGGCTTCAATGGCCAAATATTGGGGCAGCCAAACACAAAACGAGGTAATTGATGAATGCCTGCAGTTGCACGGTGGCTATGGGTATATGCGGGAATGTCCTATTTCCCGCCTCTATGCTGATGCACGGGTGCAGAAGATTTACGGTGGCACCAACGAAATTATGAAAGAATTGATCGCCCGCTCAATGGACTCATGATGGACGGGCTCAGAGTTTTGCCGTCCCTCGCCCGAGAGTTGGCTTCTCCCATTTAGACTTTATTGTGAGTGCCGTCACAAACCGGTTTCTTTTCTGACTGTTTGCAACCACAAAAAAAGACCTTGGAATCTCTCTCAGCGGTATATTTGACTGGCGTAAAGGACGTCTCCTTATGACTTCCATCGCAAAAGGGCTGATTTTTGCTCCGTCCACAAGCACACCAAAAGTAGGTCTTTCCAGCCGTCACATTGACCCGATAGGGCGATTTTTGTGGTATTTCTGCTTCTGACATGTCGGTTTCCTTAACGATCTAAAACAATCTTTGCCCCGACGATTCAGGGTCGCATCTAGGGTAGCAAGGTGAGTTTTTTTGGTCAAGCTTTTTGTCCTAGTTTTCAATGACACTTCTTCTAGCTTGGCCGTCCTTTGGGACTATCCGCTTGTCTTTTGAGCGATTCTTGGTCAATCTGTTTTAGGAGAAGAAGACAGATCATTTCGGATAACTGATGCCCAAAGCAAAACCTCAACAATTTGCACTTTTGCTGATGATCATATTGTTGGCTAAGGGATGCAGTATACCTGATGACGTTCGGAAACTTATGGATTCCGAAGGTTCTCCCCAGTCATCAAAGGGCTTCTCTCTGACATCTGAAGATTTATATCGCATCGGCGTGGAGAGTGCCGGCAAGACGCAACCTCCACCATTATGAGTCCATTGCCTTTCTTGATGCAAATGTTTTTCGATCGCCGACTCGCAAACATCATGACGCGATCATTTAATCACCGCTCAGATGGTGTCAGTCAGGAGCCAAGTTATGAATGAACCGTTGCGGATCGGCGTGGCCGGTCTTGGGACTGTTGGGGCTGGAGTCGTCCGGCTCTTGCAACAAAATGCTGACATGATTACCAAACGCGCTGGCCGGCCCATTCATGTTGTGGCCGTCAATGCACGTGACAAAGAAAAAGCGCGCGGCTTTTCATTCGAGGATATCGAATGGAATGATGATGCCGCAAGCCTCGCTTCCCATCGCGATATTGAGGTTTTCGTTGAACTCATTGGTGGTGATGAGGGAGTGGCTAAAGTGGCGGTCGAAAAGGCGATACAGTCGGGCAAACATGTCGTCACCGCCAATAAGGCCTTGCTCGCTATCCATGGCCATGCGATGGCCGAAGCGGCCGAGACGGCCGCCGTTACGCTACGATTTGAAGCGGCCGTGGCGGGGGGCATACCCGTCGTCAAAGCTCTGACCGAGAGTCTTGCAGGTGACAGGATCAAACAGGTCTATGGCGTTATGAATGGCACCTGCAACTACATTCTGACAAAAATGGAGAGTACCGGAAAGGATTACCAAGACATCTTTGATGAAGCGCGGGATTTGGGTTACCTTGAAGCCGATCCCAAACTTGATGTCGGTGGCATCGATGCTGGTCATAAATTGGCCTTGCTGGCATCCATAGCTTTCGGCAATCGTGTCGATTTCAGAGGTATGGATATTGAGGGTATTGAGCAGATTACCTTTGAGGATATCCAACTGGCGGGTGACATGGGTTACCGAATCAAACTGCTGGGGATCGCCAGAATGTCCGAACGTGGCCTTGAGCAACGGACTCAACCATGCCTCGTGCCAAAAGACTCACCGCCCGGATGGATCGAGAACGCGACCAATATCGTTGTCTTGGAGGGCGAAGAAACAGGCCAAGTCTTTCTCCAAGGAGCGGGTGCCGGTCAGGGGCCCACATCGACCGCCGTGCTAGGTGATCTCATTGACATTGCGCGGGGCCGCCGAATTTCTACCTTTGGTCAAGCCGCTTCGTCGCTGACCAAGGCTACGCCGGTTCAAGATGGCCGCGATGTCGCTTACTATGTTCGTCTACGGATTTTGGACGAGCCGGGTGCGTTGGCCAAAATTGCCGCGGCTTTTGGTGATGCGGGTGTGTCGATCCATCGGTTGCGCCAATATGGTCGTCGAATTGACGACGTCAGTGCGACGGTGTTAATCGTGACTTACCAGACCAGCCGCCAAAAAATTAAACATTCATTGACCGCAGTGCGTCAATCAGGAATGACCATCAAACCTATTGTCTCGATCCGAATCGAAGACGTTTGATATAGGTGTCTCGGGGGTCCAATTAATTGAATTCATCGGGGGAATTTCGCGATCGGATGCTGTCTCTTGGCTTGGCCCGCGTCTCCGAGGCGGCGGCATTGGCCAGTGCCTGGTTTATCGGTAGAGGCGATGAAATGGCTGCCGATCAAGCGGCCGTTGACGCGATGCGATCACAACTGAATCTTTTGGATATTGACGGCGTGATTGTCATCGGTGAGGGCGAGCGCGATGAAGCCCCCATGCTCTATATCGGTGAAGCCGTTGGGAACAGTCAGGGGCCTGCTGTCGACATTGCCCTTGATCCTCTCGAAGGCACTTCGCTCACTGCCAAAGACATGCCAAACGCATTGACGGTGATTGCCATGGCACCGCGGGGTTCCATGCTGCAAGCGCCCGATGTTTACATGGACAAACTCGCCATCGGGCCCGGATACCCCAAGAATCTCGTCACGCTTGAGATGTCGACGACGGAAAGAATTGAACGACTCGCGCGACAAAAGAACTGCACGCCAAGGGAAATATCTGTCTGCGTACTTGACCGAGAACGCCATTCTAAAGTGATTGAAGACATTCGCTCCACGGGGGCCGCGATTCGACTGATCAGTGACGGCGATGTCGCGGCCATCATGCATTGCACCGACCCCAAACGAACTGGGATTGATATGTATATGGGGATTGGTGGGGCACCAGAGGGGGTTTTGGCCGCCGCGGCATTGCGATGCATGGGCGGCCAAATGCAGGGGCGTTTGATGTTTCGAAACCAAGCTGAAAAGGACAGGGCCAAGCATTCAGGCATTACCGATTTCAATCGGATTTATGACCGGACAGACCTGGTTCGAGACCATGTCATTTTTGCCGCGACAGGGGTCACATCGGGCTCTCTCCTCCAAGGTATTCGGCGACATGTTGATTATTTCGAAGCCGATACATTATTGCTGCGATCAAAGACGGGTTCTCTGCGGAGAATGCGCTATCGGCATCCGATCAGTTCCTAGAATTGACTAAGCCACGTCGGCTTTAAACAGAATAGTTGATGTCCCGTCCGTTGGCCGTCGCTAGCGGAGCTCTGGGCTTAAAATCTGTTTGTATCAATCAGGCCTAGCGCACTCATCGTCTGATAATTTTGGACAATAAGAATGTGTGGCATGGTCAAAAGTTGAATCAACACCAGGCCAAACTGAATATTCCGGCCCGGAAAAGTAAACCGTGCAAAGACAAAAGCCGCGAGTGTGCAGAGAAAAAACGAATGGGTTCGGTGCGCATTCGATCCCGATCACCACAACCAGGTCAAACCGGCACCAACACTCTGCTCTTCATTCTCAGACACCAGGTCGGTCCAGACATCAACACGCATGTTCTCGGCATGCGGTGTATCTGGCTCAATCCGATGCCCTACCCGGGCTTCATCAATCGCCGCCGAGGCGCGTCCGGGATCTCGTCCCGGCTCAGCGCCTCGGCGGCGAAAATAAAATGGTTCTGTGATTTAGGGGCACACGCTTTCTCACGCCTTTGGGATCGGTTAGAATGCCGCATTGCTCCATCTAGAGTGGCTCCAAGATGAATGATCCGACTGCTTGGTATGATACCCATGCAGAAACAGTTGTGTCTCGATATGAAAACGTATGCCCCCATGAAATCTACCGATGGTGTGCGCATCTTTTTCCACCGGCTTTAGCCACAGCTCTTGATATTGGGGCCGGAAGTGGGCGTGACGCCGCCTTCATGGCATTAAAGGGATACGATGTCTTGGCCGTCGAACCTTCTCAGCGAATGCGAACCGTGGGGGCGCGGCTTCACGCCGAAGCCAACTTCCAATGGGTTGATGATCGATTGCCCTCTCTTGCCAAAGTGACAAGCTACGGCCTATCATTCAATCTTATCCTCATGAACGCGGTATGGATGCATATTGCGCAACATGATCGTCCACGTTCGTTCCGAAAATTGGTCAACCTTTTGAAACCCGGTGGCTTGTTGCTGATGATAATCCCAAAAGGACATCCTGACACAAACCGCGGGTTTTTCCCGGTGTCAGGACACGAGATTGAGACGCTGGCCCGCGGTCATGGCGCCTATACCGAGTGCTACGAGGTCTCTGCTGACCTCGGCGGTCGTGACCAACTGCAATGGGAAAATCTAGCCATCCGTTTGCCCGATGATGGATTCGGGGGCGCTTCCTCTTCTGCGCCACATCATTCTCAATGATAACAAAAGCTCAACCTATAAACTCGCCCGGCTTCGTACGCTGTGCAGAATTGCCAACGGTTCAGCAGAAATGGCCAGAGACTCGACGGTGACCTGCTTCAAGATAGATCAGATTGAGTGAGGATTGAAATTCAGAAAGATGATTTCAGAAGGGAGTGATATATCTCTAAATTAGATAGGTCACTAAAGAATTGGACATGTAATGAATTCCGCCAAATTACCAGAACCGGCATTTCTGAATGTTGAAAAATCAATAACCGATCGCCGTTGGGTCGGCCCCAATGCGGCTGAAGAACGGCTAGCGGAGGCTATTGCTCAGCAGAACGAATTGCCGATCGCGCTGTGTCGAATTCTTGCCCGCTGCCAAGTCGAACCCAAGACGGCAAAGTCCTACATGGATCCCAAAATCCGTGATTTAATGCCCGATCCATCCAGATTGATAGACTTGGATGTCGCTGTGCATCGCTTGATCTTGGCGCTAGACAGGGATGAGCGAATCGCCATATTTGCTGATTACGATGTCGATGGGGCCTGTTCGCTGGCCCAGATCATCTGGTGGCTTCGAGATTATGGACGAGACGCCACCATCTATGTCCCTGACCGTTCGCTCGAGGGTTTTGGCCCTAATGTCAAGGCCATGGCTATGCTGGCCGAAAACCACGATTTAATCATCTGCGTCGACTGTGGCACCTCGGCTCACGAGGCCATTGCCGCTGCTAAAGGGGCGGATGTCATCATTCTAGACCATCATACCGGTGAGGAAACACTTCCTCCTGCCCACGCCATAGTTAATCCCAACCGGCAGGACGAAGAGTCGCCGTTGAGTTATCTTTGCGCGGCCGGTGTGGTTTTCATGTTTCTGGTGGCCCTGAATCGTGAGATCAAGAAGCGTGGTGAAACCACTTCTGATCTGATACAGATGCTCGATTTGGTTGCGCTTGCGACCGTTGCCGACGTGTCACCATTGATTGGATTGAATCGTGCTTTCGTTCGGCGGGGATTATCGGTTATGCGTCACCGCCGCCGGCCCGGTATCCGTGCATTGGTTGATATCTCTAATTTGAACACGCCCCCCACATCTTATCATCTCGGATTTGTTTTGGGACCCCGTATCAATGCCGGTGGTCGGATTGGTAACGCCAATCTCGGAGCCCGCTTGCTCTCGACTGACGATTTACGCGAGGCGGAGAAAATCACCAAGGAACTCAATGAGTTGAATATCCAGCGGCGTGAAATCGTTAGCAATGCTTGTCGTGAAGCGCTTGAAAAGACGGACGAAAATGATGCCAAATCCCCAATAGTTTGGGACGCGTCACGACATTGGCAGCCCGGCGTCGTCGGACTCATTGCGGCCCGATTGGTCGAATACACGCGTCGACCGGCGATTGCCATTGCCATCGGAGAGAACACTGCTAAAGGATCAGCCCGCTCAATTCCCGGTATTGATATTGGCTCGGCAATCATGCGGTGTAAAAATGAAGGCTTGTTGCTCGCGGGCGGCGGTCACAAAATGGCGGCTGGCCTTGAAGTTGAATTGGATAAAATTGACGAAGCGATGGCGAGATTAAGTGATATGATCATGCTTCACCCTCATAGGTCAGAGACGGAGATAGGTTACAGAGTGGATGGATTGATTCAAACCGAAGCTATCACGGTTGATTTTATCGAGTCGCTTGAAAAAGCCGGGCCCTATGGTTCTGGCACACCGCCGCCCCGATTTGTCTTGCCGAATGTACGCATTGTGTTTCGGCGTTGGGTCGGCGACAAACAACATCTCTCCCTCAGACTTCAAGGAGATACAGATATTTCGGTCGACGCCATCTTATTTCGCGCCGAGCAATCACAGCTTGGCGAATATTTGGACAATTGCGGACGAGAACCTCTTCATATTGTGGGACGACTACAAGTTGACACATTCATGGCACAGGCTAAAGCCAAAGTTCATATTCTTGATGCCGCTGCGGCTTAAAAAAAACTTGGTTTTTTCTCCGTTTGCCGTTAAGGTTATCAGAGGTGGTCCCTTCGTCTATCGGTTAGGACGCCAGGTTTTCAACCTGGAAAGAGGGGTTCGATTCCCCTAGGGACTGCCAAATTTCAGACGGCATATCTCTTCGGATGGCTCTGTTGCTTAAAGCTCGAATCATCGTCATTGGCGGTCAAGTCTGACCTGACGGAATCAGATTTCCTGTTTTTATCTTATGACAATTGAGTCTTGATCTCAGCTCCTTCAGATTTCACCAAAGCATGTAGGGGAACTGGTATTAAGAAAATATTGTCAATATGGGAATGAAATCGGATGTCGTGCTAAAGGCGATCGAGAAAAAATGTTTGCGCCCAACTTTGTCATCGCACATGTTGATGGGAACCATAAACGCATGCTGGCCGACACGATGCCCAATGGTGAATTAAGGTGGATCGAAAACACGATTCAATTTGAAATTTGGCGAGGCATCAAAGAGGTGAGCGTTCCTGAAAGTTCAACTCTTTTATCCTAACAGGGAGTCAATGGGGTGATAGGTGAAACAGACTTGTATGCGGCGGCCACCAACTATGCGTCTCTTGTTGGTGATGGCTCAAGTGGTCCCGTTTGGCGGGGCTCTTCAATAAAGGTTCAAGAAGACCATGCCGAAAGTTGACCGGCCGAGCCTGACTCTTGGTATTGAAGAGGAGTACCTGATCACCGACGCCGAAACGTACAATGTCGTGGCCGCGCCTGATGAGCGTTTTATTGAAGAGTGTCGGGGCCAGACGGGTCTAAAGGCCACCAATGAATTCTTGCAATGCCAGCTCGAAGTCGGGACGTCGCCGCAGCCCACAGTTGCCGGCGCCGCACAAGAACTGGCAGAATTGCGTCATGCGGTGGCAAGCATCGCCGCAAGATTTGGCTACGCCATTATGGCCACGTCCACTCATCCATTTGCCAATTGGCGCGAACAAACTCATACACGCAAAGAACGTTACAACGCGCTGCGCCAAGATTTAGGCCACAATGCCCGGCGGATGCTGATCTGTGGCATGCATACCCATATCGGCATTGAAGATGACGACCTGCGCATTGATCTGATGAACCAAGCCGCATACTTTTTGCCTCATCTTTTGGCACTCTCGTGCTCCTCGCCCTTTTGGGAAGGCGATGACACCTCCCTCGCGTCTTATCGATTAGCCGTCTTTGACTCCCTGCCCCGCACGGGTCTCCCCGATCCATTGGCGTCCTTTGCCGAATATCGACGATTGGTCGAACATCTCGTCGAGTCTAAATGCCTCGAAGACAGTTCAAAATTGTGGTGGGATATTCGACCCTCGCATGCGTTTCCAACCCTTGAGCAGAGGGTCACGGACGTTTGCAGCCTGCATGAAGATGCGGTGACAATTACAGCCGTTTTTCAATCTCTTATCGCTTACCTCTTCCGTTTACGCTCGCTCAATCAGCGTTGGCGAAATTATCCACGCACCCTCATCAATGAAAATCGCTGGCGAGCTCAGCGGTATGGAATGAAACAACCTCTCATTGATCATGGCAAAGCGGCCATTGTCCCATTTGAGGCCTTGGCTCACGAAATCATCGAGTTGGTCGCGGACGATGCGGCCGAACTCGGTTGCGAGAAGGAATTACAGGGAATCAACAAAATTATTGAGCGGGGCAATTCTGCCGACCGCCAAAGGAGCCACTATTCAACAGCACGCTCTCAAGGCCAATCGGTTGACGAATCCCTCCGCTCTGTCGCTCACAATCTCGCCGATGAATTTTTGCGAGGAATTTAACGACACATAACAAACATGCCGAATCGGGTTCTATTGGTCACCCAATCAAATTCAACATCCCGCATCTTCATTCATTATTTTCGCATGAGGCGGTATAGATCGCGTCAACGTTATCTTGCAAAACGGCGTTGAACTGCTCATCAGACATCGTTTCACTCAAACCCTCGGCCAACGCACGCGAAAAACTAGCGATCATGTCTGTGTTCTGTGATAGGCGCCGGCAGGCTTCATCCTGATCATAGCCGCCCGAAAGCGCCGTGGTGCGGATAATTTTGGGATGTCTGATGACCTCGAGATAGTGATCGGGTACTTCAGGGAGTGTCAATTTCAATGCGACACTTTGTTCAGAGGAAAGTTTTTCAAGATGGCGGATGAGCGAGTCTCGTAGCAAATTCTCACACTCTTCCTTTTCGGGACTATCAATCGACACTTCGGGCTCAAGGATAGGTATCAAACCGTGATCAAGAATGCGGACACCAAATTCAAATTGCTGATCAACGACGCGTTCAATGGAAGCCTGATTGGCTCGTTGAATCACCGACCGCATCTTGGTGCCAAAAATACCCATTTCTCGCGCCTCACTCAGACGTGCGTCCATTTCAGGTATCGGCTTCATGAGTGCCACGCCATCAATCGCCTCTGCCAATCCCACATCAATCTTCAATAGAGGCAAGACATGTCGTTTTTGCCATAGATAATCAGCCGACATCATGCCATCCGTTCTCGATTTCATGGTGTGTTCAAAGAGAATGGCTCCGACGATCTTGTCACCACTGAAGGCCGGCGAAGTCATCAGACGAACCCGCATCGTATGCATCAGCGCCATCATTTCTTGATCATTATTGTAGCGACTCGCCTTGATGCCATAATTGAGAAGAGCTTTTCCGGACGAGCCCCCACTTTGGTCCAAAGCCGCTAGGAAGCCGTTGCCCTCGGCAAATTTCTGACGTTGTGCCTCATTTGTCATCTTTACTGTCCTTAAATTTTGAATGGGTTGGGAGCGAGTGATTTGACTGTGCGAATCTCAACTTGATCAGTGAGAGTACCGCCTCAATCCTTGATTTATAGAGTTGTGCTCGTCTGATGTCTAACTCATTGCAACGTCAATAACCTCTCTGCTGCATCAGGCAAGAGGTCAAAACGGTTTCTTGACCTGTGGACGACTTTGTGATTCGACTTTTCGTCTCTCCTGTATAGTTTGATAAAGTGAAAATTCGGCCCGATTTCAGAGGATATGTTAGGGAATTATATACGTGATTACCCACGGCTCGCTCAGGACTCCGCGCCGGATTTTTCGCGACTCTCCTGATCCCGCGCCAACTTCCGCGCTTCATCGAAACGCCATTCCCGCTTAGGCGGACCCAACGAGATAGCCCGCGCT
>JAJEBG010000018.1 GCA_022824005.1 Paracoccaceae bacterium
CGGATGCGGGAAATCCGCACGTCCGGTTTGATGAGCGGGGGACTGGAAACGCGGCCAAGGGAGCCGGATTGAGGCCCGGAGCGAAAGCGACGGACTAGCCACCGGACCCTAAAGCTGGCGCGCCAGCCCCCGACTCTACCACTTTTGGACATCTGAAAACACGGCAATCGTTCGTTATAGCCCCTACATTGAGAGTTTTTGGATCGCGATCAAAGACCTTTTGACCACGGGAAATGATGATGTCAAAGTTCTGACTTCTGATTTGATTCAGGCCCGAAGAATAATGGGCGCGATTTACCTAATTCATTCCACTCCCGATAAAGGTGGACATCTCTTCTTTCGTTTGGTCGTGCACCATAGACCGCGTCAGCGTCAATTCCTTTTGTGGAGAGTCGAGGAGCACGAGAACCTTGGCGCGACGCCAAATTCAATATCGACGAGTGGGAAAATGTTGTTTAGGCACCTCGACAGTCGCGAATCTTCTCGACATACCTTCTGATCCTGTCTCTCGTCGCAGAGGCGATGTCCTTGGGCGTGCCATGTATCGGATTCGACGTCGGCGGCATTCGAGATCAGATTGGAACGAGCGGCCTGACTTTGCCATTTTATCATCGTCTTGCGGCCCACGCAGATACATATCTTTACCAGACCCGAATCCCTGATGAAATTGTGGAATTTTGGGTAAAAACAATTAAGTCTTTGCTTCAATCTCAGGAAAAGTACGTCAATCTCGCCTCTTCCGCACTTCAAAAGGCAAAGAGATTTCTTCCCGAACACACCATTCAGCATTGGCAAAACGAATTATCAAGACTCAAGACATTATGATGAACTGAACGTTGCCCTTCAGATGACGGGTATGGTGTTCGCGCCGGCGGTGAATCAATCAAACGTTAACCAAAATCGCCGTGGCAAAACCAGCCCTTCGAAGACATATTTTTTCTATCGCCATAGGCATAAAATAGCCATAACCGGCGTCCACATGCTGTTTCGACGCGCCAATAATCTCGTTTACCGCTCCGCCAATTCGGATCGTCAAACCACCATTCGGGAATAATTCGCTCCGGTCCAGTTGCTGAAATTGTTTCCATATGGTGATGCCAGTAAAATTTTTTTGGTGGCGTGCGTTGAGGCGGCGCATCAATAATTTCGGGCGAGAACAGGAAGGCGGGTCGTGGATTGATTGGCGGTATCCATTGAAGAGCTGGCGCTGACCACACGGCTGCCATCACCGTCGCGGATTTTTCAGGAATATGGCTTTCGGCTGGATGAAACCGGGTGACCGACTCAAGTCCAATCCTAGCGCCTAGACGGCTGATGAGGTCTTCAAGCCGCAGGTGATCATCGCCTGATCTTTCAAACCGTTGATTGTCTTCTGCCACCGGCTGCAGAAGATGTGTGCATGGCACTCTCGTCGTCACCGGTTCCGTCAGAGTGGCCGTCAGTCTGAGAACGTCGATCCCATCGCTGGCAACTATCGTATCAAGTTTCATCGCTAGCAAGGCTCGGATGCGCGCTGGTTCGTCTGTCGCTCGTGCCAGCTCAACCTGCACTTTTTCGTGTTTGCCATCAACACGCTGCAACTCAAACCGCACCCGTCTTGCCACATGCATACCGGCTTTTAGGTGCCGGCAGAGTTCAGGAAGAAGACGGTCAAGACCGGCTAGGATATCAGATTTCAAACCCACCGGCTCTGGTAAAGAGAGACGAACGGCAAAGCGCGGCACATGACGCGCCGGCGATATCGGCTCAAAACGAAATCCTAAGGCTTGGTCAATACGATCAATGATTTGGGCATCAAATCGGTACTCAATGTCGACGCGCGGCAATTTTAGCAATTGTCCCACCGTCCGAATCCCGAGACGGGACATTTCATCGGTTGTTTTTTTATCTAATTGCAATGCCGCGACAGGCAACGGCAACAGCGAACTTTGACTGCCACCGGGCGGCGAAATTCGTTCAACGAAGCCAACCTGTCGTTTTGGGACGGTCTTTCTCTCACTCCGCCAGCGCTTGGTAGAACGCCAACGTGTGGCACGCGCTTCTTGATCAATATCATCGCCCGTATAGCGATATCTTGTCCCGCCCTGTTCAGAAAACCGTGCCAATGCCCACGCCGCACCGGGAGTGTCGGCAAGACCAGTCCGGCTTGATAATCCCTGCGCCTTGTAATCCCCCTCAACTTGTTCAATTAAACTTTCCTCGCCACCAAAGAGATGCGCACAGCCCGTTACATCGACGGTCAATCCTGAATGACCATCATCGGCAACCCATGGTGAATATCGGTCGGCGAAACGCCGCAATCCAGACAAGAAAAGGGCGTCCCCAACGGCGTCATGGGGAAATGTCAGCAGCGATGGACAAATCATCAGCGCATCGCGCAGTGACTGGCCCACATACAAGCCCCTCATTTTCTCGGTCGGCGCTCTTGATAATGAAGCCACCACATGGGCATTTTTGATTTGTGCGAAGACCGCCGCCGCTCTATCCAAAGGAAGTCTCGCTTCCAAGAGAGCCCGCTCAATGGCCAAACGCGGAAACCAGATTGACAATATCCGACGCGCACCCCGGGATGGAGACACTCGGTCAGAGCTTGACTGATGTTCGGCATTCCGAAGTTTTTTTTTGTCCAACATTTGTAATTTTATTTAACCTTACAAGTTCTATTTTAAAGTCGAATTTTCTCTCTGTAAAATCTTTTTGTTCTTTTGAGTCATCAATTCTTAAAATAAATCGCTGACATCAAACGAAAATGAAAATAATTGATGGCTTGCGACAGAATGAGGCGTCCAACCCTGAAGGCAATCAAAAATAGTGGCTGCCTTGCCAATGTGGACGAGTCCCAAGGAGATTTGCAGACTGGCCTCTGATACTCAATCGGTTCATTCGATGAAAATACAGACTGCCAACCGATATTGAACTTGAATTGCGCCTTGCCTAGAAGAGCCATTGACGTCCTGCTAGCTTCCCAACAAAGAAGTCGGCAAGAAAAATTTTACCAAATGAAGAGTCTCAGAGATTGGACAGGGTAGAGGAAATTTATTGGCGCGTGCCAAGAGATTGGGACTTTCATAATGGACAGATCATTCAGGAATCGATTCAGTCGGCCTCGTTGGTTGAACAACCTGCTCGTTAACCACCAATTCTGGTTTGGCAAAGCATACTCGATCAGTTTGATCAATCCCCGCTCAATGACAAAAGGCCTCGAATTTTAGTTGCCGGATTGACTGACGTTCTCTACATTGGCACGGCGAGTGGCTCTGGCCGCTAGAAAACATACAAGAGACAAAATTTCTGATGTGGTGCTGTCGGAGGGGCAAGCTCTAGATATACGGTCACGTTACTCTAAACTTCTAGCCCAATAATTTCCTTGAAATCGTCCTCCGAAAGGATTTGAATATCTAACCCTTCATTAATCAGTTTTTCAATCCTTCTGTGCTTGCTACTTTTGTCATAACCATTTAATACGAGTTTATCCTGTGTTCCAACAACAAGCATGGTTACGTTTCTACTCGGCCCATTAACCACTTTACATCCTAACTTGGCTGCCATGTCTGCTGCTTCCCGGCGAACCAAACCAAGTTTGCCGGTAAACAAAACAGTCTCTCCATGGAGAGGGCCCTCGGGATTTCCTTCGCGTTTAATTGGAGCAATGAGACCTAGGCCAAGGCCTGGGATTTTTTCTTTTACCTTATTCAGCCAACCATCAATTTCCGTGTTAGAGACCTTACAAGCATTGAGGGCAATGATAGCTGCAGCCATTGCATCCTCAACCGCTTCGTGGTGATTGAACTCAATTCTCATATCCCTTGCTATATTTTTCAGCTTATACCCACTCTTTCCATAGCGAGCCGGCCAGGCACGGCGGGCCATGGCAGCACTGTCTAACCAAGTAACCTGGAGTTGTTCCAGATTATATTTCGTCATGGCTCGCTCAAAGGCTATTCGATCAAATGAGGTGTGGCTGACCAGAATAGAGCCACGTAGACGTTGTCTCAACTCATCGCGTATGGCTGGGAGGGTGGGGGCTTCTTTGACATTCTGCTCATCAATACCGTGGATATCAATATTCCAACTATCAAACCAGTCTTCAGGATTGACTAGGGTTTGCCACTTGTCAACTATGACTCCATCCTGCACATGAACAATGCCAATCTGGCAGATGCTGGCCCGGTCTGCATTTGCTGTTTCAACATCTATCGCATTAAAAGTCATCATGGATGAAATATCCTTTATGGTAACAGTGCCATCCTACGATCAAAACACCAATGGTGTTCTGTCAAAATCGTTTATTTCGCTATTGCACTGAATTACGTCAGTATATTCAAGCATGTAATCCCCAATTCAAAACACGTAAGTTTCATCTGATGCTACACTATGAATTCAATCTAATAAGAATTTGATCAATGGTGTTTTTTGCAGTTATCTGATCAATTGAACACGCATAAATCAAGTCAAACACTTCTTGATAGGCCTCTCTCTTGTCGGACGGAACACACGCGAGTTCGTTGGTCTTCTTCGCTACTGCCGAATTGATCTTTTTTTCGACTCTCTTAATTTCGCTCTTTCTCGAACGGTGCTCTGCTTGGTCAAACAGACCACTCTCAAGGTAATGCTGCATTTCTTTCAACAACTCGTCAACATCGTTTCTAACAACCTGAATAAAGTGATCTGAAACAGCTCCTTGTTCAATAATTCCAAGCTTCTCATTAACTTTATCAAGGCATCTCTGAATTGCCCTTGAACGATGACGCTTTTGGGATGCTAGTCTGCATTTGCGGGCGATCTCAGCTCCAACTGAACGAAGGTATACAAAGAGATGATCGACATGAATGCCGACTTCAAGGGCGTCACGACGTCCATTCGGTATTACTCTTTCATCAAGTATATGTACTTCACCAACCGCCCAAGAGCAAAATCGTTCTTCAGGAAAAATCTCAGCCAATAGCCGCTCATTACCAATTTGCATGTTACCAATTCTTGCGCGCAGACCACGGACACCAGCCGATACTGGAATCGCGCCCTGATAACCATGGTGGACAAACCAACCTACCGCCAATAACTGATTATTGTCGAGATTTGATATTTTAATCAATTGTAAATTCTCTTCAACAATACTCTTCTTTGTATCGGAGTAGTAAATCTCATTGAGGTACGGCCTGAAAACGGGGTCAGCTGATTCATTGATATGTATATTGTAATTTTTTGCCGCTCGGCCATGATTTAGCAGAATGTCTTCGATCTCTGTTTTGTGCTTAAATGATGGCCTCATTGGGCAAGGACATACTTGGCTGATATACGACTCAATCTCCACCTCATTTAGCAACTTGTCATTATTGATTCTTCGTGGCTTTTTGAGTTCAACCTCGAAGAAGTGCGAAGGGCTGTCGGTTGCTTCCAACTTAGATAAATTGAGGGCCTCAATTACTACCGAGTCAAATTCCTTATCACATTGGTTTGATGAAAGAATCCGCTTTACGGTTCGTACATCCCAAGTTGCCTCCATCACATACGGGTCACCCAAGGCACGAGAACGAAAGATGAGTTTCTGTACATACCCAAGGCCTGCTAGACGCCCAACACCACGAAAACCTCTTGATAGTTTACCACGTTTTGTGCTGGCTCCGAAGGAGAGCATTTGTTTCGGAAATTCAGCATTTGATACGCCCGTGCCATTGTCACGGATGACCATCCGACGGTCAATATGATCCAAACTAATTTCTATCCGACCATCTTCAATTGTAGGTAAGAGGCCAACGGCCACCGCATCATCAATCGCATCCGTCGCGTTTTGAATATATTCACGATAAATTACCAAGGGGTTGACGTACATGGAACTACTCAACAACTCAAGCACATCTTTCCCAATGATTACCGAAGGTTTTTCAATAGAATTTTCAGGCAAAACCGCTGCGTCAGTCACACTACAATCCTTCACAATCAGTTAAGCGTATATCGGAACGACATTATGCCTTTTTTTCTGAGATTTCTGCAAAGGCTTAATATCTTGGTCTGTCAATGCAGCATCCTCAACAAGTTCGTCATCGGGGATTTCTGGAATACGACACTCACTAACGCGAAATTTCTTGCGTTCAGACCAAATTTTGACCTCTACCTCCTTCGGTAGCGGCACAAAAAACCTTGCCGCGTCTCTAAGGTAACCAGCCGACAAAATACCTAAATCACTCAAATAGTGGTTCCTCTCGCGTGTGCATAGAAACTCCAGTAATTCTATTTTTTCTTCTTTGGACAAGGCTGACATCACCGACTGAAAATCCTCAAACTCAGCTTTGCCGCCAAGTCTCTCGTACCAAACTCTATTGAAAATGTAATGATGAGGTCGAAAAAGTATATTCTCAAATTCGTTAAATGTATCACCATATGCGTTTCTGAAGAACTCAGGCGCGCCACTTACAATTCCGTGAGTAGCGTTGAGAACAACCTGCATAGAACGAAGAAAATAAGAATTCCATTTTTTACCTACATGGCCTCTGTCAGGTCTTGTCACCGGCTGATATCGCATCGGAAAAGAAAATATACGAATTCCGAGTTCCTCATTAAGCGCTACGTTAAGACGCATCCTTTCAAATAGATCAGAGGGACTATCATGAAAATTGTACAACATGTAGTTTGAAAGGTCTGTAATTCCAACTTCCGCTGCGAACCTGACCGCTTGGGAGTAGGGCTTCTTCAGCCCCAAATGATCAAATGCAATTCGAAGCGGCTTCAATGCAATGCGTGACAGTTCACGCATGTACATTGGATCCCTGCATAGAATCCTAGCATCAACACCTTGATTGAAGTCAACGCGTCTGTGTAACTTTTGGCGCCCTCTTGTCAGCTTTGCTCCTCGTTCAAAGCCAAGATCAACAATCTCGTCAATAATTTCCTTGAACTTTGCCGACGCAACCACGTTGTTGTCCATCAGAATCAAGTCGCGTTTTTCACCGTACAAACTGGAAATGCCATTGATGACATCACTTAGGGAGTTGGTATCACGCTGTAAACCCTCTAGCGTTGGTACACCACAGAATGCACACTTCCGGACGCAACCTCTTGAAGCATAGGTAAAGTAGGCATCCGAAACAGGATAACGATAGTCTATATGGCTTAAAATGCTGTAATCTGGAACAAGATCCTCAATTGGCTTACCATTCACATCGTCTGAATAGAGTTCATCCTCAAATGGATCAAGCTGGAGGGAATTTGCCGGTGCCTTCCCCAAAAGACCTTTAATAAATCGAACCCCGCGCCACCTCGGCTCAGACAAATAAGCATCGTGCATCAGTGAAGCCGCGATACCACCGACAAAAACTCGGTTCGCTTTGTTGCCTACAAGCTCAAGGGCGTAGTCAATACTACGCGCTGTACGCGCCCATTCAAACGAAAAGAGCGTCGTAATATAAATCCGGTCCCATGCCGTGTTCATTGCCGATTGGTCTTCTCCCTTAACGAAACGCACATTGTCCTTTTTTCCTTGAGGACCATGATATTGAGCTAATTTCATTAACCCAAGAGGTGGATATTTATTCCGATAACCTGGTTCAATAAGAAGGATGTTTCGGTTGACCATCAGCATACCCACAATTTAAAGCGAGTCATTCTCATATATTCCACGTTATGTCAAGCGACAGTTTCAAAGCCATTTTTGCTTGACAAAAATAAAATTTTCTGGTAGTGAGCTAATCCGAATTAGCCACATGCTGAATAACTGAAATTGAGAGTTAAATTGGGATGACTACGTCTGGAAAATCCGAAATGGTGCCGGTAAGCGAGATTCAACTTGACCGATCAAACCCTCGAATCCAAAAGATTCTTGAAATGTACGATAAACCAACGCCGGACCAAGTCTTTCTCGCCCTTGGGGCTGGAGTCGATAAAGAGACTGTAGGTCAAGATGGAACCACTTTTGAAAAACTTAAACAATCGATTATTACCAGCGGCGGGATTATCCAGCCGGTCATACTAAATCGTAGTAAGGATGATTCACTAATTTGTATTGAAGGAAATACCAGAGTCGCTCTTTATCAGGATTTTTTGAAACAGGGAATGAAAGGATCATGGAATAAAATCCCTGCAATAGTCCATGATGAGATTGATGACAACGAAATGCACGGGATTCGCCTTCAAGCCCATCTCGTTGGTCCCCGTCCCTGGGATCCTTATTCGAAAGCGAAGTACCTTTATGAGCTTCGTCATAAGAATATCCTACCATTTGCAAAAATCGTTGACTTCTGTGGAGGAAACCAGATTGAAGTGACACGATATATTAACGCTTATAGAGATATGGAAGATTACTATAGACCAATTCTATCTGACGATAGCGCGTTTGATATCACTCGTTTCAGCGGTTTTGTTGAGTTGCAGAAGCCGGGCATAAAACATCACCTATCGAGGGCAGGGTATGATGTTGAAGATTTCTCGGCATGGATCAGAGACAACAAAATGAACCCCCTCAATACTGTGCGTCTTTTACCTCGAATTTTACAAAATCCCCAAGCGCACAAAGAATTTTTAGAAAATGGTGCTAAAGCGGCCGAAATGTGTTTGGAAAAACCAAAAATCAAAAAAGACCTTCAAGATGCCGACCTTGTTATTCTAGCTCATGCACTGAAAAGAAAAATTGAAGATTTGCCATTTGCTGAATACCAGAAATTGCGTGATGACCTGACCGGAGATAAAGTCGAGGCCCTTCTCGACGTTCAGTCAAGCCTATCAGAACTACTCAGCAATTTGGCCTAAATTGAAAAAGATGCCTGAATCTAGGGCACATGCTATTCTGGTCAACACCATAATTGCCTATCTTCAAAAGACCATTTCCCCATTGAATGAAATGATGATTCTACATGACTCGATTGATCCAGTGCGAGGGGAAAGACCAACTAAAATTAATGGCTTCATCCCCGATATTTTTGCTAGCGATGTCCCAACGACTTGGTCCATGACCGGAGAAGCCAAAACAGAAGGGGATATTGAAACGAAACATTCTCGGCAGCAGATTGCTGCTTTCTTGGACTACCTCGCCTACACACAGAACGGCCTGTTGGTCTTGGCAGTGCCAATTTCCCTCAAACCCCGAGCAAAATCTCTTGTCCAAGAACTGGGATTTCCACTAGGAACAAAGATGCCAAAGTTTGACATTATTGGTGAGTCAAGTCCCCATATTGAATAAACATTAATGCTAGTCACTCACAAAAAACCAAATCTCTTAGCCAGGCAAAGGGCTTTTCCACACCAGCTTGAAGCGTTTGAAGCGACAAAAAATCTCAATTTTGCCGCTATATTGCATGAGCAAGGACTAGGGAAAACCAAGATTGGCCTTGACTTAATTCTTTTTTGGTTGACGAACGATATCGTTGACTCGGTAATGGTTGTCACAAAAAAAGGCTTGATCAAAAACTGGGAGGACGAAGTTTCAACGCATAGCTTCCTTCATCCAAGAGTTTTGGGGCAGAACCGTAATTCAAATTTCTACGCCTTTAACAGTCCCTCTGTCCTCTATTTGACACATTATGAAGTCATTGTGTCAGAATGGCGACGGCTTGAGTTATTCCTAAAAACTCGCAAGGTTGGGATCCTCCTTGATGAAGCACAAAGGATCAAGAATCCAGAAACTAAGGTTGCTATAGCCTTGCATGGATTGGCATCTAGTTTCAAAAGACGTATAATCATGACTGGAACTCCAATCGCAAACCGTCCATTTGACATATGGTCACAGATCAAATTTCTTGATGATGGGCAATCACTGGGTAGAAGTTTTTCAACCTTCAGGCAAAATCATGACCTTTCGAATGAGTTCGCAGGGGATACCAAAATGGCTGGGCGTTTTGCTGATTCTGTTGAACTTATTTTTGACAAAATCAAAGCTTTCACAATTAGAGAGACAAAAAATACCGCGGGTCTGAAACTACCAAACAAGACCATACGCAATTTGGATTGTGAGCTCGAACCCCGGCAAGCTGAACTGTACCAAAGATTTCGGACGGAACTAGCGGCCATCGTTGTCCAAGACGACATACAAATAAACGACGATGCTGAGTCACTTTTGAAAAGACTCCTACGATTGGTCCAAGTGGCTTCTAACCCCTCAATGGTCGACCATTCGTATAAGCAAGTACCGGGCAAATTCCCGACTTTGGAGCGGTTAGTCAAGGATGTGGTTGATTGTGATGAGAAGATAATTGTATGGACATCTTTCACAGAAAATGCGGATGCGCTTGGGCGATATCTTGAGAGATTCGGAACATGTGTAGTGCATGGCGGGTGCGGTATTTCAGATCGAGAAAGATCCCTCTCGGACTTCAAGTTGAAATCAGATAGCCGTGTGTTGGTTGCAACTCCGGGTGCCGCAAAGGAAGGTCTGACTCTTACTGTGGCTAGCCATGCGGTCTTTTTTGATCGGAGTTTCAGCCTTGATGACTATCTTCAGGCGCAGGATCGAATACACAGAATTTCACAAGAAAAGCCTTGTATCGTGACAAACCTTTTGGCAACAAACACAATTGATTGCTGGGTCGATGCTTTGTTATCGGCCAAAAATCTCGCGGCCCAACTTGGACAGGGGGATATTAACCGTGCAGAGTATGACAATCAAGCCAACTACGCCTTCGGTGAGATGCTAAAAGATGTGCTTTGTTCAGAAGAGGAGGGAACAAAATGAGCCAATCATCGACTCAGTTACCAGATTCAATTCTCATTAATGAAAAGACAATTCTTGTTGACAATATAGAATTGCCTCATAGCGAGCTCAGTTTTTGGGTTGAAAACCCTCGGATACATTCGATTCTAAGGCGAGAGTCTGATAATGAACCGACACAGCAGGAGATTGAGGATCAACTGCTTAAAATGGACCATGTTAAAGAATTGATTCAGGACATTAGGCGGAATGGTGGACTAACTGACCCCGTCATCGTTCGGAAGGGTAGCCTTGAGGTACTTGAGGGAAACAGCCGTTTGGCCGCGTATCGACATCTTGCACGACTTTACCCCACTAAATGGCACAAGATAAGAGTTCGACTATTACCTGAAGATATAAACGAAAGCGATGTGCTTGCGCTCCTTGGACTATACCATTTGAAAGGCAAGAAGGCTTGGGATCCATTTGAGAAAGCGGGCTTCCTATACCGCCGCCACAAAGAAAATGACGTGGAAGTAGGAGAACTTGCAAAGGAAGTTGGTGAGACAAAAAACAAAGTGGCTCATATGGTAGAAGTCTTTGAATTTATGCTCAAACATGATCAAGTTGAGAAACATAAATGGAGCTACTACGACGAATACCTTAAGAATCGTACCGTCAAGAAACATCGAGATAAAGGCTTTGATGATTTGATTGTAAAAAAGATTGAAAGCGGCGAAATTGAGCGAGCAGTAGATATCAGGGAGAAATTACCTGTCATTCTCAAGGCACCTAAGCAATGCAAAAAGTTCATTGATGGGACAATTAACTACGAAGAAGCTTTTGAAATAGCCTCTGATTCTGGCAATAATGACAACATATTCAAGAGGATTAATAAATTTCGAACTTGGTTGAGCAATGAAGATACAGAACGCAACCTGACACGAACGCCAAGGGAAGCCAGAAAAAAAATTGAGTACGAGTTGAAAAAGCTCGGGCTGCAGGTGGAAAAAATGCTTCGGGAAGCGAGCAAAGGTCATACTTCACGCTAAAAAAAGCTCTGTAACCCTGCTAAATCTATTGAAGCCGAGTCAATAATTAAGAATAGTTTACTGGGTTATTTGTGAATACATATGAAGCACAACATCTGCCACATAAATTCCAAAAATTCGTCTTTCTTTAGGGGCCAAAGCTCCTCAAGCATATAAGGAGAGAGTAACGAGGAACTGCTTTCTTATACGCAAATTATTGCGAGGGTCAAAGAGCAAAAAGCACGGATGTTGAAGGTTGCGGTAAACAACAAAACATGAGTTTGGCGGTACCCCTTCGAATAATCTCAAATCTAATCTTGAGGTTATAGACATGTTGAAAATCTCATCTCGAGGGTATTTTTGAGATGAGAATACGAATTTCAAGGGGGCTTGGTTAACGTGAAGTTGGACAATGTTGTGATTAAGGATAAGCTAAGAAAGGTCCTAAGTTCCCATCGTGTCAATCGGTCAATATTACGGCGGTGGTCGGACAACAACAGAGTCAACTTTTGAGACTGTCAGTGATCGGGCAATTAATCACGCGAGGGATTAAGACATGATTAGACGGACCCTAACCTCACTTGTGGTGATGTTTCTTATCTCGTCAATCTCTTCAGCTCGGGCCGCCGGGTCTGAATGTGCGAATTGGAACACCAAGAAATTTTTTGAATTCGCGACGACCGCAGATGTGCAAGCTTGCCTTGCAAGGGGTGCCAATGTTGCAGCACGGGATGCCATCGGCGAGACTCCCCTGTATTTGGTAGCAAGGTTTCAAAATGTTGAGAAAAGAATTATTGGATTCAAGGGCAAGTATTGAAGCCCGCGATAATTTTGGCATAACGCCTCTACACGATGCGGGCTCTTACGGCATTCCCAAAACCGTCAAGATGTTGGTGAATGCGGGAGCCAACATCAACGTAAAGAGTGATTTTCTCTTCCCTAATCGCGATGGTTGTTTTTTCAGGGCTCAAGTCAGAAACCTACGAAAGATTTTGAAGTTTCTGTAGAAATTCTTGACTTGGCAAACCGTCGGCAATGTCCCCCATCTCCGCCTGCGTGCTTTGAACGGCTCTGAGGGTTGCGGGTCCAGCCAGTCCATCAACCCCCTGAGTATCCAACCCTCGCTGAACGAGGAGTTGTTGCATAAGGCAAATATCGTCGCGAGAGAGGCTTACCCCGTTCTCAGGCCAGTTAGGTATTTCAAAATTCCGATCTTGAAGCGCGTTGGCAAGCAAACCCACTGCGAGAGCGTATGAGATAGACAGATTGTATTTTAGGAGGACACGGAAATTTGCCGTGACGAGGAACGCCGGTCCGCGATGGCCATCGGGGATGATAAGAGAACATTTGCCCCAATTTTTGAAAGATCGTCGACTGCCAAGCGTGACCCCGGTCTCTCTCCAGTGGGCGGCCGACCAAGTGTTCCAGTTTCCAGAAAGGGTATAATCGAATGAATTGGGGAGAAGGGCCAAATCGCCCCATGGCAGTCTTGACTGCCAACCTCGTCGGGCAAGAAAATTCGCGGCCGATGCCAATGAATCAGTTGGGTTACTTCCCCAAATATCCGCCTCCCCATCTCCAGTGAGCGTCGTCGCATCAGACAAATAACTAGTTGGCATGAATTGCGTGTGCCCCATGGCACCGGCCCAAGAACCCATCAATTCTTTGGGTCGTTTCAGTATAGTCGCGATGATTTGCAAAGCGGCGATGAGTTCATGTTGCCAAAACCCTTGCCGTTTGCCGCCATTGGACGACAATGTTGAAAGAGCATCAAGAGTAGGAATCTCGCCCCTGACCCTGCCATATTGAGTCTCAATACCCCAGATGGCGGCAAGGATGTGGCCGTCAACGCCGAAGACGTCCTCAACTTTCTTTAGCGATGTGCGATGAAGTGCTATTTCCTCCCGCCCCAACTGAAGACGTGAATCGGTCAGCAATCGCTGAACATAACGGCCGGTCGGTAAAGAGATTTCAGGCTGAGATTGATAGCGCTCAAGAACCTCTATGTTGAGTTTGGCGTTTTCTTGAAAATGTTGGATAACGTTAGCGGGCAAGACCTTAATGTCAGCGCGTCCACAGAAACTCGCTTTCCAAGCAAAAAATTTGCTCTCATGCATAGCGGTTTCCTATACCGGAATTTCCACTTGTTTGGGGTTTGTACAAACGGAAACTGAGTTGCCCGGTCGCCAAGTCAACTTCACGAAGTCTGACTTTCACGCGTTGGCCGACACAAATTTTTCGTCCCGAACGTTCGCCGCTTAGCGATTGATCCTTGGCGTTATAGGCAAAATACTCCCGTCCGATGGATCGGACCGGTACCAATCCTTCGGCTCCCAAGTCATCAATGCGAACAAATAACCCAAATGACAGAACAGACATTATTGTGGCGGCAAAAACTTCACTGATCCTCTCCGACAGGTAACTGGCGGTGAAACGATCACGGGATTCTCGTTCTGCGGCTGTAGAACGTCGCTCTGTGGCGGATAGATGTTTGGCCAATTCTTTCAAATCAGCCGGTTCGTCATCGCTTCTCTCATCAGAACCTAACTCCAAGGATTGGATCAAGGCCCGATGCGTCATCAAATCCGCATAGCGTCGGATGGGCGAGGTAAAGTGGACATAACGACGAAGACTCAATCCAAAGTGCTGATCTGACACAGGACTGTAGACCGCCTGTTGCATGGCGCGAAGGATTTGAGTGCCCATGAATTCTGAATGACCTCTTTGGGCGGCCGCCGTCAATAAGCGATTGAAACTCGCGGCATTGACTCGGTCGTGAGACGACAAGTTGACGCCGTATCTTTTTGCCATGCCGGATAATTCATCAACCCTTCCAGTTTCGGGGTCGGCATGGATACGGCTCAGATGGGGAATGCGACATTGCGACAAAGTTTCCGCAGCGCAGACATTGGCCAATATCATGAAGTCTTCAATGATTTGATGGCATTCCAATCGTTCAGCAACCACAATATCGGTGACTTTTCCGTTCTCTGAAAGGCGAACCTTACGTTCCTGAAGATCAAGATCAAGAGGTTGGCGGTGGCTCCGTTCCTGTTGCAAGGCTTGATGAGCGTCTTGCAATCGCAAAAGAGTCGACCTCAAATTGGACCTTTGGTCACCGCCAATGATCGCCTGTGCCTGATGATACGTTAATGAGGCGCGGGAGCGCATCACACCACGAACAAATTTGTGTGAGACTTTATTCCCTTGATGGTCGACAATGATTTTCACGGCTAGGCAGAATCGATCTTTGCCTTCATGCAGTGAACAAGCATCGCCGGACAAGATTACGGGAAGCATCGGCAAAACCATGTCCGGCAGATAGGTTGAATTGCCTCGCCGCCGCGCTTCCTCGCATAGGGCTCCACCTGGACGCACAAAATGGGCCACATCCGCGATGGCTACCCAAATGACATAACCCCCGTCGCTATTCCCATCGGGGCTTACGACTACGGCATCATCGTGGTCACGCGCATCCTCGGGGTCAATGGTTACAAAATCGAGAGAGCGAAGATCCTCCCGTGGAAGTTGAGAGGTCCGTTCACACGACCTGTTGGCTTCTTCAAGCGCCGCGTCAGGAAAAGCCTCAGTCAAGTGATGGGATCGGACGGCAATCTCTGAGAGTGATTTCAACTCACTGGCGGGGCCCAGATTTTTGATAATTTGCACCCGTCGTGGCTTTGACGGATCAAAAGAATATTCGACTACATCCCCATGTCTGACCCCTTTGGCTTCGCCCTTCGATACACGAAGCTCCAATCGATTGATCCCGCGTGACAAAGGCCTGATCCGGCTCCTATGTCTTTTGCAATGGAAGACACCAATATCGCCAGTTTTATTCGCAGAATGATGCTTCATCATCAGGACTCCAAACCACAATCAAAATTTGTATGAAAGAGTCGCCGCAACGAAGCCCTACCACTACCCCTCACGGGGCTATCGGGAAAATATTCCTGAAAAGACAACGGCAAATAAAGTCCTCGAATGACTCCGAGCGCGATGAATTTACCGAAGCCACACCCTTATTTTCGTGTTCAAACAAAAAAGTCTGAAGTGGGTAAGATTGGCATGCGACTTGCTGAAAGACAGCCCCTTTGGGTCATTTGGTAGACTTATGGCTGTGCTCAAAGTCCGAAAGTTGCTCAGATGTGGCGTCTAACTGATATTTGCGCTTCCATTCATCAAACGGCAGTCCGTAAACGATTTCTCGTGATGTGGCTTTGTCAAGTTGGATACCTTTATCGGCGGCGGCTTCCTGATACCATCGACTGAGACAGTTGCGGCAAAAACCGGCCAAATTCATCATATCGATATTCTGGACATCGGTTCGGTTTCGGAGATGGTCACGCAAACGGCGGAAAGCCGCGGCTTCAATTTCTGTTTGAGTTTGCAAATCCATATCTTCACTCCAGTTCAACGGCCGAGACCACTGTGAAGAGCCGGCATTTCGAGAGGTTGGAAACCATAATGACGAAGCCAACGGATATCCGACTCAAAGAAGGCACGGAGGTCGGGGGCACCGTATTTCAGCATAGCCAAACGATCAATGCCAATCCCAAAGGCAAAGCCCTGCCAGATATCTGGGTCGACACCACCCGCCTTCAGCACCTTTGGATGAACCATGCCGCTGCCCAGAATTTCTAACCAGTCCGAACCCTCGCCGACCTTTAATCGCCCTTGCTCCCAAGAACAGCGAAGATCAACCTCGGCCGATGGCTCGGTAAAGGGAAAATGCGACGCCCGAAAACGCAACTCGGCACGTTCAACTTCAAAGAAAGCGCGACAGAATTCTTCAAGCGTCCATTTCAGATGAGCCATGGAAATATCCTTGTCGATCGCCAAACCCTCAATTTGATGAAACATCGGGGTATGGGTTTGGTCATAATCGCAGCGATAGACACGACCGGGGGCAATGATGCGAAGGGGAGCTTTTCTAGCTTTCATGGCTCGGATTTGCACCGGTGAGGTGTGGGTGCGCAGAAGGTTTGGCTGACGGCCGTCCGCAGATTTGGTGTTGCGGATGAAAAATGTATCATGCTCCTGACGAGCTGGATGTTCGGGGGGCATGTTCATCGCATCAAAATTATACCAGTCCTCTTCAATCTGCGGCCCTTCGGCGACGTCAAATCCGAGGTCCGCGAAGATGGCAATCACTTCTTCGATGACTTGACTGACTGGATGAATGGTGCCTGAATGACGGTGACGGCCGGGAAGAGTAATGTCTTTCCATTCGTTCTTGATCCGCTCATCCAATGCCCATTCCTCAATCACCGCACGTCTCGCTGTGATGGCTTCAGTGATTTCATTCTTGATTTGGTTCAAGCGAGGAGCCATCTGTTTACGCTCCTCGAGATTCATCTGCCCGATCGTCCCTAACATCTGGCTGATTTCGCCCGATTTGCGTCCAAACGCCGCTAGTCTTGCCGCTTCAAGCTCCGCTTCATTGGTCGCTTTTTCGACTTGAGCCAGATGTTTAGCGCGCGTCTCTTCAAGGGATGGCATCATCGTTACACTCAATTATTCATCAAACGCTTGTTTTGGGATGACCGTTCACCGCCGATCTTGGATCCATTTATCGTGTCACATGATATGACAATGATCACTGATGGGTCGATCAAACCATAGCCACTTAGCCAAGGGCCGCCTTCGCTTTGGCCACAACTTCAGAAAAAGCCTTGGGCTCACGAACCGCAAGGTCGGCGAGAACTTTGCGGTCAAGTTCAATACCCGCACGCCCTAGACCATGAATAAAGCGCGAATAGTTTAATTCGCTATCATTTTCTCGAACGGCCGCGTTAATGCGCTGGATCCAAAGGGCGCGGAAATTACGTTTACGGGCTTTGCGATCACGCGTTGCGTATTCTTGGGCTTTTTCAACCGCCAACTTTGCCGTCTTGTAGGTGTTTTTGCGACGGCCGTAATAACCTTTGGCGGCCTTTATTACTTTCTTGTGTCGGGCGTGCGTGGTGGTTCCACCTTTGACTCTTGACATGGCCGTTCTCCTCAGCGCCCGTAGGGCATAAATGACTTGATCATTTTTGCGTCAGGCTTTGACAGCATTGCTGTGCCTCGCGCATTGCGAATGAACTTGTTGGAACGTTTGATCATGCCATGGCGTTTTCCCGACTGCTGGACCTTCACTCGCCCATTTGCCGTCACCTTGAAACGCTTCTTGACACTGGATTTGGTTTTCATTTTCGGCATTTCTGTCTCCTCATTGATGAGATGGTTCTAGCGTGGTTCGGCATGCCGTTATCAATCGGCCGACCTCGCAGTCATTTTGATTGTCTATGGGGTCAATTCCGTCAACGCAATCCTAATCTCAAAATGCGTTCAGCAGCGACGTGAGGCCAAAAGCAATAACTTGGTCAACAAGGAAGAAAAACAGAGCCGCGATGGTCGCCATAATGAACACCATCGCTGTCGTGACGAGCAATTCCCGACGCGTCGGCCACACAACCTTGGAGACTTCAGTTCGGGTTTGCTGGATAAATTGAAGCGGTGAAATCTTCGCCATTCTGTTTCTGTCCTCTCACAGCGCGTTCAACAATATAGGTCCCGATCATGCGATTTGCAACTAACTTCACCCTGTCACTCAACCAATTGACATCAAGGATGGCAGGGGCGGAGGGACTCGAACCCCCGACAACCGGTTTTGGAGACCGGTGCTCTACCAACTGAGCTACACCCCTACAAACGCATTTCCAAACCCTATGATCAATCTCAGAGATGATTGGCTTCCCTCAACTACCTAAATTGCGCCGAGTCTGCAACTCTTCAAAGACGCTCTCGTTTGGAGGTGCGGTATGTGTCCAAATCATCCATTGGCCAGGCAAGACATGCCATTGGTCGCGCGTACAACAATGATAAAGAAGAGATTGGACGAAGGTCTTGCCCTCAATAATGGCGTGCGCCGATTTCGCAATATTAAAGATGACAATTAAGGAAATATCCGTGATCGCCGATTTAGCGCCGTTTATCTGTAAAGAAATACGCCGAACGCTTTGGAGATAGGGCAAATCCTGGCCGGCAGGACTGAAATCCACTATCCGATTCCATTGGAAGAGTTGTCCATTTTCAGATGTCTGGTGCAGTCGGGACAATAGCGATTAATCAGGTCATGATGAGCACATCAATCAAGAGAGCTGAAGTCGCTAACGAAAAATCAAAGAGTGTGAACTTGGACATCGCCGCAAACCTCTTGCGCGATATCGACGACATGCCGATGATGAGTCAAATAGATGGCCTGCCCTGTGCGACCGATGCGATCCATCAAAGTGCAGGCGGCACGGGTTCGTGTATCGTCAAAAGTTTCAAAGACATCGTCACAGAAAAAGGGCAGTATCCTTCCTGTTGAGGCCATGTGCTCGTAGGCGGCGGCCCGCAAGGCGAGATAAAGTTGAAAACGTGTCCCTTTGGACAAATCATCGGCCCGCTTTGACGCATTGGTTCGATCAATCGCGAAGAGTATTTCTTGATGACCTTGAGGTTCGGTCTGCAACCTCTGATAGTTACCCCCCGTCAAAGACGAAAAAGCGGTTTCTGTCGCTTTCAACATGGAACTGCGATGCTTTTCGCTGAACCGACGGATGGCTTCCTCGGCCAATTGATGTCCAAAATGCAGTCTCAGATATTCCTGAGCGGTTTCTTTCATCTCCAAGTCAATATTGCGAACCTTCTCCACAAGAACCGCCACCCCATCATCGTCCGTGACATTGTCAAGTTGAGTTTGAAGGCGTGTGCGCGTTTCAACAGTTTCGAAATATTCCTCATCAGCCTTTTGGGAATCCGCTTCGGTCACAGCCAGCGACACCGTGATCTCTTCACGATGGCAATCGGCGACCTCGGCCCTAGCGGCTTCAAGATTGGGAACATCAAGCTTTGTGCAGACGTCCTTGGTCAGTTGACGAATGGTTTGGCGCTTGGCAATAATTCCTTGTGCGTTTGCGACCTCACGAGAGAGATCTTGAAGCGATTCAACTTTGATTGACGGCGGAAACTGGGCGGTCAGAGACTTAAATTTGGCGTCATGATCTTGCAGCGATGCGCTCACCTGACTGAGTTCATCATTGAGGTCTTTTAATTTGCCGGTCAATTCTTCATAAGAATTAGTCGCTTCCTGTGCCTCTGCCGTGGTCTCTCGCAGCGTTTTGAACCATTCAAGAGGATCGTCTGCGATAACTTCTACACCAAAACGATGGGAGATCTCTTTCACCGACTTCCTAAATCTGGCCTGATCCGCTTCCATACTCTTGATGCGCTGGTTAAGATCACGACGCTGTGAGTCAAGGGTTTGGATTTCACTCATACCCTCGATGAACTTTTCAAGAATAGAGTGATCGACCGAATTGCCAAATCTGTTTTGGGTCCAGGTATCAATGGCTTGAGCGGCACATGAATGCTGCTCAAGACATCTTTTCAACTCTTTGGTTTGACGTGTGTGACTGCGACGCAATTGATCGCGCTGGCCTTGTTCCTTCGCCAACTCTCTAGCCGCATCTCGCCTTTCTCGTTCCGATTTCATCGCGACGGAGGCGATGGCGGTAAAGTCTTCCTCATCTTTAAGTTGAGGCATGGCGGCGACCAGTTGGTCCCTTAATCTGTTGGTATGGGCGAGAGTTGCCGCATGTTTGTGCTCAGTCGACAGTCGATGATCCTCACTTTCTCTAGCCGCATCAACCTTTTCCAACCAATCAATTAATCCCTCAGGTGTCAGGGGAGGATCAATTTTAAGGTTTAAAGATACATTGACCATTCTCTGTTCTTGTTCATTGATCGCGGTCGCCAAACGAGTGAGTTTTTCTTCGATAGTTTTGATTTGAACTTGCAGGTCACGGGACTGCTCTTCAAGTTGACGTATCTTGCCAAGGCTTGTGGCATTTTCGATGCGAATGGCTTGGACTTGATCGTATTGGAACATGGCCTTCTCAAATACCTCAGCGGTCTCCGCCGTCAGTGCAGACTTATGGTCGGCCCACTTCGTATCTCGTGCCGCTTTCAGATCAACGACTTCGCTATCAATTCTTAAACCGACAACTTTTCTGAGTTGGTCGATTTGACTGTCGGCGGCTGCGAGTTCGCGTTGAATTTCCGCTCGTCGGTCGCGCTCCCTTTTTTCCTCCTTTTTCCATTCTGCCAACTCGGTGGCCATGCGCCTCGATTCAATCGAAGTTAAGTCCGCAAATGGCACAGTCGTGAACTTTCGGCCCCGCACCATGAGCGCATTTAGGGTGCGCTCGGCCTTCCCGTTGGCTTCTTGAATTTGTTGGCGGGCGATACGGTAATTAGCGAGGACGGAAGGAATATCATTTTGATCCAGAATATCTGTGACTTTTTCATCACAAGGAACCCCCTCTTCGAGGTGCCGAAATGTCGCTTTGGTGTCTTCAATCTGCTTGTTGAGCGTGGCGATCTCGTGCTCCACTCTTGACCTCTCTATGCTCAATTTATTCAGTCTAGAGCATTTTTGAGAGATGTCAGAAAAATCAGCTATGTTCAGCACCAATGCTGAGTTCTCTATGTTTGGGGGAAGGCCCAAACGCACCGCCGTGTGGCGGATGTTTTGAGCGATTTGATTCATCTCTTCCTGACGCTTGGGAATATCCTCGTTTGCGGTGACAAACCGGCTACGCAAATCCTCGATCGTCTGCAAATCGTCACCAAGACGGAGGCGATCTGGGTCGAGAGAAATGTCCTTAATTTGCGCTTCAACCCGTTCAATTTCTGCCGCCAAACGCCTATGACTTTCGCTTTGTCGGGCCCGCTCTGCAATCATCGTTTCAAGTTGATTTCTGTCGATACTGATCATGTCGGGATAATGGGCAGAGGCCGCGATCGAAGAGGATAATTCAGCGATATCCGTCAATTTAGGCAAGGCCTCTGAAATACATTTTAGGCGAGCGGCCTCCTTTAGAAGTCGTCGACGTTTTTGGTCAGCGGTCTTCTCTGCCTTTTTAGCCTCGGTCAGTTCTTTACGGACCGTCTTGTATTTTGTAGCTGAGGTTCGCTCTGACTCAACCTTACGTGAAATATTGTCCCTTTCCCGTTTCAGATATTGCATACGCTGTGTGCTACCCCGAAACTTGTAGAGTTGGTCAGCCTCCTCCCTCACCTTATCAAGAAGCTTGGTCACATTGCTGATTCCTGAAGCGGCACCAAAGAGAAGGCGACCGATTTGTCCCTTTCCCGTGGTGATCTCGTCACCACCTTCTTCGATTGTTTTGTCGTCTAGGCAATAGAGTTTGCGATAATCCGCCTCTCCCAAACCACCTAGAATATTGCCAAAAAAATCTTCCGAAAGATATTGTTGACCAACGGTCAGATTGTTTTGACGAGTGGGCAATCGGGTCACCGTTTGGTCTTCACCGTTAAGTTCAATTTCGGCCCCCACACGGAGATTTGCTCGTTGATGCAGGTGGTCGTAAGGCTCTCTGAGGGGAAACCCGTAAAGGAGGCGGAGATATCCTTCCATCAAGGTCGTCTTGCCGGCCTCATTGTCGCCATAGATAATATGGAAATCCGACAACTCTCTTTCAGGGCGACGGCCAAATTCAATCACCTTGTCTGTAAACATCCCAAAGCGGCGCAACTTGAGCGTTCGAATACGCATCATGACGACGAGGAGCTCCGCATCATAGCGGCGACTCTTCGAACGCCGTCTTCACTAAGATTTTGAATCAATTGTTTGAGGTCGTCCTCTTCGCGCAATAAGTCTTGACGAATTTGCGTTGACAGGTTGCCCAACACTCTTTCAGCATCCTTCTCAAAATCATGTCTAAACTGATCTTCGGTTGGCAAATCGGCCATGATTTCCACTAATTCTGAGGTGGCGTCTTGGGCGCTCGATTGGCGCGGAGTTTCGACATTGAAAACCACCTTATCGATCCACAACTTGCCAGTGTCTCGCGCCATCACTCGGATGAATTCTTCAAGTTCACGGTGATCACGGAGGATATCCCAACTCAATCCGGAGGGGCCCTCAAGGCTTACCCGAGTGATACCAAAGGGCGATAGCAACCTGTCGGAATGGCGAGTCAACGCTTCTCGAAGCGCTTGGCGCAAACTGTCCCAATCTTCGCAATCTGAAATGTCGATGTTGATGTGATCGAATTCAATAACCGAGGTGGGCAACTCCTCAATCGAAATTTGACCGTCTTCGATTTCAATCAATGTCACGGATTTGGGTCCCGCTTCACCGACATCACGCCCCTGCGGAATGCCAGGCATGACAATCCATGGCTCTTGGCAATAGATCTGTCTTTTGTGAATATGTCCAAGTGCCCAATAATCAAAACCGGCCTTTTGCAACTCAACTAGATGGCATGGCGCGTACTTGTCCTGCCTGTTATCGCCCGCGAGGGAGGTGTGCATTAGAGCAATATTTATCTTTCCGTTTTCCGGAGGGCGAAATTTCGGGAGCAAACTTTCTCTCACTGAGCGGTGAGGAAAACTCACTCCGTGAATTAGAATATTCTCAGCGATCTCTTCCACGCCACCATGACCACTAAAGAGATGAACATTATCAGGAAAACTCGTCTCACCCGTGATGGGATTGTCAGCATCATGATTGCCTTTGACATAAAAGACACGGATGCCAGCCTCTTTGAGGCGATTCAATTGAAGGATAAGAAACACCGAAGTTTGGGCATTGCGCTCGTTTTGGTCAAAAAGATCACCACTCACCAATACGGCCATAACTTCGTGCTGTAAGGCGAGATCAACGATTTTTTTCAACGACTTGCGAGTGGCGGCACGCACCTGATCCTGCAATTCTGGATCACGCATGGCTAAGGAAACGAGCGGTGAGTCGAGGTGCAAATCGGCGGTATGCAACAGTTTAATCAATTCGACAATTCCATCAATCGGATGCCCTATGACATCCATTCAACCCATTAGAATGCGCACTGGGTTTTCATTCTTTAGCGGGGCAGGGTATATCAGCAATGCGGATAATATTCGTCGATCCCGGAACATTGAAGGGCACACCGGCGAGGATGATCACGCGCTCACCAGGTTTCCCAAATTCTTCCCCCTCGGCGGTGGCAACGGCGTTCGCCACTGCTTCATCAAAATTCTGCACCAGAGCGGTCACCATGCAATGCGCCCCCCAAGACAAAGTCATGCGGCGAGCGATGGTATCGAAGGGAGTCATCACGACCATAGGGATGCGGGGTCTCTCGCGGGAGACAAGACGAGCGGTGGTGCCAGAATGGGTAAAACAGCACACCGCTTTGACATCTGCGGTCTCGGCAATTTCACGCGCCGCTAGCGTGATGGCATCGGCCACCGATTGGCGCGTGCCATGTCTTGAGGCCTCAATAATCTGTCGGTAAGTTGGGTCATGCTCCACCGAGACGGCGACATTATTCATTGTGCGAACCGAAGCGACAGGAAATTTACCGACCGCTGATTCGGCTGATAGCATGACTGCGTCGGCCCCTTCATACATCGCCGTGGCGACATCCGATACTTCGGCTCTTGTCGGCACCGGGCTCGCGACCATGCTTTCCAACATCTGCGTGGCCACAATGACCGGTTTGGCGGCGGCGCGGCAGCGGCGGATCAGTCGCTTCTGCACCGGTGGCAATTCATGGACTTGCATCTCAACGCCGAGATCGCCCCGTGCTACCATAATCCCATCGGCCGCCTCAAGAATGGTGTCAAAACATTCAATGGCCGCGGGTTTCTCAATCTTGGCCATGATCGCCGCCCGTCCTCTTGCGAGGTCTCGCGCTTCCATAATGTCAGCCGGCCGCTGCACAAACGAAAGGGCCAACCAATCAATGCCCAACTCACAGACAAAATCAAGGTCGGTTCGGTCTTTCTTTGAAAGGGCCGCCAAAGGGAGCACGACATCGGGAAGATTGATCCCTTTACGATCAGAGATTCTTCCGCCTTCCATGACCCGACATGAGACAAAGTCCTCACCAACCTCATCGACTTCAAGGCGTATCCGTCCATCATCAACCAGCATTGTGGCCCCCGGTTTCAATGCCGAAAAGACTTCATTGACCGGAATGTGAACGCGCGAATGATCCCCGGGCGTGGCATCCTTATCAAAGCGGAATATCTGTCCATTGGTCAAGATTTCCGAGCCATTGGCAAAGGTTCCACAACGAATTTTTGGCCCCTGCAAATCGACCAAAATCGCTAACGGCCGGCCAACGGCTTTTTCGATTTTACGAATATTTTGGTGTCGAGCTCGGACTGTCGCGTGATCACCGTGGCTCATATTAAGGCGAAATACATCGGCCCCGGCGTCAAACAATTCTTGGATCACCTCTGCATTGTCAGATGCCGGCCCCAATGTTGCCACTATTTTGACGCTGCGCTCGCGTTTCACAATGCCCCCCGGATTTCTCTGCCATTCCCATGATCGGCAAGAAGTTTTGGCTATCACGGCGTAGTGAAATTGGCAAGTTGTGGTTTCGTCCTTGCGTCAAGAACGACGTCTTGGATCTCCCTCACTTCAACCGCAATCCTGACAAAATATGGCGAGGATGGCTTTATCCGGCAATGCGCAAAGTCACATTGAGCCGACCCCCATTCGGCAACAATGACGAGGAGCCAAATCGAATCCCATCGATGCCATGATATCGAAGGCGGGACTCCCCGCCCATCACAACCACATCGCCTGACTTTAGCCAAATCGACTCGGTTGAGCCACCTCGTTTGAGATGACCGATCCGAAAACGCGCTTCATCGCCGAGCGAAATCGACACCACGGGATATTGAAAGTCCGCCTCGTCTCGATCACAATGCATACCCATTTTGGCCTTCTCAAGGTAGAGATTGATCAAACAGGTGTCGGGTTCGGGTAGCCCGTCGGTGACGTGGTGCCAAACCTGCTTGGCCAATGGCGGTATCGGTGGCCATCCGGCTCCACAGGGATGTCTTGTTTGATAACGATATCCCCGCCGGTCGGCGACCCAACCGAGCGCTCCAGCCGATGTAATGCGCACCGACATGCGATGACCCGATGGCGTGATAGGAGAGAACATCGGGGCGGCTTTGGCGACTTGTCGCAACTCTTCGGTCAGCGCTTCTTGCTGATGGCCATCAAGATGCGATTGATAAATCTCAAAACCTCGAATGGTTTGACTAGGTTTCAATGACATGAGGTCACCACAATCACCCTCTAAGTTGGGGCTAAACTTGTCAGTCCAAAAACGCACCCTATATAAATTGATGGACTGACGAAGTCCACGAATAAAAGAATGACCGCGGCCGAACGGAAAGAGAGCCGAGCCGCAAATAAAAGGACGAAGGATAAAAGACCAAAATGAGCAAAGTGATTGGAATCGATCTCGGCACCACCAATTCCTGTGTCGCCATCATGGATGGTGCCAAACCTAAAGTTGTGGACAATGCCGAAGGGGCACGTACCACACCATCTGTGGTGGCCTTTACCGATAACGAACAATTGGTCGGCCAAGCCGCCAAAAGACAAGCCGTCACCAACGCTGACAGTACCATCTTCGCGGTCAAGCGATTGATCGGTCGCCGCTTTGACGATCAAGTGATCACCAAAGACAAGGGAAAAATCCCTTACGAAATCGTCGATGGCGGCAACGGTGATGCTTGGGCAAAGGTGCGAGGCAAGAATTATTCGCCAAGCGAAATATCTGCCGCCATCCTGCAAAAAATGAAGGAAACCGCTGAAAGCTATCTCGGTGAGAATGTCTCGCAAGCGGTCATTACTGTTCCCGCCTATTTCAACGATGCGCAACGGCAAGCGACCAAGGATGCCGGTAAGATCGCCGGCCTAGAAGTGCTGCGGATCATTAACGAACCCACGGCGGCAGCACTTGCGTACGGCTTAGACAAACAGGAATCGAAAACCATCGCCGTTTACGACCTCGGTGGTGGCACCTTTGATATTACCATTCTCGAAATTGATGAAGGCTTGTTTGAAGTTAAATCCACCAATGGGGATACCCATCTTGGCGGCGAAGACTTTGATATGTTGATCGTTGAATATTTGGCCAAAGAGTTCAAGAAAGCCAACGGTGTCGATCTGACCAAAGACGTGATGGCCCTACAACGTTTGAAGGAATCGGCTGAAAAGGCCAAGATTGAACTGTCCTCAAGCCAAGAGACAGAAATCAATCAACCTTTTATCTCAATGGATCCCAATAGCGGGCAACCTTTGCACCTCGTCACCAAACTGACCCGTGCGACGCTCGAAAAATTAGTGGGCGGCTTGATCAAACAATCGCTGAAACCGTGTGCCGCGGCGTTAAAAGATGCGGGTATGAACAAGACAAATATTGACGAAGTGGTGCTTGTCGGCGGCATGACGAGAATGCCTCGGGTGATTGAGGAAGTGTCCAATTTCTTTGGCAACAAACCCCATCAAGGCGTTAACCCTGACGAGGTCGTGGCTATGGGCGCGGCCATCCAAGCCGGCGTGCTGCGTGGTGATGTCAAAGATGTTGTTCTTTTGGATGTCACGCCTCTCTCCCTCGGTATTGAGACGCTCGGGGGCGTTTTCACCCGGCTGATTGAGCGCAACACGACCATTCCGACCAAGAAATCGCAGATTTTCTCGACCGCCGAGGACAATCAGAGCGCCGTCACTATTCGCGTCTTCCAAGGTGAACGCGAGATGGCCGAACATAATAAACTGTTGGGTCAATTCAACCTAGAAGAGATTCCACCGGCCCCTCGGGGTGTGCCTCAGATTGAAGTTTCGTTTGATATCGACGCCAATGGGATCGTCTCGGTGACCGCCAAAGACAAAGGCACTGGAAAGGAACATCAAATCACCATTCAAGCCTCCGGCGGATTGTCCGATGAAGACATTCAGAAAATGATGGATGATGCCGAAGCCAATGCTGAAGCCGACCGCGAACGCAAGGAATTGGTAGAAGTTCGAAACCAAGGGGAAGCCTTGGTTCACGCTACCCGTAAATCAATTGAGGAACATGGTGACAAGGTTGACCCGTCAACAATTGAAGCCATTGAGTTGGCTCTCGGGGCGCTAGAAAAAGAACTCGAATCGGATGAGACCCAGAAAATCAAATCGGCACTTCAGAATGTGACGGAGGCGGCGACGAAACTAGGTCAAGCCATCTATGAATCAGAGATGGCCGAGGCCAAGAAAAAGGCAGATGATGACAACGCAACTTCAGACGACGATGCTGAAGAAGTTGTGGACGCCGATTTCACAGATGTCGACGAGGATGAATCCGCCGACGACAAAAAGTGATTTTTTGTTAAACCGGTCAATCAACTGAGGCACACGATAATATGGTGGCGGGTGACTATTATTCCACGCTTGGCGTCAGTCGGTCCGCTTCCGCCGATGAGATTAAGAAAGCGTATCGGCGTAAAGCTCGTACTCTTCACCCAGATCAAAACAAGAGCAATCCAAACGCTGAAGCCGAATTCAAGAAGGTGAATGAAGCCTACGATGTTCTGAAGGATCAAGAAAAGAAGAACCTTTACGACCAAGTGGGCCATGAAGGTTTCAATTCGGCCATGAGCGGCGGCGGGCAAGGGGCCAACCCGTTCAATTCAGCCTTTTCTGACATTTTTGACGACCTCTTTGGCAATATGTCGAGACAGAGCGGTCGCGGCCATGCTGATACCCGCGGCTCGGATTTGCGTTTTGACGTCTCCATTGATCTAGACGAGGCCTTCAGCGGTGTTGACAAACGCATTCTTGTTCCCACATCGGTCGCCTGCGAAGCCTGCAATGGGCAAGGGGCCGAAGGTGGGGCACAACCTTTGATATGTCCAACCTGCTCGGGTACCGGCAAGGTTCGATCTCAGCAAGGTTTCTTTACCATCGAGAGAACCTGCCCCACCTGCAATGGACTAGGGAAGGTGATCCGTAATCCCTGTCGTCACTGCGGCGGGACGGGGCGAGTCAAGAAGAACCAGACTTTGGACGTCACCATTCCTGCTGGCGTCGAAACCGGGTCTCGTATTCGTCTTCGGGGCAAAGGAGAAGCGGGATTGCGGGGCGGTGAAAGCGGTGATCTCTATCTGTTTGTCAATGTTCGCGAGCATGATATTTTTCAACGCGAAGGCAAAAATCTGGGATGTACGGTGCCCGTCTCCATGGCCGAGGCGGCTCTTGGAGGCGAAGTTGAAATTCCGACCATCGACGGGAAACGTGCCAAAGTGAGGATCCCCGCCGGCAGTCAATCAGGAAAGCGTTTTCGGTTATCAGGGAAGGGCATGCCATCGGTTCGCTCCGCCGCCAGCGCCAAGGGGGATCTCTTCATCACTCTCTTCGTTGAAACGCCAACCCATCTCAATGAAGAACAAAAAAAGTTGTTGCGTCAATTTGCCGAAATGCAAAAGGGCTCGCCCGATCGGGGTTTGGGGCGCAAGTTCAAGGGTTTTTGGGAAGACCTTAAGAATTAAAGGTCAAGCCGGCGTCGAAACATTGATGAGATGAGATTGAAACCTTGACATCTTTCGCCTCAAATGAGTTGAACTGATGATTCTAATTTCCGAATTCATGGATGAAAAAACTGTCGAAAAACTTCGGCAGCATCAAGATGTCATCTACCGACCGGATCTTTTTGAACGCGATGAGGAGTTGTTCTCTCTCGTGGTCAATAGTACCGCCTTGATTGTTCGCAACCGCACTCGAGTCATATCATCTTTGCTAAAGGCCGCGCCCTCACTTGCCTGCGTTGGGCGGCTCGGTGTGGGATTAGATAACATTGATCTAGAAGCCTGTAGAAGACGGAAAATTACGGTCTATCCGGCCACCGGTGCCAATGACCGGAGTGTCGCGGAATATGTCGTTTGTACCGCTGTTATGTTGCTGCGGCGAGCCTATTCGGTCAATGACAGAATGCAAAGAGGGGAGTGGCCACGAGAGGAATGCACTGGAGCTGAGGCGATGGGCAAGACTTTAGGATTGCTCGGATTGGGTGCCATTGGTCAACAGACCGCCCAACTCGCTGCATTGATGGGATTCTCTCCCATCGCTTATGATCCATTTCTTCCTCAGGATTCCGATGCTTGGCGATGGGTTCGACAGGTTGATTTGCCGCAGCTCCTTGGCCAGTCGGATGTGATCAGTGTCCATGTGCCGCTCACCAAATCCACTCGGCATTTGCTGGGCGATAGGGAAATCAAACAGATCAAGAAGGGCGCGATGGTGATCAATACATCAAGGGGGGGCATTGTCGATGAATCGGCTCTCATTGCCGCATGTCAGCAAGGCCATCTCGGTGGTTTTGCCCTTGACGTCTTCGACAATGAACCCCTCGACGGGATGCAGGGTCAAAGATTTTGCCATCTTGACAATGTGATCTTAACGCCGCACATCGCCGGCGTGACCACTGAGTCGAATGAACGTGTGAGTGATCTGATTGCCACCAAGGTCATGGCTCACCTTGACAGTCTTGCTTCCACATGATGGCAAAACAGGTATTGCCATATCACGTCCATTTGTTTTAGATGGGAAGTCTGACCATAGGGGGGAGTATATGGCCACAGCCACAGATCAAAAAATCGTCGATAGCCTTGCCCGTTGTGGTGTGGGCTTTCTCACATCCGTGCCCTGCAAACAGTTGGCCGGTGTGATTGAGTTGGCGGATAAATCCGATCAATTCATGCATGTGCCATGCAATAAGGAAGATGAGGGAATGGGGCTCTGTGCCGGTGCCTACATGGGCGGGAGGCAATCGTGCATTATCATGCAGAACACTGCATTGGGCGTGGTTGTAAATACCCTTGCCACCTTGATCCAATTTTATCACATTCCCCTACCTATGTTAATTAGCTATCGAGGAGAGATCGGTGAAAAGGTCGCTTGCCAAGTTGAAATGGCGCTACATACCAAGGCCATATTGGACCAGCTCCATATCCCAACTTACCATTTTTCCGATAGCCGAGATGTGCAAAGACTCGACGGAATCTTGACACACGCCCAGATGTCTCGGAAACCGATAGCCGTTTTAACTGACGCGACCTTTTGGAGGTCGGCACAATGATCCGCTATGAACTCTTAAAATCCATTCTGCCCATCATTCGTGACCATCTTGTGGTATGCAACATCGGCGCGCCCTCTCAGGAACTCTATGCGCTTGATGATCAGGAAACCAATTTCTACATGCTTGGGACAATGGGTTTATGCTCTTCAATTGGTTTTGGTCTGGCCCTTGCGCAGGAGAAAACCGTCATCGCCATTGATGGTGATGGATCGGTCTTGACCAACCTCGCGACACTAAGCACGATTGGCAATCATCAAGCGGATAACTTTATTCTGCTGATTGTCGACAATGGGAGTTATGGCTCAACAGGAGATCAGCCCACCTATACGAGCGGGCGAACGTCACTCGCGAAGGTCGCCGCCGCTTGTGGGTGCGAAAATACGGCCAGCGTGCCCGCCGAAAACGTCGGCGAGGTTTTGCGAGAAGCGATCGCGATGCGACGCCAATCGGTGATTATCGCCGAATGTCAATCGGGTAATGTTGATGTTCCGGTGATTGACCTTGATCCTGTCAACATTATTGAGAGATTCAAGACACAGATTCAAGACATCTGAGTCGAACGGGCCTTTCACCATCTTTGGCATGATCATCGGTTATTTCTGTGACCGAATAGAGCGTCATCCCATCGGTTGCAAATGAATTTGATGTTGGCCAGACCTCGCCGAGGATCAAACAACATCATCAAGAATTAGAGGTTCTGCGGCGACAACTCAACGTGCACCAAGTAAAATGAGACTGGAATGAAGCCCTTTGCCTACCTATGATGCCTTTTGAACGGTCACAAACAAGGAGTTAAGCCATAAGCCAGAACGTCAACAGTCCCATGATGGAGCAATACCAAAGGATTAAAGATCAGCATCCAGACTCTCTACTGTTTTACAGAATGGGTGACTTTTATGAGCTCTTCTTTAACGACGCGGTGTTGGCCTCTGACGCTCTGGACATTGTCCTTTCCAAACGTGGCAAAAAAGAGGGGCAAAACATCCCAATGTGCGGTGTCCCTGTATTGAGTGCCGACAAATACTTGCAAACGCTCATTCGGAAAGGGTTCCGGGTGGCGGTCTGTGAGCAAACCGAGGACGCGTCGGAAGCCAAGAAGCGAGGGGCAAGATCGGTGGTGGCAAGAGATGTCGTGCGCATCCTTACACCCGGCACCTTGACCGAAGACTCGTTACTTGATGCCAGGCGCCATAATTTCCTTGCCGCCATCGCGCAAGTCAGGGAGGATATTGCCCTTGCTTGGAGCGACATTTCCATTGGCAGTATCCAAGTTACATGTTGCACCGTTGAAAATTTGCATGTCCAACTAGCGCGTGTGACGCCAAATGAAATCTTGTATTCAGAAAATATTGGCAGCAAGATTAAGGACATCGTTGATGGCGGCGAGGCCACGTCGATGCCTCTTGCCCCGATGCACTTCGCAAGCAACACAGCCGAACGGCGGCTTTGTGAGTTGTATGGTGTGAGAGAATTGTCCGCCTATGGAGACTTTTCACGCGCCGAACTCAGTGCTCTTGGTGCCATCATCTCCTATCTTGATGTCACTCAGAAGCGCCAACACCTGAACTTGCGCCCACCAGTCCAAGAACGCATCAATGACACAATACAAATTGATGCATCGACTCGTCAAAGCCTCGAAATTTCAACCACATCGTCGGGACATCGGGGGACATCTCTTTTGAGTGTGATCGACAATACCCGCACCGCGGCGGGCGGGCGTTTATTGCAATCAAGAATGAACGCTCCCTCGACAGATCTAGATACGATCACTCAACGACAAAATGAGTTGGCTTGTTTTTTGGCACAACCGGAATGGCGTCAAAAAGTACGCAAAGAGTTGCAGAAACTACCTGACCTTAACCGATCTTTAAGCCGATTGTCGCTGTGCCGTGGTGGACCCCGCGACTTGGCGGCGTTGCACCATGGTCTTGCAAGTGCCGTAACAATCCGCCAACTTTTGATGGAAATGGGTCAGAATGATGCCAAAGACCATCCAAGTCTAGTGGGTGATTCTGGTCATTTTTTTGCTCTGGATAGCTCACGGGCCAAACTTTCAGGATTTGAGTCTGTGCTTGAAACTCTCGAAAGAGCGATCGAAAGCGAACCTCCGCCCTTCTTGCGTGATGGCGGTTTCGTGCGGGAAGGTTACTCAGAAGAACTTGATGAGGAGCGACGTTTGCACGACCGGGGACGGTCACAGATTCCCAAAATGCAGTCCGAATATATAACCGAGACCGGTATCGCGTCTCTGAAGATTAGGAAAAATAATGTCTTGGGCTATTTTATTGAAGTCCCAAATACCGCAGCCGCCAAGTTGATGACGGAGCCTCTTTCAAAAACCTATACGCATCGACAAACTGTGGCGAGTGCGATGCGCTTTACAACAGAACAGTTGGCCGCGGTCGAGTCTCGACTCCTTAATGCCTCGAGTGCCGCGCTGGAAATCGAAACCAAGATATTCAATGACCTCTCGGCGATGGTGCTAAACCAGTTTGAGTTCATTTCGGAAACCGCCAAAGGTTTAGCCGAAATTGATGTTGCCTCTTCGCTGGCTGAACTTGCAGAAAAGAGGGATTGGCAACGCCCCATCATTGACCACAGCAGTGTTCTCAACATTCGTGGCGGCCGACACCCGGTTGTCGAGGAGTCATTGAAGGACGATGGTGCCAAGGCTTTTGTGGCTAATGATTGTCACCTTGCCGAAATTGACAAATGCCCACGAATTCGTCTCGTCACCGGCCCCAACATGGCGGGAAAATCAACCTATTTGCGGCAGAATGCCTTAATTGTCATTCTCGCTCAGGCTGGCGCCTTTGTGCCGGCCGAGATGGCTCATATTGGCATGGTTTCCCAAATCTTTTCCAGAGTAGGGGCCTCTGACGAGCTGGCTCGAGGTCGCTCGACGTTCATGGTGGAAATGGTCGAAACCGCGACTATTTTGCACCAAGCGGGCCCCGGGGCTCTGGTGATTCTTGACGAAATCGGGAGGGGAACCGCGACCTATGATGGGCTATCCATCGCGTGGGCCACACTCGAACATTTGCATGAAGTCAACCGCTGCCGAGCCTTGTTCGCGACGCATTACCACGAACTCACACAGCTCACCAACCGCCTCTCTAGAATGTCCAACTCAACCGTGTCGGTTCGAGAATGGGAAAACGACATCGTGTTTCTGTATGAGGTCAAGGACGGCGCGGCTGAACGTTCTTATGGCGTGCAGGTCGCAAAACTTGCCGGGATGCCGGACCTTGCGGTGGCACGCGCCCAAGAGATCCTAAATTCTCTTGAAACCGACGAGCAGCAAGCGGCCGGAAAAACCGCCGCGCTCATGGATGATTTGCCGCTTTTTGTGGCCGCTCAAGAGAGCGTATCTCAACAAACAAAAAAGATGACGCAGTCTCTCCAAGACCGTCTAGATAACATTAACCCTGATGAGCTCAGTCCGCGAGACGCTCTATCCATACTTTATGATCTCAAAAAGTTGTTGCGTGAAGAACACTGACATGAACGGACTTTGTTGCCTCTCGTCCGCATGCCTGGGTGGACTCATCTAATCATTCTGACTCGGTGATCCTGATGACACCGCCACCTGTGCTGGGCGCAACAGACGGTCATGGATGGTAAAGCCTTCGGTCATCACACTGACGATTTGACCCGCTGGCACATCTTCGGTGGGCGTTTGAAACATCGCCTCGTGGAGTTTTGAATCAAAGGATTCGCCCTTCTGGGGGGCCACCACTTGCACTCCGTGTTTACCAAAGGCATTCAGCAGTTCTTTGAGTGTCAACTCTATACCTTCCATAACACTCGACTGGGATTCCTTTTGATTCTCCTCAATTGTGGCGAGAGCCCTCTTTAGATTGTCATAGACCGGCAAGAGATCGCGGGCCAACCGCGTTTGCTGGTATCGCGCCACATCCTTGACATCACGGTCGGCTCGACGACGGATATTTTCAGCTTCCGCGAGGGCCCGCATCCACTTGTCGCGAAGCTCATCAAAATTCTTTTGCGTCAACTCCGAGATGTCACCTTCGGTCCTCTCACTATCCTTTTCTTGCCCGCTGCCGTTTTCGGTTTCCTTCGCCTCGGTCTCCGATTCCGTCGTCTCCGTTAATTCCGGCTGGCCTTTTGCCTCCCCCGAATCCTGATGCGGTTGGCTCTCTTCTTGCGTATGTTGTTCACCCTTGTCTTGCATGCCTCGGCTTATCTCCCATTATGGCTGTTTGGTCACCAGTTTACCGACCAGTTGGGCGGTGTAATCAACGATCGGCACAATGCGCCCGTAATTAAGCCTTGTGGGACCAATCACACCGACCGCGCCAACAATTTTTTGATCGTTGTTCATATAGGGTGAAATGACGAGAGTGGAACCCGTCAAGGAAAAAAGTTTATTTTCCGATCCAATAAATATCTTCACACCTTCGCTGTCCTCAACGAATTGGAGAAAATCGGCGATATCACGTTTGCGTTCAAGATCATCGAAGAGTTCACGGATTCGATCAAGATCAATGCCTGTCTCCTTGCCATCCAGAAGGTTCGAGCGCCCTTTCACGATGAGTCTTTCACCATAGTTCTGATCGTCAGAGTCTTCCCACACGGCGAGTCCGTCTTCCACCAATTGTGATGCCAGACGGTCAATCTCAGCTTTCCTTTGTTTGATTTCCTTTTCGATAATCCGCATGAGTTCACCAATTGACCGGCCGGCCGCCACAGAGTTCACAAAGTTGGCCGCCTGCTGCATTGACGATGGAGTCTGGCCGTTCGGGGGACAAAACACTCGGTTTTCGACGCGACCATCGGAGGTCACGAGAACCACCAACGCGCGGTCAGGGGCTAGGGACACAAACTCCACGTGACGGATGGGCGATGCAGATTTAGGTGCCAAGACCAAACTGGCACTGCGTGTGAGTTTCGACAATAGGGTTCCAGCTCGTCCGAGCTTCTCAGTTACCTGTTCGTTCTCGTTTGTCGCGATGGAATCCAGCAAACTCCGTTCGTCTTCTTCGACCTTGTTGATTTCAAGATACTCGTCAACAAAAAGCCGCAAGCCAAGTTCAGTTGGAACGCGACCTGAAGATACATGCGGACTCGTCAGCAGACCGAGATATTCCAAATCCTGCATCGCGTTGCGAATGGTCGCTGATGATAATTTGATGTCGAGCTCACGGCTGAGGGGGCGCGAGCCCACCGGATGGCCGCTTTGCAGATACATTTCCACGAGAGTTTGAAACACATCGCGGTTGCGGCTGCTTAAATCCACCGAGTCTGCCACAGTTTGTTTGCCTGACATCGTCCTCTCACGCGGTTTTCGTCTGTCAATCGCAAGACTTTAATTCATTCAGTAGTTTGACTCAATCGTTCGTTGGAAAGCAATTTATGACTCGGTTCTTCATTCTCGTTCTGACTATACATAGCGGTCGCAAGTGATTATGATTTGGCGAAACAAGGTCGTTTGGTAAGTTTGGAAGGTTCATCATGGTCCGTTCATCGGGAAGACAAATGGACGCAATGCGAGATGTCGTCATTGAGACCGGTATACTGACACATGCCGAGGGTTCATGCCTGATATCTTGTGGCGACACCCGTGTCATCTGTGCCGCTTCTTTAGGGCAAAGAGTCCCCATCTTCCGGCGCAATACCGGCCTTGGATGGGTCACAGCCGAGTATGCCATGCTTCCCCGCTCAACCAATGTGCGCAATCGGCGTGAGAGCATTTCTGGGCGACCCTCGGGGCGCACCTTTGAAATTCAACGTCTGATTGGCCGCTCCCTTCGCAGTTGCGTTCACGCCGCGTCGCTTGGCGAGCGATTGATCGTGGTGGATTGTGATGTCATCAATGCCGATGGCGGTACCCGCTGCGCAGCAATTACTGGCGCTTGGGTGGCTCTTCGCCTCGCCGTCAACAGACTGATGGTCGATGGCGTGGTATCAAATGATCCCATCACCGGTCAAATCGCGGCGGTCTCTTGCGGAATTCTGGCGGGACAGACATGTCTTGATCTGGAGTTCTCTGAAGATTCAGAGGCCGAGGTGGATGCCAATTTTGTCATCAACAACCAAGGTCAATTGATTGAGGTGCAATGCTCTTCTGAACAGGCACCGTTTGGTCAGGAGGGACTGCTTCAAATGTTGAGTTTAGCGCGGAAGGGGACAAAAGAACTGTTCCAAACTCAACGCGACGCCATCGGTTAATACGATGCGTTCACTCAAAGACCAGACAATGGTCTTGGCGACCCGAAATCGAGGAAAAATAAACGAAATTTTGACTCTTCTGAAAGGGGTTCACGTCGATATCATTCTGGTCTCAAATCTCGGTCTGTCCGAGCCTCGTGAGACAGAAGACACGCTAGAGGGTAACGCACGGCTTAAAGCCACCTACACCGCCTCTCAGACGGGCATGATTGCTTTGGCGGACGATAGCGGCCTTGAAGTGGCCGCCCTCGGCAACCAGCCGGGTGTCGCGACCGCTGACTGGGCCGAACGTCACGGGGGGCGGGATTACAGATTTGCCATGCGACGGATTTGGCAAGCCCTTGAAACCCAACGAGCCCCTTTCCCAAGACGCGCCCGCTTCCGCTCCGTCATTTGTGTCGCTTGGATTGACGGCGAGACCGCCACCTTTGAGGGCGTTGTCAATGGACATCTCGTCTGGCCACCTCGCGGCGCGAATGGCTTTGGCTACGATCCCATGTTCGTTCCAGACGATGACACGCGCACATTCGGTGAGATGACAGAGAAAGAGAAATCGAGACATAGCCACCGATCTCGGTCTCTGCAGTTATTCATGCAACATTGCCTCAACAATGACGCTCCAACCGTCGCCTGAATTCGGCATCTATCTCCATTGGCCTTATTGCCAATCGCTCTGTCCATATTGTGACTTCAATACCTATGCGGCCAAACAGATTGATTACAACGCGTGGACAAAGGCCTATCTCCGTCAATTAGATCACTCAAGTGAGGAAATCGGCGGGCGCGATTGCCAATCGGTGTATTTTGGCGGTGGCACGCCGAGTCTCATGCCACCGTCCATGGTTGGAGATATCTTGACGCGCATTGATCGACATTGGACGTTGAGCGATCAGGCAGAAGTCACTTTGGAAGCTAACCCCTCATCCTCGGATACCCAGAAGTTTTCTGACTACCGGGCGGCCGGGATCAATCGTTTATCAATTGGTGTTCAATCGCTGCGCAACGACGGGCTTAAGACTCTCGGGCGTCAGCATACCTCCACTGAGGCCAAATCGGCTTTTGAGATCTCAAACAGACACTTTAAACGGATCAATATCGACCTGATGTTCGGCCGGCCCAACCAATCTCTCAAGACATGGGAGAAAGAACTTGAAGATGTAACTCTTTGGGGGGCCGGGCATTTGTCACTCTATCAGTTGACAATCGAGTCCAAGACGGCCTTCGGTCTTCGCCATGCGGCGGGCAAATTACCGGGATTGCCAACTGAGGGAGCCGCCGCCGAGATGCACGAAGTGGCGGAGGAGATTTGTCGATCGGCGGGCTATAGGCGCTATGAAGTCTCCAACTACGCCTATCGAGGCCACGAGAGTCGACATAACCTTCTGTATTGGCGAAGTCAGGATTTCCTTGGAGTCGGGCCCGGTGCGCACGGACGCCTGACGATAACGGGTCAACGCATGGCGACCGAAACCCATCTTGCGCCTTCTACATGGTTGAACAAGGTGGGGGAGAAGGGCAGCGGCGAGAGTCGACGTGTATTGCTGTCTCAAAAGGAACAGGCCGATGAGTATCTCATGATGTCGCTCCGCCTCAAGGAAGGCACTGACCTCAAAAGGTTGATGGATTTATCGGTGGCCCCATTGAACCAAGAACGTCTCAATCAATGGCAAACTCACGGATTAATCAAGATTGATCATGACCGTTTGTTCACCACGACGCGGGGAAGCTTGCTGTTGAATACTCTTGTTAGGGACTTGATGGACACCGATCCTCAATCATTCTGAACTCGTAACCTCTGATATCCTACCACCGTGTCATCAATCAACCCAGACCGGGCGTTAGATGCGTTCGGTGCCTCATCTCTATATTTTGGCTAAAGAATCAAGGAGATGCTCCTCTTTGTTTTAAGGCCAATTTAGGACATGAGAAGTTTTCAATATTCCATATGTTTCACTTAACAAAGGCTCCCTTAACAGGCACAATCGTGGATAGATCGTGACCATCTTTCGCTAGGTTGGGCTTAACCATGATTAGCGTAAATCTGTTCAGATGAGTTTTTGCCAAGTTGGTCTGTAAGACTATCAAATCAGTTAACGAGGTTTTTCCAACATATGCGAGCCCGCGGGGCCATATTGTGATAGCAAGAAAAGGTTGAAATCCCTAATTTGCGTTAGCGCCAAAGGCGGTGGAAGGTTCTATCGCCTGATGAATGGGCCATGACCATCCAAAGCGATGGTAGACATTACCCACGCGCCCACCTACTATGACGCCATATGGCAACACAGTCGAGGAGAATGCAGTGACGAGACCCACTCGCCTTAATCTTGCACCTGTTGATCCATTGCCGGATGCCACGGCAAAGTATTTTGCGGTTTGTCAGGAAAAGTTAGGGCTCTTGCCCAATGTGTTGGCGGCCTATGCGTTCAATATTGATAAACTGAACGCCTTCACGTCTATGTATAATGATTTGATGCTTGGCGAGAGCCATCTGTCAAAACTGGAACGTGAGATGATTGCCGTTGTGGTTTCTGCCGTTAACAGGTGTTACTACTGTTTGGTAGCTCATGGGGCCGCGGTTCGGGAATATTCTGAAAATCCCGAACTCGGCGAGATGTTGGTCATGAACCACCGTGTTTGCGAGTTGAACCCACGGCAACGCGCGATGGTTGATTTTGCTGAAAAGGTGACCATCGAAAGTCACAAAATTACTGAAGGTGACCGCGAATTACTTCGGGAGGTCGGCTTCTCTGATCGCGATATTTGGGATATTATCGCTGTTGCCGGATTTTTCAACATGACCAACCGTGTCGCTTCCGCTTCGGGTATGATGCCCAACCCCGAATATCATTCGGCTTCACGTTGACCTGTTTGCGTCCAATCGCTGTCGTGCTCATTGTCTTGAGCACGACTCAACAAGTGTCAGCACTCCAAGACATCGCGTTGCCCTTTGAGTCGGAGGAGACGTACCAAGAGATGCGCGACGGGCTCAGTCACGTCATCCCCATCGCGCCTTTCAAGAACGACTCGCTCCCTTCATTGTGGGTGAATGGCAAAAATGAACGGACAGTCTTCAAAATCAATGATGCCGCGCCCAGTTTTGAAATCGCACGCGTCTTTCGCGACCAACTGCGTGAGCAGGAATATTCAGAACTCTTTTACTGCCATGACCAAGTCTGCGGTGGCTTTGATTTCTACTACCAACTTGACCGTGCGCCCGCTTCGGCCCTTTACGTCGATCTGAGAAATTTCCATTTTGTGGTCGCGGAAAAGCGCGGTGACCCTGAGAGATATATTTCACTGCTGATCAGCCGCAGCGAAACGGCCGGATTTGTTCAGATCGATATTTTCAGTGGTGTGAGCGAGCCAAACTCAATCACGACGCTAAAGCCTCTTGGCATAAAAGAACAATTTGCAAAGTGGGGGCGGGTTCTATTGGATAAACTTGATTTTGAGTCGGGTTCGCCCGATTTAGGAGAGAATAATTATCCCCAATTGCAGGCCTTAGCCGATTTTTTGAACTCTAACCCGAATGCACGCATCCTGCTCGTTGGACACACGGATTCGATGGGCTCCCACGAAGCCAACCTCGAATTATCAAAAGAGCGCGCCAAGTCTGTGGCCAAACATCTCATTGAAATTCATCAGGTCAATCCAAAACAAATTTCAAGCGAAGGCATTGGATTTTTTGCGCCCCGTACCACGAACAACACTCTAGAGGGCCGGCAACTCAATCGACGGGTTGAAGCCGTCTTGCTCGCCGACGAATAACTTCATCGTTGATTGGCTTCCCGATCAAAATATTCTTTGCGCTTGATGGAGTCATTCGACCTATGGGTTTACCAAATTTTACTTTGATCTGACGAAGAGACACGCTATGATGCTGAAAAATTAGTCAGTTGGGTCTCTCAATGACACGCATAATCGCCACTTTGGTCCTCTTTATCCTCTTGGGATTTCTGCCAGCCTCGGCGGAAATCGACTTGAACGGAAGCCAACTCTTTGGGTTGAGGAGTTTCGCGGGTCAAGATTGTCATGGCGCGATCTCAATGTCACAAGATTGCCGTCAGTTCAAATCGTCTGACAGGACACATCAATCTCGTCAAAATAGCCCTCTGAAGATCAGCGCAGAGGCACGGATGGGCCTCCTCTACAGTGACGGAACTATCCATCCAAAAAGCAAAGTCTCGATTCATATTCATTTTCAAACGGAAACCGACAATGGTCTCGTGATCGGTGGTCATACCACAATCGAGAGACATTGATTTTTCAAAACATAGCCCTCAGTTGACCTCTGAGTCCCCCTGCATATTCGCTGATTCTTGAATTTCAGTATACTGACCGGCGGGTCGAAACCGATACAAATATGTGTCCAAAATCGTGTCTAGTGACACCGGCTCAATCTCGAGATCATGAAATGATTGCGCCCCTTCACTAACAATATTGTTGATCGTTAATTGTTTGATTTGATCGCGAGTGATCAAACGGTTGATCACGAGATGACCGCTAATGGTTTGCAGAAGATCAAAGATACGTGCATTGAGCCGCGCCACAGGAAGCGGTAAATCCAACACAAATCTGCGGCGACGGATCACATCCAACATTTTAACCATCAAATCGCCAAATGAGAGAATGTCCGGCCCTCCCAATTCATAAACTCCACTCACCGACTTATCCTCAATGGCGCGACAAGTGGCCTTCGCGATATCTCCAACATACACGGCTTGAAACAGCGTTTTCCCCGAGACTGTCGGAATCACCGGCGACAATCGCGCCATGGCCGCAAATTTATTGAAAAACTGATCTTCTTGTCCGAACACGATAGATGGACGAAGAATGACAGCGGCGGGGAATGCTTCCATAATGGCTTTTTCACCTAGCCCCTTTGATCGCGCGTAACGGCTAGCACTCTCGGCGTTGGCTCCGATACTCGAGATATGCACCAACCTTTTGACGTGACAAGTTGCCGCTGTTTCCGCGATTCGACGCGCCGATTCAAAGTGCACATCGTCAAATCGCTGTTTTGATGTCTCAACAAGAATGCCGACACAATTGACAACCACGTCAGCGCCGCTGATAGCGTCTGCCACCGATTGATCATTGCGGATATTGGCAAAGATGGGTTCGACTTGACCAGGATGACCATAGACTCGTACAAAACTCGCTTCATTTGAACGGCGGCTCGCAACTCGCACCCGCCAACCTGACTTGGCAAGTTGTTGCACAATGTAGCGACCGACAAACCCCGATCCCCCAAAAACTGTCGCGATGCCTGACATATGTTGAACTCCCGGCTGGTCTCAACTATAGGTAATGTTGAACATCCGCCCGTGCAAGTCTGCCGACCTGTTGCGCATTGTTCGTTTCGGCATATTTGCAACCAAAATCCGTCAATCGAACGCCATTGTTTTTTCTACGAGTTGCCAAGCCAATGACATCTCAGATCATGCGCAAACTCGCCGCCGAATGGGTTGGCACGGCCTTTCTTCTGGGAACAATCGTCGGCTCGGGCATTATGGCGGACGCCCTGTCCGACGATGTCGCCGTCACTCTGTTGGGGCACTCCATCCCAACTGGCGCTATTCTATTCGTTATGATTTCCCTGTTAGGCCCCATTTCTGGAGCTCATTTTAACCCGGCGGTAACGATGGTTTTTGCCTTGCGGCGCGATATCTCCATTATTCTGGCTTTGGGCTATGTCGGGGCACAAATCGCCGGTGGTATTGTTGGCGTTTTCATCGCTCACGCCATGTTTGAGCTACCAATTTTACAAATTGCGACAACTGTCCGAACAGGTTCGGCGCAGTGGCTCGCTGAAATTGTCGCGACCTTCGGTCTGGTTTTGACCATTCTGGGCGGCCTCCGATACCGCCCGTCAGCCGTGCCCGCCCTGGTGGGTTTTTATATCACAGCGGCGATCTGGTTTACCGCGTCCACGTCGTTGGCCAACCCGGCGGTGACCCTTGCCCGCGCAATCACCGACACCTTCACAGGTATCCGCCCGCTTGATGCCCCTGCATTCATTATTGCCCAACTCGTTGGCGCAGCTCTTTGCTTCATCGTGGCCCGATGGTTACTTTCTGAACCCAATAAGCATCCAGAGTAAGAGATTCATTATGTCCCACAATGGCTCTCGCCACGTCGGTGTTCCCCATTAGCACTGTTGATGCGAGACTCTTGGGCAAAGTCGTCAAGCCTCAAAGGCTATTGAGGTCTTACCAAGAGTGGAGTCAGGCGCCGCGATATTTCTTTGGCAAGAGAAATGGCCACGGACTAGGAAATTCGTCAACCTTAATCGCAATGACTGTCGTTTGCCTTTGCTCAATTGACTCGGCGAGATAGTATTTCAAATCACTCTTCCCCTCGGCCCAAAAAGCGGCAATGCCAAAACTCTGGGCGAGCGCGACGAAGTCGGGATTGTAGAGATCAGTGGCAATAATGCGATTGCCAAATTTTTCCTGCTGAAACCTTCGTACATTTGCAAAACTAGAATCATCCAGAATGATCAGGGTTACCGGGATATGATGCAATTCAGCGGTGGCGAGTTCCTGAATATTGTACATCGCCCCACCATCTCCACAGATGGCGACCACAGGCTGGTCGGGCAATGCATCGGCGGCACCGAGAGCCGTCGGAAGAGCCCAGCCGAGTGTGCCTTGATAAACCGACGACAGGTGGGTCCTTGGATGATATGAAGGATACATCAGGTCGGCGGCATAACCGAGTTGGGTGATATCAGGAACGAGGACACCCCTTTCGGGAAGAGCGTCACGAATAATCGATAGATACTCGGACTGCGGTGCCAATTCCTTGCCTATTTGATTTGCTATTTTTTGTTGGCGTTTCTTGACCGTTGATTGCCAATCGGGCTTTTGACTTTGGGTTGGTAAGGAATCCAAAAGCATCGGCAGTGCCACACCGAGGTCGGCATGGATATTTAATGTCGCCCGCTCGCCTCGCGCAAACTCTTGCCGATCAATATCAATATGCACCGAGGACAAATCTTTGTCGACTCCCCAGATGGCAAGTTTAGACCCGAGACGGCAGCCGAGCCCTATCACCAAATCGATATCTTTCCATAAAGCACGCCCCACAGGGGGAAGAAGCGCAAGAGGGTCACGCTCATCAATCACGCCGCGTCCAGAACGATGGCTCATGACCGGTGCGCTCATCGCCCGCGCCAAATCGAGCACGAGCTGGCCATGAGATCGGGCACCACTTCCCACCAAAATCATCGGTCGCTGGGAATTTGATATCAAAGCCGTGGCTTTCTCAATGTCGGTGAGGGGCGGCGGAGCCGGCACGGGCTGGGCGCGTTTTACAGAAACTCTCCGATGACGCGTATCCCCCACCCGTTGACTCCACATATCCATTGGCACCTCAATCGCCACCGGTCGGGGACGGCCTTGATTGAGAGACACCATGGCCTCGTCGATTTGCTCGGCCGCAACGACCGCATCATCAAGACGCCAAGCCGCCTTACAAAATTGACGAATCACCGCCAATTGATCAGGAATTTCGTGCAACTCACCTAGTTCTTGTCCATAAGTGGTCTTTGGCGTTTGACCCAAAATCATCAGGACTGGCGCATTGGTGCTCCACGCCGTCGCGAGCGCCGCGCCGGTGTTTAGAAAACCCGGACCCGGCACCACGCAGCAGGCTTGCGGGTTTCCTGTCGCAAGTGCCGCGCCGAGTGCCATAAAGGCGGCCCCTTGCTCATGGCGTGTGTGGATGGGCTTTAGTTCCGATTGATAGTCATAGAGAACATCAAAAAAGTCATCATTCTGGTAGCCCGGCAAACAATAGAGGCGACGGAATCCACTGCTGATCAATTTATCAACCAAATACTGGGCAATTGTCTTCGTCATCTCTTAAGCACCGCTTTGATTTTTCCTGAATTGCTGTATCCAAACTGGCCCGTCGATTCAATGCCTCCGCCCTATCGGTCTCGTGTGTCCGGCCCATCCTGTCAATTGATTGGGACTTATAACCTTCACTATGCATCTGGATTTGTCACCAAAACCAGAACCAAATCCTCAAACTCACGAGCCTGCATATCTCACCGAAATGGCTTGCATGGGACCGCTCTCCGGGATATTATATAATTTTATCAACAAGTTACATGCACCGGGAGGGCGGAACCCATGTTGACAGAGTGTAACGGCACGCCGATCGTTTTTCAAGCCCACGGCCGTCGCGAAGTGACGGCGATCTTCGACGGTGGACGGCTTTCATCGGACGGCGGGGCGCTGCTCCTGCGGGAGGCCGACAACGTGTTTGGCGTGACCGGCCGGCTCGCGGAATGTTTCTCGGATCATCGCGACCCCGAGCGCAGCGAGCACGAGTTGGTCTGTCTCGTCGCGCAGCGGGTCATGGCGATCGCTCTGGGGTACGAGGATCTCAACGATCACGACCAGCTGCGCGACGACAGCGTGCTGGCGCTGGCCGTCGGCCGTGGCGACATCACCGGCGCGTCCGGCTGTTATTTGACCACACCACTGGCCATGTCGCAGATTTGCAACCCAGCTTCACCGTTCCCGT
>JAJEBG010000062.1 GCA_022824005.1 Paracoccaceae bacterium
CACCTTGTCGGCCTCCCGCAGCAGCAGCGCGCCGCCGTCCGATGAAAGCCGTCCGCCGTCGAAACTCGCCGTCACTTCGCGGCGGCCATGCGCTTGAAAAACGATCGGCGTGCCGTTACACTCTGTCAACATGGGTTCCGCTCTCCCGGTGCATGTAACTACTTGATAAAATTACATATATCACGGAGAGCGGGCCCATGCCAAATATTTTGGTGAGATTTGCGGGCTAGCCTCGTCGCGACCAGTACTCAGGTTTGTCTGTGGCACTGCCGGTGTGACCAGTTCAAACCGACAAGATTTTGCTAATGCTGACGATATGCTATTCAGGAGAAATCCATCATCTAGTGACTGAGGAATTTCTTGAATGAAAAATGTGCCTAGAGCAATTGACCTCTATTCAGGTGTGGGAGGCTGGTCGCTCGGCCTGCGTCTCGCCGGGATTGATGTGGTCGCATCATATGAGCGTTGGGGTCCAGCCAACGAAACCAATTTTAAGAACAATGCCCATCAAGCCCAAACCGTGGACGCTCGGAGGCTCTCACGCGAAGACCTTCCAACTGACATAGACATCGTTGTCGGTAGCCCGCCCTGCACACAGTTTTCATTTAGCAACCGTGGCGGGGGAGGAGACATCGCTGATGGGCTCGAGGATATCAAGCAGTTTCTTACGATCGTCGAACTTATGAAGCCGCGTGTCTGGGCGATGGAAAATGTTCCACGAGTCGCAAAAATAATCGAAACTGAACTCCAGGTCGACGGGAGGTTGGCAAAATTCCGTCATCTTGGGTGTGCTACTTATATTGTCGACATGTCTGAGTACGGTCTGCCTCAGCGCCGCCGCCGATGCATCGCCGGAAACTTCAGCATCGAACGCCTCGAGTCCTACCGCGCCACAACCCGCAAGCGGACACTTGGAGAAGTTGTCAATGCGCTCGCTTCGGAACCAGTTGTCGATCCTCTGTTCGGAATCACCATTCCTGGTTCGGACCTCACAGACCATGTGCTGGAGGATGTGCTCCGGCCGGATGAGGTTCGGATCAATCGAGCCAAAAAGACAACACACACTGTCTACAATGCCATGTCGTTCCCGGACCCGCTTGATCGTTCGGTCCGGACAATCACCGCGACGTGTACGCGCGTGTCGCGCGAGAGCATAGTTATCCAAACTGACTCGGCCGAAACGGAATTTCGACGACTGACGCTTCGCGAGCGAGCTTGTTTGCAGGGATTCCCTGTGACTTTCCAGTTCTATGGAGCGACCTACGACCAGAAGCTGAAGATGATCGGAAATGCCGTGCCGCCCGCCTTCTCTTACTTGATGGGATTCGCGTTCAAGGATTGCGACGCAGATGCAGTCCCCAGTCTTCGTGCTGCTTCGCAGGACCTTAATAGACCAAAACCGGAACCCGCTGAGACACGTCCAGACCGTCTTGGCGTACAATACCCTGCCAAGAGAACTTTCAGGTTCGCCGTCCCAAGCCTCCGGCTGAAGAGCGGCGTTCGTTTCGAATTGTGCAACGATTTCTCAACCGACACAGCTAATTGGCGTGTGGCATTCTATTTCGGCACGTCAAAGGAAATTATGGGATTGAGGCTAAATTCGCTCCTTGCAAAGCGTCTCAAAAGGAACATGTCGTACGCCTTGGCGATGGCCATTGCTTCTGCGGTAGATGAGGCACATGCCTTCGCCGCGACCGCCGATATCGCCAACATGCAGGCCGTCTGGGCACACAGGGGACCCGGGGACACAAGTCCGTTCATGTTGCTTGATATGCTGGATGAGATTGGGACCTCCTTGAAGCAGACGATAACTTCTCACGAAGATGAAGCCAAAGCTCTGATCAATGCCGCTCTTCGAGCGGAGTATGGTGACACTGCAGCCGATCTTCCGGGCATCGCCAAGCTGCATCGCAATGCAGCCTTGATCCTTTCAGGTCTTATCTTGGGATCTGCAATGAATCCAGTTCTTGCGGACAAGTGTCTTGTGTCATAGGACTCAGCACGGACAATCGTTTCCATATGATCCCGCTCGATGATCGCGAACTGTTTCCTTGAGGCCGTCGAAATTGGCCAGTTCAAAGATCCGCCAAGGCAATGTGCTCAAATGACGTGGCTTCCACCTTCCACCCACTTTGAGACGAAGAAAACATCTCCCGCGAGGGGCCTGTAATGATGTGCGGAATGTACTCTGGGTCAGCACATCGGTTGCGATCAACCAGATAGAGCGCATAGGATTCGCCAAACTTTCGGGCCGTATCAATCTCGTTCCGAGACCAGTGGAATAGCTTTGTCGCCCCATGCGATTTCACTTCGATGAATAGATCGTGTTGCAGCGATGTCAGTGAGGCAAAGGAGAGGATATCGTAGCCTGCCGCTACATCATCCATTGAGATGCGCCGAATTTGCTCTCGCAGGGGGTGCATCCGAAGACGCCGTCGCTCAAAATTGACTACCCACTCTTCTGCGGCCTTACCATACATGGCCTTCCTCTCCAATTCAGCCGCCAAGTGCTCAGCCGACTTGGCACGATGTGGCAGACCCAGATTTGCACTCTTAACTCCTGACCAAAAAACATGCATGTGCTCCAATGCGACCGTCCAGTGGCGCGCAGAAATCGAACTACGTTCTGCAACTCCAAAATCAACGACCCACATTCCAAACCCGTCGAGCAACGGCGGGAGCATCATCGTATCAATTTTCGCAGCGCCTGCGACAGCTTCAAGCCTCAGGCAGGACCATGCATTCGCCTTGGTGAGGCGCACCGTCAGTTCCAGTGCAACCTGTTTTGCGATCGACGCTCGCCAATCCGTTGCCGCGTCTCCGCCGATTGTCACCTCAGTAGAGCTGGCCAGTCGAATCAAACCGTAGGAGGAGAGCTTTGTGATAGTGTTCCGTGCCCGTGACCAGGAGATGGGAGTGATTGCAGCCACATCGCGAATCAAGTGTTCCTTTTCTGCAGGTAGCCTCCGCTCAGCGAGCAGTTCAATCAGCGTGATCGTGGCACTCGCCGGAAGTAGGCCATCACTGAGCCTTGCGTTGCTCATAAGCCTCAAGGATCGCGCGGAGATCTGCTTGCTCACTGTCTTCCGCTGCAGTTAGCAACGGAATATCATCGGAATCAATAAGTTCGGACAAACGCCGTTCCTTCACGCCTAGCCGAGCGTCGATGTCTTGATCAACCGTGTTTGGGGTCACCAAGTGATGATAAGTGACGAGGCTGCCACCGTCAGGGTTGTAGCGATGGATGCGGTCCTTCGACTGGATAAAGCGGCCAGCGTTGAAGTCGCGATCAAAATAGATCGCGGTACGACATGCTTTGTGGAGCGAAATCGACTCGCCGACCGCTTGCGGGTTCGCAATTAGAATTGCCTTGCCTGGCGTTGAATGAAAGCGATCGATTATCTCCTCTCGGGTGCCGATCTCAGGTGTTGAATCCTCGTCGCGACCGGCCACAGGTGTCGCGCCTGTCAAGACCTCAACAAATGGCGCATGATGCGTCAAGCTGCATCGCAACAGTTCTAGGTTGTCCAAGAAATACGACCAGACGAGCACCTTGCCCTGTTCTTCCAGGACGGCATCAACCAGCGTTTGGCAGAAGTCGAGCCTGGCGAGAGCAGCATTGGCGACGAATCCTCTGATGCACTCAGCCACCTCGAGTTCTGCGATGTTAAGATCGCCAGTTCCGCCCGTGTCGAACACTCCGTCTTCTAAGTCCAATGGTCGCAGCAGCAATTCTGGGTTCACGACTGCCTGTCGCAAGCGAATCAAACGGGCACGGAGCCGAACGCTCGCAGTTGGATCATCAAAGTGCCGCCGCAGATGTGGCACGATCCTTTTTTCCAGCACACGGTAAATGCTTTCGTGCTGGTCAAGCATGGGGACTTTGATCCGATTTTCCTTGAGGGGCGGTAGCGAGAGATCAACTTTACGAATCCGGGTGTAGAACGGTTGAATTCTTTGCTTGAGTTCAGGGATGGCGCCGCGCATAGAACCATCGGTCATCGCTCTGAGTGACGCGGCAGGAAACCCGACAACGTCGCGATTGGGATAAATGAACTTGAATAGATTCGACAAATCCTCATAGCCATTCGGAGCTGGTGTGCCGGTCAGAATCACGCGTGATCGTGCCAACGGAGCGAGCCTTAGTGCCGCCGCCGCTTGAAAACCGTCTCCACTCTTGATGTAGTGTGCCTCGTCCAACACGACCATTGCACGTGGCGCAACATGTTGGAGAAAGTTCCTGAATTCCTCCTCCATGTTGGCCAGTGTCTGATAGGTCGTTAGGGTCAGCTCTGTGGACCTCGATTTGACCGAAATGCCACGAAGATGTTCCACACGATCATCAATCGCCACTCCGCCTTCCAACCTTTTCGCCACGGCAGCGCCCTCGAATATTGACGCGAACTCATCCTCCCAAGCTTTGAAGGATGACAATGGACCGACAATTAGTAAGCGATCGACCGACTTGGGATTCTCAAGTGGCAAGTTGCGGAGATAGGCATAAGCCGCGTATGCAACAGAAGTCTTTCCAGCTCCCGGTACGGAAAAGTTGCAGGCGTTCTGTGAGAAGGCGAGATGAAATGCGGACAGCAGCTGTTTTCGATAAAACGTTCTCCCCGGACAGACCGCCTCGACAACTTCAACAAACTGGCGAAATTCGTCGGTGTCAATCTGCGCGTCCCAGATTTCTCTGGCCTTCCGCGAGAACTCTTCGAACCGCTTCTCGTCAGCCTCCAAACGTTGAAGGGCATGGGATACATGCTCGCCAGTTTCGACTTTGATTTTGAGCTTTTCCAGAAGGCACGCGATGGTTCGATAGCAGCTCGTGAGTTTCGCCGACCCGATAGGGATATGCACCACTCCCTCCTCGTCGATATGGCCCGTGGCCTGACGTACAAAGGCTGCAAGCAATGGGTGACCGACCGCCAGACCCACATTGTGGAGTACCAGCACTTCTTCCCTTGGATCATATTCAATTGTGGCCATGCATGAGCTCTGCTGGTCTTAGTTCTTGGCTTGCCGATCAAATTGCTTCTTGATTTTCCATATGATGCTAGAAATATCGCGCGCGAGATTCTCATTTTCTTTGGAGGAGAGCAGCCCATCACTCTCAATGTCAATCTTCTCTAACTGGTCCTTGGCACGTCTGAGGTGCTCGCTTGGCCTTAGTTTTTCGGTTTCAAGACGCAGCCTATAGTCCGTTTGACCGAAGTTACCGTTCATCGAATCCTTGACCTTCTTCTTCCAAACTTCGTCACGCGCGCGCGCCGCATCTAGTTTTGATGAATACGCATCTGGATCGTCTTGGATGAAGGTCTCCAGGCTCCCCATCTCCATAGTGATCGGATCAATCTCATCGGTGTGCTTGCTGCAAAAGGGCCTCCAAATGTCCTTGTGGGAAAAGAAGTTCCTGCCTTTACCGTTGTGAGAAATACACCGATAGACCTTCTTTGCATCTGCAAACTCTCCAAAACGAATGAAATCGAATTGGATCAATTTAAGTTGCAGCGCGTCAATATCTGCGTTAAACCCCCAATGAACTTTTGGATTTCCGGACTTAAGTCGCTTTAAGTCGGCGTGAAGGTCTACAAACATGCCTTCTTTTGTACCGTCCTTATCTTTCAGCATCAGGTAGAGCTTAGGACAACCAATGTGATCCAAGTACTCGTCCATCAATTTCATAATCTCAAGTAATTTTTTGGCATTCCCCGAACGCTCGCCCATTAGAGTATCGATTTCCTTCACATCTATGTTCAATTCATCGTGGAGACGACGAGCATGGAGGTATTTCTGAAGTGGCCCATACTCAACTTTGGCATCCTCCCCGAGTTGATATTGGGTCTCCAGCCGAACGATCTCTACCTGATTGTCCTCGTAGGCATGTGGTAGAATGATCGCGTCGAAATACTGCTTGCTGTTAGAAAAATCTTCGTATTTGCGAAGCAGCATCGCCCGCCTGTTTCCATCGATGATAACGCCATCAAGGCTCACAATCCCTGGCCTCTGCTGCCCTTTCTTGGCAAGGTCATTCAATGTGTCTTTGTTTCTGCTTTCGTTTGACTCCCACAGGAATGCTCCAATCCTGTGATGGAGATCGTCATCATAGTTGTTACTGGGAGCGAAGTTATCTTGCTCCCAAGTAAGCATTTCAGCTTCAATTCTGCCGTTTTGTCTATTATAAATAAGAAAGTCGAGGTCGATACGGTAAACGTCGAAGCTCTTTGTTTCGTTCATGTAATGGAGCTTTTGCTTACCCTGGCTCTCCCCCGTACTCTTGATCTCAGAGAGTTTCGTTTTCCTGATATCCATCGAAAGTACCATCTTGCCTCCATCTAGGTTGGTGCTGCTAGCCCGCAAATCTCACCAAAATTGCTGGCATGGGCCCGCTCTCCGTGATATATGTAATTTTAACAATAACTTACATGTACCAGAAGGGCGGAACCCATGTTGACAGAGTGTAACGGCACGCCGATCGTTTTTCAAGCCCACGGCCGTCGCGAAGTGACGGCGAGCTTCGACGGCGGCCGGCTCACGGGATGTTTCTCGGATCATCGCGACCCCGGGCGCAGCGGGTCATGGCAATCGCTCTGGGGTACGAGGATCTCAACGATCACGACTCGCTACATGGCGCCCAGGAAGGGCGTCACTTCCACGCGTATTACGATTGTCACTGCTACCTGCCGCTTTATATCACCTGCGGCGAACATGTGCTGTGCTGCCGCCAGCGGCCATCAAACATCGACGCGTCGGAGGGCGCGCTTGACGAGCTGGAGCCGACGCGTGGTGGGCAAGGCGGAGGTGCTGCCGGGACTGCGCGGCGCGAACCCGCGCTTCGTGGTCACCAGCCTGGCCGTGCGGGAGATCGGCGCCCGGGCGCTCTACGAGGATTTGTACTGCGCCCGCGGCGACATGGAGAATAGAATAAAGGAGCAGCAGCTCGGCCTGTTCGCCGACCGGAC
>JAJEBG010000002.1 GCA_022824005.1 Paracoccaceae bacterium
CCGACCGAACTGCAGGCACGGGCGTTCAAGCTGCTCGGCATGGCCCCGGATCGCGATGCTTACATAAACGTGACAGTCTGATTCCGGCCGAAATCCCTGTCGCGCATGGGCAAAACCATCTTCCGGTCAGTGAAGTTCCGATTAGATGACACGCTCACAACTTGATCGGAAAACCAGTGCACGGTCAAAAATTGCACACTCTTACCATCAACAGGTCATGTTCAGTGCCAGCCGTCCTCCATCAATATAGATGGTCTCACCGGTGATGTAGCTCGCTTTCGGTGAGGCGAGAAAAGCCACAACATCAGCCACTTCTCTCGGTAGGCCAATGCGCTTCATTGGCGTCCTCGACATGACCCGGTCGAGGGCCGATGGGTTTGAGTTGATTTTTGCCATCATGGCTGTGTCGATGGAACCCGGCCCGACAGCGTTCACACGAATGCCATGAGGCGCAAGGGCCAAAGCGGCCACTTGAGTCAACTGCCCGACCCCACCCTTGGAGGCACAATAGGCCGGAATAGAAGGAATAGCGACCTTGGCATTAATCGAAGAGAGATTGATTATCGCCCCACTTCGGTTGTGTTTGACCATCAACTTGGCGGCGTATTTCATCGCCAAGAACACACCTACAAGGTTGACATGAATGACCCGAAGAAAATCTTCATCTGGATAGTCTAAAAAATCTCCGGGAAGAGCAATACCGGCATTGTTGACAAGGACATCAATGGCTCCATATTCAGACTCAATTTTGTCAAATAAGAGCCGCACGTCTTCTGGCTTTCCCATATCACCGGTCATACTGACGGCATCATGACCAACAGAGGAAGCCGCTTCACTCAGAGCTGCTTTATTGATGTCGTTCAGCAATATCCGATACCCCTCATCCCGCAGCGCCTGTGCACAAGCAAGCCCTATGCCCTGTGCGGCCCCTGAGACCAATGCCAACGGCTTTTTTGACATTTCTTATGCTCCTTGTTGTCTGATTCAGTCTGCTTTTTGCCAGCTCGGATTCCGCACCAAATTAAGACTCAAGCTCAAATATCCCCTCTCAACTGAACCCCACTTCTTGTCATCGACTCTGTTCTCTGGGTTAGGCAAAAGTAACAGACTTCATGCTCCTATTGGGAAATAAACATGGGATTCATGAGACTCTTCTGCCCCTCATTGGCACACGCCCTCTCAAACAATCCAAAAATTCAAGATGAAGTCAATGATCAAAAGGTCAATCAATTTTCTGGACAACAAGTCTTGGGACGACAACCTCCCATTCTCTCAATCTTAATTTGTCTCTATCAACCTTTTTGTCTGTATCCTCGGCCCGCCAAATGAATATCCCAAGAACTTCTGAGCGAAGTATTTTTGTGCCTTGAGGGATTTTCCAATTCCGCGCCATTCGTCCGACGGTCACGCCTTTTTCATTCCTCAATTCCCAGTTCCTTTTGCCACGAACCACAATCAACGGATCGCTAGGTTTGAGACTTTTGATCTCTGAGATCATCGTTTGACTCTTCTTTACAAAAGCAGGAAAGGATAAAACAACGTCCCTCAGGGTACAATCAATGACCTGTTCTTTAAGTTCATCGTAGTTGACATCTGGCTCTGGTGGCCGACGAATGAGCACAGACGGTGTGTTGTTGAGAGGTTCAAGCAGCGAGGACAATTGGAATTTATCATCGTCGGGTTGGTGCCGTTTAGTGACCAACTGTTTTCTCAAACGTAGAATTGAGAGTGTGTGGCGAGCTCTCGTCATGGCGACATAAAGGAGGCGGCGGGGCGCGTCCAAATCCTCACCTTTATTGGTTCGGTTCCATTCACCATCTAAAATGACAACATGGTCGAACTCTCGGCCTTTTGCCAAATGAGCACTTGTCAAGAGCAGGCCAACTTGCTTGCGTTGTGCATCTCTTCCCCACTCGGCCAGCCAATTCTGCAAGACTTTCGCTGCGATAATATCCCCACTTCCCTCATCCAACAGAAATTCATCAAGAGCTTGGGCCAGTAGACCCGACCAATAATCATTGGGTAGTGAATCACGTTTTTGCTTGATTTCCTTGACTTTGATGACGGGAGAGGTTTCAGATTGTAACTCCTTGAGAAACCGTTGGGTTTGTCGAGCCCGCCAAAACGTCATCTTTTCGCTTTTCGCAAATTGCACTGGAATGTTATGAATTCGACACGCGCCATGGACGGGATTGAGATCATCCCAATTTCTTCCGATGACCGCGCAGCGGTCCCATGTCCACTCGGGTTGCAAATTCGACAACCGTTGCAGTTCATTGATGGCAACCATCGCTTGTGCCAACCTTCCCCCCTTTGACAAATCCAAGATTTGCACTCTACCCCGTGCCAGGTGATCCATCCGAGCCCATTCACCACCAGCGGGGTTCATGGCTCGCTCTTTATTGACACTCAGTGGCTTATCTCGCTTTAGGCGTTCAACGGCGGGGGCAATACATTGGTTGGCGGCATCAATAATGTGATAGGTTGAGCGATAATTTTCCAAGAGATAATTTTCTCTGGCCTTATAATCATGTGCAAAACGGCGAATATAATCCACCGAAGCCCCCTTAAAACTATAGATGTTCTGATCATCGTCGCCGACAGCAAATAATCGAAGTCGGACCTCGTCGTCTCGTCTCGTCTTGCCCACCAAAGCTGAAATAAGATTATATTCGAGTTCACCAATATCCTGATATTCATCAACCAAAATCCATTCCATAGGGCCAATAATCTGCTCCCGTGAAACCGATGAGGCGGCCGCTTTTTCTTGCAGTAAAGCCGTCGCGCTCCTCATGATCGTGTCAAAATCTTCATTCGTTGGATTCTCGGTTGACGTATCAGCAAAGCTACGCCCTAGTATTTGCATCGCAAGAGCATGGCATGTCATGGCCCCTACTCCATAGGCTTCATCTCCAATCAGTTTGTGAAGTCTCTGCTTGATTTCAACAGCGGCGTGGCGATTGTAGGTCAAGGCCAAAATGTTTCTTGGATTCTCACGTCGTACTCGAATGAGGTAAGCAATCCGATGTACCAAGACTCTGGTCTTGCCAGAGCCTGGGCCGGCAAGAACCAGAATATTTGTTTGGCTTCGTTTGTCAGATACGATTTGCTGTTGTGCTCGATTTTCTAAATCCTCAACGATAGTTTGATGTTGGTTGGGCAACACATCGCGATGGATATCCGCGAGATTGGCACTGAACCATTTACCATAAAACTGATCCTTTCTCATCGCGAAATAGTCAGTCGAAAGGGTTTGAGCCTTATTAATATCATTGAGACCTAGTTTTGCGTATTCATTGACCACATGAACTTGAGTTGTCTGTTCATCATAATACGATTGCAAAGGCTGATAATCTTCCTTGGTAAAGTTGCGTCCGTCTATCTTTACGTACAGTGACATAGCCGGACGAAATATGATCATCCCATTATTGAGGCTCAAAACCTCTTGCTCATGCATCCATATCAGTGCCCTATCAACAAGCGGTTGAAGAATATTCGCTGAGCTGCTGTGCCGTAGAATCTTATCCTCTCTGATCGCTCCTTCAAGCTCGCCATAGGTGCTTCGGATAAGCAAGTCGACCCCTCTGACACCTTTGTCGAGTTTTCCGAGGAAATGTTTGAGAATACATGCCGCTCCGGCCCGTCTGCGTTCGGCAATACCATCAATAGCCTTCCAATCTCGACGAAGTCGGATAGCCAAACTGTTCATAGCAATCTTGCGTATTTCGAGGCTGCGTTTTTTGCCAGGTTCATCTCTGCCGTCCATCGATAAACTTGCCAACAAACGGGTTAAACGAGACGGGATTGGATCATTTAAAACTCTGTCTTGGATATTCTCTCGAAGCAATTCAGTTAATGGGCGAAGCTCAAGTCGGTTCCATTTGTCGATCTCAATATCAGGATATTCTTGACGCAAAATATTGATCATCTCAATTTCCAATTCACTCGCATGATCCAATCTTTCCTTGGACGCATGTTCGACTCCGGAGTGAATAAAAGCGGTGAGTTCTAAATCGTTGGTCGAAACTCCCAAGTGTTCCATCGCACTTAATACGTGGCGCAATTGCTGTAACGAACAGCCGCACGAATACATCAATTTGTCCGTAGTAATTCCTTCATCAGGGTTAGAATGGATCATCTGGCTGACAACTTTGATCATTCTACTGATAACTTTTTTGTCAATCTGACGCTTCTTTCCTTCGGAACGGATATGTTGTTCTGCAGCTTCTAGTTCAGTTATTTTAAGTGATGCGGGGAAAAGTGTTGTTCGATTTTCGTCACGTTTGACCAATTTGGCTTCTTCAAGCCAAGCAATCGATGCGCGAACCCTGTCATCGTCGTTGGTATTGTCATGAATTAAGTCACCGCCCTTGTCTTCAAGCAAGATTTCGCCAGCCGTCGCGACAACAGGTTCTTGCGCGGTCTCGGAGTGTCGACGACGACGTTCTTCCAATGATTTTATGGCCCGGTGCACCGTCTGGATGTCGCGTTGCGTCAAACGGGAGCGAGCCGTGAGCGCAAATTGTCGGTCGACATCGTCGGAGTCAAACAGCAACACGCAATAGGCTTGTTCATTATCACGCCCGGCGCGTCCAGCTTCTTGAAGATAACTTTCGAGAGAGCCGGGAATCGCAGCATGCACCACAACTCTTACATTCGGTTTGTCAATGCCCATGCCAAACGCATTGGTGGCCACCACAACGTCAATCAGCCCCTCATGAAAGTCGGACTGAATCAATTTCTTTCGCTCAGGTGTCAAGCCTGAATGAAAAAATTCAGCCCTGACGCCCAGACCCGTTAGCGCTTGTGCCGTCTCTTCCGAACTTCGCCGAGTGCGGCAATAGACAATACCACCACCGGACTGATCAGAGCCGAGGATTTGTCCAAGAGATTGATGTATATCGTCAATCAACCGATTTGGGTTGGTGGGTGTAACAGCAAATTCAAGATTGTTCCTTTCGGCACCGCCGTCAATCAATTCAAGTTCCAAATCAAGTTTTTGGCGAAAGTGATCAAGAATGTCTTTGGCAACGTCTGGTTTGGCGGTGGCCGTGAGACATTGGATAGGGGCGAGATTTTCGGCGTGATACTCTGATATAAATTGGGAAATGTATCGATAGTCGGGACGGAACTCATGTCCCCATTTTGATAAACAATGGGCCTCGTCAATCACCCATGAGCCAATATGCCGTCCTGCAATAGCCTCTCTGAAAGACTTGTTACGAAGTTGCTCTGGGGCGACCAGCACAATGGACGCATCCCCCAAACGCAACTTGTCCAAAGCATCGGCTCTTTCCGGCATGGAGATTATCCCATTGATCGTTGTAGCAGAGGTGATACCAGCTCTTTCCATCCCAATCACTTGGTCTGACATCAAAGCGACCAATGGTGAAAACACAATGGTCAAGGCTCCGCAATTATGATGGCGCACCAAGGCGGGAAGTTGGTAGCATAGTGATTTTCCCGTTCCCGTGGGCAATATCCCCAAAAGATTCTTACCCATAAGATTCATCGCGGTGATTTTTCTTTGAAGACTCTCTCCTTCCGAGCTTTTGGGCAAAGGTTTGTATTCGGTGAATCCAAAATACCGTTGAAGCGCGTTATCTGGATTCAAATGTTTTGAACACCATTGACAATCCGAGCAGTCGCAGGGCGACATTCGCAGGATGTTGGCCAATTGGCTTGGTTGAAACCGGTGCTCAATGAAGGGGGGAATGATTGAACTTCCACCCGCTTCAGGCAGCCAAGCGAGTAGAAAGGCCACCGCTATTGATTTTTTTCGAGAATGATCATTCAATACCATTTTAACGATATTGGAGGCTTGGAGAGAGCAGCCAAAATGGGCGAGTTGTTTTTCAATCGTTGGGGCCACCTCTGACAAACTTGGGGCGGCAAGAGTGCCTCTGATTTTTCTGAAAAACAGATCAATTCCATCCAAAGCTATATGGGATGACAGCAACGCGTGATAGGCGAGAACTCTCTTTGGGTTCGTCTTATTCAACTCTTGGAAATGATCAACGATGTCGCAAAAGAGCTGAAGTGTCAATTCCGCGTCAAGCAAAGGGTCATTGACCTGAACCCGTGCCAGACACGGATCTTTGTATTGTTTGACAAGGTGGTGGTAAGGATTTTTCGGGTAAGCGAGTGGACTGAGAAACAGAGTGTCAATCGCCGGAATTGACAGCATTCGAAGCGAATTGTCGTGCCTTGCAAGCAGCGGTAGGTCGTGCTCGACAATATTGTGTCCAACCAGGGCCGACGTTCCATCAGCGATAGCGTCTAACCGCTTCAACCCTTCTGCTAGACTTCCTCTTTTCTTCCGCCATGAAAATGTCTCTAAACAATCGGTGCGGAAAGCTCCAACGGCATTGATATGTTGGATACCTTCGAGATCAACCGACAAAAGACCGTCAGGAAAAAGCCGATCAATTTTGTCCTTCAGACCACCGGATTGAGTCCAGAGTTCAATATTCCAGAAAGATGAATCCACCTAATTCCTCACTGGACACCACGCCCATTTGCAAATCGAAAGATGCAATTCAATGATTGATAATTAAGTGCAAGAATGTCCCAATCGCACGTCACTCTCGTTCCCGAAAAACAGAATTTACATTTGTCGACTTAAATCGCCAACAATAACCGATCAATTTCAAGAGGTCAATTAATCACCTCAGAAGGAGGACCATTTTATTGTCGGGCGTGGAGCTCTGATGTGTCTGGGAATGGGCATGCTTGAGGCGACCCGGGTTCTCTGCGCGCCGGTTTCAATGGCCATTTTTGGTGATCAGGGCTATCCAGGTACGTTCTTCGGGGTGTTCGGGCATAGCTGCCCCGTCGCACCGTCCTGCGGCGCTCTCCCGGCGCATCGCGCGGGGTAAGGAGCGACGGTTCATCCGCCGGGCGGGAAAAGGATCGCGTCGAGTGCGTCCTGGGCGCGGGCGGCGTATTGCCGGTTGGCCTCGGGCATGTATCTGAAGCGTCCGCCGCAGCGCACGATGGCGATTGCGGCGTTCGTCAGGCAGGAGAGGTTGCGCGGAAGATGGCGCACATGGGCCCTGCAGCGGTCCTCGTCATAGGTGAAGTCGCGTACGTAGTGGACTCGATTCTCTATGACCCAATGGTCGCGCACGAGCGCTCGATGCGGATGGCTTGGCGACCACCGTGGAGAGCGGCGTAGCCGTCCCATTCGGCGCCGGAGATGTCGATCACGGCACAGTGGCGGCGCTCGAGGCGGCCGTGTCCCTTGTCGAAGGTCTTGAACTAGGGCGCATCGCTGAAGTCGATGGCCTTGAGGTCGTCAAGGATGGTCTCCTGGTTCTTCTTGACCGCAGTGACGACATAGTCGGCGCGCCGCCCGAGAAGCCAGCGCGCGGTCCCGTGCTCGACGGCGGCGACCATCATCCGCCGCCCGTTCTCGGTCTGCCTGAAGGCAACGCGAATGTCCTTGCCGTCCATGGCGAGCGGCGCCCCTTCCGACACGCAACTGATCACCTCTGGAGCAGTCAGCGCCAAGGTATGGCTCTCAATCAGGCGGCATGCCGTCCCACATGGCGCGGCACCATGGCCAAACCGCGTCGTCGGCAAAGGAGCCTTGCCAGAAACTACGAATGTGCGACGCTGAAGGCCGCGTGCTCCGGGATACTATTGCAAAGCATGTACCGGTTACCGGCAATGATCCAATGCCATTGGTCATTGAGACGCGATGTGCCTCCGAGCACGAGGCTCGATGCGTCAATCCCACAAGGCCGACAGGGGGACGGCGGCCATCCGCTCTCCAAAGGGAACGACGTCAGTGCCGTCATGAAGCACGACACCGAAGGCGAACCTGCTTCCGCAAGTTTTCGCAAGAACCTTCAGGCCGCCGAAATCGCTCGATCTTACCGTTGCGGAGGCCTTCACTTCAATGCCTGCAATCAAGCCGTCATTGCGCTCAAGGACGATGTCCACCTCGCGGTTCATATGGTCGCGAAAATGGAAGAGGCTCAGCCACAAATCCGATGCGGTCATCAGCTTCCTAATCTCCGAGTAAACGAAGCTTTCGAGCAGTGCCCCAAACAGATCACGACTGTTCGTCACGCGTTCAATGCTGAGTCCTCGTGTTGCTGCCAACAAGCCGGAATCGAGAAAGTGCAGCTTTGGAGTCTTGACGATCCTCTTGAGCGCATTCGAATGCCAAGGCCGCAATGCCGAAACCAAGAATATCTGTTCAAGCAGCACGACGTAGCGTTGTGCGGTCTTGTGGCTGACATTTATGCCGGAAGCGATCCGGGAATAATTGACGAGCTGTCCGGAATGTTCGGCCAACAGCTGCACGAATCTTGGAAGCTCGGTCAACTTTTCCATTTTGGCGATGTCCCTGAGATCGCGTGTCAGAACCGATACAAGATAGGAACGCGCCCAACTTATGCGGCGGCGCTCGCTCTCACGATCGAGCACCTCAGGAAATCCTCCGCTCATGGCCCTGCGAACGATGTCGTCGCCCACATGGTTGTTCCGAACGCCCTGCAGCTTTCCTTCGAACAAGCGTTCCAAAAAGGATGGCACGGTGCCAATGGTTTCGGCTTGGGCCAATGGAAGCAACTGGATTGTCTCCATTCGGCCAGCCAAACTGTCGGCGACACGCGGCAACGTCAGTACATTGGCCGAGCCAGTGAGCAGAAACCTTCCGGGACGCTTGCCTTCGTCCACGGACTTCTTGATCGCTAGCAACAGATCCGGTGCGCGCTGGATTTCATCAATCGTCGCCCGTTCCATTCGCCGCACAAAGCCAACCGGATCGGATTGTGCGGCATCGAGGGTCGCCGGATCGTCAAGCGTAAGGTAAGTTCGGCCGCCTCTCTCAATGGCTTGCACCAGAGTGGTCTTGCCGGCCCGGCGTGGTCCCACCACTAGGACCACGGGCGTGTCTTCAATGGCTTCCTCGACTTTGTGTTTGATCAATCGATCATACATGTGCTATTTCCAGATCCATGACAATTGGGAATAACTTACATGATGATTGGAAGTCAAAAGCATGATGATTGGGACTCTAACAGCCTATATCTTCCAATTTGCGGGCACCCTAACCATTTGGCAGACCCAATAGTGCTTGTTGCCCTCGAACCTCGCGTCTGGCTCGCACGCTCCAATGCCGGGAAGAATCTTCACGCAAACCGTGGCAACGTCAGTACATTGGTTGAGGCAGCGTGCAGGGATCATTTGAAAAGCTTGCCTTCGTCCACAGCAACTTCCGCAGAATTCGCTCTGGTTGATGCCCAGACTATTGTGGAGTTGACAGGAATTCGCTTTCGTAGGTTCCTTGCCCCGAACCTGAATGCTTGCGACAAACAAGAACGAGCAGGAAGATGTCGAGAGATTCACTCAGCATGCCCCCTGCGTCATGGTATGGGTATCGGTATTGAGCGCGCACACTGAGTGGAAACGAAATTCGGACGGAACGGAGCACGGCGATGGCATGCTGGCGAATCTGCTTTGACGACGTGGGCGGGCGGCTCGACGGTTTCGCCGACCAGATCAGAGCCGATATCGAAGATGCCCGTCAGCGCGCCGAACTGGTGACGCCGCCGGTTGCAGTCGAAATCGTCGTTCAGGCGACTTCGGACTGGGTCATTCCGGAGACGGGTTACGTCGGCCATACGCCGTCATCAACCGAGATGCGATTGAAATTTGATCCTAGAAGCGCCGCGCTGCCGAAGAACATGGGCGAGCCAATTGCACGAATGGTCGCACACGAGCTTCACCACGTGCACCGATGGCGCAGTCCGGGTTATGGTGAGCGGCTGGGCGAAACGTTGGCATCCGAAGGTCTGGCGGGGCAATTCTGCAAGCAGCTCTACCGATCGCCGCCGGAATTGTGGGAAAGCGCTGTCAGCGGGTCGAAACTTGTCGAGTGCGCACGGGCCGCGCTGTCGGCCTGGGATTCTGACGCCTACGATCATTTCCGGTGGTACTTTGGCTCACGAGACCTTCCACGATGGGCAGGCTACTCCTTGGGCTACGCAATGGTTGGGCGCTACATCGAGAGACCCGCAGGCATCTCGGCGGCAACTCTTGCACATGAGCCTGCCGATACGTTTCGTCATGTTCTGGAAGACATGGCGCGATGATTGTCGCAATCGGATATGTCGGCATCAAGGGCGTGCGAAACACCGCACGTGCTCATCCAAGGCGTATCCGTGCTCTTCGGTCACTGTTCTGCGACGGAGTCTCGATCCGCCCACTCGGCCAACCGGTCTCCTTGCGTTGGCTCGCGGGCCCGCCACACTCAAATGCTTGAACCTGCGGTTCCGGCAAGTCACCCCATTTGTGCATTGCGCGGGAAAGGGGGTGCCCCGGTACCACTTTCGGAAGGATCTGGCGCCCAGACGATCCATTTCCTAGAAGTGACACCCGTTGACGCAGGGGAGGTCAATTATTCACTTCAGAAGGACATCAACCTCCGAATGAATCAGGCTTAACAGAGACTTAAAATCTCATGGCCAGTAATGACAATTATCTAGCCGTTTCTCCATTTATATGGCTCATCCCAATGGCTTTGTGTTCGGCTCCAAGCGAAGACCTTCGGCATCAAAAAACTCAAATAAACTAGTCTAAAATTGTCGGGTTGCAAGTTGATTACGAGAAATTTGACGTGCAGTTGTCTGGAGACGAGATCGTTCGTCTCCGCCAACCGACGTATCGGATTGTCAATCTAGGCCATGTATCCAAATGTTGACTTTTTCGCATGATCTGTCACTTCTTGGCGAGAGCAATCCACAAGGAGTTCGAGGCATGAGCGGCGACCGACACAACATGACTGACGCGGAATGGCAAATCCTCCGCTCAGTGCTTTCCCACAAGCACCAGGGCCCGGAACGGGTGCATGACCGGAGGGTAATGAACGGCATCTTCTTCGTGCTTCGCTCCGGCACGCCGTGGCGCGACTTGCCGGAGCGGTAGGGTCCGTACACGACCTGCTTCAACCGCTACAACCGGTGGAGTAGGAACGGCACCTAGGCGTTGATCATGAAGAATCTTCAAAGGCTTGCGGGCGTTGTGGCGGAGCCCTTCGAGGTCCTCCTCGTTGTACCGCTTCACTCAGTCGCATAGGGTTTGGGCATCAACGCCAGCTCGCGTAGCTTCTGAGGTGTGTGGTCGGTGCGCGAAACCATGATCTTGGCAGGCATGCCGTTCTCCTTCTGCTTGTAGCCAAACACAGAATACAGGATGGCTGGGCCGATCACACGCAACATAATACGGCGCATCACTACATGATGTTCCAAAATTGTTCGTGAGTGTTTATTTTGGTTTGGTATTACTCAAGATTGCTGCGGTCGCCGCCGTCGCCAGTGGCCATTTCCGTTTTTTCCGGGAGCGGGGCATCAACTCTGGATGATGGCCTCACCGCGCTTTCAGCAGCCGATCTCGGCGCACCGGTGGATTCTCGTACAACCAGACTCACATCAATCTCAATGGCCATTGGAGACTCACGCCCTTCGAGGCGCGCAAGAAGTGTGTCGGCCGCGCGGCACCACATCTCTCCCGTCGGAATTTGAATGGTGGAGAGTGAAGGTTTCAGGTGCTTTGACAGCACGAGATCATCAAAGCCGATGACTGAAACCTCTCTTGGTATGTCAACGCCGCTCTTGTTGGCCTCAAGAATTGCTCCGATCCCCAAAACGTCGTTGCCGCAGACAATCGCTGTCGGGGGTTCATCGAGTCTCATCAAATTCCGAAAGGCCGCCCCGCCCTCATTGATTTCATAGCGCCGCTCTAAGACCCGGTCGTCCCTGAGATATAGCCCGTGCTTGCCAAGTTCTTCGTGGATACCGCTGATCCGTTCTCGTGCGCGATCATTGTCCTTTGTGATACCGGCGATCATGCCGAATTCACGATGCCCGAGGTCAACGAGATATTTTGCAGCGAGCGCGGCAGCGTGCCGGTTGTCAAACCCAACACAATAGCTGCCTCCGGTTTCATAGGTCCCTGTGTTCACAAAGGGCGTGCCGTCCTTGTTAAGCATGTTCACGCATTCGGGGAGATGGGTGCTGCCCATCATGATGATGCCATCGACCTGCTGAACGAGAAAATTTTGACAGAGCTCGCATTCCAGCCCAGGATCATAGTTGCTCGTGCCGAGCAGCAGGAGATACCCTTTGATATGCAGGTAGGATTGGAGCGCTTGGATGCCTGTGGCAAAAATCGAGTTGTCGATTGTGGGGATGATGGCGCCGATGACGCGACTGTTGCGACTTGACAGCGCGCGAGCGGCACCGTTTGGAATATAGTCCAGCCTTTTGATCGCAGCCTCAACTGCAACCCGCGTCTTTTGCTTGGTGCTGTCCGGCGCGTTCAGAACGCGGGACACGCTCGCCGTCGAGACGCCGGCCTCCTCGGCCACATCGAAAATACTGACAACATTTCGGTCGGATTTGGTTTGTAAAGGTTTTCTCAATCGCAGCCCCACCATGTTGAGGTTTTGCAATTTCATGTCAGATCGCGCGCGAAGACTCAACCATTTTGGCTGTCTTGAGTGCTTTGGCTTAATCCCAAGAAGTTGACTCTACAAGGAGTTGACTCTAACAGTGGAAAATTGTAAAGGTTTACAAAATGGGAGGGAATGGAACAGATGGCTAGGTTGTTCCGTTATCTGAGAGGCCTCAGCAAGGGGATCGCAGAAACCGCACTTGTAATGAGTGGATTGTTGGTTGCCGCTATAACCATCGTGGTCGCGGCAGGCGTTTTTTGGCGATACGTCCTTAATGATTCCTTGTCATGGACCGAAGAGGTCGTGCGCTACCTGTTGATCTGGCTCGCAGCGAACGGATCGATCGTTGCCATGCATCGGCGACAACATGTGGCCATCGACATCATTCCCAAAATGTTGACAGGAATCGGAGACAGGATCGTCCGTCTTGTCATCGCTCTGGTCATTATCTTGACCTGCGCCGTGATGACGTATTTTGGGTGGGCCACCGCCTGGAACGCCTGGGGTCAAACCGCGTCCAGTTTCCATATGCCGCTTTTCTATGCAACCGCGGCCATTCCGGTTGCGACGACGGGGTTTCTCCTGATTGCAGTTGAGCAGGCCCTAGAATCACTTTGTGGTGAAACTCCAATTGAAGGGGGCGCTGCATGACGCCTGCCTTTGGCCTTGCACTCCTGCTTTTGATCGCGCTCGGTGTGCCGGTCGTCTTCGCCCTTCTGGCGGGGCCGATCTTCGGCTTCATCTATGATGGCAAGGAGATCTTTCTGCAAACGCTGCCGCGCAGGCTTTATGCAGGGATGGACTCCTTCCCGCTCATCGCCATTCCGCTCTTCATCCTCGCTGGCAACATCATGAACGTGGGCGGGATCACAGTTCGCCTCGTAGATTTCGCAAAGGTTCTGGTGGGGCATCTTCGTGGTGGCCTAGCTCAAGTCAATATCGTCTCCAGCGTCCTTTTTGCGGGATTGAGCGGGTCGGCCGTGGCGGACACATCTGCCCTTGGCTCCATGCTGGTGCCAGCTATGGAACGTGACGGCTACTCCAAAAAATTTGCAGTTGCGGTCACGGCCGCGTCCTCGATCATCGGTCCGATCATCCCGCCCAGCATCATTATGATCGTCTACGCCTATGTGATGAATGTTTCGGTTGCTGCGCTATTTGCGGCCGGAATCGTCCCAGGCATCGTTATGGCCCTCGGTCTTATGGCGGTAACGTCATATCTCGGCAAGAAACGCGAATTTCCGAAGGTCGTGCGGCGCGCGACGGCAAGGGAGTCCGCTATCGCGTTTCGTGATGCCTTTGTGCCGTTGATGACGCCCGTCATCATATTGGGGGGCATTGTCAGCGGCGTCTTTACACCGACCGAGGCAGCAGGATCGGCCGTAATCTACGCACTTCTGGTTGGCTTTTTTTATACCAAGTCGCTCAAATTGTCCGACCTGCCGCGGCTCATGACGACGACTGGTGTCACGTCGGCAAGCATCCTGATCGTCATCGGCGCGGCCGGTGCATTCGGATATGCCCTGACTTTGTCGCAGCTTCCGGCACGTGTGGCAGACCTATTGCCGCAGATCACTACCAACCTCGTTTTGATCCTGCTGATGGTCAATTTATTGCTGCTCGCAACCGGCATGTTCCTCGATTCCGGACCCGCAATTATCATTTTGGCTCCCTTGCTTGGGCCGGCTCTGCTCGAGCTTGGTGTCGATCCCCTGCACTTGGCAGCCATCATGTCGATCAACCTGACCATAGGACTGGCAACGCCACCGCTTGGCCTCGTGCTCTTTGTCGGCTCGAGCATTTCCGGCGTGCCCGTCGCAACAATCGCGCGCGAAATGATCCCGTACTACGCGGTGCATTTTGCGGTGATCCTGGCGGTGACTTTTGTCCCTGCCTTGTCGCTTGCTGTCCCACGGCTCTTGGGACTGATCTAGCCCCTGTGGCTGGACAAAACGAAAATTTTCTTGTGTCGCGCAAGAGCCGGGCGCGAGGGAAACACAAGAGACCAAGAAGGAGTAGAGTCATGAATCTCGTGAAGTATATCTTGGCCTGTGGTGTCGCTGTTGCTATTGGAAGCGGAGCCGCATTTGCACAGGAATTCACACTCAAGTACGGACACGTCGGCCCTGCGGCCGACAATTCCGACGATCACGTGCCTGGTGTCTGGCTGAAAAGCTATCTCGAAAGCCGCTCTAATGGGCGAATCAAGGTCGAGATCTTTCCGGCTGGCCAGCTCGGGAACTTCAAGGACATGATCGAGGCCGTCCAGCAAGGCACGCTGGAACTCACGCACACCTCGCTCGGTGGCATTGCGCCGTTCGCACCGGAGCTTCAGGTGCTTGACATTCCTTATATGCTGACCGATGACCGAGTGGCCGAAAAGGTTTTGATAGAAGGTCCTTTCGTCGACCAGATGCGGGATGCCGTGCTCGAGAAAACTGGCACCGTCCGCCTGATCACCGGATCAAATACCGGCCGTTGGCGTTCGTTCTATACTACGGCGACACAAATCAAGAGCGCCGCGGACCTGGAAGGCGTAAAGATCCGCACCATTAACTCGCCCCTTCAGGTCGAGTTTGTGAAGTTCTTGGGCGGGAACCCGACGCCAGTCGCGTGGGGTGAGCTTTACGGCGCACTCGGCTCCGGTGTCGTCGATGGAACAAAAAACGCCGCCCTCGATGTGGTCTCCAACAAGCTGAACGAGCATCTGAACTATGCCGTACTCGACGAGCACGCCTATCTGGCCGGCTTCTACTGGATGAGCCAAGAATTCCTTGAGAAGCTGCCGGACGATCTGCGCGCTTTGGTCATTGATGGCGTCATCCAGATGGCCGAGGTTCAAACGAACTTCAACAAGCAGCAGGATGGCATTGCTCAGGCACAGTTCATCGATGCGGGCGGCGCGGTTTATGTGCCTTCGCCGGAAGACAAGGCAACCTTCGAAGCTGGCAAGGAGCACATGGTCAAATGGTATACGGACCAATACGGCTCGGAATGGCTTGATA
>JAJEBG010000001.1 GCA_022824005.1 Paracoccaceae bacterium
TTGACGTGAGCCTATTTGGGTCAATCACGAAGGGGCATACATATAGTTTCGGGTGAGCGGAAGTTTATCCACCTGTTTGGTGATTTGAAATTGAAAGACGACATCATGACCATAACGAAACGCCATCTCCGATGCGATTAAGTAGAATTTCCACATGCGACAGAACTGATCATCATAAATCTCACGAACCCGGTCCATCTGATCAACAAATCTCCGATGCCATTCTTTCAAAGTCTCAGCATAATGGAGGCGGAGCACTTCAATATCGGTCACAATCAACCCTTCCTTTTCAATGGCCGATATGACTTCTGACATGGCAGGAATATAACCACCGGGAAAGATATATTTGGCAATCCAAGCGTTTGTTACGCTCGGAGGGCTCGAGCGACCGATGGTATGCAGCAAAGCCACACCGTCACTTTTTAGTAATCGATGAAGATGACGAAAGAACTCACGATAGTGAGGCACACCCACATGTTCAAACATCCCGACCGAAACAACTCTATCAAATTGTTGTTCAACGGAACGATAATCCATGAGCGCGAACTGAACACGGTCCGACATTCCTTCTTCATCGGCTCGTTGGGTGGAGACTTTGTGCTGACTAGGGGAGAGTGTTACACCGAGCACTTGACAGCTAAAATCCTTCGCTAAAGTTAACCCCATGCCTCCCCATCCACTGCCGATATCAAGAATCGATAGGCCAGGATTGAGGAGAAGTTTTTTCGCAATGTGTTTTTTCTTGGCGAGTTGCGCCGCCTCAAGAGTTAAGTCGCTATTCTCAAAATAGGCGCAGCTATATTGTCGATCGGCATCGAGAAACATTCGATAGAGTTCATCTGACAAGTCATAGTGGTGTTTGACATTCGATTGAGCTCGACCGATCGGGTTACGTTGCTGAAAAAGTCGAATCGCTCGTCGCAATTGATCCATAATGGTCATCGTAGGCGCATGACGGGTGTGCGCGAAATTCTGCATCGCCATGGCCAATAACCCAGAGAGATCATCGTCCTCAATGGTCATGGAGCCGTCCATGTAAGCTTCGCCCATCGCTAGTTCGGGATCCAGACATAGCGCACGCAATGTGGACTTGTTGTTGATTCGCATGCGAATAGGCTTGGCGTTGAGGTCACCAAAGGCTGCGGAACTGCCATCGGGAAATGTGACTTGCAACTGTCCCGTTTTCGTCACAGTGCGTGCCATGTGACTAAAGATCGATTTCCACATACGTCCTGATGATCCTAAAACTTGCCGATCGCTCCTTCGCGTCGCGGTCCGATAACAGGGCCTTTGATCAACAAGAAAATATTCGGCTCCAAAGACTCCCATCAAAGCGGCTCAATCCTGTGACCGTGAGGTCGGTTGATCAAGCTTTGAGAATTAATATTTATGAAATCACATGCAAAATTACAAACAAAAAGCGAGAAGAGTTCAATATCAACGGTTTGAACTCGATAGCATTGATTGATGAACCCTATTATGGATGGCTTAATCATTTTGGCGTCATAAAATTATAGACTCTGGCTCAAACATTTTATTGGGTTCGTCCTTGACACAAGGGGCTCAATTCTTTGTAAAGCCGGTTCTGACAATCCGTGTCATGAGGAGATAAACGACATGTCGCACCCGTATCGAAGCCATACATGCGGCGAGTTGCGTCGAGCGAACGATGGCGAAAATATTCGCCTTTCAGGTTGGGTTCATCGGGTTCGTGATCATGGAGGTGTCCTGTTTATTGATCTTCGAGATCATTATGGCATCACTCAAGTGGTCGCTGATCCTGACAGTCCGGTCTTCAAAGTCGCCAATGAATTGCGCGCCGAATTCGTTATTCGCATTGATGGTAAAGTCACCAAACGTGACGATGATCTCATTAATCCGAAATTGGCCACTGGTGACATCGAAGTCTTTGTTGAAGATTTGCAGGTCCTAGCAAAAGCCGACGAGTTGCCGTTGCCGGTGTTTGGTGAACCTGATTATCCAGAGGAGACGCGTCTTACTTACCGTTTTCTCGACCTAAGGCGTGAGAGTTTGCGTCAACGGATTTTATTGCGCGCCGATGTCATCGCCGCTTTGCGCCGCCTGATGGGGGAGCGAGGATTTGTCGAATTTCAGACCCCCATCCTCACCGCTTCAAGTCCCGAAGGGGCCCGTGACTTTTTGGTACCCTCAAGGATTCATCAAGGAAAATTCTATGCTCTCCCGCAGGCCCCACAACAATTCAAACAATTCTCGGTCATCGCCGGATTTGACAAATATTTCCAGATTGCCCCCTGTTTTCGTGATGAAGATCCGCGTGCTGACCGCTCCCCCGGTGAGTTTTATCAATTGGATATTGAGATGGGATTTGCCACTCAAGAAGATGTGTTTGCGGTGATTGAACCCGTTATGCGGGAGATATTTGAAGAGTTTGGGCAAGGACATCCGGTATCTTCATCATTTCCAAAGATTCGCTATCGTGATGCGATGCGACGCTATGGTACCGACAAACCCGATTTGCGGAACCCTTTAGAGATGGAAGTCGTGAGTTCACATTTTGCCGATTCCAATTTCAAGATTTTTGCCTCCCTCTTGAAAAAAGAAGGCACCGAAATTCGTGCCATTCCAGCACCTAAAGGTGGAAGTCGCCGATTTTGTGATCGAATGAATGTCTTTGCGCAAAAAGAAGGGCTACCCGGTATGGGGTATGTTTTTTGGCGCGCCGAGGACAACGATATCGTGGGGGCCGGTCCCCTGGCCAAGAATATTGGGCGCGAGCGAACTGAAGCCATTCGCCAACAGCTCGGACTTGAGGTTGGCGATGCCGCCTTCTTCCTTGGGGGCCGACCTTCCTCCTTTGAAGCTTTTGCCGCCAAGGCCCGCGACCGAATTGCCCATGAGCTTGACTTGATTGAACAAGATCAATTCAAGTTCTGTTGGATTGTAGATTTCCCGATGTTTGAGCGTGACCCAGACTCTGAAGAGATAGGATTCTCACACAATCCTTTCTCTATGCCTCAAGGCGGAATGGAAGCCCTCGAGACAGAGAATCCACTCGACGTGATGGGCTATCAGTATGACATTGTCTGCAATGGCGTTGAATTATCTTCTGGTGCGGTGCGGAACCACAAACTTGAATGTCTCTACAAAGCCTTTGAGTTGGCTGGGCACAACCGCGCGTTCGTGGATACAAATTTTTCTGGGATGGTGAATTCCCTGAAATTCGGTGCGCCGCCGCACGCGGGGATCGCGCCCGGCATTGAGAGGATCGTGATGTTGCTCGCGGGCGTTGACAATATTCGTGAGGTGACCATGTTTCCATTAAATCAGAGAGCCGAGGACTTGATGTTGGGCGCGCCCTCACATCCCACCAATCAGGCGTTGCGCGAACTCGGCCTACGAATGACAAAGAAAGACTAGTCGATAGATTGTCGTGTGGAAGGACTGCAATGACCAAAAAAAATCTTTGGATACGGTGAGGTCGGATATGAATGAGGGTGCCATTAAATTTATGGAAACGCGCCGCTCGACACCGACGCCAATTCTCTCGAGCCCGGTGCCCAATAAGGCGCAGCTCATGGAACTTCTCACCTTGGCGGCGCGTGTGCCCGACCACGGTAAACTTGAGCCATGGCGATTCATCGTCATCGAAAAAGGGGCCATGACTCGTCTCGCCCAAAGTCTCGTTCGGCGAGGCGCGGCCTTGGGAAAATCAGAGTCGCTTGTCGCCAAAGCGGCGGCAGTGTTCGGCGACGCTCAGTTGATTGTCGCGGTCATTGAGTCACCAGATCTTGAGGCCAAAATTCCCCTCATTGAGCAGACATTGTCGGCGGGAGCTTTATGTCTGTCATTGGTGAACGCCGCTTTGGCGTCCGGTTGGGGAGCCACGTGGGTGACCGGTTTTGGTGCCCATGACCCGTTATTTCGGGAAAGTGAGCTTGGCATAAAGACGCATGAACGAGTGGCGGGCTTCATTCATATTGGCACGCCCAAGTCCAAAGCGGCAGAAAGACCCCGCCCCAAGATTTCGGCCATTACTGAATGGATGACCGAATAGGTTCAATTCGGCACACCAATTTTCACCATGTTGGCCATGATGAACCGGGCCAATTGTGGGTTGAGGGGACAAGAGACTTTCCATTAAGTTATATTGCAATTGATGTTTAGTCGGATTAACCTGATCACTCCATTGGTCAAGCGGGCAGAATTGATAATCGACCGTTGCGGCAGTGGAGTCGATGATAAAATGATTGTTAGAAGGAAGACAAAGATGATTAAGAAGGCCTATTTTTCTGTAATTGCCACCGGCCTGGCCCTTCCACTGATGGCAGCGGATGACGAACTTATTGTTCTTGATTGGTCAGGTTTTGAAGACCCAGGATTTTTTGGTGCCTATATTGAAGAGCACGGAGACCACCCGACTTACGCATTTTTTGGTGAGGAAGAGGAAGCATTCAATAAGTTACGAGGTGGGTTTGGCGCGGATGTGTCGCATCCCTGCGCGCAATCGGTGTCGAAATGGCATGCGGCGGGTGTTATTGAACCCATCGATACCTCACGAATTGAACGTTGGGACGATGTCAATGAAATCAAGGAAACATTCGTGTTTGATGGTGAATATTTTCTGCTTCCAGCCGACTGGGGAACCACCGCGCTGACCTATCGGGCCGATCTTGTAAAAGAAGAAGATATCCAATCGCTTGACGTTTTTGTGAACCCCGAATTCGCCGGCCGAACATCTATTGCCGACAATGTTGATGATGCCTATGCGTTGGCTTTACTGGCGATTGGAATCACTGATTGGACCACGGCGAGTTTGGATGATGTCAGCCGGGCCTCTGACTGGTTGCGCCGAGCGCATCAGAATGTCCGCACTTATTGGGCTGACGGTGCCGAATTATCTCAATTGCTGGCGAGTGGCGAAGTCCTCGTGGCGTGGGCTTGGAATGAAACCCCAACGACGATGCAGCTGGACGGATATGACGTCAAGGCCAATCGTGAGACAGTGGAAGGGTCGTCTTCATGGTTCTGTGGTTATGTCAATATTGCCAATGGCCCCAACTCGGAAGACAAAGTTTATGACTTCTTCAATGCATGGATGGATCCCACTTCGACTGAGTACATTGTCAATGAATGGGGTTATGGTCATGGCAACCAAACGGCAATGGACGAGCTCGGCGCGGAATTGCTTGCTGATGTGGGTTTGGGTCCTGTCAACGTTCCGGTGTTACAGCAATCGCCAATCGAACATCAAATTCGTGACGCCATGATCAAGGATTTCGAAATGATCAAGGCCGGATTCTAATCGGTTCGATTAGATAAGAGTGATCGAAGAGGAGTCCCAACCGATACGCACCGCCGAGTCCTCGGAGAGAATCGAGCGGCCGGCGGTGTTGCGCATGGAGACGGTGACGACTTGAGATGAATTATTGAGCCGGACTTCATAATAGGTCATATCTCCATAATAGACCCGTCCTGTAATTGTGCCCGGCGTTTCAAATTCAAAGGTTTCGCTGGGATCGAAGAGAATAGTCAAGAGTTCGGGGCGAACACCAACGGTGATATTTTTCTTCATCGCTGCTGACAATTGAGCCGGCCGAGGCAGTGTGGCTGTGCCCAATCCCTCGATCCTGATTGTGATGGCGTCTATTGTTTGAGACAGGGTTTCAGCGCGCAAGAAACTCATACTGCCAATAAATTCGGCCACTTGTTTTGACAAGGGTCGGGCGTAAATTTCTTCGGGGGACGCGAGTTGCGCGATGCGACCATTAAACATGATGGCTATCCGATCAGACATGGTCAAAGCTTCTTCTTGGTCATGGGTGACCAAGAGGAAGGTGATTCCAACTGCGCGTTGGAGATGCCTGAGCTCGAATTGCATTTGCTCACGGAGTTTCTTGTCGAGTGCCGAGAGAGGTTCGTCAAGCAAGAGAACCTTGGGTCGCATGATTAAAGCCCTGGCCAGTGCTACTCGTTGCCGCTGGCCGCCTGAGAGCGTATGAGCATGACGGTTCTCTAGGCCTTCTAGACTGACCATTTCTAAAGCGGCGTTGACCTGGGATTTTATTTCACCTTTTCTCAACCCCTTGCGGCGCAGGCCGAAGCCGACATTCTGACCCACCGTCATATGAGGAAAGATGGCATAATTTTGAAACACAAGATTGGTGGGACGACGGTTGGCTTCTACACCTTCCATTGACTGGCCATCGATATAAATGTCACCTTCATCAGGATGTTCAAATCCAGAAATGGTTCGCAGTAGCGTCGACTTGCCACATCCCGATGGGCCAAGCAGCGAAAAGAACTCGCCACGCTGAATCGTCAGAGTTACTGAATCAAGAGCCACGGTTCGACCAAATCGTTTGGTCACCGAATTGAGTTCAATCATGACACTGTTCAAAACAGATGACCGTTGCTAGATGTCCCGGCGCGTCTCGCCCCGTATCGACGGATGACTTCTGCTGAAATCAAAAGGAGGAGCGAAGCCGCCAAGAGGAAAGTGCCGAGAGCCATGACACTTGGCAAGCGAGCGGGGAAACGTAGCAATCCCCAAATGTAAACGGGCAACGTGACGTCAACGCCCGCGAGAAAGAAAGCGATGATGAATTCATCCAAGGAGATGGTGAATGAAATCAAGAGACTGGCAATAACCCCCGGCAGGACAAGCGGTAGACTGACCCACCGAAAGGTGGCCCCACGTGTGGCACCGAGGTCAAAAGCCGCCTCTTCAAGGCTACGATCAAAATTGTTGAAGGCCGTTGACATCACCACGACACAGAAGGGCGTGCATATTAACACATGTCCGAGAATGATAGTCCAGAGTGAAAGGTCAAATCCAAATTGCATAACGACCACAAGCAACGATACGCCGACGATGATCTCGGGAAGAACTAACGGAATCATGACCAATGCCGCCATCCCTTTCCTCATGGGAAAGGCGTAACGGCTGCTTGCTCGAGCCGCCATCAATCCAAAAATTGTGCTCATAAAAGCTGTTATTGAAGCGATGATCAGAGAGTTTCGTAGCGCATCATGCAAGGCTTCAGTCTCCCACAGCAGTGCGAACCATCGCCAGGTTAACCCCTGCAATGGGAAGGCGACAATACGGCTGTCATTGAGAGCAAAGATCGGCAGCAAAAGGGCGGGCATGTAAAGGAAGATCAAATACAATGAAACGTAAGCCCATAGCCCATATTTTAGTGTCCATTTCATGATGAATTTGATCGCAGATATTTGCGGTTGAGGCGAACAAATAGAAGTGAAGCTAAGGCCACTATAGCCATCGCGGACACCGCCAATGCGGCTCCAAGGGGCGGATTATTGGCCCTCTTGAATTGCACCTCAATAATATTGGCAATCATCAAACCATCTGGGCCACCGACGAGACGGGGGGTGACATAATCGCCCACGGTTGGAATGAAGACGATGAGGCAAGCGGCGACAATGCCGGGAAGAGCCAGCGGAAGAGTGATGCACAAGAATCGTCTGACAGGTCCATCACCAAGATCGGTGGCGGCTTCAAGCAACGAGCGATCTATCTTTTCAAGAGAAACAAAAATTGGCAAGATGGCGAAAGGGGCCCAAGCATGACTGAGAGTAATGACAACCGCGTTGAAGTTGTAAAGGATAAAACTCAAGGGTTCTTCAATGATTCCCAATCGCGTCAGTGAACCGTTAATCACGCCATTATAGCCAAGAATCACTTTCCACAAAAATATCCGCATCAGATAACTGGTCCAAAAGGGAATTGTGATCAAAAAAATCCACAACAGTTTTTTGGATGGATGGATATGGAATGAGATAAAATAGGCAATGGGGAAAGCCAAGGTCACAGTAACCAAAGTCACTAAAGTTGAGACTCCCAGCGAGCGAGCCATGAGCACCCGATAAATGGGCTGGCTCCATACTTCGTGGTAGTTTGCCAAGGTGAATGTGCGATCAATTTCTAAATAGTCTTGGCTCCAGAAGCTGAGGGCAAAGACGGCCGTGAGGGGGGCCGCTAGAAGCAACGCCGCATAGATAAATGGCACTCCCATGAGAGTGAGGCCACGTCCCTGTTCGGTTCGAATAAATTGACGTGTGGTGACAAATTTCAGCAGTTTTTCTTTCCCCAATTAATCTTCAAACATCCGTGCCAATTAACTATGAAAATTGAGCGACTCTGCCTAACCTCTCATTTATCAAACAGGGTCCCATCCCTCCTGCTGCAATTCTTTGCAAACCCTCCGCAGCGCTTCTTTGAGACAATCGACGGCGCGGTCAATTTGAGACTCGGTAATGATCAATGGGGGAGACATGATGTTGAGATGTCCAACTGGCCTGACGAGCACACCGAAACTCTCGGCCGAATCCGAGATCCGCTTGCTGATAGACACCTCTTCGGGGAAGGTGGCTTTTGTGGAACGGTCCAGCACATTCTCAAGACAATACATCAACCCCATGCCACGCACATCTCCGACCAGTTTCATCTCCTTCAATTCTCCAAGTTTTTGGCCGAAATAGGCACCCACACGCGAGGCGTGCTCAAGAAGATTTTCGCGTTCAATAATTTCAATATTTTTGAGAGCGGCAGCACAACAGACGGGATGGCCGGCATAGGTAAAGCCGCTTGTATAAGTCCGGGACGCGTCACCCGTCGAAATGGTCTCATGGATCTTGTCCGAATAAATGGTGGCACCAATGGGCAAATAACCAGACGATAATCCTTTGGCGACCGTAATGATGTCTGGAACGATGCCGAAGACATCCTCGGAGGCAAACCAATGACCTAATCGCCCAAAGGCCGTCACCACTTCATCCGAAACGTAAAGAATATCGTGCTCGGTGCAGAGTTGGCGAATCCGTTTAAGGTAATCGGCGGGCGGCAGGAGTACGCCACCGGCCCCCATGATCGGCTCGGCAAAGAAAGCACCGACGCGGTGGACACCAACTTCATCAATCTTATTCTCGAACTCTTTAACCAAATGATCCGCGAAAGCTTGCTCATCCATATTGTTTGGCGCGCGGTAGAGGTCAGGCTCAGAAATATGGTGCACAATGTCTTCAATATATTTGAAACCGTGCTTTCGATCGGCCTCTTTGTAGCCGATGGACATCGAGGCATAGGTGGAGCCATGGTAGGATTGACGACGGGAGATGACATGGACTTTGTCCGGCCGGCCGGCACATTGTTGAAAGAAATGCACCAATCGGAAGGCGCTGTCGATGGCGGTGGAACCACCGGTTGAAAAGTGAACTCGGTTGAGGTTGCCCGGCGCTAATTTGGCGATCTTGGCCGCGAGCCGAGCGGCGGGTTCGTTGGACATATCTGTAAAGGTTGAACTGTAAGCGAGTTTACGAGTCTGTTCAGCGATCGCGTCAACCATTTCCTCCCGACCAAGACCGATATTGGTGCACCACAATCCCCCGAGCATATCGAGGTAATTCTTCCCTTCGGAATCAAAGAGTTCGCAGCCAGAGCCCCGTTCCATAAAGAGCGAGCCATCCTCTTGAAAACTCTCGAAATGTTCAAAAGGATGTAGAAAATGTCTGCGGTCAAGTTCCCAAAGCTGCTGCGCTGACCGACTGCGCTGACTCATCGATTCCATATTATTCTCCAAAGTTAGGAACACCGAACGACATCTCGCTTTGTCAACCTTTGACGGTGACTGCAAAAGTATAAGCGTTAAGGGTTTCGTGTTCCTTTCGCAAGCCGATGCGGTTGTATCTAAAATGTCGGGATGTCAACATATGCCAGAGAGTGTCTTGCTAGTGGGGACTTCTTGACTTCATTTCTGTTAGGATAGAAACATATGAGGCTAGGAAAGCGTCCAACATGCTGACAAAGCTAATGGCTCTGTTTGCATATTGCATTGATGTGTTCTATTTTGCCTGAAATTCAGGGTGATGCGCATTATGGAACGGAATGTTTTTCTGGCTTGGTTGTCGGAGATCGACAATTTGAGCGTGACACAGAAAGTAGAGGCCGGAGAGGTTCTGGCCGGTCGCCCTGCCGACGAAACTTCAGTTGCAACAGTTGAGATGGGTGTTGGAGAAGATCAAACCTGCCCGCATTGCGGCACACAAGGCGCAGTGGCCAATGGCATACGGTTGCCGTTTCGGCAAAGCGGTGTGGGATCGCCGGAAGCACCGCCTTTCGCTGGCGACACCGCTTCCTTGCCGGGATCAATTCCACCGCTGAAAAACTGACAGGCATTGTCGAGGCCAATGAAACCTATTTTCTCGAAAGCCGTAAAGGGGATCGTGTCTGGACACGGGCCATGGAAGGTAACTCCTCGACCAAAAAACCGGATCGAATGGCCCGAAAGCGCGCGTCCGATAGACCTACCTTCAGCGCACAGGTGCAGATCCGGAATCCACCCCCATGAACAAAATGCTCCAAGCCGTCGCAAATAACGGGTTCGGTAAGATTCTCAAAGCAGGGGGTTTATTCGCACAACCCAAAGGCCCAAGCCGAGACGGGAGGTGTCTCCTTTTTCCAACACACTTAACCTTCGTCCTTCTTGGGCTAGAGACATAACGCCACCGGTCATCTTCAGAGCGCAGTGCTGACCGGTCCAATGAAACCAACAAAAGGGAGAAAACAATGATCAAAACCTCTAAGGTTCCCGCCACAATCGCGACAGGAGACACCGTGGCGCAGGCCGACAGCATCAATGTGCACGGCGCTGAGTTGTTCTATGAGCGCATTGGCAGCGGCCCGCCTGTCCTGATCATGCATGGCGGTCTGGGGCTTAGTCATGACTATCTGCGTCCTTATTTTGATGCTCTGGAGGCGTCCAAGACGGTGATCTACTATGATCACTTCGGCAACGGTCGATCTGAGAAGCCAAGCGACTACGCTGAAATGAACTTTGAGCGTTTGACGTCTGATGCAGCCGGGCTGATGTCTGCTTTGGGCCACGAAAGTTTTACACTCATTGGGCACTCATACGGCGGGTTCATCGCGCAGGAATTTGCGGCAAACTATGAAAACCGGCTGGATGGATTGGTGTTGATCAATACGGTGCCCGCATTCGACTATGCGCCAATGGTCAGTGGGCCAGAGACCAACATGGCCGCTTTTGGCAAACTTTTCACACAGCCTATGGCGAACAACGACGACTGGCGCGCGACATGGAACCCGGTGGCAGAGATCTACTTCCACCAGTGGGATTCCGAAGTTGGCGCAGATTTGGACGCGCGTACGCAGTATGAGTACCGGGCCTGGAACGCGTCCAGCGCGCTTTTGGGAAGCTTCAATACTCTGGAAAAGCTGCCGAATATTTCTACGCGGACGCTTGTGATTGGGGGTCGTCACGACGGTATCACGCCGGTAGATACTGGGTCCGCACGCATTGCCGAATTGCTGCCGAATGCGACGTTGATAATCTTTGAAGACTCCGGTCACTACCCGTTCATTGAGGAAGAAACGGCTTTCTTTGAGGCTCTCACGGGCTGGCTGGCGGAATAGGCCGCCGCGCGTTGGCACGTTTGAGGGCTGGGAAAGGGATGTGGGGCTTAGTGCAACAATATCCGTGACTTGGATACCTTGGATCAAATGGCGTTTCTTGCCCGGTCATTCGCAGGCAAACGGCTTCGGTATGCCGATTTGGTGGCCTAGATGGTGCAGAACAGAAGTGCGGAAGGAAACTCGCGTCATCAAGTTGGACGCTACCCCGGAACAGGCGGCGCGGGCCATATTTTCCGCCGTGAAACCGCCGCGTCCGTCACTACGGCGGTTGCGCAAATGAGACACTTCAAGCCCGCAACTACTTAACCAATTTGGCTAGTAAAGCGTATAATCCCCCTTTTTTGAGGGCGAAATCATTGTATTACAATAGGTTACGCTCAAAAATGTCGGAAGTCAAGACCAGAAGGCATTGATGATGAAGTCAGGCAAGCATTGCAAGCCATCGTCGATATCAGCCAAGTTTCCCCTGAGTAGCCAAGAGATGGATAGAGTGCGGCGATACGGCCGTACCGCTAACCGTATTTCCCATCTCCCCATAGATTGAAGATATCAATATCTTGAATGGTGACGGCGTCAGACACAATGATGATGACGAGGGGGAGCCATATGGCGGTCGCGGCGATGGTCGTCCAAATTAGTTTTCGTCTTAACATATGTTCTGCGGGAGCCGAGGCGGGCGTGCCCGGGACGACATGCTGACTTTCTTGCTGCGAGCGGACCTTAATGGGGAGCGCAATGAGGAAAACAAGGAACCAGATCACGGCAAAAAGAACCAGTGCGGCCGAGATCGACATGGATTACGCCTCTTCCAGTTCAATCAATATCCCGTCTGTTTCTGCGGGATGCAGGAAGAGTACGGGCTTGCCATGCGCACCGATTTGAACTTTATCATCGCCAAGGATACGGCAGCCCTGTTGATTTAGTTCTTTGGCGGACTCCTTGATGGAATTTACCTCATAGCACAGGTGATGAATTCCGTTGCCACGTTTTTCAATAAAAGAAGCAATTGGACTGTCATCCGATAAGGGCGTGATGAGTTCAATCTTGGTGTTATCAAGTTCAACAAAGACCACGCGGACGCCATGTTCAGTTAAGGTTTGAGGGGCGGAGACTTTGGCACCGAGGAGATCACGATATATCCCCGCCGCGGCCGCCAAATCACCGACAGCAATCGCCACATGATTGAGTCGTTCAATCATTTCTTCTTGGCTTTCAATTTGGTGTCGATCAAATTGATTGCGCTTTCCAACGACACAGATTCAGGATCGGTGCCTTTGGGGATGCTAGCATATGTTTTTTTCCATTTGACGTAAGGTCCATAACGGCCGGCTCCTCGGCTTATTACACCCCCCTTCGGATGCTCACCTAAAGGTTCAGTAGACGCGAATTTCTGTTTTCGTTTTGGCGCTTGCGCGAGTCGTTCGACAGCGTGATTCATGCCGATGGTTTTAACTTCATTGGAATTTTCGAGTCGAGCATATTTGCCGGCATGGCGAAGATAGGGACCATAGGGTCCAATACCGGCCTCAATGGGTTCATTATCGTCAGGGTGCCGACCCACAGTTCTTGGAAGCGACAGAAGAAACAAAGCCGTGGTCAGATCCAGATCATTGATATTTATGTCTTTTGGAATACCGGCGCGTTTTGGTTTCTCTTTTTTTTCTCCGACATTTCCGATTTGAAGGTAGGGGCCATAATTGCCGACTAGAAGAGATATGGGCATGCCAGTTTCCGGGTCATTACCAATAATCTTGGTTTCGTGTCCGTCAAACCCTCTTCGATATGAGCATTTGGGCGAGTTTGAGCAACCGATCGCGGCACTATGTTTCGAAAGTCTTAGGATCAACCTGCCATCTTTACAGCGTGGACAGGCGCGAACATCTCTCTGCCCATCTTGAGTCGGCATGATCATAGGTACCACAATGTCGGACAACCGGTCTAAAACATCACCAATCCGTAATTCTTGTGCGCTATCGATGGCGGATGAGAAATCTCCCCAAAATCCGTCAAGAACATCATTTCGCAGTTTGCGACCTCCCGCGATATCATCCAATTCCTGCTCGAGTTCAGCCGTAAATTCGAACTCAACATAGCGGGCAAAATAGGTTTTTAGGAAAACGGTGAGCAATCGTCCTACCGGTTCGGCCGTCAATTTGCCATTTATTTTAGACACATAGCCACGATCCTGAATGGTTGAGACAATCGAAGAATAGGTTGATGGCCGACCAATCCCGAGTTCGACCATTTTCTTGACCAGCGCCGCTTCAGAATATCGTGGGGGTGGTTTGGTGAAATGCTGATTGGGGCTCACTTGCTCCTGGTCAAGTGACTCATTTTCAGACATTTTGGGTAGCGCAGTCTTGGCATCAAGGGAGTCGGCATCGGATTTTTCTGGAGCGTCGCGGCCCTCTTTGTAGATGATTTGATAGCCGTCAAATACGGTGACACGCCCGCTCGCCCGCAATCCAACTTTCTTGTCATCAGAAGAGATATTGACGCTCGTCTGCAAGTATTTTGTGTTTTCCATTTGGCTGGCAATGGTCCGATTCCAGATGAGTTCATAGAGCTGCCCCTGCGCGTCATCTGAAATTTTAGCGCCTCGCCGATCTTTTTGGATTGAAGTCGGGCGAATACACTCGTGCGCTTCCTGTGCATTTTTTGCCTTGGACTTGAACATCCGAGGCTCTGACGGAAGGTATTCGCCGCCGAATTTTTGCTCAATCACCCCCCGAACCTCTTTGATCGCACTAAAATCCATGAAAGTCGCATCGGTTCGCATGTAGGTGATCAAGCCCTGTTCATATAGTTTCTGGGCGTTGAGCATGGACACTTTAGGCGGCATTCGGAGTTGGCGGCTCGCTTCCTGCTGCAAAGTGGCCGTCATGAAAGGGGGTGGGGGTCCTCGATTGATGGGTTTGGTTTGTATTTTAGAGATAGAAAATTGGCGGGTTTTGATAGCTTCCACGGCCTTTGATGCATCTTCGTTACCGCCAATTTCGAATTTTTTAAGTTTTTTTCCTTCTAGCTCAACGAGTTGTGCCGCAAAGGTTTCGCCTCGAGGGGTACGAAAGTCGGCAATGACGGACCAATATTCCTTGGCGACGAAATCTTCGATTTCTTTTTCGCGTTCAGCGATGATGCGCACGCATACCGATTGCACACGACCGGCCGAACGGGCACCGGGAAGTTTGCGCCAAAGAACAGGCGATAGACGGTAACCGACGAGGTAATCTAAAGCACGCCTCGCCAAATAGGCGTCCACCAATTCCATATCGATATGACGGGGCGATTCCATGGCCGATTTGATGGAGTTTTCAGTCACTGAATTGAAGACAACACGTTTAGGCTCAGCGGCCAATTTGAAACCTCGCTTCTTGCTCAACACTTCCTTGATATGCCAACTGATCGCTTCGCCCTCACGGTCGGGATCGGTCGCCAAGATCAAGTCCTGATCCTCTTTAACCGCTTTGGCAATTTCATTGATCTTTTTGGTGGAGGTGCGGGGCACTTCCCATTTCATTTCAAATTGATGTTCTGGATCAACTGATCCGTCCCGCGGTGGCAGGTCGCGAATGTGGCCAAATGAAGCCATGACCTTAAAGTCTTTGCCAAGGTATTTTCCGATTGTCTTGGCCTTGGCAGGTGATTCGACGACGACGACAGGCATTTACGATAGGCCTCCGAAGAATGATGGATGCGAGAGGAATTCGACGATTATTCCCAAGCATAAGAGAAAACGATTCGTCAAAATATTATCCCTTGACCGAGAGAGATGCGACATCAATTAGGGTTTCGACAATGCTGAAGAGCTTTGAGTCATGAATTTTGGTGGAGAAGGACCACTCGTTTGTTTGTGCCAATCGGCGATACTTTAACCCTCATTCAAAGGGGCAGAATGGTCATTCTAGGGGGAGAGTATAGACAGGAATATAACAACAGCAGTGATTTGTCTGTTTGACATCATCTCAATCGGTGAATATGCCTCATGCATCTGTTGGGGAACCTTCTAGAAGGCTGAGACGCGTGTTGCGCGAACCCATTGAACCTGAACCGGTTAGGACCGGCGAAGGAAACAGGTCTTGGTACGTTTCACGGCCAAACATGATTTCCCAAGCGCCATCCTAATTGTTTGACCGTAAGAGGCGGGACGAATTGACTTCCATAGCCCTGACAATCGCTGGGTCGGATAGCGGCGGTGGTGCTGGAATACAGGCCGACCTTAAAACCTTCTCAGCTTTAGGAGTCTATGGTGCCACCGTCATCACAGCTGTGACGGCCCAGAACACTCGTGGTGTCGACGCCGTTCATAGCGTTCCCACCGATGTCGTTCGAGCGCAGATTGAAACGGTTTTGAGTGATCTGGATGTGAAAGCGATCAAAATCGGAATGTTAGGCATGCCCGACCTGATCGAATGCGTGGTCGAAACATTGTCAGACTTCAATGGCCCTATCGTCGTCGATCCAGTGATGATTTCCAAATCTGGAGCTAACCTCCTCCCCCTTGAAGCAGTGGACGCGCTCAGGACGGACCTTGTGCCACGGTCTGATATACTGACACCAAATATCCCCGAAGCCGCTGTCCTTCTCGAGGAGTCAGAAGCGGAGAGTGACCAAAACATGAAACAGCAAGGCCTAAAGCTTCTGGCAATGGGTACAGGCGCGGTGTTGATGAAAGCCGGTCATAGAGAGGGTCACGATTGCTCCGATCTGTTCATTTCTAGAGAGGTGGAAATATCGCTGACCGCCCGCCGCGTGATGACAAAAAATACACACGGAACAGGGTGCAGCTATTCATCAGCGATTGCCGCCGGTTTGGCCAAGGGACAGGAGCTGGAGACGGCCATCCGCCAAGCACATCGTTGGCTGCAACAAGCAATCCGACATGCTGATCGACTGCTCATTGGACACGGTCATGGTCCAGTTCACCATTTTCACGATGTCTGGTTATGAGTTCCGCCTTTACCATCCTCGGTAACGGCGTCGCGGGGCTTAGCCTCGCGGCCGAACTCCATCGTCGCGGCGCGACGATCCGAGTGGTGGCACCAAATGGTGCCCCCGGAGAGCACGCTTGTTCTTGGTGGGCCGGCGGGATGCTGGCACCCGAATGTGAGGGCGTCATCTCTGAAGAAGTGGTTATTCGCCATGGACGAAGAGCCGCAAAGTGGTGGGAATCACAAGGAGCAGAGCTTTCTTACAATGGGACTCTCGTGGTCGCACTTGGCCGTGATCAAGATGAAATGAAGACTTTCGCCCGTCGCCTCAATGGGGCCGTCTGTCTCAACCACGCCGAGTTAACGAATCTTGAACCCTATCTCGCCGATCATTTTGACCAGGCCTTATTCATCGAAAATGAAACACATCTAAATCCAAGAAGAACACTGGTCGACTTGCATCATCGGCTCGAACAGCTTGGTGTGATGTTTACTGAGAAGGAAGCGTTTGAAGGGCAAGTGATTGATTGCCGGGGGCTCGCGGCGCGAGATCATCTTGACGACCTACGCGGCGTGAAAGGTGAGATGGTCACCGTAAAATGTGACGACGTCAGTCTGCAACGGCCCGTGCGCCTCCTTCACCCCCGCTTTCCTCTCTACATCGTGCCACGCGGCGACGGCATCTTTATGCTGGGGGCAACTCAAATTGAGAGCAGCGAGCGAAATCGCCCAACCGTTCGCTCCGTGGTTGAACTTCTTAACGCCGCCTATGCTTTGCACCCTGCGTTTGCCGAAGCCGAATTGTTGGAAGTCGGCGTGGATGCGCGCCCGGCATTTCCTGACAATTTACCACGTATTCGCAGAATCGGTGACCGTATCTACCTCAACGGGCTTTTTCGCCATGGGTTCATGCTCGCACCAGCACTCGCGCAAATGACCACCGATCTTTTGTTGGATGAAAGACAACCTGAGGACTTTTATGAAGATCATCGTTAACGGCAAGGAAGTTGAGACCAACAAAAAAACTCTGGCCGAACTCCTTGATGAACTCGGTCAGGGTAACTCTCGCGTCGCGACAGCGGTCAATGAGGCCTTTGTCCCCGCCAAAGCACGGATGACACAAAATTTATTTACCGGTGATCGCATCGAAATCGTAACTCCTCGTCAGGGAGGCTGATGAAATGCCCGTCTTCTATGGAACTGAAGTCTCTTCGCAATTGATGCTTGGTACCGCTCAATACCCCTCGCCGGCGATTCTGGCTGAAGCGTTCCGACGGTCTGGGGCGGGTATAGCCACAGTCTCGGTTCGGCGCGAGGCAGGTGGAGGCCGAGCCGGTCAGGATTTCTGGACGCTGATCAAAGACCTTGGCGTGATTGTTCTACCAAACACCGCTGGATGCCACTCAGTGCGCGAGGCGTTCACTACGGCGCAGATGGCTCGTGAACTCTTTGATACAGACTGGATCAAACTTGAGGTGATCGGCAATGCCGACAATCTGCAACCAGACCCCTTCGGTTTGGTTGAGGCGTCGCGTCGTCTTGTCGATGATGGTTTTCGAGTCTTTCCATATTGCACAGATGACCTCGTGCTATGCGAGACTCTCCTGACGGTCGGTTGTCAGGTGCTGATGCCATGGGGGGCTCCAATCGGCTCGGGCATGGGTCTTAACAATCCTTACGGGTTGCGTGCACTGCGCCAGAATTTTCCAGAAATTCCATTGGTGGTCGATGCCGGACTCGGACTTCCATCGCAAGCGGCTCGGGTCATGGAAATGGGTTACGATTCCGTGCTCGTGAACACGGCTGTGGCCAAAGCTGGAGATCCAGCGGCGATGGCAGAGAGCTTCGCCAAAGCGGTTGAAGCCGGCGCTATCGCCTACGGGGCCGACCCAATGGAGCCGCGCGATATGGCGTCTCCCTCTACCCCCGTTCTTGGCAAGGCTTTTCTATGATGTGGCCTCGCTTTTATCCTATTTTTGATGCACCTGCCTGGCTCGAGCTAACCCTACCGCTCGGTGTCAAACTGGTACAACTTCGGATCAAAGATGGCAGTGAGACATCGCTGCGAGCGCAAATCATGAAAGCGCAAAATCTTTGCGACGCGCATGGAGCCATACTCGTTGTCAATGACCATTGGCGTCTGGCTATTGAACTGGGATGTCAATGGCTGCATTTGGGTCAGGAAGACCTCAATGATGCCGATATCTCAGCCATTCGTGAAGCGGGACTGAAACTGGGGATTTCAACCCATGATGAGTCGGAACTCGATCGCGCTCTGTCGCTATCTCCTGATTATGTGGCGTTGGGGCCGATCTATCCAACGATTCTGAAGAAAATGAAATGGCATCAACAGGGTGTCGAAAAACTGACAGAATGGAAAACTCGAATCGGCTCGATACCTTTGGTCGCCATTGGTGGGATGAGTGTCGAACGTGCACCGGCCGCGTTTAATGCGGGGGCCGATATTGTGTCGGCTGTGACTGACATTACCCTCAATGACGCTCCGGAGGCGCGTGTACGCCAATGGCTTGAGGTTTGCCAATGAATCGATACAAAAGACAAATCTTAGTTCCCGCTTTTGGCTCGACCGGACACAACCGTTTTCGTGCCGCTCGAATCCTCGTGATTGGTGCCGGCGGATTGGCCGCGCCTTTGCTCCAATATTTGACTGGCGCGGGCTTGGGTCATATCCGCTTGGTTGATGCTGACAGGGTTGAACTCAGCAACCTGCACCGGCAAACGCTGTTTAGAGAGGAAGATATTGGCAAGGCCAAAGTGATGGCGGCGGCCGACCAATTGGTCAAGCTCAATTCAGAAACTGACTTTGAAACCATCCAAGCGCGATTCGGTCCGGAAAACGCCGCACCACTTTGCGCCAATGTTGACCTTATCGTCGAGTGTACCGACGAAATCGCCGCGAGTTATATTGCCTCTGACTATTGTATGACGGCCAAACGGCCGTTGATCAGTGCAAGCGTGTCTGGAACCCAAGGATATTGCGGCGGATTTTGCGGGGGTGCCCCCGGATTACGGGCGGTTTTTCCCCACTTACCGGCGCAGCTTGGCTCTTGTGAAACAGAGGGGGTGCTTGGCCCCGCTGTCGGCGTCATCGGTTCCCTGCAGGCGCAATTGGTGATGGCACAACTCGCGGGCATGAAGCCTACGCCTTTAGGGCAACTTATCACCTTCGATGCACAGACGATGCGTTTCAGCGGCTTCCGATTTGACCAAGCCGAAAATCCCGAGCCCAACCCGCCGTTTATTGCACACGAAAGCTTAGAGCCGAATGACTTTATTGTCGATCTCAGAGCCGAAGGAGAAGACGGGCCTCGACTCGCCAATGCGCATCGCCATCAAGTCGCCGAATTTGCTCCTGGTGGTCCGACGCCATCAAAGGGTCAACGTGCTGTTCTCGCCTGTCGTTCCGGTCTTCGTTCATGGCATGCCGCCGAGCGGCTTTCAACATACTGGAACGGCAAAATCGCCTTACTGGCGCTGGGCAACAACTAGAGGAAATCTCATGAGACACTTTTTTTTCTTCACCGCGATGCTGGTCGCTTCCCCAGCGGTGGCATTAGACAAGATGACGCTGCTTCTTGATTGGTTTGTTAATCCTGATCATGGGCCCGTCATTGTGGCTCAGGCCAAAGGATATTTCGCTGATCAGGGACTTGAGGTTGAGATTGTGGCCCCCGCGGATCCGTCGGACCCTCCCAAATTGGTGGCCGCTGGCAAGGCCGACCTCGCCATCTCGTATCAACCGAGTCAGCACCTGCAAGTGGCGGAGGGTTTGCCACTTTTGCGTGTGGGCACGCTGGTCGCGACACCCCTCAACTGTCTCCTTGTGCTGAAAGAAGGCCCCATTCAGACCATCGCCGATCTTGAGGGAAAAAAGATCGGTTTTTCTGTGGCCGGTGTCGAAGAAGCGCTGCTGACGGCGGTGCTCGGCAATCACGGCGTGTCCCTCGACTCGGTGGAGCTGGTCAATGTCAACTGGTCTCTTTCACCATCATTAATGTCTCGACAGGTGGACGCGGTGATCGGCGCGTTCCGCAACTTTGAGCTCAACCAAATGGAAATTGAGGGCGTTGAGGGTCGCTGCTTCTTCGTTGAGGAAGAGGGCGTCCCAACTTATGACGAACTGATCTATGTGGCCAATTCCGAGTCGATGGATATTATGAAAATTCGCCGTTTCCTTAGAGCGACTGAATTGGCGACCCAGTTCATCATTAACCATCCACAAGAAAGCTGGGAGATATTCAGGTCAACTTCGGCCGAACTTGACGATGAACTCAATGCCAAGGCGTGGGTTGACACCTTGCCTCGCTTTGCTTTGCGGCCCGAAGCCCTAGACGCTGGCCGTTACGAGCGTTTTGAGCGCTTTTTGTCTGAAGCGGGATTGATTGAAGGTCTTCGTGACGTATCCCTTCTTGCGGTGGATTTGGGCACACAATGAGTTACGGGCAGACATTCAAGGACTGGCGTAAGGCGGCCGGCACTTCATGGCATGATTATGTCAACCATGCGTTTGTGCGAGGCCTTGGTGATGGGACATTGCCACGCAGAGCTTTCCTGCATTACCTCAAACAGGATTATGTCTTCTTAATTCATTTTGCTCGGGCATGGGCCTTGGCCATCAACAAAGCTGAGACCGTGGAGGAAATGCGTCTCGCCGCTGGAACGGTCAACGCGTTGATCAATGAAGAAATGGCACTTCATGTGGAAACCTGCGCGGCCGTGGGTATTAGCGAGCAGGACCTCTTTACCACGGAGGAGCGAGCAGAAAATCTCGCTTATACCCGATATGTCCTTGATTCTGGTCATTCAGGTGACCTTCTTGATCTTCTTGCCGCGCTGGCGCCCTGCGTCATGGGCTATGGTGAAATTGGCCGCCATCTATCCCACAAACAGACATCTGATGAATTCTCAGATTGGATTGACACATACGCCGCCGAGTCCTACCAGCAGGTCTGTCGAGAGGTCGGCGAATTGATTGACGCGGCCGTGAAGAGGCGTCTTGGTCATCATCCTCTCGATTGTCCAAGATGGCCGGGACTCTGTCACCGCTTTATAACGGCGACCAAACTTGAAGCGGGTTTTTTTCAAATGGGGCTTCTCGTGTGAGCGACCTTGCACCCGCCCTCAGCTTGACCGGAAGCGCCAGTTTTGGCGACGAGCCCGTGTTCCGCGATATTCGTCTGAAAGTGGAGGCCGGGCAGTGGACCTGTCTCTTGGGTGCGAGTGGCGTGGGCAAATCAACAATCCTGAAAATATTTGCCGGACTCTCAGACGAATTGACCTTAAAAGGAATGGCCGCCGCTTCCAACGGACAACTCAAAGGCCGTGTGACTCTTCTAGCGCAAGACGATATGCTCTTGCCGTGGCTCACAGTCCAACAAAATGTTCTTTTAGGTGCACGTCTCCGAGGGGAGCGGCCTGACATCATCCGCAGCGAGGAAATTCTGTCCAAAGTTGGACTGTCGGGAAAGGCGAAAAGCAAACCCCGTACTCTCTCGGGTGGACAGCGGCAGCGGGTGGCACTAGCTCGCACATTGATGGAAGATAGACCGGTCGTTCTCTTAGACGAGCCGTTTTCGGCCTTGGATGCGCTCACCCGCGCCCGCATGCAGGATTTATCTGCAGCCCTGTTGGTTGACCGAACGGTTCTCTTGGTTACGCACGATCCGAGCGAAGCGGCTCGGCTCGGTCATGCTATCAAGGTCATGACCTCCTCTGGGATAGAAGATTTTGCGCCACCGAACGGCACGGTGCCAAGGCCATATGACGATATTGATGTTTTGAAGACTCAAGCCCATCTTTATTCACGACTGAGCCGACCGACATGAAAAATCTGACAGCGGTTCTGGCCTCGGCTCTTGTGGCTTTGGCGGTTTGGCAGATTGTGGTGTCAGCCACGGGTTTGCCCCGGTTTATTCTACCCGGACCTAGTTTGGTGGGACAGACGGTATGGGATAACCGAATGCTTTTGGCCGAGCATGCTTTGATTACAATCAGCGAAGTCTTGGCCGGATTAGTCCTAGGAGCCATCATTGGTGCGCTTTCCGCTGTTCTTCTTGCGGCCTCGTCACTGGCACGGACATTTGTTGGACCCATTCTTGTGTTCAGTCAAGCGATTCCAGTTTTTGCCCTAGCACCGATACTGACACTTTGGTTCGGTTATGGATTGGGATCAAAGATCGCGATGGCTCTCTTGATCATATATTTCCCGGTCACCTCATCATTCTTTGATGCATTGATGCGCTCAAATCGGGATTGGTTGGACCATGCCCGAATTATGGGCGCGAGCCCCGCTCGGATCATGTGGCATATACGCATTCCCGCGGCTTTACCCGGTCTCGCATCGGGTTTGCGCCTCGCGGCCGTTTACGCGCCCATCGGAGCCATCATCGGCGAATGGGTTGGCGCATCAAAGGGTCTTGGTTATCTGATGCTGTTGGCCAATGGACGGGCCAAGACGGACCTGATGTTCGCCGCTCTTATTGTCCTCGCTGTCTTCACTATTTTCCTTCGCGCGGCCATTGATAAACTGGCCAATAAAATTGTGGATTGACGGCCAACCCTTCTTTCTCTGGGCAGTTTAGAATCCCCAATGAAACGGATCGGGATCTTCGAGAACATCAAGTTCTTTGGATTGACTTGGTTGGGTGAGTGGATTGGTCATAGACTTTAGGTTCACTTGAGTGAACCCACATTTATGGCGTAACCAGATTTGTTTTATTGATGATGAGAAGGTGAGTTGGCAATTCACACCGCTCGTTTTGGATGGGCCCGTTGAAGGATACGAATTTCATTGTCGGCCCATTCATGTCCCATTGCCTCGCATGTGACGGTGATTGAGCGGTCGGCCTACACGAAAATTTTACGTTTTTTAAGCACAAGCATGGCTTTGCGAGGGAATGAGGCGACAAAATCCATGCAGACAGAATCGACCGTGCAGGCTATTCTATACCCCTAGCCCACCATTGCGATGACTCTTTCATTCGACGATTTTTTGTCGGTGCCCAGTTGCCTAGGCACCGACGATCTTTTCTAAGGCATTAACCTTAATGTCAGAGACACCAAGTTACGACGCGGCTTCGTTGGCGTTGTCAGACGTTGCGGCGGCCCAAATCACCACACCGAACGCAATCTTGTTCACGAAGTCCGCAAGGTTATAGACGACGTTAAGCGCAGCCATGTTTCCATCGCCCATATAGCCATATACGAACCCGATCGGATAGATCGCCCAGCCGACTGTGACGATAATCCGTAAAGCACTGAAGGCTCGTTTTGAGGCCACAGTACCTTCACTTGCGTTGATGCGACTCGCCTCACCCGCAAAGATTTCGTAAATGATGTATATCCATGCCACCATGCCGATCACAAACAATGGCCACAGCACAGCGGAGCCTGCATTCACTTCCGCGAGATAGCCCGTGACCAGCATAATGACTGAGGCCGCGAGCAGTCGCCAGAACAAAGATGCGGCGACGACTGCGATAGCCGTGAGTATGAGGTAGAATTCGATGATTTGAAGCGGCACGGTAAGTAACCAGTCGACATAACGAAAGACCGTCGGACTCTCGCCAGTCGATATCCACACGCCACGCATGTAAAAGTAATGGATGGCGGCAATACCGGTTACCATCGCGGCAACAGAAAGTGACGTTTTCCACTTTCCTACGGCTCTGTCACGCTCAACATAAAAGAAGAACGTGGCCGCGACCATCGCGGCTGAGATGATCCAGAAAGATACGCCTACATAATCAGATGGGTCGAGCATAGGGCTCATAGTGGTGGAATCCATTTTAATCTCCAATCTAGCTAAACTGCTATTCAGACTCACCAGTGCTACAAGTAAGTTCGCAGCACCTAAAGATGTCCCCCGAGTCTAACGCCTCCAAATCATTTGTCAAACATTTAGCCTTGGCATATTTGTGACGCAGATTTTATTGATGACAGTCTGAATAGTTTGGGCGGAAAGTGCTCAGATCCCGCATGAGCTCATTCTTGTCCTTTACGCCTTGATCCAGTTGTCCATATTCTCCGACGCGCTGTTGATAGAGATGCTAGGCGAGCCTGCGCCAGCGTAGCATATTGATGGGTTTAAAGTGACCCTTGACGGATTCGTTGATGTCGGAAGGATTCATCTGTTCATTTTACTACGGTTCATATTACTGCGTTAAGTCTATTCAAGTTGACGACTTTTGCCTCAAAAACTGCCGCCATGACGAGACCTCCTTGTCGCAGTCAGGCCATCTTTCTCTTCGGGCTAACGCCTTTCCATACAAAACTCTCCGTCGTGAACAATCCATTCGCCACACAATGATTTTGTCCCTAGCAACGTTTGAATTGAGATGGCACGACGGATGACCGCGTCACAGACGAAACCAGCAGGCGATGACCAATAACGGATACATTTTACCCCTATAAATCAATGTTCATAGGTGGTTAAACGGCTTGGCCACCGATGGTGAGACCGCCAATATAGAGTGATGGGAGGCCGACGCCGACGGGCACCCATTGGCCATTCTTGCCACAACTGCCAATACCCGGGTCCAATTCTAAATCATTGCCAATGCCTTTAATATGTTTGAGCGAGGTGGCCCCGTCACCAATTAACGTCGCGTCCTTTATTGGAGAGGTGATCTTGCCGTTGTGCACACGGTAAGCCTCGGTGCAGGAGAAGACAAACTTTCCATTGGTGATGTCGACCTGACCGCCGCCAAAGCCAACCGCGTAAACTCCATCTTTCAAACCTGCGACCAAATCTTTTGGATGTTCCCTCCCCGCCAACATGAATGTGTTCGTCATCCTCGGCATGGGAGCGTGAGCGTACGATTGACGCCGACCGTTCCCCGTTGATTCAACGCCCATCAACCGCGCATTTTGACGGTCCTGAAGATATCCAACGAGAACCCCATCTTCAATCAGTGTGGTTGATTGCCCCGGAGTCCCCTCATCATCTATTGCAATAGAACCACGCCGGTCAGGAATGATCGCGTCATCAACCACAGTGACACCCTTGGCGGCAATTTGTTGGCCCATCAATCCAGCAAAGGCCGATGTCCCCTTGCGGTTGAAATCGCCTTCTAGACCGTGACCAATAGCTTCATGAAGAAGAATGCCTGGCCAACCCGGACCAAGCACAACATCAAACACACCTGCTGGGGCGGGTTTGGCATCTAACCCCACAAGGGCAATACGCAAAGCCTCGTCAGCCAGAGCTTTCCAAGTTTCGGGTTGCAATAAAATGGAAATCGCGTGTCTTCCTCCTTGACCGGTTGAACCGGTATGGCGAACGCCGTTTCGCTCAACGATGACTGAAACGTAGAGTCGCGTCATTGGACGTTGGTCTTGGACATCAATATTGTCGGCACGAAGAATTTCGACCTCTTGAATTGACGATGCAAGACTGACGGAAACCTGAACGACGCGTGGGTCTTTCTCGCGAAGATAGGCATCAATATCTTGCAGCAAATCAACTTTTGTACGAAAATCTGTCGTGCCGTCTGGGTCTTTCCCTTGATATAGTTGCCGCGGATTTGACAAGGGTGGGGGCGCCATTTTCCCACCACCATTGCCGAGCGCGAAACGCGTGATATCGGCGGCCCGTTGGAGCGCCCTCTCATTGATATCGCTGGAATGGGCATAACCGGCTGTCTCGCCGATGACAGCCCGAAGCCCAAATCCCTCATGGGCCCCAAAACTGGCACTTTTCATTCGCTGGTCGTCAAAGACAAGCGATTGCGTGCGTGTTCTTTCCAGAAATAATTCACCATCATCGCCGCCTGCACACGCGTCTTCAAGAATCTTAAGAGATTTTTGCCGGTCTAATGAGGTTTCGAAGGGTCTAAAGGGTTCCATGCGAGGTCCACTCCCAGTCTTGATTGACATAAAATCAGAACTAAATACACTTTGTCACTTTTCAAGAATTATGGTTTTCGAATAGTTAGAACAACCAAAAGTTCTTGGCACCGCTGTGAAGCCAAGAATAATGTACGGGGATGGGTTCTCAATGAGGGTTCAAATCAAACATCTTATGGTCGGAATGACCTCAGTCTTTTCAGCCGGTATGGCCGGTGCAGTAGACGTCAATCAAGAATTGTCGATAATTGGCCGGCCGGTCAATGGCGAATATGGCTTTCAACCCTCGGTCACTGAACTCGCTCGAGATGTGGTGTGGCTTGATTCTGCCATGCTTTATATCATCACGTCAATTTCTCTGGTTGTTCTTGGCCTTATCGGTTGGGTTGTTATTCGCTATAATCGGCGCAGCAATCCTCATCCGGCCACCTTCTCCCACTACACGCCTGTCGAAATCTTGTGGACGGTTATTCCAGTGCTGATCCTTGTGGTCATCGGAACTCTCTCGTTGCCTATCTTGTTCAAACAGCAAATTATCCCCGAGGGTGATATTCATATCAAAGCCACAGGAAACCAATGGTACTGGAATTATGAATACCCCGACCATGAATTTAACTTCGACAGTTTTATGTTAGCGCGTGATCAACTTGAGGAGTTCGGATATTCGCAAGATGAATATCTATTGGCCACCGATACGGCAATGGTCGTTCCCGTCAACAAAACGGTGGTCATCAATGTGACCGGTGCCGATGTCATTCACTCGTGGACAGTGCCCGCCTTTGGCGTCAAGCAGGATGGTGTGCCGGGTCGACTCGCTGGACTTTGGTTCACACCTGAAGTCGAAGGGATTTTCTTTGGTCAATGCTCTGAGCTTTGCGGTAAAGATCATGCCTACATGCCGATTACCGTGAAGGTCGTCAGTCAAGAGGCCTACGATGAATGGATCTCAAACGCGACGGCCGAATATGCCGAGGTGCCAACTCAAACAAGAAAACTCATCGTTGCGGAGGGGCAAGATCAGCAACAGAAAATTCAAACCGCGGTTTCGACTGCTAGGCTGCAATGACAAAAGAACTGACTCCTTCCACCGAGTTTCCAATATCCCACCCGGCAGATATTTCTGATATTATGGCGGTTCTTAAACCGCGCGTCATGTCATTGGCCATCTTTACGAGTGCCGTGGCCATGGTGGTCGCGCCGGGGGAATTGCACCCCATCATTGCCCTCGCTTCAATTCTGTTTATCGCCATCGGTGCCGGGGCTTCAGGGGCTTTGAACATGTGGTGGGATGCTGACATTGACCGTCTCATGCGACGCACCCGAGGCCGTCCCGTGCCAACAGGCCGTTTGTCTCGACAGGATGCCTTCTTTATCGGCATTTGGCTGTCGGGTTTCTCAGTGGTGATGTTGGCCTTGTCGGCCAATATTTTGTCAGGCGTCCTTCTTGCCTTCACCATTTTCTATTATGTGGTCGTCTATACGATCATTCTGAAGCGCCGTACGCCGCAAAATATTGTCATTGGTGGAGCCGCCGGGGCGCTGCCGCCATTGATTGGTTGGGCGGTGTCTGCGGGATCCGTTTCGATTGAGGCGTGGATGCTCTTTTTATTGATCTTCTTGTGGACGCCACCGCATTTTTGGGCGTTAGCCTTGTTTTCGTCGGATGACTATCGGCGAGCCCAGATTCCGATGTTGACGGTGACTCATGGTCGGCCAACCACACGACGTCAAATCCTGATTTATACATTCCTGTTGATCCCGGTTTCCGTCGGCATTGGCTTGAGTTCAATTGGCGGGCCTCTCTTTATCTTTTCAGCGATTGTCCTCAACGCTATTTTTCTTTTTCAGGCGTGGGCCGTGTATCGCCGAACAGACGATCAGAGTGAAAAAGACCGTTGGGCCGTCGAGCGGCGGTTTTTTCGCCTTTCAATTCTGTATCTTTTTGTCCAATTTGGTACTCTTGCGATGGATAAAGGTCTCGAGCTGATATTCGTTACGAACTTTTTTGGATTGTCATGATGAAGAGTGACGAAATTAAAAATCGTCGCCTGCGACGAAACGCGGTCGTCGGTTGGGTCCTGACGGGCTTTGTTGTGCTGGTCTTCGCTGTCACTGTGGTAAAATTGACAGGGGGATCGTCATTGGAGGGTTTTGACCATACCGTCCGGCCGTCATTATTGGATACCGATTCATGACATTGATGCAGCGCAATCGGCGAATGTTGATCTTGCTCGCGGCTCTTATTGGGCTCACGGGGGGCGCAGCATGGGCATCAGTCCCCCTCTACGATTGGTTCTGCCGAGTGACAGGTTATGGTGGCACCCCGTTGACGCAAACGACATCTTCGGTTGAACAGATACTTGATCGAACGATTCAAATTCGCTTTGATGCCTCTTTAGCGCGCGGTATGCCATGGGATTTTCGGCCTGTTGACCGCGAACTCGAAGTCAAAATTGGCGAATCCGTCTTGACTTTCTATGAGGCAAGCAATCCCACTTCAAAGGCCATCGTGGGCACAGCGAGCTACAATGTGTATCCATTCAAGGCGGGTGGTTATTTTGTGAAAGTTGACTGTTTTTGCTTCGAGGAGCAAGTGTTGCTCCCCGGTGAGAGTGTGCTGATGCCGGTTAACTTCTATGTTGATCCTGACATTGTGAATGATCAAGAGGCCTCTTCAACCGCTACCATCACCCTCTCATATACCTTTCACCAAAAGGATATTTCTAACCCACCACCAGAAGCGGAATTGGCCGATGAACTAAAGGCATCCCAGCGGATTGAAGGCAGTTGAACGCATGGCACACGAAGTCAATCACGATTATCATATTCTCAACCCATCACTTTGGCCTTTTCTGGGGGCCGTTGGCGGGTTCATCATGCTTTTTGGGGCGGTTCTGTTTTTTCACGGCAGCGGACCATGGATGCTGTTAATCGGCGCGGCTATCGTCGCCTATGTGATGGTGGCTTGGTGGGGAGATGTGATACGTGAAGCGCAAACAGGTGACCATACACCCGTCGTGCAAATCGGTCTCCGTTATGGATTCATACTCTTTGTCATTTCTGAGGTTATGTTTTTTGCCGCGTGGTTCTGGAACTTTTTCAAACATGCGATGTATCCGATGGAGGAAGGTTCAGGGGGGGTGTGGCCACCGGTCGGTATTGAAACATTTGATCCTTGGCATCTACCGCTGATCAACACGCTGATTTTGCTCGCCTCTGGGGCCGCGTGTACATGGGCGCATCACGCTTTGGCGCACGAAAACAACCGACGTGACTTGGTCAATGGATTGGCCCTTGCGATTATTCTGGGGGCCGCGTTTACGGGCTTGCAGGCTTACGAGTATGCGCACGCGGCCTTCGGTTTTTCGGGTAATATCTATGGTGCGTCATTTTTTATGGCGACAGGATTCCACGGCGCGCACGTGATTATCGGTTCAATTTTTCTTTTTGTCTGCTTGATGAGGGCCCTAGCCAATCAGATGTCTCCCACCTCGCATGTCGGTTTTGAGACCGCAGCTTGGTATTGGCATTTTGTTGATGTCGTCTGGCTTTTTCTGTTCGCCGCCGTCTATATATGGGGCGGCTGACTTGTGTCTATTTGATGATGTTTATGACTTCATCCTAATCTTACAAATCCCACATACAATTGCAGATATGATGATGCTCTTTGATCTGTGCCAACGATTGGGTCATTGAGATGACCCGGCATTTTCTATTTCCCATTTTGCTTGGTATGGGAGGAATGGTCATTCTCTGCTCCCTTGGGACGTGGCAGGTACAAAGGCTTGAATGGAAACAGGGAATTATTGCGACCATCAATGAGCGCATTTGGGATACGCCGGTGGAGATACCCCTATCACCAAGGTCAACGCGCGACAATTATCTGTCCGTTATGGCGATGGGAGATATTCTTGCTGGAGAATTATTTGTTCTGTTGAGCCGTGATGGATTTGGCCCCGGTTTCCGAATCATTACGCCTTTTGAAGTTAAGGGACAAAAAATTCTTCTTGATCGTGGGTTTATCCCTGAATCTCAGCGCCCGCATCAGCGAAAAATGGGGTCAGTAGAAGTCATAGGCAACCTTCACTGGCCTGATGAAACCGATGTCCTGTTTACACCGCAACCTGAAGGCGATCTTTGGTTCGCCCGCGAGGTGGAGGCGATGGCCCGTCACTTTAATACCGATCCTGTTCTGCTTGTGGCGAGGCAGGAAGTCCCTGGCGATCCGGCGATTATCCCATGGCCTATCGACAGCAATGGCATTCCCAATAATCACCTAAATTATGCCATCACATGGTTCCTGCTGGCAATGGTGTGGTTGGGGATGACGGCCATGTGGATATGGCGTATCAATAGAGGTGAGAGCCTAAAATGAGCAAGTTAACCTCTTTGCCGGAATTCCAATACATATCAACACGGGGCAGTGCCCCTGCATTGAATTTTGAAGAAACGATCCTCACAGGCCTTGCCAGTGATGGCGGCCTCTATCTGCCGCAACACTGGCCGCGATGGGAGGAAGAGGAATTTACAAAACTGTGTGGCCGGCCGTACGAGGAGATTGTTCTCAAAGTGTTAATGCCTTTTGTAGGGTCGGCCTTCAGCGAGGAGGAATTAAACCGGTTGATCACCGGCGCTTATTCGACATTTCGCCATCCGGCGCGCTGCCCATTGATACAATTGGCGCCCAATTTGCATCTCTTAGAACTCTTTCATGGCCCAACTCTCGCTTTCAAGGATTTTGCCCTGCAATTGGTCGGACGCATGTTTGCCACAATTTTGGCCCGTCAATCTCGCCGTGTGACCATTATAGGTGCCACAAGCGGTGACACCGGTTCGGCGGCGATTGAAGCCTTTCGTGGCCTGGATTCGGCCGATATATTTATCTTTTTTCCCAAGGGGCGGGTGTCAGATATCCAACGCCGACAAATGACAACGCCCACCGAGCCAAATGTCCATGCCATCGCGGTTGAAGGTGATTTCGATGACTGTCAATCTCGCGTCAAAGATTTGTTCAATGATGAAGATTTCCGCCAACGTTTCCAACTTGGCGCGGTGAATTCAATCAACTGGGCCCGAATTGCTGTCCAAGTGGCATATTTTGTGGCGGCCGCTCTCACCCTTGGCGCACCACAAAGGAAAATCTCCTTTGTGGTACCAACAGGCAATTTTGGCGACATTTTTGCTGGATATGTCGCCAAGAGAATGGGGTTGGCCATTGACCGATTAGTGGTGGCTACCAACCAGAATGATATTCTTCATCGCTCGCTTTTGTCAGGTGAATGCCGAGCCGGAGAGGAGGTCCTCACATCAATCAGTCCCTCCATGGATATACAGGTCAGCTCCAACTTTGAGCGGGCACTCTTTGAGGCGAGTGGCCAAGATTCTGAGCAAGTCCTGACATTGATGAACGAACTTCGATTTCAAGGTGGATTTTCTGTCCCTGCAAAGACGCTTGAGAATTTGCGACAACATTATGTGAGTGGTTCATCAACGGAAGGCGAGACTCGGCATTGTATCCGTCAAGTCTGGCAACAAACGGGACAGTTGGTCTGTCCTCACACGGCTGTCGGGATCAAGGTGGCCAAGACTTTTGCCGATGTGTCGGGCCCGATAATTGCCTTGGCCACGGCTCATCCGGCGAAGTTCCCAGAAGCGGTTAAACAAACCACAGGCATTGACCCTCCATTGCCGGAGGATATTGAGGAGAGACTCTCACATTCTGAGCGGATGACCACTGTGGGCAACGATTTAAGCCAAATTAAGCAATTGATTGGCGAGAGAGTGACATCGTTATGACCGCTGAAGTTACCGCATTGCCGAATGGCTTTCGGGTGGCCACCGATCACATGCCGGGGCTAAAAACCGCGACTGTGGCCGTTCATGTGGGTGTGGGGGCACGTTTTGAGCCGGCCAAACATAATGGGATCGCACATTTTCTGGAACATATGGCCTTTAAGGGCACGCGCCGCCGCTCAGCGTTTGAAATTGCCGAGACCATCGAAGACGTTGGTGGGTATTTGAATGCTTATACCAGTCGCGAGTCAACGGTTTATCTCGCCGGTGTTTTGGCCGAAGATGTCCCATTGGTCGTTGAACTTCTAGCCGATATCTTGCGGCATTCAGTATTTAGCCCTGATGAAATCGAAGTTGAGCGGAATGTCATTCTGAATGAGATCGGTGAATACGAAGATTTGCCAGCCGATGTAGTGTTTGATGCACTGCAACGGACGGCTTACCCGAACCAACAATATGGGCGACCCGTCATTGGTACCGCGAGAACAGTTTCATCATTTTGTCGAAGTGACTTTCAATCCTTTACCGAGCGCCATTATGGCCCGGAACGAATGATCCTCTCCGCCGCGGGGGCCGTCAACCACGATGAGATGACAAAATTGGCGGAGGCGCATTTTGGTGACGCTATCCGGCAATCCAAAGTCCGCAAGAGGCGTCCCCGTTTCGTGGGTGGAGAATGGAGACAGCACAGGGAAATAGAACAAACACAATTTGCCATTGCGTTTCCAGCCCCTCAATTATTTGATAAGAGGACTCCGGCGGCCATGATTTACGGTGTCCTGTTGGGCGGCGGCTCGTCGTCACGACTCTTCGTGGAAGCACGCGAAAAACGTGGACTTTGCTATTCCGTGTCGGCTCAAGCGGTCCCCTGCCAAGACTCGGGATTGTTCGTTCTGCACGCGAATACTGGAAAAGCAGAGCTCGGGACACTCATGGAACTCTGTGCTGATGAGATTCGTAAGACGGCCGATGGATTAACGGAAAAAGAAGTGAAGCGGGCACGGACACAAATTCGTGTCGCTATCATGACCGGATATGAACGTCCTTCTCAACGAATGGAAAGAATGGGCAATATTCTCGCCATCAAGGACCATGTAGAAGAAATTGACGAGACGATCGCGCGCTTTGACGATGTGACACGTGAGCAAGTTCGTGACTACGCACAAGAATTGGCCAACAGTTCAGAGGCCGCTATGGCCTTATATGGGCCCATTTCACAATCGAAAACCGTGCCTCTCCAGTCCTTTATTGGGCGGATGAAGAGATGAGATTTCGTAAAAATAAGGCGACGATTCTCAATACAGAAAGGCTGAGACTTCGCTTGCCTCAGTTGAGTGACCATTCGGCATGGGCGGAACTTCGTAGAGAGAGCCGCGAATTTATCGAACCTTGGGAGCCGGCTTGGGCAGAAGACCATCTGTCGAAGGACGCCTTCCAGACACGGGTTGAGCGAGCCGAAGTGTTTTCTGAACAGCAAACGGCCTTGCCCCTGCTCATGATCCGTCGTGATGATGAGCGGATCGTTGGCGGAATCACTCTTGATCAAATTCACTTTGGCCCGGCACAAGTAGCGAGTCTTGGCTATTGGATTGGCCTGCCTTTTGCTCGTCAAGGCTTTATGAAAGAGGCCATCCTCAAACTCGTTCATCACTCATTCGTTGAAATGGGTTTGAGCCGGATTGAGGCGGCTTGTGTGCCAGAAAACCAACCGTCGCGCCGACTTCTGGAAAATACTGGATTCAAATATGAAGGTGTGGCGCAGAGCTATCTCGAAGTGAATGGCAAATGGCGCAACCATGTTCTTTATGCAAATCTCAGACGGGACCGACGCGATCGCGCCGCGACGGGTCAATTGGCATGGGATTGAAACCCGTCGACGAGGCTTTCATGCATGCTATGTCGATGGCGGTGCCAGATTCGGTCCAAAGTGATCAATATCGATGTTACCATGAGGATCCGCGACAGCGCTTTAGAGGTCAGCCTGGCTTCGTCGTGGTACCTCGCTGTGTTGAAGATGTCGCCCTCATTTTGAAATTGTGCCATGACCATGAGGTGCCGGTTATCCCCTTCGGTGGGGGAACGGGATTGGTGGGGGGACAATTGGTTATTTCGGATTTACCGCGGCCGGTGATTCTCTCAACTGAGCGATTGAATTGCATTCGAGCGATAGACAAAGTGGCTTCTTTTTTGACGGTCGAAGCCGGATGCACGTTGCATGATGTCCATCTGGCGGCGAGCCAACATGATTTGCTTTTTCCTCTCCTGTTGGCTTCTAAAGGCAGTTGCCAAATCGGTGGAAATCTGGCCACCAATGCGGGGGGTGTCAACGTGGTTCGTTATGGAAATATGCGGGATTTATGTTTGGGAGTTGAAGCTGTATTTGCCGACGGTTCCGTCTGGCACGGTCTCACAGGCCTTCGCAAAGACAATAGAGGCTACGATTTGCGCAACCTCCTGATCGGTTCGGAAGGTTCTCTGGCCATCATCACCGCCGCTTGCCTAAAAGTGTTTCCCATTCCTGTTGAACGCGCCGTTTTCCTTGCCGCGGTTGATCATCCGAAAGCCGGCCTTGACCTTTTCCAAATCATGCGGCGTGAATTTGGCTTGATGCTGTCATCATTTGAGTTGATCAGTCGGGTGGGAATCGATTTTCTATCTGAGACTCAAATGGGATTTAGAAACCCCTATGATCCGATGCCAGATTGGTTGGTATTGGGAGATTTGGGCTCCGAGTGCGCTGTTGAACTTGATGAGAAAGTGATCTCCTTCCTCAACGACGCCAACGAAAAAGGTGTGATCAACGATGCCCTCTTTGCCCAATCACAAGCGCAGATTGACCATCTTTGGGATATGCGGGAGTTGATCCCAGAAGCCAACCGACGAGTCGGCGCGATAGCAAGCCACGATATTTCCCTGCCGATTGATATGATTCCAAAATTCATTCAAGATTGTGGTCATCTGATGGCTTCAATTGGGGATTTCAGAATCAATTGTTTTGGTCATCTCGGTGATGGCAACTTGCATTATAATGTCTTTCCCCCCGCCGGGCAGATGGCCAAAGACTTTGCAGACGTAAAGTCGATGGTCAGCGAGACGGTCCATCGTTTGGTACGTGACTTTGGCGGTTCAACCATGGCGGAGCATGGTGTGGGCCGTATCAAGGCGGCCGAATTGAAGAGTTTTGAGACACCGGCTTATATGGAGGCCATCACTTCCATCAAACGGGCTCTCGATCCCAAAGGGATTCTGAATCCCGGTGCGGTCATTGAGAGATACGAAGACGGTTGAGTTATTCGTTGGGTTTTAAAACCCGCCCCGCGACTCCCATTAGTTTTTCGAGCATCTCTGGGCACTGATTGTCGGGCGATGTGATGATCGCATGATCGAGCGCGCGGTCACATCCGTACGGGCAGACCTCACCACGGCAGACATTATCCCCTATCGATAAGCGTCTAATAATCCCTTTGGCGGTATCGACATTGCTCATCAATGTTTCGATCAATTGGCGAATATCAACCTCACCATGATCAGGATGCCAACTGTCATAATCTGTCACCATCGCGATAGTCGCGTAACAAATTTCAGCTTCCCGTGCCAGTTTAGCCTCGGGCATATTTGTCATGCCAATGACATCACAATTCCAATCTTTACGATAGAGATGGGATTCAGCGAGACTCGAGAACTGGGGGCCTTCCATCGCCAGATATGTACCGCCGTCATGAGCGACGGCCCCCTCTTCTTCGGCCGCCTGAAAGCAGGCGGCTCGGAGGCGCCCGCAGGTCGGGTTTGCCATTGAAACATGGCCAACACATCCAGTCCCAAAGAAGGACTTGGCACGGGCAAAGGTGCGGTCGATAAATTGATCGACCATGACCAGATCACCCGGTGCGTAATCTTCGCGCAATGAGCCGCAGGCCGACAGCGAGACGATATCTGTCACGCCGAGGGATTTCAGCGCCGCGATATTCGCTCGATAAGGAATCTCTGAAGGGGGATAAATGTGACCCCGTCCATGCCGAGGTAGAAAAGCCACTTTTGTCTTGCCCAACTGACCCGTGAGGATCTCGTCAGACGGTCGACCCCACGGGGTGTCGATAGCCACCCAATGAATCGATTCCAATCCATCGATTTCGTATAAACCCGATCCTCCGATAAAAGCGAGTTGGGCTTCGGTTTTCTCGCGACCCTTTTGACTTGCGTTCAACACTATCCCTCCTCGGTGAGGCTTGAGCACGCTCGCGTCCTACTTGGTCGGCATTTTGGTCGCATTGACGTGAACGGCGGCTCAATCTCTGTGCTTGATTTTTTATCGACCTCTACAGTAATTTATATGCTTGAAATTTGATGATAGCACGTTTTTTCTTGTTTCAATGCGGCTTTTAAATGGGTTGAAGCAAAGCGACAGTGATATTTTTGTTGCGCCGCTAAAACATAGGCTTTGATTAATGCCTAAAGAATGAGATCTGATCGGGAGAATGACCATGAAGACGGTTGGTTTTTGGCAAAGAATTTTGCGTTATGAGAAGCGATGGCTTTCTATTCTCGTGGCGACTGTTTCATTTGCCATTATCCAGACAAGCGCGAGTTTGGCGATGGCCGATGTGCGGCGAATCGCGGTCATGTCGGCCTATGCCCCTGAAATGACAATATTGCTCGAAGACTTGGAGAATTCGCAATCAAGTCAAATCAACGGTATCCAATTCAACACGGGCAATCTCTATGGCAAGGACGTCGTGCTCTTTATGAGTGGAATCAGCGTTGTTAATGCGGCGCTTTCTACTCAGACTGCGCTTGACCATTTCGATATTGAACGCATTATTTATTCTGGTATCGCCGGTGGTGTGGATCCGGGATTGAGAATTGGTGATGTCATTATTGCCGACCAGTGGGGACAATATCTGGAGTCTCTGTTTGCTAGGAAGACTGACAACGGCTGGATGACAATGCCATTCTTTGAATACCCGTATTCAAATTTTGGGATGATTCATCCTCGTTCCGTCACGCTGCAGCGCGCCGGTGAGGAGAATATCGAAACGCGGTTTTGGTTTCCGGTGGACCCACTCGCCTTATCAGTGGCCCGTCAGGTGGTGACCGGAATTCAATTAGAAAAATGTGTATCGGAAACTCTTTGCTTGGACCATGAACCCAAAGTGGTTGTTGGCGGCGCCGGGGTTTCGGGCGGAGTCTTTGTCGACAACAAAGAGTTTCGAGAATATGTTTTCGAGACGTTTGCGGCGCGCGTTCTCGATATGGAGAGTGCCGCGGTGGCACATGTCGCTTACGTCAATCGAGTGCCATTTTTGGCGGTGCGAAGTCTATCAGATCTCGCTGGCGGCGAGATCGGTGAAAGCCAATTTGACACATTTTTCCAACTCGCGGCGGTGAATGCCAAGATCGTGTTGGAAAGACTTCTGCGTGGTTTGCCAGCACCTTCAGAGCAGTGACATCAAATCGTGGTGACGTCAAAAAATGAATGATGAGACGTCAGCCGAGACCGCTCATTTAGCGGGGCGCATCATCGAAAATGAGTCATCGACCACACAATAGTCGAAATAGCCGAGGCGGCCCACTGGAGAAAAATGAAGGATATCGAAGAATCCGTCTTTGATACAGTCATCACGAAGGTGAACACCTGTGACCTCGCCAAACACCACCAAGTTACTTTCCCCTTTGAGTTCAACGATCTCGGTGACGCGACATTCTAGATTGGCGGGAGCATCGGCGACTCTGAGGCAGGGAATCGTTTGACATTCACAACTCTTAACGGCGGCCAATTCAAACTCATTGGTTTGACTCTCGTATGTGCCCGATGTTTGATTCATTTGATCAAGCATCGCCTGTTCGACGACATTGACGCAAAAGACTCCGGTTTGCTGAATGTTGGTCGTACTGTCTTTGCCAAATGACGAATCAGACCTGCTTCCGGTCGATGCAAACATGACTTGTGGAGGTTGATAGGCGACAGCGTTGAAGAAGGAGTAGGGGGCCAAATTGTCACCGCTCTTTCCTCGAGATGAGACCCAGCCGATGGGACGGGGAGTCACAATGGCGTTAAAAGGATTATGGGCGAGGCCGTGGCCGTCTGAAGGCTGATAAAACATCTGTTGAAAGGATGTCCGATGGCTTATGTGATTCTCTCAAATAAGGTGAATAATGTTTCGGCTTCAACCTGAAAGTTTGGAAGATGCGCCTGAAGTGGAAGGGTTGTTGGACAATGCTTTTGGAACGGGTCGCTTTTCTCTCTCCTCATATCGTCTGCGCGACGCCGTGCCGCCTATTCATGAATTGTCGCTTGTTGCAAGGGACGAGTTCGGAGCTCTATGCGGGACAATCCGCTTTTGGCCCATCAATGTCGGGAAACAACCCGCTCTTCTTCTAGGCCCGATTGCGGTCCATCCCACTCGGCAGGGCGAAGGTCTCGGCGCGATGTTGATGGGGGCCGGCGTGGAGAAAGCCAAAAGGCGGGGCTGGGAGCATATTTTGCTCGTTGGTGACGAATCTTATTACCGACAGTTTGGATTTTCGCGTGCTGTTGGGGTTGTGTTTCCGCCGCCCACCAACGCTCGACGCGTTCTTCTGTTACAAAACGACAAGGTTGGGGAATTGTCAGGACAGGTGTCGAAATGGCGGAAGCCCGTCAGGGGCCGAGCTCCGCAATGATGGCGTCTCGTAGATTGGTGACTGAACTTCTCTGTGCGAGGTCAATGGCATGACGAATTTTCGCCAATTCAATTTGACGAATTTGATGCTTAACTCGTCCGATTGACGCCGCCCGCATAGAGAGTTTTCGAAGACCAATCGCGGCTAAACAGAGGGCATCAATCGGACGGGCCGCCGCCTCACCGCAATAACTGAGGGGAGTCTTGGATTTCTGGCATCGATCAACGACATGCTGAACGAATCGCATATAACTGGTGTTGAGGGTTGGGTAGCGACGGCGCACGCGTTCATTTTGCCGGTCGGCGGCGAAGAAATATTGTTTCAGGTCATTCCCGCCAATTGAGATAAAATCAACGTCGTCAAAAAATCGGTCTGGGGCAAAGGCGAGGGACGGCGTTTCGAGCATAGCCCCAATTTGGACGGACGCCGGCACATCTCTCTTCTCTTTTTCGCTATCTATAACTCGCAAAAAAATCTCTTTGGCCTCTTCAAATTCTTCCGCCTCAGCGACGAGTGGAAACATGACCGATAAAGGCCGCTTGCCCGCTCCCCTGATGAGGGCTTGCAATTGCATTTTCAAAATATATTGCCTATCGAGGCCAATCCTTATGGCTCGCCAGCCCAAGGCAGGGTTAGGCTCCTCCTCACGTTTTATATATGAGACCAGTTTGTCGGAACCAATATCTAAAGTTCTGAAGCAAACAGGCCGATTGCCCGCCGAGTCCAATACGAGTGAATATTGAGCCGCGAGTTCAGAGCGGCTTGGCATTCGATTGGCGGCCAAAAATCGCAGTTCGGTACGAAACAATCCAACCCCTTCTGCGCCCGAAGATTCAATACTAGGAAGATTGGATAGCAGGCCGGCATTCATAAACAATTGGATTGTCACGTCATCACGTGAGGTGGCGGGCAGATGACAGAGCTTTTGATAGCGTATCTGCTGTTCATGGCGAACGTCAATCTTGCTTCGCACCGCCGCCGTGACGTCTTCGTCGGGCCGCAAGTAGAGAGTACCGGCTTCACCGTCAATGAGAATAGCGTCACCATTTAAGGCTTCACTCAGAATCCCGTCGACTTGGACGAGAAGGGGAATCCCTTTGGCGCGTGCGATGATGGTCGCATGTGAGCCGATTGACCCTTCCTCAAGCACAATCCCTTTCAATTTGTTGCCATATTCAAGCAACTCGCCGGGACCGATCTGCCGGGCGATAAGGACGGGATTTTCGGGGATATCAGCATGTGTCAATTGCGTAAGCCCCATCAAGGTTCTGAGGAGGCGATTGGACAAATCATCAAGATCGTGCAGTCGATCACGGAGATACGGTTCGGCTCGGTTCATCCGAGTTCGTGTGTCGGACTGTTCCTTCTCAACCGAGGCTTCGGCACTGAGACCGTTGAGAATATTGGTTTCCATGCGCTGAACCCAGCCTCGTGAATTGGCAAACATACGATAGGTCTCGATGATTTCGCGTTGTTCTTTGGTCGCGTTGAGTCGGGCCGTGGCCGCCATTTCGTCAACTTGACCACGCAGAGTGTCAATGGAGGCCCGAAGTCGTTCAATTTCGAATTGCGGATCATCGGCGATTGGATTGGTCACAACGACCCGCGACTCATGCAGGAGGACATGTCCCTCAGCCACACCTTCTTGTCCTACCTTTCCATAAAATTGAGCCGACCGCGTGTGAGGGGCGGCGATGGCATGACGATCGCTGACAAATTTTCCGAGTTCAGTCATGTCGGCGAGCGCGGTCGCGACAATCTTCAATGTACCAACTTCATCGTCTGAAAATTTGCGTGACTCTCGGCTTTGCACAACCAAGACACCGAGTGGTGTGCCGCGCTGCATAATCGGAAGGCCAAGAAATGACACAAATTTTTCTTCTCCGGTTTCTGGCATATACCGAAAACCCTGTTCAGCCGGTGCGTTGGCGGTGTTGATGGGGTTAAGTTCTTTGGCAATGCGACCCACCAAGCCCTCACCCAAACGCAATCGAGTCAAATGGACCGCATCCGCTTTCAGACCTTTGGTTGCCGAAAGCTCTAACGTATCAGCGCTGCGCAGAAGATAGATGGAACAGACATCCGTTTGCAGAATGTTGGTGATCCGGTCGGTAATGCGATCAAGACGAGATTGTCCGTCGTCGACATCTTCAAGGATCTCAAGCAATCCATGCAAGAGGGCGCGGGATTTGTTGGCCTCTTTCATCGATTTATCCGTGGTGCAAATCGAAGGCGTCATGAAGAGCTTGGACGCCAAGTTCCATAAATTTTCGTTCAACCAAGACAGAAATTTTAATTTCTGAAGTCGCAATCACCTTAATATTGATGCCATAATCGGCGAGCGCTTGAAACATTTTTGCCGCTACACCGGACTGCGAGCGCATACCAATCCCAACCACCGACAGTTTGCAGACTTCAGTGTCAAATACCAGCGAGTCAAAATTGACGTCTTGCCCCTTCTCCAATTCGCGTAGTTTTTTTTCGGCCCGTTTGATTTGGTTCACGGGACACGAAAATGTGAGATCGGTACGACCACTCGCCGAAATATTCTGCACGATCATATCGACAGTGACTGAGGCCTCTGAAAGTGTACCAAAGATGGCGGCCGCGATTCCCGGCCGATCGGCCACCGAAAGCAGTGTGACTTTCGCCTCATCGCGAGAATGTGCCACTCCTGAGACAGCCTTGTTTTCCATGATTTCCTCCTCGTCGCATACAAGGGTTCCGTTTGTTTCGTTGAAACTTGATCGCACCCGCAACCGAACTTTGTGGCGCATCGCCAATTCAACAGATCGGGTTTGTAACACTTTGGCGCCGAGCGAGGACAATTCAAGCATTTCTTCATAAGTGACCCGGTCTAGTTTGCGTGCTTTTGTCACGAGTCTTGGGTCAGCTGTAAAAACGCCATCGACATCGGTGAAGATATCACATCTTTTGGCACCGAAGGCGGCCGCTAGAGCCACAGCAGAGGTGTCCGAGCCGCCGCGTCCAAGGGTCGAGACTCGTTTATCTGATGTTACGCCTTGAAACCCGGCCACCACCGCGACACGCATCCCTTCATTGAATTTGCTATTGATGGCATCGGTGCTGATATTCAAAATTTGCGCCGCGCCATGTACAGCACTTGTCAAAATAGGAATTTGCCAGCCTTGCCAGCTGCGTGCCGGGACATTCGCCTCTTGAAGAGCGAGAGTGAGGAGCCCCGCTGAAACAATTTCACCCGTGGCGACAACGGTGTCATATTCCCGGGCATCAAAGAAGGGTGAGATGGCCTCGACAGACGCATTTAGTTCGTTGGTCCGTCCCGCCATCGCCGACACCACGGCAATCACATCATGGCCGTTTTCAGTTTCAGCTTTGATGCGGGCGGCGGCATTTTTAATCCGATCGATATCCGCCACAGACGTTCCGCCAAATTTCATAATTAGCTGGGGCATGGGGAGAGCGCTCACTCAAATTCTGGCTGAAGTCGAGATGTAGGTATCAAAGTCTTTTGTCAATCGCACTGAATGTCGTTGAATTGATTTCTAGTGGAAAACGCGTCAGTTTGCTTTTCGTTTATCAATCCAAGGAACGGGGGCCACAGGAATACCATCTTCAAGAAGTTCAATCGCGTCATTGATACTGGCATCACCAATGACTGAACGTTTGGGGATTTCACCGGCATCCATGGCGCGAACTTCAGTGACAAAATTATCTCCAACATGGTCAAATGTTTTGTCGATCAATTTTTGCAATTCTTGCCACTTCTGCATAGCTCGGGTTATCGGTATTGAGGGTGGGGGAGATTCTGATTTCTCCTCGGTGTCTTTGCGCCGCGTCGATAACGATTGAACTTGCGGCGTCATAATATTTTTTTTGACCTTGCTAGAGCCGCAGACAGGGCAAGACAACATGCCCGAAGCTTTGAGTTTTTCAAACGCCTCACTCGACATGAACCAACTATCAAAATTATGGTCGTGATTGCAACGAAGGGAGAATTTAATCATGGCAATAATGTAATGCCGAAGAGGGATTGATTTCAAGCCGTCAATTGTCTCGGTTGAATCCAATGAGTTTGTCCACACTCTTCTCCAAACGGGTCGATGAGATGACACTCATCATTGGAAGAGGATTCATGAGGCGCGCATGAAGGCAAGCTTGTTTGGATTGAAGTTTCGCAATATCGGTTTGAGCGCCGGGTCACTGACCTTTTTGGCCGCTTTTGATGGGCTTAACCAAGCTAATTTCCTCTCCCCAAGTTCAGGAAATTTCTTTTTCAGACTGTTGACCTTGACAGGATAGACCGCCACAATACAAGGAACCTTGTCTTTACTTTGTGTCCGCTTTTGGTAGGAAAAATGCCCTATGCACTGCTCAAAAGATATCCCCTTTACGCCGGCTTCCTCATAGGCTTCGCGAAGGGCTGACTGCCCAGGGGTTTTTCCGTTGATGGGCCAACCCTTTGGAATGACCCAACGGCCGGTTCGACGGCTGCTCACCAAAAGAATCTGTGGCTCTTTATCTTTCTTGCACAATTTGAAACAGAGCGCCGCGAATTGCGCCCGCGCTTCGCCCTTCTTAAGACCGACTGATAGCCTCATCTGCTTTTTTTGGTCGCCCACCCTCTGAACACCTGATTATTGATTGTTCTTAACCCAATTATACACGATGTTGAGAGGTCAGTCAACTAAGTCCATTGAGGCCGAGAAGACGGGGCACGGGTCAATCAACTCCGACTCTTGCGAATGCTCATTACTGACAAATGTATCGCTTATTGATCTCTCGATTCCATTGTTGAAGGCTTTTCCTTGTCTATGGTAAAAGGCAACTCACCGATGAGCCACGCTCAGCGGCGATTTGAGGAAGGGGAGCGGTTGGGTCTCAGTGACGTGGTATCAATCCAAAAACATGATGATTTGTAAGTGGACTCGGCTATGATTGTCTCTTCAAGAATTCGAGCGGAAGTTCCCGATATCGACGGGCCATCACTCAATTGGTTGGTGAGAGCCATTGAGGGAGTATTCGTCACATCATCGTTATGACAACAAAATTAGAAAGATAGGTATGTCTAAAAGATGGTTGTAGATTCAAAAACGGCACATGACACTCTGGCACAGAAGAGTGCCAATCAAAATGTGATCTCGGGGGGCCGATTGGTGGCCAAGGCGCTTAAAAGCGAGGGTGTGGATACTGTCTTCACTCTATGTGGTGGGCACATCATCGATATTTACGACGGCTGCATTGATGAAGGCATCAAGATCGTTGACGTTCGCCATGAACAGACAGCGGCGCACGCGGCCGATGGTTATGCCCGCCAGACAGGACGACTAGGTTGTGTGGTGACCACGGCCGGTCCCGGCTGCACCAATGCCGTGACGGGCGTGGCGACGGCTTTTCGTTCAGAGAGTCCCATTTTGCATATTGGGGGTCAATCGTCGTTGACTCAACATAAAATGGGTTCACTACAGGATTTGCCTCATGTCGAAATGATGGCACCAATTACCAAATTCGCCTCAGGCGTTTTCTCAACGGCGCGTATTGCCGATATGATTTCTATGGCGGCAAGGGAATGTTTTGCGGGCGCCTACGGGCCAAGCTATCTCGAGATTCCACGGGATATTTTGGATGCTGAAATTGCCATTGAAGAGGCAAGAATCCCTGAAATGGGGTGTTATCGTTCATCACCTCGACATATCGGAGATGTCAACGATATTGAAAAACTGGCTCATTTGTTGGTGAACGCGGAGCGCCCCGCGGTGCTATTCGGCCAACAAGTCTGGGCTTCCCGCTCACATCAGGACTGCATTGATTTTGTCCGCGAATTGGACATCCCGGCCTATATGAATGGGGCGGCTCGCGGCATGATGCGGCAAGACGACCCATTTCATTTTGATCGCACCCGTTCTGATGCATTCCGCGATGCCGACGTGATCTTGATTGTCGGCACACCGTTCGATTTCCGCATGGGCTATGGCAAACGCATTGTCGCACCGACATTGGCGCAGATTGATCTTGATTACCGAACAGTGGGTAAGAATCGTGATATCACCGTCGGATTGAGCGGTCATCCGGGAGCCATTCTGGCCAACGTGGCCGCGGCGGCCTCGGGACAAGAGAAAAAAGGCCAACGCCAAAAGCGCCGCCAGTGGATGGCCCATCTCCGTCAGATAGAAGAGCAAAAACTTGAAAAATTGATGCCATTATTTACCTCTGATCAGTCACCAATCCATCCTTATCGCCTCGCTTGGGAAATCAATGAATTTCTTGACGAGGACACGATTTTTGTGGGAGATGGGGGAGATGTTGTCACCATTTCAGCGCAAGCTGTCCGGCCCCGGGCCCCCGGTCAATGGATGGATCCAGGCGCACTTGGCAGTCTTGGCGTTGGCACAGGTTTTGCGATGGCGGCCAAACTGGTAAATCCAGAGAAAGAAGTGGTCTGTTTGTACGGTGATGGCTCTTTTGGAATGACCGCTTTCGATATGGAGACGGCGCAAAGATTTGGTGCCCCTTATCTCGCGGTGATCGGCAATAATTCGGCGATGAACCAGATTCGATTCGGTCAAATGGCCAAATATGGCAAGAATCGCGGCGATATCGGGAATAAACTTGGGGATGTCGAGTTTGGGAAATTTGCCGAGATGATTGGCGGCTATGGTGAGGAGGTCCGCGATCCCAATGAATTGCAAAAGGCTTTGCAAAGGGCTCGCAATTCCATCCGAGAGACAGGAAAATGTGCCGTGGTGAATGTCTGGATTGATCCCAACGAATATGCGCCGGGCACCAAGCGCCAAACGATGTACAAATGATGCGAGGAGGGCGATGAGGTGAGTGCTTTAGAGGGAATCCGAATTCTTGATTTTACCCATGTCCAGTCGGGGCCGACTTGCACACAATTGTTGGCCTGGCTCGGAGCCGATGTCATCAAGGTTGAGCGGCCGGGATCAGGCGATGCGACACGAAAGCAATTGATAGATGTGCCAGGAGCGGACAGCCTTTACTTTACAATGCTTAATCACAACAAGCGGTCCATCGAACTCAATACCAAGAATGTGGCCGGCAAAGAGGTCTTGAAACGGCTTATTAGGGAATGTGACGTGTTGGTCGAGAATTTCGCGCCCGGGGCGTTGGATCGGATGGGATTTAGTTGGGAGAGGATACAAAAAATCAACCCAAAGATGATCTTGGCCTCAATCAAAGGTTTTGGGAAGGGAAAATACGAAGATTGTAAAGTCTATGAAAATGTCGCCCAATGTGCTGGTGGAGCCGCATCAACGACGGGTTTCCCTGATGGGTTGCCATTGGTGACGGGGGCACAGATTGGTGATTCTGGCACCGGGTTGCATCTCGCCCTCGGTATTACGGCGGCACTTCTTCACCGCCAAAGGACGGGACGGGGGCAAAAAGTCCTCGCACCGATGCAGGACGGCGTTGTCAATCTCTGTCGAGTGAAATTGCGTGACCAACAGCGACTGAAATCGGGCCCCCTCAAAGAATATTCCCAGCATGCCAGGGGGATGAAGTTTGGCTCGGCGACCCCAAGGGCCGGTAACGATTCAGGTGGCGGACAGCCAGGCCGGATACTTAAATGCAAGGGTTGGGAGACTGATCCGAACGCCTATACGTATTTTATTACGCAAGCGGCGGTGTGGGGAAATATTTGTGATCTCATTGGTCGTCCCGAATGGAAAGATGATCCGAATTATGCCAGTCCAGAGGTCAGAATTTCCCGTCTCGACGCGATTTTTGATGCGATTGAGAGTTGGACTCAGACAAAAACTAAATTTGAGGTGATGGATGCGTGTAATCCACTGAATATTCCTGTTGGCCCGATTCTGTCTATGGAGGAAATCGCGGCGGATGAGGGTCTTCGGCGAAGTGGTACCATCGTGGAAGTCGATCACCCGGAAAGGGGTAAATACTTGACGGTGGGCTGTCCGATCAAACTCTCGGAGGTCAATGTTGAGGTCAAACGGGCACCCCTTTTAGGGGAGCATACCCATGAGATTTTATCACAAGTTTTAGGATTTGAGGGAGAAGAGTTGGATCGGATCTTAAATTCGGGGGCGGTTGGCGTTTCTGACCACGAGCACAGCGGTTAACTCATGCGCCTCATTGTGATGGGACAACAAGCCTTTGGGCAGGCGGTGTTTGAGAGATTGTTAAAGTCTGACGAGGACCAGATCATCTCCGTTTATTGTGCGCCCGACAGGGATGGACATAAAGTTGATCCCTTGAAGGCGGCGGCTATGAGCACCGGAATACCGGTTCGCCAACCCACCTCATTTAACGACGAAAAGGTCCTCAGCGAGATGCGGCGTGACAAGTCTGATCTGCTGATTATGGCTTATGTGACCCTCTTTGTGCCACAACAAGTGAGGGAAATACCGGTGATGGGATCAATTTGTTTTCATCCCTCTCTATTGCCGCTTCATCGAGGGCCAAGTTCCATCAACTGGTCGATTATTGCTGGAGCCACCAAGACGGGCTTCTCGTGGTTCTATCCCACTGATGGGTTGGATGAGGGCGATATTTTATACCAAGAGGAATGTACGATCGGGGCCGATGACACTTTAGGCGATGTCTATTTCAAAAAGATTTTTCCCACCGGGGTGGCCTCCGTTGACACCGTTTGCCAGCTGTTTCGAAGTGGCCATCCACCGCGAGTGGTCCAAGACGAAAGCCGGGCCTCATATGAGGGTTGGTGTCGCAAATCGGATGTTGAAATTGACTGGAGGCAGTCGGCGTCAGTCGTCTACAATCTCATTCGTGGAAGCAATCCACAGCCCGGGGCTTGGACAGAATATCAGGATCATATTGTTCAAATCTATGATTCCCAGAAAATCGACGGCAAAGGCCACCCACCGGGCCAAATTGTACAGATTGATGATGAAGGCATTGTTGTGCAGGCACGAGAAGGCCAAATTAGGGTCAAACGGGTACGCCCCGACGGGGAGTCGAAAATGACCGCCCATCAATGGGCCGAGGCCAAGGGGGTCAAGCTAGGGAATTGTCTTGGCCGTCATCAGTCTTTCAATTAGGCGAATGAACAAAGATTGTTGACTAGATCACATGACACTAGTTTTACCCTCGGGCCTAAAACGAATTGACTGAGGTCACTTTTAATTTGGAAAAAAGAAATGAATGCATCCACAAGTGCGGCGAGCCAGACCGATATCCAAATCGCGCGAGAATGTGTGAAAGAGCCCATTCACAAGATCGGCGCAAAACTCGGTATTCCACCTGATTGTTTAATTCCATTTGGTCATGACAAGGCCAAGATTTCTGGCAAGTTTATTCAGGGTCTCAAGCCAAAAGACGACGGACATCTTATTCTTGTTACCGCGATCAATCCCACGCCAGCGGGTGAGGGCAAAACCACAACAACTGTAGGGCTTGGTGATGGCCTAAATCGGATCGGAAAGCGTGCCGCGATTTGTATACGTGAAGCGTCTCTTGGTCCTTGTTTTGGAATGAAGGGGGGTGCGGCCGGTGGGGGGCGCGCGCAAGTGGTTCCGATGGAAGATATGAATCTTCATTTTACCGGTGACTTTCATGCCATCACCTCCGCCCACAATCTTTTGGCCGCGATGATTGACAACCATGTCTATTGGGGCAACGCATTGGGGATTGATGTGCGACGGATTGTGTGGCGACGAGTGCTTGATATGAATGACCGATCTCTGCGTCAAATAACGTGTAGTTTAGGGGGTGTGGCCAACGGGTTCCCAAGAGAAGCGGGTTTCGATATCACTGTGGCCTCGGAAGTCATGGCCATCTTGTGTTTGGCATCAGACCTTGAGGATCTTGAACGTCGCCTTGGCGACATCGTCGTCGCCTATCGTCGAGATCGTCACCCCATCACTTGTCGTGATTTGAATGCACAAGGGGCGATGACGGTGCTTCTTCAGCAAGCGATACAACCAAATTTGGTTCAAACTCTGGAAAACAATCCAGCCTTTGTGCATGGTGGCCCCTTTGCCAATATTGCCCATGGGTGCAATTCAGTTATTGCCACCCGTTCGGCGCTCAAATTGGCCGACTTCGTGGTGACCGAAGCGGGATTTGGTGCTGACCTAGGTGCGGAGAAGTTTCTCAATATTAAATGTCGTCAAGCCGAACTCTCACCAAAAGCCGTCGTTATCGTCGCGACAGCGCGAGCCCTAAAAATGAACGGTGGTGTGGTCAATCGCTCCGATCTTGGTACGGAGAATGTCGAGGCGGTGAGAAAGGGATGCATTAATCTCGGACGGCATATTGAAAATATCCGAAAATTTGGCGTGCCCTCGGTGGTGGCAATCAATCATTTTGTGACCGACACTGAAGCCGAGATTGGCGTCATTAAGGCGTTTGCCGAGTCGAACGGCACTGAGGCGTTTTTGTGTCGGCATTGGGAGATCGGTTCAGAGGGGACCGAGGAGTTAGCTCATCATATTGTCAAAATTGTTGAAAGCGATAAGGCAAATTACACCCCCATTTATACCAATGAAATGACGTTGCTTGACAAGATTAATACCATTGCTCGGGAAATCTATCGCGCTGACAACGTGGTGGCCGATCAGAAAATTCGCCACCAGCTGAAGAATTGGGAAGAGGAGGGTTACGGTGATTTGCCAATTTGCATGGCCAAGACTCAATATAGTTTCACCACAGATGCCACCATTCGGGGCGCGCCCACAGGCCACAATATTCCCATTCGCGAAGTGAGATTATCGGCGGGAGCCGGATTCATTGTCGTTATATGTGGTGAAATCATGACGATGCCAGGCTTGCCGCGACAACCCGCGGCTGAAACCATTGGAATCAATGACAAGGAAGAAATCGTGGGGCTTTTCTAAAATGAAAATCTTTGCCTCCACTCCATCAACCAAAATCACAAATTCGGATTTGTTTGTGTCGGTTTTGACTCCCAGAGCCAAATTAAACCTGAGATTGGCATGAATGGGGCAATTTGTGAAAAGGCTGACAATATGAAAGAAGGGGGGCCGGACCCATTTTATGGGGAATGAAGTGCGATGTTCCAAGCGGTTGGGTCATCCAGTGACGATGAGAGGGAGAAGATGAAAATCTATAAAAGTATAGGTGCGGGTTTTGTGGCATTGTCGGCCGTTTTATTTTTTGCGGTGCCGGCGCAGAGCTTTGAGCCAACAAAGCCCATTGATTTCGTCATTATGGCGGGCAAAGGCGGCGGTGCCGATAAGATGGCACGTTTGATGCAGAGTATTGTTGAATCGAATGGATGGTCGGCAAGACCCCTCGTGCCTGTGAATAAAGGCGGGGGTTCAGGTGCTGAAGCTTTGGTGGCCATGAAAAGCGTAAGTGACCCCGACCACGCCATTATGGTTACCTTGAATTCTTTCTTCACCACACCCCTGCGCCAGCGTGGGCTCAATGTTGATATCATGACCTTTGCGCCGGTGGGGCGAATGGCCGAAGATACGTTCATTCTTTGGGTTCACAAGGATGAAGGTGTCAACTCATTCGAGGAGTTCTTGGCCGAGGCCAAAAAACGCGGCTCGGGATGGGTCATGGGGGGAACCGGAAGTGCTCAAGAAGATCAAATTATCACCAATTTCCTGAATGACACTTTTGATCTGGAAATCAAATATATACCCTATAAGGGCGGTGGCGCGGTGGCTAAAGACCTCGCCGGTCAGCAAATTGATTCCTCCGTCAACAATCCCTCGGAGGCCCTCGGTTTCTATGAATCAGGAGATGTGATTCCCTTGGTGGCTTTCACCGACGAGCGATTGCCTTTGTTCCCAGACGTACCCACGCTTATTGAGGTTGGAGAGGATTTTGCCTATTATATGCAACGAGCGGTTGTCGGTGCCCCGGGTATGTCAGACGCGGCTCTCGCTTATTACACTTCGCTGTTTGATCAGGTTTATCGTTCACCTGAATGGCAAAAATACAAGACTGACAAATCACTCTTTGGTGACTATCTCGCTGGCGATGATTTGAAGGATTATTGGCAATCTCAGCGCGAGCGACATGAAATCATCCTGAAAGCGTCAGGGGATATCAAGTAAGAGTCTCTAGAAGCGAGGTTTTCAAAGCGATGCGTGTGGCGGAGTTTGTGACAGCGACGCTTATTGCCCTCGCTTCCATTTATCTGATGTGGAAAAGCGGTGAGGGTCCATCTTGGGATCCGACCGTGAAACGGTTTGCCAATATTGGCATCAATATCGACAATTCCGGTCCCGGCAGCGGTTTTTGGCCATTTTGGTTATCGGTGGTCATGATGGTGTCGGCCTTTGCGGTTTTGGGTAACGCCCTGCTGGGCAAATCAGAATTGTCGCGCTCTAGAAAACCCTTTCTGACACATTTTGGCCTCCGAATGATGTTGAGTGTCGGAGGGGCTCTTTTTGGATTTATTCTGTTGATTGAGTTTATTGGCTTCTATGGCGCTATCCCGCTGTTCTTATTTTATTATATATATTTTTTGGGTCGGCATTCTTTGGCCCTAGCGATGGGTATTGCTGTGGCGGTTCCGGTATTCTGTTTCTTTTTCTTTGATGTGGCGATACGGATCGTGTTGCCAAAAGGTCTGTTGGAGCCAGCATTCCTCCCGCTCTATGAGATATTTCTCTGATATGATGGGCATTCAAATTCGTCGCGGCAAGGGAGGATTGCCGCCCTCTTCAAAAAAAGTTTGAGCAGATAGTTGTGGATGTCCTTGCGCTTCTGCTGAATGGGATTTGGATTGCACTCGAGCCCATTAATCTTGGTTTGGCACTCCTTGGCATCATTATTGGATTGTTTGTCGGCACGATGCCGGGATTGGGATCCGTCAATGGGGTGGCTATTCTGCTTCCCTTTACCTTTGTCATCCAACAGATGACCGGGCAAGCGACCTCGCCCATGATCTTTCTTGCCGCTATTTATTATGGTGCCATGTACGGCGGGGCCATATCCTCAATTACACTGGGTATCCCCGGGGCCTCTACTGCTGTTGCCACAACCTTTGATGGCCGCCCGTTAGCCCTTCAAGGAAAGGCAGAAAATGCTCTCGTGATCGCGGCTGTGGCATCATTTGTCGGGGGCACAATCTCCACATTATTGTTCACTGGAGCCGCCCCTCTCCTTGCCAATGTGGCCCTCAAATTTGGCAATCCTGAAATCTTTGCATTGATGCTGCTCGCCTTTGCAACTTTTGTGGGGTTAAGCGGCGACGATATTCCAAAAACTGTGATCTCGATCTGTATTGGCCTCATCCTCTCGGCGGTTGGTTTTGATATCATCTCGGGCGCGCCGCGGCTTTTGCTGTTTGACTCAACTGAATGGTTCAGCCGTGGCATCCAGTTTCTCGTACTAGCGATCGGTTTTTATGGTATCGGTGAAATGCTTTCGACCATTTACGAGACGAAAAACAAGACAGAAATATCTGAAGCCAATATGACCCTTGACCGGTTGCGGCGGGCATTAATCAAATCGTCAGAGGCTTGGAAGGGAACACTCATCGGTTCTGTGTTGGGATTTTTTGTGGGTATCCTGCCAGCCGCAGGGGCGACGCCAGCGTCATTGATGGCTTATGGTGTGTCCAAAATGATGTCGAAACAACCCACGAAATTTGGAACGGGGGCCCCGGATGGAATCGCCGCTCCAGAAGCCGCCAACAACTCGGCATCAACGGGAGCCATGCTTCCCATGATGACACTCGGCATTCCGGGATCGCCAACCACGGCGGTTTTGTTGGCCGGAATGGTGATTTGGGGACTGACACCTGGCCCTCAATTATTCACCGATCAGCCCGATTTTGTGTGGCCTTTGATTGGCTCTTTTTATGTCTCAAATGTCATCGCCGTGGTGGTCAACTTGGCCTTTATTCCCTTACTCCTCAGACTGCTGCGAATGCCCTTCAGCATATTGGCGTCATTAATTTTTGTCCTTTCAGTGGTGGGTGTCTTTGCCGCCTATCAGAACATGTATGACGTCTGGCTCATGTTGTTTTTTGGTATAGCGGCCTTCTTTTTGAGACTCTTGAAATATCCGCTCGCGCCGGCCGTGTTGGCGATTGTGCTCGGGCCGATCGCCGAGCCGACGCTGCGACAATCCCTTATTCTGTCGGATGGAAATTGGATGATTTTTCTCAATAGACCTATCGCCGGTCCTATCACCATCGTCGCCATCATCCTGATATTGTTACCGTTCTTCCATTTTCTGAGGAAACAATGGCGTGGGACTCGTTAATCATCAAGGCGATGAAATTTTTGGGGATTACATACCTAACTTGACGCGCTGATTTCAGCCCTAAATGGTGATCCCTGTCGCCACACAAATCACGGCTCGGCCGCCTGCTCTTTGCAGGAATATTCTCGAAGTTGTGATGATTGTTGTGGCAACCGCCGGCCATCCTCAATCGTGAAGGGTTGCGTGACCACGGAAACAACTCCATCTTGGCACGTATCGACATTGGCAATGGAGGTTGACATGGCACACCAATCAGCATTGGCCAGCAATAGCGATCTTCTGTCGCCAGCCTCGCAGGCGGATGTGAGGGAAGAGAATTGCCCGAGTGAGGCATCCGGGGGAATCGATGCCTGAATGGTCCCAAACACCGCTTCTTTGGATAGTCGCCGTTGCAGCTGCCTTGGCCATCGTTTTTTGCGTTTGGCGTTTGATTGCATGGGTTAGCAATATCAACAGCGATTGGAAATCCTTCAAGAGGTTAACTGAGAAATTTCCGATTGAACTCAAAGAACTCAGGTAGGAAGTCCGAATTGAG
>JAJEBG010000004.1 GCA_022824005.1 Paracoccaceae bacterium
ATCGCGGATCAATCCGCCCGAGGAGTGGATCGTGAGGGAGGTTCCCGAGCTCCGCATCGTCGACGACGATCTCTGGCAGGCGGTGAAGCACCGCCAGGGCGAGATCAAGGCGCAATACGCCGACGTCATCGAGGCCACGCAATCCGCCCTCGCCAACCGGCTGAACGGCGCCCACCGGCCCCGCCACCTGCTCTCGGGATTGCTCGAATGCGGCGTCTGCGGCGGCCCCTATTCCATGCGCGGCCAGGGCCGCTACGGCTGCTCCAACCACGTCATGACGGCATCGTGCTCCAACAGTCGGAGCATCCGCCGCGTCGAGATCGAGGAGCGGGTCATGGCGGGGCTCAGGGACAAGCTGATGGAACCCGAGGCCGCCGCCGAGGCGATGAAGGCGTATGCGGAGGAGACCAACCGGCTCAACCGCGAGCGCCGCGCATCGGGCGTGACGGACCGCAAGGAGCTGGCCGGGGTCGAGAAGAAGTACGCGTCGATGCTCGACGCCATCGGGGAGGGCGGCTATTTGCGGGGCATGTCCCAACAGCTCCGCGAGTTGGAGGCCCGCTAGGACGAGATCGCCCAACGGCTGTCAGCCGCTCCGGTCGATATACCGGACATCCACCCCAACATCGCCGGCTTCTAACGCCGCAAGATCGAGCGGCTTGCCGAGGCACTGGCCGAACCCCGTGACCGCGACGAGGCGGCGGTGGCCATTTAGGCGCTGATCGAGCGGATCGTGCTGACCTCCGGCGCGAAGCGCGGCGAGTTGCACGCCGCGCTCCATGGCGACCTCGGCACCATCCTCAAATGGGCCGGGAGTTGCAGGGCGAAGGGAGCGGCCGACACTCCCGGATCGGGAATGCCTGTCTCGGTGGTAGCGTGGGGAGGAATTAGCGGCGATAACTTGTCTGAACCACGTCAATTGTGCCGGCTGAAAAACCCGCCGCGCTGGCCGCGAGATAAAAATTCCACATGCGCCGAAAACGCTCATCGAAACCGAGCGCGGAAATCTTGTTCCAACTCGCGTTGAATTGTTGCCGCCAAGTTTGGAGTGTACGGGCGTAACTCTTGGCAAGACTGCGGCTTTGAAGCGGTTTCAGATTCACCGCATCGGCTTGCTCGCGCATCACTCTGGGACTCATCAGCATTCCACCGGGGAAAATATGTTTTTGGAAAAAATCGGCCCCCTTGCGGTATTTAGGATAGAGCGAATCTGAGATCGTTATAGCTTGCAGCACGGCCCGACAGTTCGGCTGCAGACGATCCCTCAGAGCGGTAAAATAGAGAGGCCAGTATTTCTCACCCACCGCTTCAACCATCTCTATCGATACAACTCCATCATAGATGCCGCGCTCATCACGATAGTCCTGCAAGACAATCTTGGCGCGTTCCGCCAAGCCAGCGTCAAACAATTGCTTCTCGGCATACGTCTTTTGCTCTTTTGACAGAGTCAATCCCGTCACATGCAATCCTCTTTCGCGAATGGCAAAATTGGCGAACCCACCCCAACCACAACCAATTTCGAGGACTCGATCCCCCGGTTGACACGCGAGGCCATCACAGATGGCGGCATATTTGTTTTGCTGCGCTTGTTTGAGACTGTCTTTGTGGTCATTGTACATAGCCGACGAGTAAGTCATCGTGTCGTCAAGCCATAGCCGATAAAAATCGTTACCAAGATCATAATGATACGCGATGTTCCGTCGCGAACCCCCTTTACTGTTTGCTTTCAGAAAGTGGCGCAAACGCTCCTGCAAACGAAGGAGGCCCGCACCGGGGAGACGACGGCCCACAGTTTCGTGGTTACGTACAATGACATCAAGGACATCCTGAAGGTTGGGGGTCGTCCACCATCCATCCATATACATTTCGCCAAAACTCAAAGCCCCCTCCATAAGCAGTCGGCGAGCGAATCGGGGGTTCAGGATGTGCATATGTCCATTGGGCCCTGCCATCCGCCCCTCGGCGCGCAGATGACGACCGTCAGGCAATTGGACATCCATTGAGCCGTATTCGAGGCGAGAAGCGATGGTTTGAAGAAGACTTAATTGTGTAGGAACAGTGGAGGATGTGGATTTGGGAATGAATCCCCATTTGCGGGCTAAACTAATCATGATGAGGGTCCGAACTTCCTCCTAATGAGTTTCATAAGGCGGAAAAAAAAGAAATATGGAAGAATGGCAAGACATTTGAGAAGAGTCACCATCGCCCACGGAAATGCAATTTCGAATTTGTGTTTTCGCTTCATACCTTTCACGATTCGTCGGGCGGCCGCTTCTGGCGACATAATGAAAGGCATATCGAACGCGTTCTTTTCAGTGAGACGGGTGGAGACAAATCCGGGATTGCACACCTGTACATGGATATCGGTTCCCAACAAATCACACCGCAAATTTTCTGCCAAATGTATCATGGCCGCCTTTGTGGCTCCGTACCCCCACGCGTTGGGCAAGCCACGATAACCCGAAATTGAACCCACCAAAACGACATGACCGGCGTTTTGCTGACATAAGGTCGGCACGCAATGTGCCAAGATTCGCAATACACCAATCAGGTTGACTTCGACAATCGTTTCTAATGAGTCTAAATCAGGTTGACGGGCTGACATCGGCTCGTAAGCTCCGGCGCAATAGATCATGCCATCAATGTGACCGACGCGGGAGAACGCTTCACTGACAGAAGCACGAGTTGAGACATCGAGGGGAATCGCTTCATGGTCGCCTGAGAGCGGAGCCACTCCACGGGCATTTTCCATTTCGACCAACAATTGCGCCAGTGCCGCCTCATTGCGTGCCGATACCACCAAAGTGGCCCCCTGTTCGGCAAGACTGAGGGCCAAATGGCGCCCAATACCGGCACTGGCTCCAATGAGCCAGAATCGTTTTCCTCTCAATTGACTCATCACGACCTAAACCTATTGACTCTTATCTCTGTTGAAAGAAGCAAAAATCTCGCCCACCTTGATGCCAAATTTGGTCATTCTTGCGCGATTGATCAAGATGTCTCCATTGAGAAGGTAAAACCAATCTTCAATACCGACTGTGATGTCCTTCTTCCCCGTTCTTGGAACAACGAGACGGTAACGCATCATGGCCGCATTACCACATTGTTGCCCTCTTGCCGCCCCCACCACGTCGGATGCGGTGGCGGAAAAACTCCCATCTGAGGAGTGCTTCATCTCCCAAACACGCTCACCGGTTTCACCATTACAATAATGAAAATTCTCCTTCAGCGTGCCATGATCTTTTGACCAATGACCCTCAATTGAAAGAGTAAACCGCCTTTCCACACGGCCTGACAGACCGACAAAAATGCCTTGAGCTGAGAGAGAACCCACAAAATAATCTTGAAATCTCAAGACAGGCAATTCGGAAGCATAACTCTCCGGGCTTGGTGAGCCTAAATCGAAAATAACACCTGATAACGGAAAACGAATATTCATCACTTTTCTCCTTGTTCGTTGATCATGGATAAGAGAACGACAATGGCAATAACTTTGAGGCCACAAGGAACGAGGGCATAGGCCACACTCAAGGTTTGGTGCTGGGTCAAGCCGGGCTGGTACCCTGAAAGGGCCAGCAGAGGAAGGGTAAGACCCGCCGCCGCGGCCAGTGCAGATTTTTGCAGAAATGTCCAAATTGAGAAAACCTTTCCTCCGCCGCCGCGAATTCGCTCCGCCAGAAGTGCTGGCGTCAAGGTCATATCAGCGCCAAGAGCCGCACCCGAGCCTGCGGCAATGACATAAAATGGAATAACATCTCCTGAACCCAACAAATAGGCCCAGATAAAAACCGGGATCGACAATGACATGCCCGTTGTCAAGGCCCATTTACGACCCAATCGGTCCGCGAGCCGCGCCCAAAGCGGCGCGGCGAGAGCCGCGCAGGAAAAAAAGACAATCAACATCGGACCCGCATGGACATCCGCTTCAATGACATCGGCGACAAAGAACAGAAACAATGTCGATGTCACAGCTGTCGGCATTGTGTTTACAAATCCAAAGAAGAGGACGGGACGAACCCCTTTGGCGGCAACGGCGTCGACCCATCCCATCGGTTTGGTGTTGGTGCCTCCCGACGTCAACCAATGCCCTCGCATAATGTTCAGGGTCACGAGGCAGAATATGACAAAGAGTAAGGCATAGCTGATATAAGCAATTGAGGCCCCCATCATCCAAGCAAAAAGGCCTGGCGCCGAGGCGGCCAAGCACACGCCCATTAAACCCCCCGCCTCTCGCCACAATGCGACTCGTGTGTGCGAATCGCCCCCCAATCTGTTGCCTTGTGCCAAGCCATGATCATAGAGCACAATTTGCAACGAACTGAATCCCGTAAATGCCGCAAGTAATCCGATCAGCAATCGGGGCAGTGGTTCACCCCAATCGGCCGGTGCAAATAGAATTAAGATTCCAATGATGAGGAGAAAACCAGCTCCCAATGCCCATACATCACGGAAGTTTTGCCATCGATCGGCATATCGGCCAATGAGGGGGTCCTGAAAACTGTCAATCATGCGAGCGATCAGAAGGATAAGACCGAGCTGCGCGATACCGATCCCCATATCTTCGGTATAGTATCGAGGCGCGTGGATGTAGAGAGGCAAGCCAGCAAACGCCAGCATCGAAGCCGTCATGGCGGGAGGATACAAGTCTCGCCATGGGAGTTTTTGGCTGGGCAATGCCGTCATCCGGACAAAGGGCGGCGGGGCGCGAGTGAACTCGCTCTCTCACCCGAAGAGGCATTCGGTTCTGCAATCACCCCGTTTGATATCAAATCAATCATTTTGTGACGGCCTCGCTCGGCGGCTCAGGACGGGGCCGATAGCGCACCCCCTTTCTCCACAAATGAAAAGCCTGCCAATGAATGAGTGCCATCGTTCGCAGCGCTCCCAAGGGACGACGCAAAAGAGCCGAAGCAAGGGCCCGATCTGTCAATGGCACGCGTGAACCCGAGATGGAGGTTGAAAGTCCCCCACCCTGTCCGTCATCATAATGAATATGGATTGCCACCGACGATTCATCAATGCGAAAACCAAAACGATAGCTCCCTGAAATGTCAAAAAATGGTGACACATGAAATTGCTTCACCGACACAGTCGTATCTTGGCGGCCGATGTCCTTTCCGCCCTTGGCGGTACACAAATAAGCATGTCGGTCGCCAAAAGTATTATGGACTTCAGCGACCACGGCACGCAATTTTTCATGTTTGTTGTAGATGAGAAAAAAACTGACCGGATTGAAGGTATAGCCCCAATAGCGGGGATGGGTGAGCAAGAGAAGTTGATCACCGTCATCGATTCCACCGTCTTGAACAAGTTGGCGCACCCCTGCAAAATCTTCACAACCGGCCACGCCATGGTCTGATGGGTAAAGGGACACAAGGTTGGGTTTGTTGAACGAAAAAAGTTTCAGCCCTGTCTTTGACTTCAACAGCAAGTCCTCATTGAGCAATAGGTAGTCAATCCCATAGCTGAAACGATTCTTAACGGGCAGCCGCCTCGCATGAGTGACTTTGGCCCTGATCAACGAAGACTCACTCAATGAGACCATGGTGGTGACACTCCCAACGATTGAGCAACTTTGACAGCACTTGCCAGACCGTCTTCGTGAAAACCCATACCCGTCCAAGCCCCACAGAACCAAGTGTGCGCCCGTCCTTGAATCTTCGCGAGCTGGCTATGGGCCTTGAGGGCGGCAAATCCATATTGGGGATGATCAAATTGATGTTCGGCGAGTATCGTGTCCTCCCGGATGGGTCTTGGCGGATTCAGAGTGACAAATAATGGCGTCTCTTCCGGGATTCCTTGCAGCGAATTCATCCAATATGTCACCGATGCTTGTGCCTCGTTCGATTGCGATTGAGCGAGATAAACCCAGCTTGCCCAGCAAGCCCTTCGCTTCGGCATAAGGGTGGGGTCGGTATGCAATACCACTTTGTTGCGCTGATATGGAATGGAATCCAAAATGCCTCGCTCATCATCACTGGCATCAGAGAGCAATTGATTAATGTCATCCGTATGGCAGGCAAAAACGACTTCATCGAAGGTCTCGGCTTCGTGGCCTTGGACTTTAACCTCCACCGTGCCTGATGAAGTGCGAATGACATTTTCAATCGGAGATTTTGTGCGGAGTTTCGCCTTCAAATCTTTCAAAACGGCCGTCACATAATTTTCTGACCCACCTTCAACAGTCCACCACTGATGCTGACCTGTCAAGGTGAGCAAGCCATGATGATCAAAGAATCGTGTCAGCAAAGCAAAAGGAAAGTTGAGCATTTCGCCACGCGGAGTCGACCAAATCGCGCCGCTCATTGGCAGCAAATAATAGTTCTGAAACCAACTTCCATAATGGCGTGAACGGATCATCTCACCGAGTGTCATATTTGGATTTGCATGGGAGTCGGCGAGTGCCCATTTGTTGAATTTGGCGATGTCGAGAAACATACGCCAAAAGTCTGGTTTGATCATATTGCCGCGTTGCGCAAATAGGGCACGAAGATTGCGACCGCCGTATTCGAAGTCACCTTGATTGACCGATACGGCGAAGGACATGTCACTCATTTTGGTGGCGACATTGAGATGATCAAGAAGTTGACAAAAATGAGGATAGTTGACTCGGTTGAAAACAATAAATCCAACATCAACGGGTATTTCGCGGCCTTGACTCTGAGCAATAATGGTTAGGGCGTGCCCCCCGACATGGTGAGACCTCTCGTAAAGAACAACGTCGTGTTTTCGTGAAAGTAACCAAGCCGCGCCAAGACCCGAAATGCCGGCACCGATGACAGCTATCCTGCGCCCCGTATTCACAACCCAATCCTGACTTCAATCATCCTCTAGAATAGATAGGTGTGGTTATGTCTTTTTCCAACTTGTCGAAGTGCACAGCTCTCAGTTCAAACTCTTACCAAAAATCTCACACGAAAAACGGACACAGCTCCATGCGTGCTGTTTCAACTTAAATCATTGGCCCCACCAATGTGGGTTTGCTTTCCGCCAACCCACGACACTATGTTTCTATTAAGCGGGCCAGAATGATAGCCACTTAAATTTTATTTGAAGATCATCCCAAGCCGCATCAATTCGATCGGCTCCAACAGACAATTTTGTCCAACTAGAGCCGCCATTAATTGAAATGGGCACCTAACAGGTCAACGAAAAACAGTCCTCTTGCGCTGAGTTGTGTATCGTTGCTATCAAAACAAATTTGGGCCTTCCGATGCCAGAGAGTCTCTGGCATCGGCGCGGCTTTAGATTTCAGGGGTCATTAACGACTCATTGATCATTCAAAACCAATGACGCATTTAGGGGTTAATACTAACTTTTGCCTGCGAGTTGGTCATGACCGGGCCTTCAAGACTTGACTGTACTCTTCATAGGTAAAGTCTGCGATAACCGTTTCATGGTTAAATTCTTGAACGATTGGAATAACCAACGAATTCCCCGCCTCATGACATCAGCCCTGAGCGCGGACGCTTGTCGTCTGATCTCAACATAATCCAAAGGGGCAACATATTTGATTTCCATGGCATCGACTCCAATTAGGATTTGATGACTTAGATATATGTTCAGAATGAAGCCTTTGGAGTGGGTCAGTCGTCAACACCGCTATGCGTTCAATGCATAGGATCTGGGACGGGGAAAAAATTTACTGCTTGGTCAGGTTGAACGGCTCGGGCTAACCACTCATGCATAAAAGCCGACTCTGAGCGACGACACAAAATTCGAGCGGAAACCTCGTCAGTCATCCAAAAGGCGGCCGACAACTGTCCGATACGGGAGCGACGAAATTCGCCGAGGGTAAAATTCTTCGGTGATACATCGCTCGGCGTTCCTTTCGCTAAAATATCCCGAACTCGCCCCACCACTGCAAACTCCACACGCAGGGCCGAGACATCTGCCACCAAATGATGTTCATCGGCCAAAGCCTGGTGCATGTTGTCAATCTCTTTTGAGACAGATTCCAAAGGAAGAAAGCCAAGACATTCGTCCGTTGACATCCAAGCGAGTTCTCGACCTGATTGGCTCACAATCTGACATTTTTTTGGAAAGCCAACGTTAAATGAGTTGGAAATGGCGGCCGAGACACTCTTCTTGCTGATCTCCGCCCGAATCATGATCATTCCACGCCCCTCAACCCTTTGGACGGAACTTTTGAGCCAATCTGAAATCGGTTCAGGCATTCAGTTGCGTCCCTTCTGGGTCATAGAAGACAGGGCTCACAATTCTTGCATTGACTGGCCCGGCCTCAGTTGAAAACTGCAGAATATCTCCTCGGCGTTGTGGGCCGTTCTCCACAAGCCCTAGGGCAATGGTTCGATTCAAAATAGGCGAATGATAGCTAGAAGTGACTCGCCCAATTGATTTAGAGAAGCCGTGACTGTCTAATCCAACGCCCAATGCGAGTGCACCGACGGGTAGTTTGGCCCGCGCCTCAACGGTTTCGAGCCCGACAAATTTCCAGCGATCAGAATGGGTCAGACAGGGACGTTTTTGCCCCCGCTTTCCAAGAAAATCGTTTTTCTTTTTGGAGACGGCCCAATCAAGGCCTAAATCCTGCGGCGTCACCGTACCATCGGTTTCTTCACCAATCATCACAAAACCCTTTTCGGCCCGCAATACATGTAAAGCTTCGGTTCCGTAAGGTTCGATATCGAATTCCTGTCCGGCCGCATATATCTGCCGCCAGAGTTCGGCCCCTTGATCGGCGGGAAGAGCTATCTCAAAGGACAATTCGCCAGAAAAAGACACACGGAAAATTCTTGTTTTGAATGCGCCAACTTGCCGATCGGCCCACGACATGAATGGTAGAGAGGCCGCGTCAATGTCCGATATATTCAGTTTCCCCAGAAGTTTTCGGGCTTCAGGCCCCGCGACCACAATTTGGGCAAATTGTTCGGTCAGATTCGCCGTGTAGACTTTCCAGTTCCACCATTCGCATTGCAGCCAGTCTTCCATCCATCCATGGATATAATCAGAACCTCCTGTCGTCGTGTGACAAAGGAAGCTGGTCTCATCGATTCGTGCAACGACCCCATCGTCAATCAGGAAGCCATTTTCATTACACATCAAACCATAGCGGCAACGTCCAATGGGCAATGTGCTCATAACGCCTGTATACAGCATATCAAGGAAACGGCCCGCATCCGGTCCCGAAACCCATATTTTGCCCAGCGATGAGGAATCAAATATCCCAACGGTTTGTCTAACCCGAAGGGCTTCTCGATCTACCGCTTCCCTCACTTTTTCGCCGTCCTTGAGATAGCAAAATGGGCGTCGCCAATCGGCCCCAACTCTTTCCCAGTATGCGCCGTTCTTATCGTGCCATTCATCAATGTTTGTCTTGCGGTAGGGTTTGAAGAGGGATCCCCGTGCATCTCCCGCGATTGCCCCCAAAGTCACCGGCGTGTAAGGTGGGCGAAAGGTAGTGGGCGAGACTTCACTCATCTCGACCCCACGGGATTCGGCCATGATCATCAACCCGTTCACATTGGATAATTTTCCCTGATCAGTGGCCATTCCAAGTGTCGTGTAACGTTTGGCATGTTCGGAACTCATATAGCCCTCTTGGAGAGCCAAATCCAAATCAGACACTTTGACATCATTTTGAAAATCGACCCATGCCTTGGCCCGAGCTTTCTTTTTGATGCCACTCGGGGACAGGCACGTTGAAGCTGGAGGTTCAGCTTTTTCCCGTTCCACCTCTGGCCGCACAATCTTGCCTGAAAGCGCCAACCTTTTGAAAACAGCTCTTGCGACATCACAGGCATCATCCAATGTTTGATCGAGCGGTAAACATCCTGACGCCGCCCCCGCCGTGAACGCCCAGTTATGTGAACCATCATCTTGAAGCGGCGGCCTCTTCAGATCGGGACGAAAAGCTGACAACGCTTCATCCCAAATAAGTTTGCCAGACCCTTGTGACCAAAGGTGAGCAGATGGAGACCATCCCCCTGAAACGGCCAAAGATTCACAGTCAACTTCATGAAGCGTGGCCCCCTCTCCAACTTGCGAACAGATTCTCACGCTTCTGATGCGGCCCTTGGATTGGTTGACACTTGAAACCGTCCGGCCAAATTCAATTTTGATACCGAGATCACGAACCTGCTGCGTCAAGTCGCCATCATTTGGCCGACGCGAGTCCAGAATAACTGGTACTTCCAACCCTGCTTTTGCCAGAGCCATCGCCGTCTTGTAGCCATCATCATTATTGAGGGCGACAACCGTGCGGTCACCTGTTGAGATTGCAAAATTCTTCAGATAATCGCGAATTCCTGAGGCCAGCATGACGCCCGGCCGATCATTATCTTGGAAGCATAAAGGCCGCTCAATAGCCCCCGTGGCAATCACCATGCATTTGGGACGCATACGCCACATTCTCTGTCGCAAGGCTCCGGATATGGGCGCGTGGTCTTCGACTCGCTCAAGTGCCAACACGTATGAGTGATCGTATACACCGAAGGCGGTGGTTCGGTTGAGCATCGAGACCTGTTGATGTGAAGCCAATTCATCAATCAGTTGATTGACCCATTCGGCGGCGTCAATCCCATCAATCATCCCCGAGTCCACCGAGGTGCGCCCACCCCAGTGAGGCATCTGTTCGACGATGAGAACGCGCGCTCCCGCATCGGCGGCGGCTTTGGCCACCGTCAGTCCAGCGACTCCACCGCCGACAACCAATAGGTCGATATGCACATAAAAATGTTCGTAGATCGACTCGTCTTGGTGACGGGGGAGACGGCCTAACCCAGCCGCCCGACGGATCATCGGCTCAAAAAGAAATTCCCAGGCGCGTCGGGGTCGCATGAAACTCTTGTAATAGAAACCCGCTGGCAAAAATCGAGAGGCCAAATCAGCCACGGCCCCCACATCCCATTCAAGTGAAGGAAAGTGGTTTTGAGACGACGCCGTTAGCCCTTCATAAAGTTCAATCATAGTCGCTTGGCGATTGGGTTCGATGGAAGGCCCCTCTCCCACCGTCACGAGACCATTTGGCTCCTCTGGACCACTCGCGACCAAACCTCTGGGTCGGTGATATTTAAAAGAGCGACCGATCAGATGTTGGTCATTGGCAAGCAGGGCAGAAGCCAAACTGTCACCGGCAAAGCCAGACATCTGCTTGCCATTAAATTGAAACTTAACCACCTGTCGGCGGTCAATGCACCGTCCACCTTCAACAAGACGAGTGCTCATTGAACGATCCATCCTTGTTTCATCATTGACTCTCTTGGGTTTCGTGGCCTCGCCTATTGGCAATGGCATCAACCACAGATTTGGGTGGTTTCAATGTTTGGGCTTTATAGACACCGAAGACTTCATGCGTGACCGTGCATCGTGCCACCACAAACCATTTCCCACAGCCAAACGTGTGCCTCCAGCGCTCAAAATGCACCCCTTTGGGATTGCGGCGATTGAACAGATAATCCAACAATTCGTCATCCGACGAATTTTGGGTCGCTCGCTTGAGGTGAGCTTCACCCCCGGGAGTGAGTTCCGTCTCATCAACCATCTGGCCGCAATAGGGACATTTTAGTCTGAGCATCAGGTCTTCTCTTAATCACTCATCTAATGTGCCACGCCGGCCGCTACTCGTTCATCAATAAAGCGGCCTTCTCGAAATCGGTCAAGACTGAAAGGTTCAGCGAGCGAACCCGGGGCCTCGTTAGCCATCAATTCGGCCATCGCCCAACCTGAGCCTGGAATGGCTTTGAATCCCCCCGTTCCCCAACCGCAATTGATAAATAGTTTATCCACCGGAGTGGCAGAAATGATCGGCGAGCGATCTCCCGTCATATCCACAATCCCGCCCCATTGACGAAGCATTTTCAAACGTGAAATCAACGGGAAGGTTTCGACAAGAGCCCGCACGGTTTCCTCAATGTACGTGAATGAACCCCTCTGCGAGTAATTGATAACCCCATCTGTCCCGCCACCGATGACCATTTCGCCCTTATCTGATTGGCTGATATATCCGTGCACCGTGTTGGCCATGACCACCACATCAAGGCAGGGTTTGATGGGTTCAGAAACGAGCGCTTGTAGTGCCACCGACTCGATGGGCAAACGAAAACCCGCCATGTCCGCGAGTTGCCCAGAATGACCCGCCACCACAATGCCAAGTTTGTCGCAGGAGATAGAACCACGATGGGTGGTCACGCCTGTCACCCGCCCACCCTCTCGATTGATTCCGGTAACCTCGCAATTCTCAATAATATGTATACCCATTTTAGAACAGGCCCGTGCATAACCCCACGCGACGGTATCATGGCGAGCCGTTCCTCCCCTCGGTTGCCATAAGGCACCGAGGATAGGATAACGCGGCCCATCAATACAGATGATCGGGCATTTTTCAAAAACTTGCGTCGGAGAAATATATTCAGTCTCGATATTCTGCAGCCGATTGGCGTTGGCAATGCGCATATAAGCATGGGCTTCGTGATGGGTTTGTGCCAGCATCATCACGCCTCTAGGGCTAAACATGATATTCATATTGAGATCTTGACTCAACGTCTCGTACAAATCTCGCGATTTCTCATAGATGGCCACCGAGTCATTCTCCAAATAATTGGAACGAATAATGGTGGTATTTCGGCCGGTATTTCCTCCACCGAGCCAACCCTTCTCAAGGATGGCGACATCGCGAATACCGAAATTCTTGCCAAGATAATAGGCGGTGGCAAGCCCATGTCCCCCTCCGCCGATAATGATCACCTCATATCGAGATTTCGGTGTCGGCGATTCCCAAGCTTTCGGCCAGCCTGTATGACCGCAGAGCGCCTCACGGCAGAGGTTAAAGATTGAGTATCGCAATACAAGCGACCTTTTCTGAAGCCAATTTGCCAAAGCAAGTGGCAAAGGTTTATATCGACATCGTGATGTTTTTCAATCCTGATTTGTATGGCGATATCGGTTACCGATCTTTATGGTTTCCTTATCCATTCGGCTTCACTCCCTGTCGTCAGCGGCCGGTGATAGATGACTACGGCAGCAAGTTTTCTCTCGCTTCTGTCATAATGTGACGGCACAAATTGGCTTCAACGATGTTCTTTTTTCTGGTGGCAATTTTATTGGCGAGTCTGGTGGCGGCCCTCCTTGTTGTGACACTCTACCGACGCGACAAGATCGACATCGACGACACGAAGCGTGAGATCGCATTCTATCAATCGCAACTATCTGAAATCACTGCCGGGCAAAGCCGAGCTCAACTGAATGATCAAGAGGCGGAACAATCAAAACGTGAAATTTCTCGGCGACTGATACGAATCTCAAAACAAGCCTCGTCCTCATCGCCCAAATTGAAAACGGCGTCTCGGGCACTGACATGGGCGGCGAGCGCCCTGATTGTCGTCCTTCTTATTCCGGTGGCACTATTAATTCACTCTCATATCGGTGCCCCCATGATGGTGGACATGCCATTGAAAGAGCGGCTTGAAAGGGCTGAAAACCTGCGTTGGGCGCGACCCTCACAAGCCGAATTAGTGAATTCTCAAATCCCCCGTCAGAATATTTCAATCGACAGCGAGCAGACTCGCCTCGTCAACGAATTGCGCCAGCGGCTCTCAAACACCAGCCAAAATATCGATGGATGGCGCCTCCTGACCCGCAGTGAGTTGTCAATCGGAAATGTTCAAGGGGCGATTGAAGCCCAGCAGCGCGTCATTGAAATGATGGACGAGCAGGTGACCGCGGAGGATTACGGTCAGCTTGCCCATTTATTGGTTGTGGAAGCCAATGGTTATGTCTCACCTGAAGCCGAGGCCGCGGTTATGCAATCGTTGGCCCGAGATGAAAGCCATCCCCTCGCCCGTCATTATTTGGCCCTGATGTTTGGGCAGACGGGCCGGCCCGATCTCGCCGTAAGTCTGTGGACACGGCTCATTGAGGAATTACCACACGATTCTGTGCTTATTGACCATATTCAACTGTATCTTCCCGAAGCCATGAAGTGGGCCGGACTTGCCATCGAAATACCCCGCTCCAACTCTCCCAATATCGATTCCGTGACGCTCGATGATGCGACGGTGGCGTCTTCGGCTTTGATGAGCGAATCGGAACGACTTGAGTTCATTGAGGGCATGGTGGCGGGTCTTCGGGATCGACTGGATAAAGACGGGGGCACGGCAGAGGAATGGTCACAACTGATTCGCTCTTGGATGGTTCTTGGGGAAAACGACTTGGCACTCAAGGCATTTGAAGAGGCGAAGATTCAGTTTGCTGACCATCCCGAGAGTCTTCGTTTGATCGTTGAACTTTCGGGAATCGAATAATGCCGATCTGTCTCCCATTGATTGATTTCATGAGACGACTGCCCGTGGCGGGACCGCTGATGGCGCTTGATCACGGAAAAAGATCAATTGGTGTCGCTATCTCAGATGAAGGTCGATCAATCGCCTCGCCATTGCTCACGATTTCGGACAAGAAATTTCAATCACGAATCCGTCAAATACTCGCTGTTTGTGAACAGCGCAGAGTGGCCGGACTTGTTTTGGGTCTCCCCCTCAATATGGATGGCAGCCAAAATTCTCAATGCCAAGCGGTACGAGCTTTTGCCTTCAATGTCAGCAAACAAACTAACCTGCCCATCACCTTCTGCGACGAGCGCTTGTCATCAAATGAGGCAAAACAATTTATGGTGAAGATGGGTGTCAAAAAAAGCCAACAAGAGACCTCAATTCATCGCGTCGCCGCGTCAATGATTCTCCAATGGTTTTTGGATGAGATGCATCAATATCTAGAGCAAAGAACGACGTAAAACGTCAGAGAATTAATGAACGGAATGGCGCTCGCCTGCCGAGATTACGCCTCACCTGTGTGAGACTCAAAGGAGAGAGATGAACCTAGATCGGAGATCAATTGCCGGATGATCGTCAGACCGTGAGGAGAATTTATGGCTGGATTGGACAACTCCTGTCGCCATCGCCGCGCGCCGGGACATCCAGCAAACAGACCCAACATATGGCGGGTGATTGGCGTCAACTTGCTCCCCTTTTGTTGGTGCCACTCAAGATATTGCCACATTTCAGACAAGATTTCAGAATGGTCCCGACACGGATCATCCATACCAAAAATTTTTTTGTCAGCGGTCAGTAGAAGATCGGCCGGATAACGATAAGCGGCGCGCCCAACCATGACGCCATCAAGCCCTTGATCCAAGAAGTACGCGGCTTGGTCAAGACTTTGAATCCCCCCATTGATGCATATCTTCAGGTCTGGAAATTCTCGTTTCATTTGAATAACCAAGTCGTAATCAAGAGGAGGAATTTCACGATTCTGTTTGGGGCTCAAACCTTTGAGCCATGCCTTTCGCGCATGAATGATTATTCTCTTGATCCCCAATGACTCGACGGTTTCAATAAATAGGGGAAGTGTGTCGTGAGGATTTTGGTCATCAACACCAAGGCGACATTTGATGGTGACTTCGATTCCTCTGGATGCTTGCTGCATGGCTTCAAGACATTCGGCGACCCGTCGCCTATCTTGCATGAGAGCTACACCGAAACACCCTTCTTGAACCTTGCTAGACGGGCAGCCGGCATTCAAATTAATTTCGTAAAATCCCCGGTCGGCGCAAAGATCAACGGCTTCCGATAATTCCCGTGGCTCGGCCCCCCCTATTTGTAGGGCTAAGGGATATTCCATTTGGTCGTGAGCCAACAAGCGGTCAATATCCCCTTTGACAATGGCCGAAGCCGATACCATTTCTGTGTAGAGAAGAGTGTATCGTGACATGAGGCGGTGAAAATATCGGCAGTGTCGGTCGGTCCAATCCATCATTGGGGCCACAGAGTAGCGATAGGAATGAAAAGACTTATTTTGCATCTCTTGGCTGTTCGGCTCGCTCCGAGTGGCAAATGAATCCATATTTTGGCCAATCAAGCATGTTGAGGCCAACTCAACGTCGAGTCATCTCACCGATTTCTCTACCATCACAACTCCATTGATTATATACTCCGAACGGTGACGATCAAGTTTGTACCCTGAGGTGAGTGATTGAATGCGAGTCATGACGGACATTATCGGCGATTGTATTTGGGCCGCCGTTTGGCTTGATGCTCAATCCACACGACATGATTCGACTCGCGCCCTCATTCACCGAGCAACTGGCCACGCCAAAATCGAATGTTTGGTTGATATCGGTTTGCCGATTCTCCAGTTGCAAAAGCTGACATTCACTCCAAATCAGACATCTCGAGAAGATATTTTAGACTGGTTGGCGGAAGATGTTCGGGCGGTGGCCTTCGGTGAAGCATTGGTCTTGAACCTTTTATCACGCAAGGCCGATTTCCCCATTCGACAGGGAACAGCGGAAGTCCCCGACGAATCAAATTTGTCATCTGATCTCATCGAATTGGTTGACTTTATGGATTTCGACGCCTCAGATTTCCCTCAAATCGACAATCAACAAGACGAGCATTTGTCAATTTCCGAAGAGGCTTTAGACGCCGGTCTTGATACTGAATTGCTAAGCCGAATTGACGAACAAATTTACCCGATAGCACATGACGGTTTTGGCCCAGAAGTCAACGATTCCGCCTTTTTAGCCACGCAAATGATGATCAAAGACCAGTCAGAACATAATATCACTCTGCCAGAAGATTTTGACGCGGTTGATCTCGAATCATCAAAGCAGGCGCTCGCCGCCATTGCCGCACCGAACGCCGCGACTGTATTCCATTACGGAGATCAGACATCAATGCATCATCAGCAATGGTTGCAAGCGGCCTTCGCCTATCCATTGCTCGCCGAGAAGTTGGTCATTGACCCAACTTTGCGTAGGGCGATTGAGGCGGGGGAACCTTTAGCGGCGGCTCTTTTGAAGAGTACAGGCCTCAGTCGCGGTCATCTAAAGCGGGTTAAAAAACTACAATCCCCTCTTCCCGCTGAACGCCTATTTGAATTTGGTGAGACGGCGCTCGGTATGGACCCGGTGGGAATCAACCGTATCCGCCGGTATAGCATTGGGGGTGATCTCAATCTTGACCCGTTAATTGAACTTTTTCGAAGTTATCCCGCTGACTGGGTGCCCCACAACGAAAGTGAATGGTGTGCCTTCAAGGATATCGCCTCCGCCTGCGGATTGCCGGTCAATTCGGGGTTTGGAGTGGCCATTGAAGACGTATTGAGGGCAAGCAAGGGACAATGGTCAACATTCCGGTCATCGCTGGCGCGGGCCTACGGAATGAAGATTGACGATTTTGATCGGAGGCAAATGGTTCTTGCCACAGCTGATGCCTTCGAGATGGTTGATGATTTTAGGAATTGCGTCATCTTTCCACTATTGCTGCAGACCATCTCTGACTCGGGCCATCCCCTCCCCGCGCCATCGCCAGATATCTTCTCTAAAGGACGCGCCATCGCCTTTAATATGATCATTGGCGAAGCCAAAAATATTCCTGGTACATTGCTATCCTCCGCCCGCCACTGGGCAGCGCGTATCCCGGCATTGATGGCCGCCGAAACTGTTGAGGACGAAACGCTCACGGAGGTCAGCCAAACACATGTTGATGGACAAACATGGCCGCAACTTGCCGCCAATTTTACCGCCAAAAATGGACTCGTGATACAAAATCTAAACACCCGAGAACAACTCAAAGAAGAATCTGAGCGACTCCGCCATTGTGTGGGCCGGTTGTATTTGCGCTCGGCAAGCAGGGGTGATTGCCATATTTTTTCCGTTCGAAACGCTGATTTATCGCAAAGTTTCTCGACGATTGAGCTGTCTCCATTTGACGAAAATACCACCGTTCAGGCGGCATTGTCGCAATTGCATATTGTCCAACACAAGGCGTTGAGTAATCGGAAGCCAAATAAGAAAGCTCACACGGCTTGCCAAGAATGGCTCTCAGCCTTGCGGTCCGGTGACCATCGCATAGACCTCGAATCAGCCCAATCATGGCGGCAGCATCAAAAAGAACAATATCATCTTGAAGGTGAAGGCAGCCAACATTCGAGAGCGGCCATTGAAATAAAATGGAAAGCGGCTCTCGGCCGAAATTGGCATTGTCCTGAGGTTGGCGTCCGGGTTTGGAATGAATGGAAATCGTATATTCTGCGTGGCGAGTTGGCGCGCATGGAAAACCGAGACTATCTCCTGACAAAACCTGAAGTGAGAAACATCTTGACGCTGCTTTGCCCCTCTTCCATCAATTAGGTTTGGGCGTTCAGTGACAAATTGTCTGCGCCTCGGCAAGCCCCCTTCTTCCTCAGAGACCTGCGTGGTTAAGAAAGCGCCTTCGCAAAATGACGACAATGGGAGGACTTCAGGCCAATTCTGAAGCCCATGATCACTCCCCACTTCATCCAAATTTAAAGATGGCGCGGTCGACGGGGTTCGAACCCGCGACCTCTGGCGTGACAGGCCAGCGCTCTAACCAGGCTGAGCTACGACCGCGAAGCCCCTTTACCTAACGATAGGAGGAAATAGTCGCAAGGACTAAATTGAATTTTGCTCCACTATGCTGATCTTTCTGCCACGGCAAAGTCTTTTTGAAGACAAGGGCAATGCAATGGGCACGAGAGGCCTCTGCACAACAGAGGACAATTTGATCCATCCCAATGGCGATGTGCCCAAAAATGGGACTAGAGGCCTTCATTCAACGACGCTTGGTGGGTGATGAGAGACTCGAACTCCCGACCCCTTCGGTGTAAACGAAGCGCTCTACCACTGAGCTAATCACCCAAGATGCGTCATTTGGCCACGCCCCCCGGGGAGCGGTCATATCATATTGGCATGGTGGGTGATGAGAGATTCGAACTCCCGACCTCTTCGATGTGAACGAAATGCTCTACCACTGAGCTAATCACCCGAACCTTTTTCAACGGATTAGTTCACAAAGATGGCCACCGCAACTCCCATCATCACAGTCTCTCTCTGATCAATGCGTTATCGCGGGATTCTCTGGCATCACCACGTTTTTCATTGGCCATTCAATGGGCTGAAAATTGCCAATCAAAGCCAATTCCAACACCTCTTTGACATTAGAGACCGGCACAATTTTCAGTTTTTCCTTCACATTATCCGGAATTTCTTCCAAGTCCTTGATATTCTTTTCAGGCAACAAAACCATATCAATTCCACCCCCTGCGGCCGCCAACAGTTTTGCCCTCAAGCCGCCAATCGGCAGAATGTTTCCGCGCAATGTCACCTCGCCGGTCATGGCAATATTCTTGTTGACCTTCAGACCCGTTAAAACCGACACAATGGCCGTGACCATGGCGACACCCGCTGACGGCCCGTCCTTCGGGATTGCCCCTTCAGGCACATGCACATGAGTATCAATGTTACCGAATTCGGTCGGCTTGACACCGATCAATGGCGAAATTGACTGTACATAACTCGACGCCGCTTCAATCGATTCCTTCATCACCGTACCTAGTTTTCCGGTCGACTTTATCCGCCCTTTACCCGGAGTGGCGATGGCCTCTATTGACAGAAGCTGACCTCCCGATGGCGTGTAGGCAAGCCCTGTGACGACGCCAACCTGATCTTTTTCTTCAGCACGACCAAACCGGTATTTGGGTAGACCCAAAAAAGTTCCAAGCGATTTTTTTGTCACATTGAGTTTATCAACTTCACCCTTTCCGAGCGACACAACCGTCTTTCTTGCTAGTTTTTCGAGTTCTCGCTGGAGACCTCGAACCCCCGATTCACGAGTGTAGACGCGCAAGATTTCAGAGATAGCCGCGTCAGTGACCCGAAACTCTCCAGCTGTGACGGCATGCGTTTTACGAATCCTTGGAATCAAATGACGTTTGGCAATCTGCAGCTTCTCATCCTCGGTGTAGCCTGCCAAAGTAATGACTTCCATCCGGTCACGAAGCGGCGCGGGGATATTATCTACATAGTTAGCCGTCGTGATAAAGAGCACATTAGAAAGATCGTATTCGATGTCCATATAATTGTCGACAAATCGACAATTTTGCGTCGGATCCAAAACCTCAAGAAGGGAACTTGACACATCGCCACGGAGTGCGGGCGAACCCGTTTTGTCCACCTCATCCAATAGAATCAGCGGATTCACCGACTTAACTTTCTTCATTGATTGGATTATGCGCCCCGGCATTGATGACACATACGCCCTTCGAAATCCCTTGATGAGGGCCTCGTCACGAACACCACCGAGACTGATTTGAATAAATTCCCGACCCGTGGCGCGCGCCGCCGACTCTCCAAGAGTCGTTTTGCCCACTCCAGGAGGCCCGACAAGACAGAGAATGGGACCAGAGACTTTCTCGGTTCGCTGTTGAACCGCAATATATTCAAGGATCCGCTCCTTCACTTTTGTGAGTCCATACTGATCCTCGTCAAGAATTTTCTCCGCTTTCGATAAGTCGCGTTGGACCTCCTTTTTGACGCCCCATGGTATGGACAGAATCCACTCCAAATAGTTTCGGATATTGCTTGTCTCGGAGTGTGCTCCGCTCAGTTTCTCAAGTCGATTGAGTTCAAAAAGTGCTGCTTTTCTGGCCTCATCCGAGAGTTCAGTCTTGGCGATGCGTTCGGAGAGTTGTTCAAAATCAGATTTCTCCTTTTTATCCCCCAATTCCTTTTGGATCGCCTTCATTTTTTCGTTCAGATAGTATTCCCGCTGAGTCTTGGTCATTTGTGACCGCACCCGGCGTTTCACATTTTTTTCGATTTGTGCCGAGTAGTTCTCTTCTTGAACAATCTTAAGAACCGCTTCTAGTCGTTCTTTCACTGACACAATTTCCAAAACTTCCTGCTTACGAGGAACTTCAGCATCCATGTGAGAGACAATCGCATCAGCCAGACTGCCTGGATCGGCAAACTTTTCAATTTCCCTGAGGACATCGTCATTAGCCAATTTCTGGCGCGCCACACATTTTTTGAACTCACCGCGCAGACGCTCTTCCAAGGCTTTGATTTCGCTGATGAACGGGCCTTCATTGTCCCATTCATCTTCAACCTTTGTCGTGATGACGTTGATACACTTACCTTCTTCAAAAAATTCGTCAATTCTGACCCGATACTGACCTTCAACAAGCACTTTAACATTTCCACCCGGCATGGTCAGGAATTGAAGAATTTCAGCCTTCACACCCATCTCATAGACATCATTGGGCCCGGGATCATCAGTGGAGGTGTTTTTCTGTGTCGTTAGGATCAGTCCAGTCTCTTCATCAACCGCCTTCTTCAAGGCAACGACGGATTTTGGACGTCCGACAAGCAGGGGGCAGATCATTGTTGGAAAGACAACAATATCCCTTAGCGGAAGAACGGGCAGTGAATTTTTGTGACGGCTCATTATTGCCTCCTATTGACCTCTTGCAGATTCACCTATGCTGACAGTTACCAAGTTTTGAACCCTTCAATTGACGCGGGCCTCTTCTTCGATGGGACCATAAAAGACGAGGTCAAAATCGTCATTGGCCTCACGATCCAATTGAAAATCATCACCGCTCAATCGTCAAGAAACAGATAGGAGCGATATTCATCCCCTGGTACTGATCGTCGCCTCAAAGGATCGACAGAAAGCAGAACACGGCGTCTTTAGACATGAGGCTTTAAGTGGGATCGAAAACTTAAATTTCAAGTCCACCCCTCAAAATGACGGGATCAACTTCCTACAGATTATTGATGATCAACATTTGATTCACCATAACAGTGAAGAAATTGGTCTGCAAAATTCTCAAACTGGCCCTTGGAAATGGCATCTCGAATTCCGGCCATCATCGTCTGATAGAAATAAAGATTATGTTCACTGACAAGCGTCGCTCCAAGCATCTCCTTACACTTGAACAAGTGATGCAAATAACCGCGAGAATAGGAACGGCAGGTCGGACACGCACAGGAGATATCTAGCGCATCTTGATCACGCGAAAAACGCGCGTTCTTGAGATTCAGTGAACCTTTCGAGGTAAAGGCTTGCGCCGTCCGACCCGATCTTGTCGGTAACACACAGTCAAACATATCGACACCTCGCCGCACCGCGCCGATGATGTCGGGCGGTTTTCCGACCCCCATGAGATAACGTGGTTTGTGCGTTGGCAACATTGATGGGGCATAATCCAAAACCTCAAACATTCTCTCTTGGCCTTCTCCAACAGCGAGGCCACCAATCGCAAAACCATCAAAATCGATCGCCCGCAATTCTGCGGCACTCTCTTCGCGCAGGTCACGGTAAATTGAACCCTGCTGGATGCCGAAGAGGGCGCGCCCCTCTGGCGCGCCAAAAGATGATCGACATCTCTTGGCCCAACGCATTGACAATTCCATCGACGTTTTGGCGACGTCAAAGGATGATGGATACGGTGTGCACTCGTCAAGACACATCACAATATCGGAATTGAGTTGTCTCTGAATTTCCATGGACGTCTCAGGTGACAATTTGTAGAGCGAGCCATCAATGTGTGATCTAAACTCAACGCCCTGTTCAGTCATCCGCCTTAAGGCCTGCAAACTCATGACCTGATAACCACCCGAATCAGTCAAAATGGGTCGCGACCAATTCATGAAGGGGTGTAACCCACCGAATTCCTCAACGATTTGGGCACCGGGGCGCAGCATCAGATGATAGGTATTGCAGAGAATAACCTCCGCCCCACTTGAAACAACACTTTCTGGCTTGACAGCCTTGACCGTGGCCGCCGTTCCAACAGGCATAAAAGCCGGTGTCCTGATCTGGCCTCGCCGCGTGTGGATGAGACCGAGACGCGCCGTGCCGTTTTGACGCAAGATTTCGAAATGGAATGCTTTTGTCGTCATTGACTGCAACGAATTTTTGAGCGCGATGAAAGGCTCACACCTTGACTCCCAAGTCGTGGTAACTTGGCACAAAATTGGCATCAGGCCCATGTGTCATCATGTGATATCGACCGGACAGGTCACAGTTTTCTATTTTCATGGGTAAATCTGTCGGTCACAAACCCTCTTTTTGCAAACTGCGGGGGCCACAATTGAGCACTTCCTTTGAATCGCCTCGGCAGGACAGACATGAGATTCTTCAAACCGGAGGTCATATCTCGGATCATCTGAAGCCATCCTATCACCTCACTCGGGTTCGGGAAGACGACAGTGAAATCCCACGCAGATGTTTAATGTCAATCAATGCTATTCTAGCCCCATCACTTTTCCATCCGCAATCGGTGATACGATCTCATTGTCAAAAAATGGGATTGAAAATAACTTCAACATACCTATTTAAAAGAGTCAGGATTGACGATTGAATTGATCTATCTAATGACGGAACCCCGCGACATGCCATTGGAGGGCATGCCCCTCATTCGGCCCTCAACTACCGACCATCCACTTTACGAGACGGTCGTTGAGGCCTGCCGCTCTGTCTACGATCCCGAAATCCCGGTCAACATTTACGATTTGGGTTTGGTTTACACGATTGAGATCAATTCTGACGGCGATGTCGACCTCATTATGACCCTGACCGCTCCAGGTTGTCCGGTGGCCGGTGAAATGCCCGGTTGGTTGGCCGACGCGGTTGAGCCCTTACAAGGAGTGCGGACGGTGAATGTGGAACTGACGTGGGAGCCACCCTGGGGTATGGAAATGATGTCTGACGAAGCTCGGTTAGAGCTCGGTTTTATGTAATTCGAGACCTTTCACAAACAAGCCGTTGAGGACGGAAGTCAGCATGTTTGGAGCCCATGGCGCGCCAGCGGTCACACTCACCGACAGCGCGATTAACGAGATCAAGAGATTGATGCACGATTCGGGGAAATTTGGCCTGCGAATTGGCGTCAAAAAAGGTGGGTGCGCCGGGATGGAATATACTCTCGATTATGTCGAGGACGTTAACCCACACGACGAGGTTGTCGAACAGTCAGGTGCCAGAGTGATGATCGCGCCCATGGCGCAGATGTTTCTCGTGGGTACAGAAATTGACTATTCATCGAGTCTGCTCGAATCGGGTTTCAAATTCAAAAACCCCAATGTCGTGGACGCCTGTGGATGTGGAGAGTCGATCAAATTCGATAAGTCTTTGTAAAGCGAAGAGTCTCCATACTATTCTTGAGGATTAACCATGACTCATTATCTTCTGGTCGCTAATTGGAAAATGAACGGTTTGGCCGGCGACATTGATGAAGCCATCCGTATCGCTGATGGATGTACCCATCCAAACCATCAGGTCGTGATCTGTCCTCCTGCCCCTTTGCTCAGCCGAATGAGCACCATTTTGGACCATGAAAATGTGCATTTGGGAGGGCAAGATTGCCATTCTTCCAAATCAGGTGCCCACACAGGCGATCACTCAGCACAGATGTTGGCAGATGCCGGTGCCAATTATGTGATTCTTGGTCATTCAGAGCGGCGGGCGTTTCACCATGAGACCAGTGAATTGATCAACCTTAAAGCACAAGCCGCTTGGCAGGCAGGACTCACAGTGATCATCTGCGTGGGTGAATCGGAGAGCGAACGGCTAGAAGGTCGTGAAACCGAAATAGTTGGGGACCAGTTGAGCGCGAATATCCCTGTGCCTGAATCGGGCAAAGGAAGACTCGTCGTTGCTTATGAGCCGGTATGGGCCATCGGAACGGGACGGGTTGCCGAGAAAGCAGAAATCGCCAATATGCACCAATTTATTTTTCAATTTTGTCAGCGTCATCTTGCTTCCGAAGATTCTATCCCTATCCTTTACGGTGGGTCGGTTAACGCCACCAACGCGGTCGATATTTTCTCAGTGCCTCATGTCAGCGGTGCCCTAGTGGGCGGCGCGTCTCTCAAAGCCAAGACTTTCAATCCCATCTTCCATTCGTTGCCCAATTAAGGGGGTTTGAATGTGCAAGATCACTCTAAGAGTGCACCACTCGGTCAAAAGCATCCAAAACGCTTTCATGCATGGCTTCAGACAGAGTTGGATGAGGAAAAACCGTTTCGATGAGGTCTTGTTCCGTCGTCTCAAGCTGCCGGCCGACAACATAACCTTGGATGAGTTCAGTCACTTCTGGGCCAATCATGTGAGCGCCCAATAGCTCGCCCGAATCACTGTCAAAGATCGTCTTTACAAATCCTTCCGTTTCACCGAGCGCGATCGCTTTGCCATTGGCTGATAATGGGAAACGGCCCACCGCAATATTCTTCTTTGTCTCTTTCGCCTCACGTTCAGTCATGCCGACCGAAGCGATTTGGGGATGACAATAGGTACACCCCGCGATCTGATCCGCACGCACTGGATGCGTTGCCAACCCACCAATCCGCTCTGCAACCGTCATACCTTCGTGACTGGCTTTATGGGCGAGCCATGGGGGGCCTACGACATCGCCGATGGCCGATATCCCTTTGATTCCGGTACGGCAGTATTCATCGACCAAGATATGGCCCTTATGGATTTTGACTCCGACTTCATCCAAGCCAAGCCCTTCAATATTGGCGACAATTCCGGTCGCAGAAATGGCGGTATCATAGGTTTCAACACTTTCTTTACCGGCGTGAGAGAGGGTCGCTTTGATCGCCTTATTCTGCGTTTCTAACGACACCACCTGGGTACTCTCACGAATGGTGATTCCCTGTCGCTCAAATTCTTGCTTGGCGGCGAGGGAGATGTCTTCATCCTCAACGGGTAAGATTCGACTTACAAGTTCAACAACGGTCGTCTTAGCCCCCAACGCATTGTAAAAGCTGGCAAATTCGATTCCGATGGCTCCTGATCCAATGACCAGCAATTTCTTCGGCATGCGGCACGGTTTCAGTGCATGGCGGTAAGTCCAGATGCGATCCCCATCCGACTCCATGCCGGGCAATTCCCGCGCCCTCGCGCCGGTGGCGATAATGATTTCAGGGGCTATTATTTTTATGTCTTCCGATTCAGACATCACCATAAGTTGGTCAGCTGACAGGAATTTTGCCGAACCCATAAAGACCTTAATCTTGTTTTTCTTCATGAGAAATCCAACACCGCCATTCAGTTTCTCAGAGACTATTCGTGACCGCTTAACAATCGCATCAAGGTCGAAATCGACGTTATTGGCTATCAGTCCATACTCATCGGCCCGTTTCATTTGCGAGAAAACTTCCGCCGAGCGCAACATCGCTTTCGTGGGAATACAACCCCAGTTTAGACAAATTCCTCCCAGATTTTCCTTTTCAATAATCGCCACCTTGAGTCCGAGCTGTGCGGCTCTGATCGCGGCCACATAACCGCCGGGACCGGCACCAATGACAATGACATCAAATTTTTGATCCGACATTCCATCAATCCTCTCGAAGTTTCACTTTTCTCTATCTTCTTGAACTATTTGGTCAACCAAACTCCCATAGCCACCATCATCAAGCCACTTGGATTCTAACGCGCTATTCGCCCGTCCTAGAGCTTCGTTGCGATAGGGAAACCGGCCAAACATTCTAATGACACGACGATGGGCACGGGCATGGAGAAGATTCTTTTCACCGTCTTTGGGCATTCTCGAAGCGATGAAATCGACGCTTTTCTCCTGATCTTCAATGGATTCAGAATGCATAAATGGGAGATAAAAGAAGAGACGTTTTGTTTCCTCATGCAAGAGATCATATCCCTTCAACATGGCCTGTCGAGCCACCTCACGGGCTAGTGCATCGCTATGGAACGCTTGCGAAGAACCCCTGAACATGTTGCGAGGAAATTGATCGAGGACAATGATCAGAGCGAGAGCCCCCTTTGATTCTTCCTGCCAGTCCGCCTTTCCACCTCCAGCGGCAATGATCCAAAGGTCTCGAAAATCCTCTCGGATCAATGAATCGACAGCATCATCAGACCTAAAATGATCGTCCTTTGTCAATATCTCAAACCAAAATTTCAACACCGAACCTGGCATGCTCTCCCTCCCATCAATCATATGATCATCGCCAGATTTTTCATAAAGGCAAATGATCCTGCGCGAACTTGATCATCGCCGTTAAGCCATCAGGGGCGATGCCATGCTCTGTATCGGGCGAAGTATGGGTTTGAACAGAAAACCCCTCACTCAAGAGAGATTGTTGAGCTTCTGCGAGGCGGGCATAAGGGACGATGGGATCGGCCTCCCCATGCACCAGCAAGATGGGCGGCCGAGAAACCACCCGATCCTTCAATATATCGGGATAAAGCAATTGACCCGAACAGGCAATTATTCCGGCGAAGGGTTCAGACTGCGCAACCGCGTAATGAAGCGCCACCATAGCCCCCTGAGAAAAGCCAAAGATCAACGCTGAAGATGTTGGTAAATCCAAATCGGCCATTTCATCTTCAATCAATTTGGCAAGGATATCGACAGAACGGTCAAGCGAGGGGCGCATGGCCGACTCAGGGGATCCGTCCATCGATGGAATTGGGAACCATTGCCTCCCCAAAGGTTGTGCCAAACAGGTCTCGGGCGCATTGAACGCGACAAAGGCGCATCGCGGCAGTTGATCCGATAAAGCGGGCGCTAGACTGATTAAGTCCATCGCGTCGGCACCGTAACCGTGCAGCAAAAACACCACTGAACAAATATCGCCGCTCTCTGGCTGATACCTCTTCGTCTCTTCCGATAATTTCAACTGATTCCCTCTCTCTGTTTAACCACACGATAGTAAGCCCATAATTGGCAAGCCGCGACGGTACGCCATGGCGACCATGGTCGCGCCATCTCCCGCATCAATCCCTCTGAAGGCCTTTGATCTAACTCAAAGAGGATTCTTGTGCTCTCGCGTAAAGCCAAGTCACCCGCGGCAAATATATCGGCACGACCGAGAGAAAACATCCCATAAATCTCCGCCGTCCACCGCCCAATTCCAAGTATTTGCGTCAATCGGTTAACCACCTCATCGTCGTTCATATCAGCGAAAGATGAATAATCGATTTCTTCAGCCGCGAGAGCTTTCGCATAGCGAATTTTCTGCATCGACAAGCCACATTTTCGCAACTCGGTTTCATCACAGGCGAGGAGAGATTCTTCATCCGTGAGTTTGGCCTCTTCAAGATTCCGTCGTACCGACGAAGCCGCGGCAACGGAAAGTTGTTGACTGACAATCATAAACAAGAGGGATGTGAACCCTTCAGACCGGCGGCGGACCTCTAAAGGGCCAGTGCACGCCGCCGCGACAGCAAAGAGGGGCTCAACGCTTTTCAGGAATTTAAGCCCAATCTTAAGATCATCGAGATCGTTGATGATGACCACAATATTGCTCTCCCGTTTTTGAAATTCCATCATGATAACAGAATGTCAATTTGCCACTTAACTGATTTTCAACGAAATGGCTTCGCTTGATTTGAACGCCGCTAAAGCACGAAAATGACTCACTGATTCGGAAAGTCTTACCTCTTTATTATCGATGGATGTCCGTCTTCATATCTGTTCAATGACAACATTTCAGGTTATCAGACATGTTGAGGCGGTCTCCTGAAGAGCAGAAAAACATGACGAGCGCTCAATTGTCGCGACAATATCGAAATGTCATTGTTCTTGTCTTTGCACAAATGACAATTGGCGCTCAAATGCCGATGGTCTTCACCGTGGCCGGACTCGCCGGTTTGTCGCTTGCACCTAATGTATGCTGGGCCACTTTACCCCTTTCACTCGTTGTGTTTGGCTCCATGACGTCAGCCCAATGGATGAGCCTAACGATGCAACGTTACGGACGGCGAGTCGGCTTCATGATTGGGGCTCTTGGCGGCATTATCGGTGGTATTGTGGGCGCCCGAGCGCTGGCCATCCAATCTTTTGAGCTTTTCCTTTTGGCCTCATACTTCACCGGCATTTATATGTCTTCCCACGGTTTCCTCCGATTCGCGGCGGCCGATACAGCATCAGATAGTTTCCGCCCACGGGCTATTTCCTATGTCATGGCCGGCGGCTTGGTGGCGGCTATCCTTGGCCCCCAAATGGTCAAATTCACGGCCGAGGCGATGCTCGTCCCTTTTGCCGGTACCTATATCGGTATCGTTGCCATTAATATCGTCGGAGGACTCACTTATCTCTTCCTCGACATTCCCACTTCAACCAAACGGTCCACGGCCTCTAGTCAGGTGCGCAGCTATCGGCAACTCCTGATGACTCCAAAGATCACCATCGCCATCATTTGCGGTATGGTTTCCTATGCCTTGATGAATCTGATGATGACGTCGACACCATTGGCCGTGGTTGGATGTGGCTATAGCACCGACCGAGCCGCCGATATTGTCTCATCACATGTCTTTGCCATGTTTGCCCCTTCATTCTTTACCGGCCATCTCATCTCCCGATTTGGTTCTGAAAAGGTAGTCGCGGCAGGGTTGGTTTTGCTCGCCGCCGCCGGCATGACGGGCCTTGCCGGAATTGAATTAACGCATTTTTTTGTGGCCTTGGTTTTGCTTGGATTGGGTTGGAATTTTGGATTTATTGGAGCCACCGCGATGCTTGTCGAGGCACATAGCGTTGAAGAACGGGGCAAGGTTCAAGGTCTCAACGATGTCTTGGTTTTTGGATGTGTGACCATCGCCTCGCTGGCCTCGGGCACGTTGATGAACTGCACCGGCGGTACGGCGGCGCAAGGATGGACCGCTGTCAACTGGGCGATGACCCCTTTCTTGTTATTGGCTGGCGTTTCACTGGCCTGGCTTATGATCTCAAAAAGGGCCCCGCGAGCGGCATAACATCCGCCCGTCTTGACAAGGGGGCGGTAATGATTTCATCCTCACTTGGTTCAGAAAAGCCGCGCCGTTGCAATTCGGACAGGATCGCACCAAAGTCATCACGGATTGGTGGCTCAACTTGTTGGCGCTTCGTCGCGCACCAACTTCCATAATATGGCATCGGTGAGCGCGACAAATGAAGCATCAATAATATTGGCAGACACACCAATAGTTGACCAACGATGACCCCACTGGTCTTCACTATCGAGGATCACACGCGTGACCGCTTCAGTGCCACCATTGGTAATTCTGACCTTGAAGTCAACCAATCGCATGTCATCAATGTAAGGTTGATATAGCCCCAAATTATTCTTTAGGGCGAGAGCGAGGGCGTGCACCGGTCCGCGATCTTTGCCATCATCATCTTTTGAATTTCCAACCGACAAATGCTCCTCTCCTGCCACCGTGAAGCCCACTTCGGCGGTCGACGATGACGTCATCCGATGGCCCTCACTCTCGGTATAATCGACGGTCACAGAATAACGTTGAATGGTAAAATATTTGGGTAATGTTCCCAGCATTCGCCGTGCCAACAATTCAAATGAAGCTTGGGCAATGTCGTAACTATACCCCTCCTCTTCACGAGACTTGACCTCCGAGAGTATGAGAGCGAGACGTCCATCATCGGCATCGATCTTAATCCCTGCCGATTTCAATCGCGCCATGAGGTTGGACCGGCCGGCTTGGTTGGACATAGGGATGACGCGTTGATTGCCAACGACACGGGGATCAATATGTTCATAAGTGGTGGCATTCTTGGCCACCGCAGAGGCATGGAGTCCGGCCTTGTGGACAAAAGCTGATGCACCCACATAAGGGGCGGATTTATCGGGTAAGCGATTGAGAATATCGTCTAGCAAGCGCGACACTTGCGTCAATGATTCAAGTTTTTCTAACCCTACATTAATGCGAAATTGCGATCGATAGGGCTCCTTCAACAAAAGCGTGGGCAAGAGTGACGTCAAATCGGCGTTGCCACAGCGCTCACCAATTCCATTTAATGTGCCTTGGATGTGACACGCCCCCGCATCAATGGCGGCCAAGGTGCCCGCGACGGCGGTGCCGGAGTCATTGTGGGTATGAATGCCCAATCGCCTCCCAGGAACGCCCTCAGAGATAATCTCGCGAGTGATTCTATAGATTTCACTCGGCAAGGTACCACCATTGGTATCACATAAAACAACCCATCGCGCCCCGTTTTTCAAAGCTTCATGGAGGCAACGAACCGCAAATTTTGGATTGTTTTGGTAACCATCGAAAAAATGTTCAGCGTCAAAAATCACCTCGATATTGTGCGAACGGAGATGCGCAATTGACTCGGCAATACATTGAAGATTCTCCTCACAGGTAATGCCCAACGCTTCCCGAACATGAAATTCGTGAGTTTTGCCGACGATGCAAACGGAATGGGTGGCGGCGTTGATTAATCCGGCGAGCCCTTCATCATTGCTCGCCGAGCGGCCGGCCCGTTTGGTCATCCCAAAGGCGGTAATTGTCGCCGTCTTCACCTTGGGGGTTTGGCAAAAATATCCACTGTCAGTCGGGTTCGCCCCCGGCCATCCGGCTTCAATATAGTCAATCCCCAGATCATCTAAAGCCTCAGTAATGGCCGTTTTATCAGCGATGGAAAAGTGAACACCATGAGTTTGCTGACCATCGCGCAATGTGGTGTCGTAAATCGTCAAAGTCTCTTTTTCCATGACCTTCACCACTTCTCTTCACTCGCACGTACCAGTGTGTTGAAATTAAAGTCGTCGGCCAAACGCCACTCAGATCCGTTGGAATGGTCTTTGATTTCGACCCCGGCAACCCGAAGTTTTTCACGGATAGCGTCGGCCTCGTCGAATTCTCGGCGCTGGCGCGCTTGCACGCGGGCAAAGAGCATCGTCTCGATAATTTTTTTGACATCTTCTCGATTGGCTATCGGCTTGGATGATAGGGAAAGTCCAAGAAACTCTACTGACGCTTTGAAGGCCATTTTATCCTCTTCTTTAGCGATGGCATGTAAAGCGCTGATGGCTTTCGGCGTATTGAGATCGTCGGCCAATGCCTCAACGACAGAGGAATGTGGCGGCCCCGTTGCGGTCACACCTTCAGACAATCTCCGCCATCGGCGCAACAACGCGCCCATTTCCGCTAACTTACGCTCGGTCCAATCCAATGGTTGTCGGTAATGAGTTGAGAGCAGAGTCAGTCGAATCGTACCGCCATCAACCCCTCGGTCAATCAAATCCTTCACAGTCACAAAATTACCCAGACTCTTGGCCATTTTTTTACCTTCCACCAATAGGAGACCATTATGCATCCACATCTTGGCGAATTCGCTGTTGGGATGGGCACACAAACTCTGCGCGGCCTCATTCTCGTGGTGGGGAAAAGCCAAATCAATGCCACCGCCATGAATATCAAAACTCTCACCGAACCATTTCAAACTCATCGCCGAGCATTCAATATGCCATCCAGGTCGCCCGCGTCCCCATGGGGATTCCCAACCCGGCAAGTCTTCAGAGGATGGTTTCCACAACACGAAATCCATCGCATTGCGCTTGAAAGGGGCCTGTTCAACTCGCGCACCAGCGATCATTTCTTCCACATTCCGTCCGGCTAAACTGCCATAATTCGCATAGCTTTCAACGCTGAATAGAACGTGGCCGTCCGCCTCGTAAGCGTGCCCCTTGATGATCAGCGATTCAATCATTGAGACCATTTCAGGAATGCATTCTGTCGCTCGGGGTTCAGTTGTTGGCGAGAGGACATTCATGGCGGCCATATCGTCATGATACCAACGCGTGGTCTCGTCGGTGATGCGACGAATCACAGAAAGAAGTTCTTCTTGTTGGCCATCTCTCTGGCGCATCGCCGCCGCTCTGGCGTTGATTTTGTCGTCAATATCGGTGATGTTGCGGACATATTGCACATGGTCCACGCCGTATTGAAGGCGCAAGAGACGGAACAATAGGTCAAAGACGACGGCGGGCCGCGCATTGCCAATATGAGCCCGATCATAGACGGTGGGACCACACACATAGAGACGAACATTTGTCTTATCGATGGGGGTGAGCACCTCCCTCGTGCCGGTGCGGGTATTATAGAATTGCAATTCCATTTTGATGAACAACCTTTCGTATAGGCTCATCATCGACTGACCGCCGCCGGGATTGTCACCACTGATTTTGTAGAAATATGATCGGCCCGGCTAACGAAAATGTTAGCAGATAATGCAGATAATCGAAGAACTCTGAGCCGTTTTCATACCGTCACGTTATATGAGGAATGAACCAAAGGCAAGCGCTGATTCAAAACTCAATGACAGTGTTAAGCTACAAGAATTGATCCCGTGTTATCAATGGGCTGGCAATGATATGAAGACAGGCCGCCGATTCTGAACGTGGAATAAATAATGCAAACTTCTGAGAAAATTCAGTCAATGCGAGGATTGGATGGTGGGTCATGGACTCCCTTTCTGCGCGCCAAAGAAATGTTGGCCGCCGGTGAGTCCGTGATCGACCTCACCATTGGCGACCACGACATCAAGACGCCACCCGAATTGATTCAAGCGATGAATCGAAGTGCCTTGAGTGGCCGAACCGGTTATGCGGAAATTTGTGGCGTGCCCCGGTTGAGAGAGGAAATTGCCCAACGAATTGAAAGCCGCACAGGTATCACCACGACTGAAAAAAATGTCGTTATCACCAATGGCGGCCAGGGGGCATTAATCTTGATCCATTTGGCCTTGCTGAATCAGGGCGACAAAGCACTTTATGGTGAACCCTACTATCCCACATATCCCAATACGATCCGCGCCGCTGGCGGGCGTCCCATCGCTTACCCTATGCCGCCCGAATTCGGTTTTCAACCTAACCGTTCAATCCTTGAGTCCTTGGCACCCGGCGTTCGCACAATCCTTTTTAATTCGCCGAACAACCCAACGGGGGCCGTTTACCCGATGGAAAAAATCAAACTTATTGCTGATGTGGCGCAACGCCATCACCTCTGGGTGATCTCCGATGAAGTCTATGATACGCAAGTTTGGCAAGGCGAACATGTATCCATCCGCTCTCTCAAAGGGATGGCAGACCGATGTTTCGTCATTGGTTCGATGTCAAAGGCCTTTGCGATGACAGGTTTTCGAATCGGCTGGCTGGTGGGACCTGAAGAGGTCATGCAGGATATCGCAGAACTGATTACGGTTGTCACCTTCGGTGTCCCCGAATTTGTTCAAGATGCCGCCCTACATGCGCTGCAAAAAAGTCACGAACTCGAACAGCAAATCGCGGCGCCGTTCAAAAGAAGACGGGCGGCGGCGTTGGAGATTCTAAAGGGACGGAATGCCGTCAGCCTTTCGCCCCCGGACGGCGCGATGTATTTGATGCTCAACATCCGTCAATCGGGAATGTCAGGAAAAGACTTTGCCGATCTGTTGCTCGCACGAGAGCGCGTCGCGGTTATGCCCGGCGAGAGTTTCGGAGCCACCGCTTCGGGTCATGTTCGGGTGGCAATGACTGAAAATGAAGACAAACTCACTGACGCCCTTGATCGTTTAGCCTCACTGGTGGAGTCGTTGGCAAACTCAAATCGCACTTAATTGGTGCCGCCCAGAAACTACCCTGTTTTTGACAAATCACCAAGAATTTGGGCAACAAAACCACTCCCAATGGATTAAAAAAGGGCTGGACTGGGGCTGCTTTTTCAAAAAAAACGCCTAGTTGCGAGAGGTGTCCACAAAAAAACGGTCCGTTTTTGACCACCATGACAGTCCTCTCCCCTTCCGGCGGAATGGACACCCTTTTTAGTGCCAAATACAGGTGGTCAGGCGGCCAGCGGCATACGCTGACGGCGACCCAACAGGCCAAGACGATGGATGTTAAAGGCCAGCACCGACAGGCCGACGACACGTTCAAAGCCGCCAGCACCATGGCCCCGCACACGGTCAAGACCACGGTGCCCAAGGGCGTTGATCACCGATTCCACCGCCGGATGCTTTCGGCGTGGCGCGACAAAGGTCTCAGCACCTTCCCTAATCAGAACGCGCATCGCATCCCACAAAAGTTTGACATCTGTCTCAACCACAAACGAATCATACCGTCCGTGCAACAAGTCGCCATGCTTTTTTTCTTGCGACCTTGTGACCACTCACCACAAACAGTTTACCGACTTCGGCCAATAACTCTGGGGTCAAAAGGCTCACATTGTCAACCACCGACTGATACGAATACTTCTTTCTGTCCCAGATGTCCGCATGACCGAGAAACTGCCGCAGAGTGTTGTGCTCATTCACCAGATCATGCAAACGGTCAAAGTCACAGTTCAGCCCCTGCATCACAAAATTCATCACAAGAAGCTGCCACAAATTCATACCCGGACGGCCAAGATCATGGGGGACATTGGGAGCCAAGTGTTCCTCCAAAAGGGCAAACAGACGAGACCTCAATTCCTTGTCGCCATAAAGATATTAAAGGCCGATCAAAAGGGCCGGCATGTCATCACGGCACCTGTGATTAAGGTCAATGCCAGCAATGTCAATGTCGCCAAGTTCACGGTCGGGCTTGATAACAAATCGCATCGGTCAAATCATACGAAGAGTGATCAATATTAGTGAAAAAAGGCTCTGATGCGTCTCAATCCCATTGAGGAGACCGATCTTCATCGTAAAATCTCGATTCCAGACCCTTGTTGTAAAAGGATATTGTAACGTTTATGTACTTTTCGGGCAAGCACTAAGTAGGATAAAAAATGAGAATTGACGACACGGAATCTTGAACTCCTGGGATTCGGAGGACAGGACCAAAAATGATCGTTAGGAATCATGACCGACCTCCTGAGCAATTTTCTTCAATCGCATGTTCTTCATGCGTTTGATAGAAGCCATGCAGAAATGAAACGCTGAGATGATGAATCAAGTGTCAGACGGAAAACCCGGTATCAGTCCCTTCGAGCGGGCTATTCAGCGCCTTGAAGAAGGGTTGGTCAGGTATCAATCGGATACGAGCGATACACAAATCCGAGACGGACTGATCCAGCGCTTCGAGTTCACTTATGAACAGGGACACAAGATTTTACGGCGCTATCTGGAATATGTATCAGCAAATCCCGAACAGTTTGACGAGACGACCTTTCAGGACTTGATCCGCAAGGGAAATGAACAAGGCCTGCTGCTTGGTGAGTGGCCGGATTGGCGCACGTATCGCGCAATGCGCGCAAGAACAAGTCATACCTACAACGAAAATGTTGCGCTGGAAGTAATCAATGAAATACCGCGTTTCCTCGAAGAGGCGGTTTATCTACGTGACAGATTGCGGGAACGCCTAGCATGAAGGGGACATCTCCAAAACTTGATCTTCAACCCGAATATTTGGGCATCGTACGAGATATCCTCCATAACCATGTGCCTAACCGCAGAGTCCTAGCTTTTGGATCGCGCGTGGCTTGGTCGGCGAAGAAATACTCCGACCTTGATCTTGCCATCTTGGGGGATGAGACCCTTTCACTGGATGCCACCTCTGCACTGTCGGAGGCATTTGAAGAGTCCGCCCTGCCAATTAGGGTTGACCTTGTCGATTGGACACTGATTGACAAATCATTCCGAAACATAATCCATTCCAATTTCGTAACTGTTCAGGAGCCCGTTTCCAAATTTTGAAAACCACTTTGGTCACTCTTGATTGGCCTCTCGTAGCAGTGGAAGAGTTTTCCGAGAAAGTTGCCATAGCTCCCTTTGGATCGTCAATAAAAGTGGATACTTTTTCGTTCCTGAAGGCGCGCCGGTAATTTGTGGTCAACATTTGCATGGCTCACGTGTGGACGATACGCTTGGTTATAACTCCCCACTTCCACAGTGAAGTGCAACACTCATCCCTCGTCATGGAGCTATAAATTGCGTTATTCAGATCTACCTGAATGGGCCACCAAAGTCGGCGATTGGGTCGGCCGTTATTACGCGACATTGGGTGAGAGACCTGTCAGAGCCAGAATTTCACCCGGCGAATTGATGGCACAAATTCCTTCTGAAGCCCCTGAAGAGCCCGAGGAAATGGCGCGCATATTCTCTGATTTTGAAACTCTCATTCCCGATGCCATGACCCATTGGCAACATCCTCGATTTTTTGCTTACTTCAACGCCAACGCCTCTCCAGCTTCCATTGTGGCTGAGCAGATTGTCAATTCGATGGCTTGCAATTGTTTTATTTGGCAAACTTCACCGGCCGCTACCGAACTCGAGATGTGCATGATTGAGTGGTTTCGGAAGGCCGTTGGCCTCACAGACCGGTTCAGTGGATTGATACATGACAGTGCCACCACAGCGACGCTATGCGCGGTGCTGACAATGCGCGAGCGGGCGTTGAATTGGCGAGGATTAAACGAGGGGTTGAGCCATGCGCCGCAGATCAGAATTTATGCTTCGCCCGAAAACCATTCATCAATTGATAAAGCCGCGAGACTATCGGGTATCGGACAGAATCACTTGGTCAAAGTTGCCACCGATGAGAGTCTGTCCATGCGGCCTGATAGTTTGCGCGAGGCCATCCAAAGAGATATCAATCAAGGCCGCCGGCCGGCGGGTCTGATCCTCTGCGTCGGGGGCACGGCGAATGGGGCTTGCGACCGGATTGCCGAGTGTACGAAGGTCGCCAAAGAGTTTGACCTTTACTGCCATGTCGATGCCGCTTGGGCCGGTGCGGCGATGATATGCCCTGAATTTAGGGACATTTGGAAAGGTGTCGAATATGCCGACTCGATTGTTATTAACCCGCACAAATGGACCGGCGTTCAGTTTGATTGTTCATTGCAATTCCTCGCTGAGCCCAAACTTCAGTCTAAAACGCTCGGTTTACGCCCTGAATATCTTGAGACTTTAGGCGTCAACAATGTCACCAATTTCAACGAATTTTCTATCCCTCTGGGGCGTCGCTTTCGTGCCCTTAAATTATGGTTTGTCCTTCGATCCCATGGCCTCTCTGGGCTTCGGCAAATGATTCGAAATCATGTCCGTTGGGTTGAGCATCTCCAAACACGATTTGAGTCCGACCCAGATTTTGAAATCGTCACCGCTAGCCCCTTTGCCCTTTTCACTTTTGCCTTCACGCCGAGCGGCCGCCGTTCTGATTCGCAAACGTTGGGTTTGCTTGAGCGGGTCAATGATGATGGCCGGATTTATCTCACTCAATCAAGACATCAAGATCGTTCAGTGATTCGAATGACCGCCGGGTCAATGAATTGCCGCGAAGACGATGTCATGATGGTTTATGATGTGGTTCGAGAATTGGCTTCGGCGATGAACTGACAGCATAAGTCGCGGACGATCAATTTCTTATCTGCTCGTTTGCGGTTTTCATTCTGACATCGAAACTTTAGCCTTCGGTGCATGACTATGGATTCCCGAATCGCATCAATTACCAAACGTATTCAGCGGCGGAGCCGACGCAGCCGTTCGGTTTATCTCAAACGCATTGAGCAGGCGGCGGACGAGGCTGGCCCAAGCCGAGCCCATCTGACTTGCGGCAATCAAGCGCACGCTTACGCCGCGATGGGGGCGCAAAAAGCGGATCTAGCCGAGGGTCGGTCACCCAATCTAGGGATCGTGACCGCCTATAATGACATGCTGTCCGCCCACCAACCCTTTGCCGAATACCCAGATATCATCAAGTCGGCAGCACGAGTAATGGGGGCCACGGCGCAAGTCGCGGGGGGCGTGCCGGCCATGTGCGACGGCGTCACTCAAGGGCAACAAGGGATGGAATTGTCGCTATTTTCACGCGACGTGATCGCGCTGGCCGCCAGCGTAGCCCTCAGTCACAATACTTTTGATGCGGCCGTTCATCTCGGCGTCTGCGACAAAATCGTTCCCGGTTTGGTCATTGCGGCGCAAACTTTCGGCCACATTCCCGCCGTCTTCATTCCCGCTGGCCCCATGGTATCCGGACTTCCGAATGATAAGAAATCTCAAGTGCGCCAACAATTTGCAGCTGGCGAAATTGGCCGTGATGAATTGATGAAGGCGGAGATGGAATCTTATCACGGGCCGGGAACTTGCACCTTCTACGGCACCGCCAATTCCAACCAGATGCTCATGGAATTCATGGGACTCCACTTGCCTGGCACGTCCTTTATCAATCCCGGGACGCCGCTGCGTGAGGCCTTAACCCAAGCGGCGGTCCACAGGGCCCTAGCGATCACCCGGCTAGGCAATGATTATCGTCCCGTCGGCCATATTTTGGATGAAAAAGCCTTCGTCAATGGAATGGTGGGCTTGATGGCGAGTGGGGGATCAACCAATTTGGTCATTCATCTCATCGCGATGGCGAGGGCTGGAGGGATCAAATTGGACCTATCCGACTTTGCTGAGATTTCCGATGCGGTCCCTTTGATGGTACGGATTTATCCAAATGGCTTGGCCGACGTGAACCACTTCCATGCCGCCGGTGGGCTGGCATTCTTGATCGGCGAATTGCTTGAAGCGGGACTCTTGCACGATGATGTCATGACGATTTACGGCGACAGTTTATCAACATATGCGCACGAGCCAACTTTCAAAAAGGCACAACTCAAATGGATAAAGGGAGACTCAGAATCACAAAATGAGAAAATCCTGCGACCCTTTAGCCATCCCTTCAGTTCAACGGGTGGTTTAAAACGATTGCATGGCAATTTGGGGCTTGGCGTGATCAAAGTGTCGGCGGTGAGTGATCATCACAAGGCCGTTGAAGCACCAGCAAGGATATTCTCGAATCAAAGCGACGTGAAATTGGCTTTTTCTGAGGGACGTCTCAATCAAGACTGTGTTGTCGTGGTAAGATTTCAAGGCCCGAAGGCCAATGGAATGCCAGAATTGCACGCATTGACCCCTATCCTTTCCGTTCTTCAAGATCGAGGATTCCGGGTCGCTCTCGTCACCGATGGCCGGATGTCTGGGGCATCAGGAAAAGTTCCTGCCGCCATTCATTTAAGTCCTGAAGCGGCTGATGGCGGTCCTTTGGCCTATATTCGTGACGGCGATCTGATTCGTTTAGATGCTAATAAGGGTAAAATTGATGTCGTGGACGTTGACCTCAAACAACGTGAACCGCAGGTGAGTCCTGACCGATCCCAATCGGCCATGTGTGGGCAGCCATTGTTCCAGTTGTTTCGTGAAAATGTGGGGCCATCTGACGCTGGAGCGAGTGCCCTCGTCGTAGCCGAGGAGAGGCATTGATGTCGCTCAAAGAGAATAACGATTGGCTTCTCCACAAGTGTCAAGACAACCCAATTGTGCCGGTCCTGACCATCGATGATCCGGATTTGGCCATCCCCCTGATCACCGCCTTATCCTCGGGCGGTATTCGTGTGGTTGAAATCACCTTGCGCACCCCCAAAGCCCTAGACGCGATTCGAGAATGTCTCACCTCAGATACCGATTGTATCGTGGGGGCCGGCACACTCCTCACTCCCAAAGATGTCGAAAATGCCAAGAATTGCGGTGCCGTCTTTGGCGTCTCTCCGGGTTCTACGCCTGAAATAATTGCCGCTTGCCGAGATCATCATTTGCCTTTTCTGCCCGGTGCCGCGACACCGACTGAGGTCATGCATTGCCTTGATCAGGGTTTTCACTTTCAAAAATTCTTTCCAACCGAACCCCTTGGCGGCCTCAAGACCCTGAACGCAATCGCCGCCCCGATACCTCAGGTTCGTTTCTGTTCGACGGGAGGCGTGTCTCCACAAAACGCCGCCGCATATCTCCGCCTTCGAAATGTCGTCTGCGTGGGTGGAAGCTGGCTCGTCTCGCCCGAGGCAGTGTCTCAAGGAGATTTCGCGGCGATTGAAAAAGCCGCTCGGCAGGCAGTGAATATCTTAACTGTACAGCAGTGACACACCATTGGCAAAGAGATGGACTTTTGACGGGTCGGCCGTGACACTCACATTCTCCTGAAGAAGATGGGGATGAATGCCCGGAATTTTAGCAATGACACCGTCATCGGTGGGAGATGATTTATCAAAGTATAACAAGGTGACCTCGCCGAGTGCCTCGCAAATTCCAACATGGCCGGAATAAGCACCTCCGCCGGTCTCGGCGAGGACAAAATCCTCTGGGCGAACGCCAACATTTACGACCTGCCCTTTATGATTTTCAGTCGTCGGCACCTTGGAAAGAGCTTCGCCTCCTCCTTCGGTCAGCCGAACGCGAGTGGTCTCGCCCGTTTCAATAATTTCACCCTCGAATAGGTTCATCGCGGGGGAGCCAATAAATTGAGCGACGAACTCATTGCGCGGTCTCTCATACAATTCCAGTGGCGGCCCCACCTGTTCAATATCTCCCCCATGAAGCACCACGATCCGAGAGGCCAAGGTCATTGCCTCAACTTGGTCGTGTGTGACATAGATCATCGTCGATTCTGGCATGTCTTTTTTCAGCTGAGCGATCTCAATCCGTGTCGCGACACGAAGCGCGGCATCAAGGTTTGAGAGAGGTTCATCGAAAAGAAACACTTTGGGGTCACGAACAATGGCTCGTCCGATCGCAACTCTTTGCCGCTGTCCACCCGATAAAGCTTTGGGCAAGCGGTCAAGATAGGGCTCAAGTTGCAGCGCCTGCGCCGCCCGGTTGACGGCGTCGTCAATTTCTTTTTTCGACTGTTTGGCGATCTGCAGGGCAAAGCCCATATTTTGCCTCACCGTCATATGGGGATAAAGGGCGTATGACTGAAAGACCATGGCCACCCCCCGTTGAGCCGGCGGCACATCATTGACCAATTGTCCATCAATTGTCAGCGTTCCGCCAGTAATCAGCTCCAATCCGGCGATCATACGAAGAAGCGTTGATTTTCCACATCCTGAAGGACCCACAAAAACAATCAACTCGCCGGTCGAAATATCAAGATTGATGTCCCTTAAAACTTCAACGTTTCCATAGGATTTACATACATCTTTAAGTTCAAGTTCCGCCATTTTTTGCCTATTTGTAAAAGGTTGCGGCTGAGGACCAGCCATTCAGTCGGAGGCGATTCGGCATCAAGGCAGACTCAAACTCCCCGAATACCCGTTTGCCACTCTTGATTTGCGGCGCAGAGAATTCACTCATCTCATCGCCAAGATTGAATGCACAATAAATATGCCCGCTCTCATGCACTCGGACAAAAGACAAAACCGTCTTTTCAACCTTCAAATCCTTGATTTCTCCAAGCCGGAGAATAGGCCATTTCGCCCTTAAAGAGATCATATCACGGTATTTCTGGAGCATTGAAGCCGCGTTTCTTTCTTGCGCGGCAACGGCCAGTGGGCGATGTTTATCGGGAATCGGCAGCCACGGCACTCCTTTAGAAAATCCTGCATGAGGGCGATCAGAATCCCAAGCCATGGGCGTTCGACACCCATCACGTCCCTTGAATTCGGGCCAGAATTCAAAACCGTAAGGATCTCGAATTTGCTCACGAGTCAGTTCAACTTCAGAAAGTCCCAACTCCTCGCCCTGATAAATGCAAGCCAAACCTCTAAGACAAATTAAAAGGGATAGGACAGTTGTCTGTGCCTTAATCGTGGTTAACCCCCAGCGAGTCGTATGGCGCACTACATCGTGGTTAGAAAAGGCCCATGTGGGATGACTCATCGGGGCTTTAGCCTCAAAAGATGAAATCACTGAATAGACTTTTTCTGCGGTGATTTGATCACCAGAAAGAAGGTCAAAGGAATAACAAGAGTGAAGCCTGTCTTCGCCCCGCGTATATTCAGCCACGATGTCAAGGCCATGCAGGTCATCACCGACCTCCCCAAGCGCGATGCGGCCGTCATAACGGTCAAATGTGGCACGCAAAGTGCGCAGAAAATCGAGATTTTCCGGACGATTCTTGTCATATATGTGGCGCTGAAAGTTGTACGGATTGACGCTTGGCGCGATCGTCGCCAAAACCTGATCTTTCGGCAAGGGCGGGTTAGACCGCAGTTCTTTGTCACAAAAATAAAAATTAACGGTATCCAAACGGATGCCGTCAACACCGTGTTCAAGCCAAAAACAAACGACATCAAGGACTTCCTGCCGGACATCTGGATTATGGAAATTCAGATCGGGCTGCGAGGTCAAGAAATTGTGCAAATAATATTGTTGTCGATTCTCATCCCATTCCCACGCCGTTCCACCAAAAACCGCCAACCAATTATTCGGGGGTAAACCCTCACCATCCGCATCGGCCCAAACATACCAGTCAGATTTTGGGTTGTGTCGTGAGGAACGGCTTTCAATAAACCAAGGATGGGCATCGGACGTGTGACTGAGAACAAGATCAATCAGGACTCGGATTCCATAAACGTGTGCCTTGGTAATCAAAGTTTCAAAAGTCGATATGGTACCAAATAACGGATCGACATTGCGGTAATCGGAAATATCGTAACCAAAATCATGCATCGGCGAGGTAAAGAAAGGTGAGATCCAGATGGCATCAACACCAAGTGAAGCCACGTATGGAAGGCGATCAATAATGCCTTGCAAATCGCCGACACCGTCGCCGTTCGAGTCTTGAAATGAGCGGGGATAAATCTGATAGATGACGGCGCCCCGCCACCAATCAGAATCAGACGCCAAGCCCGCTTCCTTGCTACGGGTTGATGCCGTCGCCTGATCCCACATCGGACCCTATCCTCCCTTGACAGAGCCGGCCAGCAAACCACGCACCAAGAATTTCTGCATGGCAAAAAACACCAATATGGGAACGATAATGGAGACAAAAGCCGAGGAGGCCAGAATCTCCCAGTCTCCCCCTCTTGAACCTAGCAATTCGCGCAATCGGCCGGTCATCACCAACTGTTGTTCGTTATTGCCCAAGAAGATGGTGGCCACAAGCAGGTCATTCCAAACCCAAAGGAACTGAAAAATCGCAAAACTTGCTAAAGCGGGGTAAGATAGAGGCAGCACAATGCGACGAAAAATCTCAAAATCCGTGGCCCCATCGACTCTCGCCGATTCAATGATCTCGCGAGGCAATCCGGCGATGTAATTTCGCAATAGATAGACAGCCAGCGGCAGTCCAAATCCCGTATGCGCCATCCAGATTCCGATATATTCCTTGCCAATTCCGATATTGTTGTGAAACCGCAGCAGTGGAATAAGGGCCAGTTGCAGTGGAACCACCAGCAAGCCCACAACCACGGCAATCAGTATCGCTCGGCCGGGGAATTGCATCCAAGCAAGCGCATAGGCGGCAAAGGCCGCGACCAAAATAGGAATGATCGTCGCCGGGATCGTGACCGCAAATGTGTTGAGGAATGATTGCCCAATTCCTTCAGCAAAAATGACCTGTTTGTAATTGTCCAAAGTAAAACGCGCCGGTTCAATGAGGGTTACAAAAATTCGCACCCCTCGAGAGCCGACATGTGGCTCTGGTGAGGTGAGCCGATAATCGCCATTTGGCAGCAAAGTCAGCGTGCGCCCCTTGCTCATCGGAGCTTCATCACCAGGTTCAAAAGCGTTTGGGTTGCGTGAATTGACGCCGAAGGCGACGAATTCCCCTTGACTTTCTTGGCCTTCGAATAAATTTCCAGAGATGACAAAAACGCCGTCTTCCTCAATCTGCGTTTCTGGCAATGCCGAACGAATGAAGGTGCTCTGTTCAGCGGGGAACAAGGCATTCCACCAACCGCTTGACGCGATTTGGTCACGGTCACGAAACGATGATACCAATAATCCAATAGTCGGAATGATCCACAGCAGGACCAGTGCCACGGCGGATAGATTGACGACCCAAACCAGTCGGGCACGAGTGCCGGCCATATTTTCCATTTCTAAACCTTCTTCCCTGAAATTCTTATTCTCGTCTAATTCATTTCCTTACGCGCATTGTGGATATTCCAAACCATAATCGGAGTGACCATCACCATGATCACTAAAGCCACCGTCGAGGCCCGACCATAATCATTGGCGCGGAACATCCAATCGAACATTAAATTTGCCAGAACCTGACTGCCCCATTGACCATTCGTCATCGCCAGAACGATATCGAAGACTTTGAGAACGAGGATCGTGATGGTTGTCCATACGACAGCAATAGTGCCCCAAATCTGTGGCACCTTTATCTTAAAGAAAATTTGCAGAGGAGAGGCCCCATCCAGTACCGAGGCCTCAATCGTTTCTTCAGGGATGCCTCTCAAGGCCGCCGAAAGAATGACCATCGCAAATCCAGTTTGAATCCAGATCAACACCGTCATCAGAAACAGACTGTTCCAAATGGGGAGCGTAAGCCACGCTTGAGGACTCATACCGAAACTCGCCGCAATCGAATTCAAGAGACCGATTTCTGTCGTACCTTCGCCTCGATAGTCATAGATAAATTTCCAGATGACAGCGGCACCAATAAAAGAGATCGCCATCGGCATGAATATCATCGACTTCGCAAAATTTCCCCAAGATATACGATCCGTTATCGCCGCCGCAATAAGACCAATAAAGGTCGAAACCGCCGGCACCACGATTAACCATAAAATATTGTTGCGCATCGATTCGGCAAATTTATCATCACCAACCATCCAAGCAAAATTATCAACGCCGACAAAGCGATCGCCAGACGCGTCATGGAACGACAGCCAAATGGAATTGAAGACGGGATAGACGAGATACAAAGATAACAGAATGATTGAGGGACCAAGAAATAGCCACGGTCTAATTGCCGAGCTTCGGAGAATATTTCTTCCCGCGTTTGGCCCTCTTGGAGGGTAAATCGAATCCAAGGCCAAATTTGACAGGTAGAAGTAAGCCACGCAGCCAAAGACTCCAACAATAATCGTCACCAAAGCAAACAGAACCTGTTCCACGGTGAACCCTCCCCAAATTTTAGGTAAAAGTCGGCCCGCTCTTTCAGGAGCAGGCCGACACGATAATGTTCAGATCAGTTGACTGAAGTTTTCCAGACTTCTTCAATCGCGGTCGCGACATCCGATGCTGATTGACCACCTGAATAATCGACCATTCCTGTCCAGAAGGCCCCCGTGCCAATAGCTCCAGGCATCAAGTCAGAGCCATCAAAACGGAAGGTCGTCGCGTTGAGCAAAATATTGTTCATCGCGCGAACGGTTGGATCAGTGTAGACTTCAGAATTCACACCGAGATGCGGTGTGAGGAAACCCGTCTGCGCCATCCAAACTTCATTGGCCAACGGCAACTTCAAAAAGTCTATGAAGGCTCTCGCGGCCGGTGAGTCACTGGTGATCGCGAATAATGTGCCACCACCAAGAACCGGTCGTCCCAAATCTTCCTCCGCAAAAGCTGGAAAATAGAAGAAGTCGGCATCAACCCCGACCTCTACGCCATCAGGAAAGAAGGTTGGAATAAATGACGCTTGCCGGTGCATGTAGCATTGAGGTGGAGAGTCGAACAAACCTTTCGGACTGTCTCTGAAGTCTATGGTGGCAACTGCGCCTCCTCCACCCGACACATAATCATCATTCCTAGAAAAAACTCCGTAAGCCTCAATCGCCGCAACAACACGCGGGTCGTTGAATGGAATATCGTGGGCGACCCATTGATCGTAGACATCAGGCGGTTGCGTGCGCAACATCATGTCTTCGACCCAGTCAGTCGCCGGCCAACCCGTCGCACCGCCAGATCCCAACCCGATACACCACGGCGTCCCGCCGTCGGCCACAATTTGGTCTGACAACGCTATCAAGTCTTCCATCGTCTCAGGAACCTCATAACCCGCGTCTTCGAAGTTCTCGGGCACATACCAAACCAATGATTTCACATCCACCTTGTAGAAAAACCCAAAAAGATGGCTTTGCCCCCCCTCATCGGGAAATGTTCCAAGGTCGACCCAAGACTGACCAGCCGCATAGTTGCTCTTGATCCAGTCTTCTGTATCTTGCCCGAGCGGCAACAAGTGTCCCTTGGCCGCTAAGTTTTTCGCTAGACCCGGTTGCGGAAACACAGCAATATTTGCTGGTGACCCTGCTTCAAGGTCAATCGCCACCTGCTGTTCAAAACTGTCGGATCCCGAATATTCAACCTTGGCGCCTGTCGCCGCCTCAAAATATGCAATCACAGATTCAAATAAATTGTTATCGCTGCCAAGCCACGGACCAAAGATTGTCAAAACCTCATCTTGGAGTCCAAGATCAGCCATTTCTTCAAATCCGTCCCAATTGAGACGCTCATCCCCCATCGGCATAATGAGTTCCCGCTCCATCGCGCTCGTCGAGCTGATACTAAGCGAGAGTGCAAGTGCGCCACTAACAATTAAGTGTTTCATATCCATCCCCTTGATTTAATAGCATTCAATGCCGTGTTGATTAACGAGTCATCCGGCTCATTCATGACTAACCTATGAATGATTTGACTCCCCCTAAGCACTAACTCTTATCAAAAAATAACAATTTTGTCAAGAAAATATTATGTTCCCAAAGTGCCATCCTTATTTGCGGCTTCGGGCGCCTGTGGAAACCTCAACAAACAATCCTTGAGATCGGAATTAACCCTTAAGTCAACAATAAATGCGGCACGGGCTCGTAGAGGTTAGGCTTTGGACTCAAATAAAGGTTAGGCTTTGGACTCAAATAATTGGTTCGCGATCCGGCGGAGCAGGAACCGGCTGACAGTTAGATGCACGGCTGACAGGAATTTGCGAGCGGTCTTATCGTAGGGCGTGGCGACCCTGCGGAACTCCTTGATCTTGCCGAAGAGTGGCTCGACGAGGTTGCGCGTCCGGTGGTAGGTCTCCCGATCAGGCGGCCTTGGCGACTTCCGGCTCGACCTCGACGGAATGACCGAGGGTGGCTCCCGCCGTCTCAATCAGGTCAAGAATGGCGTCGGTGTCATACGCCCTGTCGCCGATCACCACGACCATGTCAAACCGGCCCCAACGCTCTGCTCTTCATTCTCGGCCACCAGGTCGGTCCAGACATCAACACGCATGTTCTCGGCCTGCGGTG
>JAJEBG010000060.1 GCA_022824005.1 Paracoccaceae bacterium
GATACGCTATCAATATGATAGCAATCTCGGAGGCAAGCCGATGGCGACGATCAACGTGAGACAGCTCGACGACGACGTGGTGTACCGCCTCAAGCAGCGCGCCGCCCTGAACAACCGCTCGCTGGAGGGCGAGGTGCGCCATGTCTTGGAATGCGCGGCCGACGACGACATGGCGGCGAAGCGCGCCAGGTTCTTGGAGGCGTCGGACAGGCTGCGGGAGAAGACCAGGGGTCGCAAGCAGACCCCGGCGGAAGTGCTGATCCGCGAGGATCGCGACCACGGACATCGCGACGACTTCTGATGCGCTTCGTGGTCGATGCGAGCGTGGCGGTCAAGTTGCTGGTCGACGAGAAAGATTCGGATGCCGCGCGGGGACTAGCGGCGAGCGGCGAGGATCTGCACACGCCGCGCCTGATGGCTTCCGAGGCCGCCAATGCGCTGTGGCGCAAGGCGCGGACGGGTCAAATGGAGCGCGCCGACGCAGGCGCCGCCCTTGCTTGGATGGCCGAAATGCCGCTGCGCTGGCACGACGACGAGACCATCAGCGCGGACGCGCTCCGTCTGGCACTGGCCCTCGACCATGCGGTTTACGACTGCGTGTATCTCGCGCTCGCGCACCGTATCGGCGCGACGGTGGTGACGGCGGACCGCCGATTCGTGACGGCTGTTGCGCCGACCGAGCATGGCGAGACCGTGATGACACTGGCCGACTACGCGGAAACGCGATGATCGCCGTTCGCCGACTTTGACAGCCATTTTTTTGATTCCCCATGATTCCCACGGGGTTCCCATTGCTGATTCATGCTTGGTGTGCATAATCGAAAAGCCCTTGAAAACATTGCGTTTTCAAGGGCTTTTTTTGGTTGCGGGGGTAGGATTTGAACCTACGACCTTCAGGTTATGAGCCTGATGAGCTACCAGACTGCTCCACCCCGCGCTAGATTTTGAGAAATTGCGAAGACATGCGCATTTTCTAGGTCTGGCGGCGACCTACTCTCCCACGCCTTAAGACGCAGTACCATCGGCGCTACGGTGCTTAACCGTCGAGTTCGGAATGGGATCGGGTGTTTCACTCGTGCCATGACCACCAAACCAAGAAAATGCGCAAAGATTGTCACACGTTGCCAAGTCAAACTGATCAGAAACGTTGCTTCTACTGGATCAAATCAAGTCTATCGGGCGATTAGTACCGGTCAGCTGAACGTGTTACCACGCTTACACCTCCGGCCTATCGAAGTGGTGGTCTTCCACTACCCTCAAGGGAGACCTTGTTTCGAGGGGGGCTTCCCGCTTAGATGCTTTCAGCGGTTATCCCGTCCGCACATAGCTACCCTGCACTGCGGCTGGCGCCACAACAGGTCCACCAGTGGTGCGTCCACCCCGGTCCTCTCGTACTAGGGGCAGCTCCTCTCAAGTCTCCAACACCCACGGCAGATAGGGACCGAACTGTCTCACGACGTTCTAAACCCAGCTCACGTACCTCTTTAAATGGCGAACAGCCATACCCTTGGGACCTGCTTCAGCCCCAGGATGAGATGAGCCGACATCGAGGTGCCAAACAGTGCCGTCGATATGAACTCTTGGGCACTATCAGCCTGTTATCCCCGGAGTACCTTTTATTCGTTGAGCGATGGCCCTTCCACGCGGGACCACCGGATCACTATGACCGACTTTCGTCTCTGCTCGACCTGTCAGTCTCGCAGTCAGGCGGGCTTTTGCCATTGCACTCTACGAACGATTTCCGACCGTTCTGAGCCCACCTTCGCACGCCTCCGTTACTCTTTAGGAGGCGACCACCCCAGTCAAACTACCCACCACGCAAGGTCCCGGATCCGGCTCACGGACCACGGTTAGACAACAAGAATGCAAAGGGTGGTATCTCAAGGGTGGCTCCACGGAGGCTAACGCCTCCGCTTCAAAACCTACCACCTATCCTGCACATCACAAGCCTGATGCCAATGCGAAGCTGTAGTAAAGGTTCACGGGGTCTATCCGTCTAACCGCGGGAAGCCTGCATCTTGACAGGCAATTCAATTTCGCTGAGTCCACGTTGGAGACAGCGGGGAAGTCGTTACGCCATTCGTGCAGGTCGGAACTTACCCGACAATGAATTTCGCTACCTTAGGACCGTTATAGTTACGGCCGCCGTTTACCGGGGCTTCAATTCGGTGCTTGCACACCTCCTTTTAACCTTCCGGCACCGGGCAGGCGTCAGACCCTATACGTCGCCTTGCGGCTTAGCAGAGCCCTGTGTTTTTAGTAAACAGTCGCCACCCCCTGGTTTGTGCCCCCAACTCACAGGAAAACCTGCAAATTGGGCCTCCTTCTCGCGAACTTACGGAGGCATTTTGCCGAGTTCCTTCAACGTGGTTCTCTCAAGCGCCTAGGTATACTCTACCAGTCCACCTGTGTCGGTTTCGGGTACGGTCTTAATGGAGGGCTATTTCTTGGAACCGCTCAAAAGCCCGACCAATCCAATAAGGTCGAACAATCCTTGCGATCCGTCACATCCTCCCGGCCTGGGAATATTAACCCAGTTCCCATCGGCTACGCCTTTCGGCCTCACCTTAGGGGCCGGCTCACCCTGCTCAGATTAGCTTTAAGCAGGAACCCTTGGACTTTCGGCGACAGGATTTCTCATCCTGTTTGTCGCTACTCATGTCATCATATTCACTTCTGTTCGCTCCACCGTTAGCCTCACGGCACGGCTTCACTGCGGAAATTGAGTATTGTCAGGACAGATGTCCCAACCTCAATTTCACTTCCGTCACAGAACGCTCCGCTACCGCCGCTTGCGCGACCCGAAGCTTCGGCTCGTGGCTTGAGCCCCGTTACATCTTCGCCGCAAGACAACTTATCTAGACCAGTGAGCTGTTACGCTTTCTTTAAAGGATGGCTGCTTCTAAGCCAACCTCCTGGTTGTTTTGGTCGTCTCACATGCTTTCCCACTTAGCCACGAATTAGGGGCCTTAGCTGTCGGTCAGGGTTGTTTCCCTTTCCACCACGGGCGTTAGCACCCGCAGTGTGACTGCCGGACAGTACTCCTCGGTATTCGGAGTTTGGTTAGGATCAGTAAGCCTGTGGGGCCCCGTTACCCATCCAGTGCTCTACCCCCGAGGGTATTCATCCGACGCTCTACCTAAATAGATTTCGCGGAGAACCAGCTATCTCCGAGTTTGATTGGCCTTTCACCCCTAGGCACAGCTCATCCCGATCTATTTCAACAGATGTGGGTTCGACCCTCCAGCAAGTGTTACCTTGCCTTCAGTCTGGCCATGCCTAGATCACTCGGTTTCGGGTCTGATCCTACGAACTGTTCGCCCTATTCAGACTCGCTTTCGCTGCGCCTCCACCTAACGGCTTAAGCTTGCTCGCAAGATCAAGTCGATGACCCATTATACAAAAGGTACGCCGTCACAGACAAGTCTGCTCCGACTGATTGTAGGCGTCCGGTTTCAGGTACTATTTCACTCCCCTTGTCGGGGTGCTTTTCACCTTTCCCTCACGGTACTTGTTCACTATCGGTCAGCAAGGAGTACTTAGCCTTCGAGGGTGGTCCCCCGATCTTCAAGCAGGATTTCACGTGTCCCGCCCTACTTAATACGTCCGCTTGAACTCTTTATACGGGGCTGTCACCCTCTTTGGCCCGGTTTTCCAATCCGGTTCTAATTATTCTTACGGCTCGGCTGGTCCGCGTTCGCTCGCCACTACTAGCGGAGTCTCGGTTGATTTCCTTTCCTCTAGGTACTGAGATGTTTCAGTTCCCTAGGTTCGCTTCTAAAACCCTATATATTCAGGTTAAAGATCCCTTTACCACTGAGGTGTTGACGGCGTGAGCCCTCAACAACACAGTGTTAGGTGGGTTTCCCCATTCGGACATCCACGGATCAAAGCCTATTCTCGGCTCCTCGCGGCTTTTCGCAGAGTATCACGTCCTTCATCGCCTCTTGCTACCAAGGCATCCACCAAACGCCCTTTTTACGCTTGATCTGATCCAGAAAAAGCATCGCTCTCTCTGGCTGTCAGAAGCTGGATCTTCCCGAGTCCGGGCCACTGCCCGGACCGGTCAGTTACTTGACTTGGATAGACAATTGTCACGCCGACAACCAACGGTAACGTCGGAGCCGTTGCGACAATGTCATGTGTTACAATCTCTTCACGATGTCAAAACCTGCATAGGTCACCCCATGCATGGTGGAGCGTACCGGGATCGAACCGGTGACCTCCTGAATGCAAATCAGACGCTCTCCCTGCTGAGCTAACGCCCCGGAGTAATCGATGGTGGGTCGAAGAGGACTTGAACCTCCGACCTCACGCTTATCAGGCGTGCGCTCTCACCAACTGAGCTACCGACCCGCTAATTTCCATGACGGTCCGGCCGCAAGCGTCGTTTAGTATTGAAGAGATATGAGGACGGCTTGGCCGCTTGATGCCCCAATTGAGATATTTGGGACTGTCTGGTGAACCTAACGAAGATCATCACGCAGAGAATCTGCGTTCGACGTTCCATCGTCAGGCATCCCTAGAAAGGAGGTGATCCAGCCGCAGGTTCCCCTACGGCTACCTTGTTACGACTTCACCCCAGTCGCTGAACCTACCGTGGCCGGCTGCCTCCAAAAAGGTTGGCACACCGTCTTCGGGTAAACCCAACTCCCATGGTGTGACGGGCGGTGTGTACAAGGCCCGGGAACGTATTCACCGCGTCATGCTGATACGCGATTACTAGCGATTCCGACTTCATGTCTTCGAGTTGCAGAAGACAATCCGAACTGAGACAGCGTTTGGGGATCAGCCCATTGTCACTGCCATTGTAGCACGTGTGTAGCCCAACCCGTAAGGGCCATGAGGACTTGACGTCATCCACACCTTCCTCCGACTTATCATCGGCAGTTCCTTTAAAGTGCCCAACTAAATGCTGGCAACTAAAGAAGTGGGTTGCGCTCGTTGCCGGACTTAACCGAACATCTCACGACACGAGCTGACGACAGCCATGCAGCACCTGTCATTTTATCCAGCCGAACTGAAGGTGCCATCTCTGGTCACCGCGATAAAAGGGGTCAAGGGTTGGTAAGGTTCTGCGCGTTGCATCGAATTAAACCACATGCTCCACCGCTTGTGCGGGCCCCCGTCAAGTCCTTTGAGTTTTAGCCTTGCGGCCGTACTCCCCAGGCGGAATGCTTAATCCGTTAAGTGCGACACCGAACAGCGTACTGCCCGACATCTGGCATTCATCGTTTACAGCAGTGGACTACCAGGGTATCTAATCCTGTTTGCTACCCACGCTTTCGCACCTCAGCGTCAGTGTCTGGCCAGTGAGCCGCCTTCGCCACTGGTGTTCCTCCGAATATCTACGAATTTCACCTCTACACTCGGAATTCCACTCACCTCTCCAGAACTCAAGAATGGCAGTATCAAGGGCAGTTCCGGAGTTGAGCTCCGGGATTTCACCCCTGACTAACCATTCCGCCTACGTGCGCTTTACGCCCAGTAATTCCGAACAACGCTAGCCCCCTCCGTATTACCGCGGCTGCTGGCACGGAGTTAGCCGGGGCTTCTTTTACAGTTACCGTCATTATCTTCACTGTTGAAAGAGTTTTACAACCCTAAGGCCTTCTTCACTCACGCGGCATGGCTGGATCAGGGTTTCCCCCATTGTCCAAGATTCCCCACTGCTGCCTCCCGTAGGAGTCTGGGCCGTGTCTCAGTCCCAGTGTGGCTGATCATCCTCTCAAACCAGCTACTGATCGTCGGCTTGGTAGGCCGTTACCCCACCAACCACCTAATCAGGCGCGGGCCGATCCTTCAGCGATAAATCTTTTCCCCAAAGGGCGTATACGGTATTACTCCGGGTTTCCCTAGGCTATTCCGTACTGAAGGGCACGTTCCCACGTGTTACTCACCCGTCCGCCGCTAAGCTCGGAGACCGAAGTCTCTCCGCTTCGCTCGACTTGCATGTGTTAAGCCTGCCGCCAGCGTTCGTTCTGAGCCAGGATCAAACTCTCAAGTTAAAACGCGACAAGTCGCGTTCTTGACGTCTGAACCAATTGCACATCACACGTTGGTCCCGAGGTTTGTCAGGACCAACATGAAGCTGACACCCGAATCATCGGTCGAAACCTATCGGGCCGACATGCATTTGAAACTTCAGTCGCTTGGACCAAAGCCGCCCGCATATCTCTTCAACACTAAATTTTCAAAGAGCGCGAAGCCCACCAGATCAAGCGCAACTGTTAAGCCACGCCCCAGACCCGAAAAGCCTCCCTGATTTTCCACACGGGGACGAATCAGTCACCGTGCGAACTGAATAGAATAGTGATCAATATCGCTCGTGTCAAGAAAAAAGAACGACACGGCTATCATTTTTACGAGGCGAGTTGTTTGACACACGAAAATAGACGAAAATGTCCCGCTATTGGTGTCGCCCTCGTGCTTTCATTTTCCACCACAAACGGATGGCTAAGAGACTCAAAACGATAACCGCGTAGACGATAGGTTCGGTGGGCCAGGCTTTCACAACCAACAGGTAATGCACAGCCCCCGCCACAGCCACAAAGTAAGTCAGTTGATGAATACGCCGCCATCGCTTCGGACCCAATCGGCGCAAAGATAGGTTATTTGAGGTGATGACGAGGGGAAGCAGGGCCACAAAGCCGACCATACCGATTGTGATGTAAGGTCTCCTGACGATTTCGGTCACTATCATCGCCATATCAAGCCCCTGATCAAGGATTAGCCATGTCAGCATATGAGCCAAAACATAGACAAAGGCGATAACTCCAATGGCCCGTCTGAACTTTATGAGATTGATACCTGCGAGACGATGAATCGGCGTGATCAATAGAGCCAAAATGATCAACTGCAAACCCCGCTCGCCGTAGGCGTGTTCCAAGACTTGTATCGGATTAGCCCCCAAATTATCTCCTAGCGCTTGCCAAAACAGAAACAAGCCGGGCAATGGAAATATGATATAAATGGGCCAAGCAGGAATCCGTCTAATGACACCATTGACCTTGGATTGCAGCACGAGAAGTAACGATCAATAATTTGTTATGAGGTCCATACCCGAATAAAGGCTAGCGACTTCATCGGCGTAACCGTTAAACATGCGCGTCTCAATTCGTTTCGCGAAGAGCCCGCCGCCGACCACGCGCTCGGTGGCTTGAGACCAACGTGGATGGCTACGATTTGGATTCACATTAGAATAAAAGCCGTACTCCCTGGGTGCCTGCATATTCCATGTTGTCTCGGGTTGATCGCTGACTAAACTAATCCGCACAATCGATTTGATTGATTTGAAGCCATATTTCCATGGGACGACGAGGCGAATGGGCGCGCCGTTCTGTTTCGGCATGTCCTCACCATAAAGGCCTGTCGCCAATAGAGTGAGGGGATGCATGGCTTCATCCAACCTCAAACCCTCTCGGTAGGGCCAATCAAGACCCCGTGATCGCTGTCCACGCATCTCTTCAGGGCGATAAAGCGTTTCAAAGGCGACGTATCTTGCGCCCGCTTGGGGTTCAACACGTTGCAGAAATTCTGACAATTGGAAGCCGATCCATGGAACCACCATTGACCATGCTTCGACGCAGCGTAGACGATAAATTCGCTCTTCAAGATTGACGCCTTTGATAATGTCTTCAAAGGCATAGACGCCCGGTTTTCCGACCAAACCATCAACTTTCACTTCCCACGGTGACGTTGTCAAACTCGACGCGTGGCGCGCCGGATCATCTTTGCCTGTGCCAAATTCATAAAAGTTGTTGTAAGATGTGATATCGTCATAATCGGTCAATTCATCCTTTACCGAGTAACGAGGGTTACGAGGCGGGGTTGTGGCCATTGAAGGTCCAGCCAAGAGTCCCAAGGCCGCTGTTCCACCCGCCATGATTTGACGTCGATTGAGCCATAGAGACTTCGGCGTGACATCTGAATATCGAAGTTCCGTCGTAAAGCGATACGTCATTTTCTATCTCCCCACTGTTAAACCGCTTATTCTAAACCGCTAGATAGAAATACAAAACAACTATTTTCAGATGTTATGGCCGTCTCGACTCAATTCCATCTTCCCCCGGCATCAAGTTTGACTTCGGGTATTTGCTTTGGGTTGGCACCTGATAGGTCGCCTGCGGCGACCTATCAGGTGGTTAGAATTTTCAATCTCTTTAGTGCAAAGTGGCAGGATTTCCATTCGACTTCAAGACAGGTGAGCCATTAAAAGACAGGCCTTGACCATCAAATTCACTGATCTCCACACTCTTACCTTTTGTCAACGAGTCCGACAAAAGTATCTCTGCTAGAGGATTGAGAACATGATCTTGGATCGCACGTTTGAGCGGTCGCGCTCCATAAACGGGATCATATCCTTGGTCAGCAAGCCACTCTTTGGCCGACGGATCAAATTTTAACGTCAGGTCCCGCTCCACCAATCTTTGCTGCAACAGACTGAGCTGGATATCAACAATCTCGTCCACATCATCGCGGGTCAATCTGTCAAAAGTGATTATCTCGTCCAATCGGTTGAGAAATTCGGGGCGGAAGTGATGTCGGACGTCCTGCATAACCTTTTTACGTACATTCGCGGATACGGGACCGGTTTGGACTTCCGCTAGACGCTCCGAGCCCAAGTTCGAGGTCATAATAATCAAGGTGTTCTTGAAATCAGCGGTCCGCCCCTGACCATCGGTCAGGACACCATCGTCAAGAACCTGCAACAGAATATTGAAAACCTCTGTATGCGCTTTCTCAACCTCATCAAGCAAGACCACTTGATAGGGCCGGCGGCGCACCGCCTCGGTCAACGCCCCACCTTCTTCATAGCCGACATAGCCAGGCGGCGCACCGATCAGCCGCGATACGGCATGTTTCTCCATATATTCAGACATATCGATGCGGACCATCGCCGAGTTGTCATCAAAAAGAAACTCTGCCAATGCTTTGGTGAGTTCAGTTTTGCCAACCCCCGTCGGCCCCAAGAACAAGAATGAACCCATCGGCTTTCCCGGATCACTTAATCCGGTGCGCGAGCGCCGAACCGCATTGCATACGGCTCTGACAGCTTGATGCTGCGCCACCACACGTCGGCCAATAACGTGTTCCATGTTGAGGAGTTTGTCTTGCTCGCTTTGCAACATTCTTGTGGTGGGAATACCCGTCCATTTTTCTACAACTTCGGCAATTTGTTCCGAACGAACGGCCTCACCCACCATCACAGATTTTTGTGCCTTTTCAGCTTCGGCCAACTTTTTCTCAAGATCGGGGATGACGCTGTAACTCAACTTTCCGGCGCGCTGCAAATTGCCCTCACGTTTGGCACGTTCGAGTTCGTCTCGGCTTATATCCAGTGCTTCTTTGGTTTGACGGGCATTTTCTAACCGGTCACGTTCCGCTTGCCATTTCGCGGTCATATCTCTCGATTGATCCAACAATTTTGCCGCTTCCGCCTCAAGTTCAATCCGTCGATTTTTTGATTCACCATCGGACTCCTTTTTGAGAGCCTCCACTTCAATCTGTTTCTGAAACAAGTCTCGGTCAATCACGTCGAGTTCTTCAGGCTTGGAGTCAACTTCCATCCGCAACCGACTCGCGGCCTCATCAACGAGATCAATAGCTTTGTCAGGCAAGAATCGCTCCGAGATGTAGCGGTCGGACAATCGCGCCGCTGCCACAAGTGCCGCATCAGCGATCCGCACCCCATGATGGACTTCGTATTTTTCTTTGATTCCGCGGAGAATAGAAATGGTATCATTCACCGAAGGTTCATTGATGAAGACGGGTTGAAAACGCCGCGCAAGGGCCGCGTCTTTCTCAATATACTTTTGAAACTCGCTGAGTGTTGTTGCACCAATGCACCGCAAGTCACCTCGCGCTAATGCCGGTTTGAGCATGTTGGAGGCGTCCATTGTTCCCTGTGTTTGCCCCGCCCCGACAATCAGGTGCAACTCATCCACAAAGATGATGACCTCACCTGCGGCATCATCAATTTCAGCCAGAACCGCTTTCAGCCGTTCCTCAAATTCACCTCGATACTTTGCTCCCGCAACGAGAGACGCCATATCCAATTCAAGAAGGCGCTTGTGATTCAAACTTTCGGGTATATCGCCCCTGATGATGCGGTTGGCCAAACCTTCAGCGATGGCCGTCTTTCCGACGCCAGGCTCGCCAATTAAAACGGGATTATTCTTGGTACGTCGACTGAGGACCTGCATGGTCCGACGGATTTCCTCATCGCGGCCAATGATCGGGTCGATTTTGCCCCTTCGGGCGGCTTCCGTGAGGTCGCGCGTGAAACGTTTTAAGGCATCAAAGCCAGACTCTGCGGTTTCACTATCGGCGGTTCGACCTTTTCGTAAATCCCCAATAACGGATTTCAGGCGGGTTAAATCGAGACCGGATTGCTGGAGAATATTTCTCGCCTCAGAGCGCGATGTGGCCAAAGCGCAGAGCAGCAGATCGGCGGTGATGAACGCGTCGCCATTTGCCGTAGCCTGTTTTCTTGCCTCATTCATCACTCGCTTCAAACCGGGCGACGGATAAACCGAGCCATTTTCCCCCTCAACTTTTGACTGGTTCTCAAAATATCTCTGGGTGTTCTGTTGGCAGGCTCGGATATCACCTCCGGCTCTGACAATCAGATTGGCCGGCAATTCCTCGGGGTTCTCCAAAATAGCCGCAAGTAAATGAACCGGCGTCACTTGGCTCACCGCACTCATAGCGGCCATCTGTGAACCTTTGGCCAAAAGTTCGTTGACCCTCTCGGTCGTTTTTTCTTTACTCATCACTCGACTCCTTCTCTATGAAGCATCTGCCATTGTTGACTCCCGATTGCGGCAAGTCATCCACAGACCTTGATAAATATGTGGGATTCGACAACAATAAAAACAAGTGACTGAGGCACGATGCTTTGTCATACATCTCATTGCGAGGAAGGTTTGCTGCCATTTTTTGAACTCTTGTTGAGCCATGGTATGATGTGAAAATGACGTCTTCGCCAACACCGAGATTTTGATGAACGGGAGAGCGCAGTTTTGACATCACAAATTTCTGATGAACGGCTGATTGTTGCGCTGGATATGCCCGACGCGGACAGGGCACGTGAATTGGTCACAGAGCTCGGCTCTCTTGTCAATTTCTACAAGATTGGCCTTGGCATGTTGTGCTCGGGAGGTCTGAAACTGGCCATGGATTTGAAAAGCAAAAACGGCAAACGTATTTTTCTGGACCTTAAACTCTTTGATATTGACGCGACGGTCGCGGCCGCCGTCCGAAGTATCGCATCGCTCAATCCTGATTTCTTGACCGTGCATGGCGACCCGCATATCGTCAAAGCCGCGGTGGAGGCTGGTGCCCAATCGTCAATGAAAATTCTTGCCGTAACCATTCTCACCTCATTGGATCGAGATGACCTTGATGCCGCTATGCTCGCCGCAGGTCAGGTGAGAGATATTGCTATTGAGAGGGCAAAACGTGCCTTGGCTTGTGGTGCCGATGGGATCATTTGCTCGCCGCTAGAAGCGAAGGATATTCGTGGCCTTGAACAGGCAGGGGGCAAACTGATTGTAACGCCAGGGACACGCCCCTTAGGATCACCTCGGCAAGGCCAAAAAAGAGTCGCGACTCCCCGAGAAGCGATCCGGGATGGGGCCGACCATCTGGTGATTGGGCGGCCCATCACGGAAAGCGCCTCACCACGTCAGGCTGTCATGACTATCTTGGAATCATTGCCCTGATGAACAAATCATCGTTCTATCAAACATGACCATGCGGCTAGGGAAGAATGCAATCAATTAATCGAAATTTCGTGAATAAAGACCGAGCAAGAGATGCCCGCCATTTGTCGAGATTGTGAATGTCAGTTTGCGTCCGGCCGTCGATGTCCGTCATGCCATTCACCTCGGGTTATCGAACACAGCGAAATTGAATCCCTCTCCATCGCGCATATGGATTGCGACGCGTTTTATGCTTCTATTGAAAAGCGTGACAATCCAAAAATCCGCGACCAGCCGGTCATTATTGGCGGGGGAAGACGAGGAGTCGTTGCGACCGCCTGTTACATAGCCAGAATTCATGGCGTACGCTCGGCCATGCCGATGTTTCGCGCTCGAAAACTGTGCCCCGATGCCATCATCATTCGTCCTCGAATGGACGTTTATGCTGAAACATCAAGAAAAATCCGTGCCATGATGCTGGAATTGACGCCAGCGGTTGAACCTTTGTCACTCGATGAAGCCTTTCTCAATCTGACGGGCACACAAAAATTGCATGGTGTTCCGCCCGCCTCAGTTCTTATTCGCTTGTCCAACCGATTGGAAAATGAATTGGGATTGACGGGTTCAGTGGGTCTCTCGCACAACAAATTTCTTGCCAAACTAGCCTCCGATTTTGAAAAGCCGCGCGGCTTTTCAATTATCGGAAAAGCAGAAACGCTTAAGGTTCTGGAAGATAAACCTGTGTCTTTGATTTGGGGCGTCGGAGCCGTGATGCAGCGGAAAATGCATGACACCGGCATTCTCACAATTGGTGATCTCAGAAAATGGTCCCTCACTGAACTGAAGACTCTGTTCGGTGACTCAGGGCACCGATTGTGGAAATTGGCTCGTGGTCAAGATGGCCGCCCCATTTTGCCAGAGCGAAGGGCAAAAAGTCTGTCGAATGAAACCACCTTTGACCAAGATATTTCAGATATCAATGTCCTTGATGGTTGTGTTTGGCGTCTGTCAGTCAAGGTAGCCGACCGCGCTAAAGCGAAACAAATACGAGCCCGGGTTGTCATTCTTAAACTGAAGCGACAAAATTTTAAACTCATCACGCGCCGTCGTACGCTGCCAACCTCTACTTTCCTCGCCGAGGACATTTATAGCGTGGCCCGACAATTGCTGGCCAGAGAACTTGATCAATCCCCTTTTCGTCTTATTGGGGTTGGATTGACCGCCCTTCTTGATGCGGGCGAGGATCACCTATTCACCGAGTTCGTTGATAGTGATCGAGCGAGGCAACTCGCCACGGAAAACGCGGTGGATGAACTCCGCCAACGTTTTGGTAAAGATATCATCTATAAAGGCCGCTCTCTTCGTTGACTGTCATTCTGCCGCCACGGGCACATTCCGGCTACGAATCGCGACCAATCGGGCGATGATGAGGTTTAGGATGGAGCGAAATTTTGCAAAATTTGCATTCATTTTGATGGTTGCCTCGTCCAAGTATAGGCGACGGTCCAATTCAATTTGAAGAACGTGACGGCCGTTTTGGGGCCGTCCGTGACGATGAGATATATAGGCCCCCGCAAATGGCTCATTGATGGTGACACTGAGACCCATTGAATCAAAGATCGTCCGCGCTTGCTCAGTAATGTCAACGCCGCAGGCGCGACCAAAGCGATCACCGAGCACCACGTCAGGCCATCGGCCGGCCATTGTCGGTGATGCGCTAGCTAACATGTCATGAGGGGTTGAATGGCAATCAATCAGAATGACCTCGCCAAACCGATCGACAGCTTTATCCATCAATTGATCAAGCCGTTCATGATACGGCCTACGAATGGCCGTGATCCGACACTGGGCTTCGTGAAAAGTCATCTTGTCGGAATAGATCGCCTGACCTTTCCCCACGAGACGTGGAATGACCCCATAACCCGCCTGTGAGCGACGCCCCATGCCGTGTCCGTGAAGACCGGAAATGATGGCTGGATCCAAGTCGTCGGGGGCTCGGTTGAGATCAATATAGGCGCGCGGCACTGTCACGCAAATCAATGGCGCACCGAACGTCGGCACCTCTCGGTAAAGGATATCCAAAAACGCATCTTCAGTCGACCGCAATGTGGTTTCATTCAAGCGAGTTTGGCAAAGAAATTCAGGACTGTAACATCGCCCGCTGTGGGGTGATGCAAAGATGACAGGGCGATTCCATTCCAATGGCCAAGTTTCGATAAAGGGTTTCATCTTTCGCTTTTTTGCATCAGTATACAGCAGAAGATTTAATCATTATTGCTCACCTCAAGCGATGAATGAAACAATATCGCATGTCCAAGAATTGAAGGAAGCCTCCTGATAACGGGCGGTCGACGATGTTCAAGGCAAATGTCAGGTTTGATGCGCGATCACGGGGTTTTAGATAGAGCGGGCAATCTCAATCATTTAGGGGGTTTTGGCGTCCCTCCCGGTATCGGGATATTGTTATCCATCATGTAGAATATCCGAGCAATGCGGAAAGCCATCATGGTGTCTTCTTCGGCATGATGCACTTGGGTGGCACGGAGGGGCAAACCGAAGACACGCGTCACATCTTCTAGCTTGCTTCCGCTCCATTTTCCACCATTGAATTGACGGTATCTTTGCATCGTGCAGTAAAGCCTGTTTCGCCCCGGCCAATCTAAACCCGCACGTTGAAATTCGGCGTCAAGGAACTGTCGATCAAAACTGACATTGTGCGCGATCAACGGGCAAGAACCAATAAAGTCACGTATTTTGCCGGCAATCCTGCCAAAGTCTGGTTTGCCTGCGACATCGCGATCAGAAATACCATGAATTCTTGAAACCTGAGTAGGAATCTTGCGACCCGGGTCAAACACCTCATTGATTATTTCCAACTCTAGGTCATAATCAGACGATGATTTAAGTACACCGAAGTCCGCCTTAGCGAGGCAAATGGAGATTATTCGGTCATTTTGAGAGGAAAACCCGGTGGTCTCAACATCAAAAACCACCGCCTGATCAAAACCCCTAAATTTCATCTTGTCCAATGACCTTTACCTCACACACCATTCAATTTGATTGCGGCATATCGGCATTCATGACTTTATTCCAAGCCGACACAAAATCATCAACGAATTTATCCTCGTTGCCGACTTGGGCATAAACTTCGGCAATGGCTCGCAGTTGCGAATTTGAGCCAAAGAGAAGGTCAACGCGAGTGGCCGTGTATTTCAATTCACCCGTAGTTCGATCAAAGCCCTCAAAAATCTCCTCGCTCTCGTCTCTTTTTTCCCACGCGGTCGACATATCGAGCAAGTGGACAAAAAAATCAGGAGTCAGCGCCCCCTCACGATCTGTCAAGACTCCATTCTGTGTTTTACCATGGGTGACACCCATTGATCTCAGCCCGCCGACAAGAACCGTCATTTCAGGTGCCGTCAATCCCAATAGATGGGCACGGTCAATGAGCATTTGTTCAGAAGAGGTCGGACAACCGTCTTTCTTAAAATTAATGAAACCGTCGGCTTCTGGCTCAAGGGGGGCGAAACTATCGGCATCTGTATTTTCTTCGGTCGCATCCATTCGGCCAAGAGTGAGGGGTACATGCAAACCAACCCCAATGTGGGAGGCGGCCATTTCGACACCAAATCCCCCTCCGAGTACAATCATATCAGCCAGAGAAATGCGTTTATTTGTGGTTTGAGATGCATTGAACGCGTCACGAATATGACCTAGCAAGGACAAGGTCTTTCGCAAATTTTCAGGGCTATTTGACTCCCAGTCAATTTGCGGGGCCAAGCGAACACGTGCCCCATTGGCCCCACCCCGCCGGTCAGTGACTCGGTAAGAAGACGCCGACGACCAAGCCGCGGCAATCAAGTCCTGACAGCCAATGCCCGTCTTGGCAATTTCAGCCTTAAGATGCGCAATATCATCCTCATCAACGAGTTCGTGGTCAGGGTTAGGAATGGGATCCTGCCAGATCAAATCTTCTTCTGGGACTTCGTCACCGAGATAATATCGCTTCGGTCCCATATCACGATGAGTCAGTTTGAACCAAGCTCGAGCAAAGGCATCCGAAAATTCTTCAGGATGGGTATGGAAATGACGCGAAATTTTTTCATAGGCGGGGTCCATCCGCAACGCCATATCCGCAGTTGACATAAAGATCGGCACCTTCTTGGACGCGTCAGCGGCATCGGGAGCCATGTCATCTTCGTGCAAGTCCGTCGGTGTCCAAACATAGGCACCAGCGGGGCTTTTTGTCAGATGCCATTCGTATTTGAACAAGACATCAAAATACCCCATATCCCACTGAATAGGGTTGGGGGTCCATGCCCCCTCAAGGCCAGATGTGATGGTGTCTCCGCCCTTGCCACTCTTGTATTTCGAGAGCCAACCCAAGCCTAGATTTTCAATCGGGGCCGCCTCAGGATCCGGTCCGACATTGGACGAGTCGCCAGCACCATGCATTTTGCCAAACGTATGGCCGCCTGCCACCAGAGCCACCGTCTCATAATCGTTCATGGCCATACGGGCAAAAGTCTCGCGAATATCGTGACCTTGCGCCACCGGGTCAGGACGTCCGTTTGGCCCTTCGGGGTTGACATAAATCAATCCCATTTGAACGGCGGCCAATGGGGTTTCGAGTTCACGTCCATTCGAGTAGCGTTGATCGCCTAACCATTCGGTCTCACTGCCCCAGTAGATATCCTCTTCCGGCTCCCAAATGTCCTCGCGGCCACCACCAAATCCAAAAATTTTACCGCCCATTGACTCGATGGCCACATTACCCGCCAAGATAATGAGATCAGCCCATGAAATCTGATTGCCATATTTCTGTTTGATTGGCCACAGCAACCGCCGCGCCTTATCCAGATTGCCATTGTCCGGCCAGCTATTGAGAGGCGCAAAACGTTGCGTCCCCGAACGCGCCCCACCTCGCCCATCGGTCACACGATAGGTGCCAGCGCTATGCCACGCCATGCGAATAAACAATCCACCATAGTGACCATAATCGGCGGGCCACCAATCCTGACTGTCAGTCATCAACAAATTTAGGTCTTTTTTTAGTTTTGCCATGTCCAGTTGTCTGAACGCGGTCTCGTAACGATTGTCTTCACCCATGGGGTTCGATAGCGAAGAATTCTGGTGGAGAATTCTCAAATTGATCTGGTTTGGCCACCAGTCACGGTTAGATTGAACCCCCAAATGGGTGTGCATCATCGGACATTTTCCAACACTGGCTTCACTTCCGTCCATTTTTCTTATCTCCACTCAATTAAATTCTTCGGTCGGATCACTCGTTTGATATCTGACACCGTTTCAAAGTCTAATAACATTCCAGCAACACGAATCAACCCAATCAGAAGTCCTCCCCTCAAAAAACATTTATTTTCCAATTGAACCGCCCGGCTAACGGGATGTGAAAACACAAAGGGATGTCATCTTGGACTTGCCAGTATTTTTGATATTTATCATCCCGCCGCTAGAGGGCAAAAGCGGTTGCAATCCCAACCGGCTTGGCTTATTTGTTCGCTCCCATTAAAGGTGTGGACTGGACAGGGCGCGTAGCTCAGGGGTAGAGTACTACGTTGACATCGTAGGGGTCGCTGGTTCGAACCCAGCCGCGCCCACCATGAAGGATTAAGGACAGGAGAACGGACGATATGAAAGTGAAAAATTCCTTGCGTTCGCTCAAAGCGCGGCACCGCAAATGCCAAATCGTTCGTCGCAGGGGGCGGGTTTACGTGATCAACAAACAGCAGAAAAGGTTCAAGGCCCGGCAAGGTTGATCCCAAGACATTCAATCATGTTTCATCGGACAAAGAGATCATGGAGCCGGCGACGTTTTGGTGCCTGTTTGTCCGCGACATTGCTTTCTCCTGCCTTTGCCAACTCCGCCAATCCCGTGTTTGAAACGTTTGGTTCGGGCGCACAAAATCGCTGGAAGTTTTTTGCCGACACGGTAATGGGAGGCGTCTCCTCTGGTCAGGTGGTATTCAAGCGTGAAGGCTCCCACTCTTTTGCTAGAATGACGGGTCAAGTCAGCACCGCCAATAATGGTGGTTTCATTCAATTCCGACGGGATTTTCGGGGCGAGCTGCCGAGTGGAGTAAGCGGTCTTTCACTCATTGCTCGAGGCAATGGCCAACGCTACTTCATCCATCTGCGCACGCGTGGCACCTTTCTGCCCTGGCAATATTACCAAGCGGCTTTTGAGACATCGAGGCGATGGTCTGAAGTCTTCTTGCCGCTTAACTCGTTTCGCCCTTCCGGCTCTTTTATGCGGGCTTCCCCTACAGCGGAATCATTGCGCTCCATCGGCGTTGTCGCTTTCGGTCGCGATCATGAGGCGCGGATTGACGTCTCAGAAATCAATTTCTATTGAGGGGAAATTTCCCTTTTGGCCTCAAGAGTTACGAATAGCTCCGCTGATCATTGATGACCTTACCATCATCCGGCAATGAGCCGGGGGGGCGAAGTTCCACACGGGCCCGAAGTTTAAATGCCTCGGCTACGGCTCTCTCCAATTGATTGATATTGGCCTCCCTCGCTTCAACGAGCACAATCATATCATCCATCTCATCTTTTCGATTGACCTCAACTCGAGCACGAACAATCTCTTTATGGCGGCGGACGAACTCGGCCACCTGTTCGGGGCGCACAAACATTCCCTTCACTTTGGTTGTTTGGTCGGCCCGGCCTTTCCATCCTGCCAAGCGTAGATTGGTGCGCCCACACGGGCTTTGTCCTTGCACCACGGATGACAAATCACCTGTAGCAAATCGAACAAGAGGATAATCAGGGTTCAACAATGTGACCACAACCTCACCGGTCATCCCCTCGTCAACAGGTTCGGACGAGCCGGGGTAGAGAATTTCAACAATCACCCCCTCTTCGACTATCAAACCTTCATCCGCCACCGTCTCATAGGCAATATTGCCAAGTTCTGCCGTGGCATATACTTGCAAACAATGTATGCCCCTGTCGGCATATTCTTGGCGCAATGAGGGAAAGAGGGCGCCTCCTCCGACCGCCGCCTTGGTCAATCGAGGCAATTCGATACCGAGTTCAATGGCCTTATCAAGGATGACTTTCAGAAAGTCGGGCGTTCCTGCATAGCTGGTCACGCCGATGTCCGCCGCGGCGCGAGCCTGAAATTCGCTCTGACCTGGACCACTCGGCACCACTGTGGCACCGACTGCCCGGGCACCACTTTCAAACATCATGCCGGCCGGCGTGAAATGATACGACAGACAGTTGAGCACAATATCTGTCTTGGTGATGCCGCAGGCATGAAGAAATCGCCCCATGCGCCACCAATCCTTGGTGACCATTCCAGGCTCATATATGGGCCCCGGTGACTGAAATATCCAAGAATAATCTGTCGCTTTGCCGGGCGTCAGTCCACCAAAGGGCGGGCATTCCCGCTGCATTTGGGACATCTCTGATTTTCGAAAAACCGGGAGGTCGCCTAAGTCATCGACATCTCGGATGGCGGTCGCGTCAACAGAATTGAGCCGTGAGACATAGATCGGGGCTTCTTTGGCGGCGGCAATCGTCTCGGGGAGACTTTTGGCAATGGCGGCCTGCCGCTCATCGGCTGAGCGGGTTTCAAGTTTATCAAAATATCCCATGATCTATGATGAAGGCCTCTGTGATTTCAGTGGTATATCGTCGACAGAATGACGCCATCTATTCAAACAGTGAAATTAGCTCAACCATCGTTTGCGACGACGATAAGAGCGCACATCTCGAAAAGATTTACGTCCCGCTTCAGACATTCCAAGATAGAATTCCTTGACATCAGGATTGTTACGCAACTCGGACGCGGGACCATCCATCACGACACGCCCTGATTCAAGGATATATCCATAATTTGCAAACCGAAGCGCGACATTGGTGTTTTGTTCAGCTAGCAGGAAACTGACTCCTTCGTCTTGGTTAAGATCACGGACAATCTCGAATATTTCCTCAACCAATTGGGGCGCAAGGCCCATGGAGGGTTCATCAAGAAGGATCGTCTCGGGCCTTGACATCAAGGCCCGCCCAATCGCGCACATTTGTTGTTCACCCCCCGAAGTGTAACCCGCTTGCGCTTTTCGTCTTTCTTTAAGGCGAGGAAAATATGTGTATACCAAGTCTAAATGTTCGCCAATTTCGGCTTTTTTCGCCACACGGGTGAAAGCCCCCGTCAGCAAATTTTCCTCTATTGTCAGATGTTCAAAACAATGGCGCCCCTCCATCACTTGAATGACCCCCATCTTGACGAGAGTGGCCGGGTCAAGATTCTGAATACTCTGTCCCCGATAGGTAATAACTCCTTTGGTGACGTGACCACGCTCTGACTTGAGGAGATTTGAAATCGCTTTGAGTGTCGTCGTCTTACCGGCACCATTCCCACCCAACAGGGCAATAATCCCGCCCTTTGGAACCATCAAACTGACGCCTTTCAAAACCAAAATTACATGATTGTAGATCACCTCTATATTGGTGACATCGATCAGGTTCTCGGTGGGGCTGTGGTCATTCATGGGTCAAAAAATCACATCTCATTATATCACCCGGCCCCATACAATGTAGGGCCGGGCGCGTCATTGTCTATTGACTTTCAGGTTGATGTCATCACAGACAGCGTCGCTGAATGTTATTTTCTTCCGCATAAGCCGCCGATGCATCAGCGATCTGCTTGTCAATGATTTCTTTTTCAGACTGGATCGCCTCGGAGATAATTGTCCATTCCTGGTCTTTTGCGTTCCATTGCTGCACGTAACCAATCCCTTCGCCACCGTGGTTCTCGCACGTCACAGCGAAACTCGGTCCAAAATTCGGGAAACCAAGCTCAGTCATCAATTCTTCCGTGATGACGAGATTTTCCAATCCGTCGCGCATCATTTCAGGCGTGATGTCGGTGACACCATGCATCTTTTGTGCGACACGGATGGCTTCAGTGATCAACAGAGCCCCATAAACTCCACGCATGTAGAGAACGGTTCCAACCTGATCTCCATTACCGGCTGCTAGTCCTGCGTCCAAAACATACTTTTTCATGTCATCCATTGCTGGATAATCAACACCCAAGCGATTTATTGCGAGGGCTTTGTAGCCATTGGAGCGGTCAGCGGCGGGGAGAACATCGGCTTCTGAACCCGACCACCAGACACCAATGAAATTTTCCATTGGAAAACGGATATTAGCCGCTTCATTGATCGCCACTGAATTCATGACGCCCCAACCCCACATCAAGATATAATCCGGTTTTTCGCGACGAATTTGCAACCATTGCGCCTTTTGCTCTTGGCCCGGATGATCAACAGGAACAAGCATCAACTCATATTCATACTTGTCCGCCAGTAACTCAAGCGTCGCAATGGGTTCCTTGCCGTACGCCGAATTATGATAAACCAAAACAATCTTTTTGCCTTTGATGTCGCCTTCATTCAAATCCAAGATATGGTTAACGGCGATGGAGGCCCCATCCCAGTAATGGGCGGGAAAATTGAAGACATGGCTGAAGACTGTGCCATCAGCAGCGGCGGTTCTCCCATATCCCATAGAATGAATAGGGATACCGTCAGCGGTGGCTTTTGGAATGAGTTGATAGGTGATGCCTGTGGACAGAGGGCTATAGACCAAAGCCCCTTTGCCCTTGGTCGCCTCATAGCATTCAACGCCCTTTTGAGTGTTGTAGGCTGTTTCACATTCTTCAACAACAATCATCTCACCACCGATTCCGCCATCGCGCTCGTTCAGCAGGGTCATATAGTCGGAAAATCCGTCTGCCACGGGAATACCCCCCGGCGAGTATGGACCGGTCCGATAGGCCAGCCACGGAACAAACAAGTCGGCCATTGCGGCGGGGGCTGCGAATCCTGCGATCAGCATCGCGAAGATCATTTTTTTGAACTTCATGATTTTTTACTCCTTCGATTTAAACTTCACATGCTCGCTACCATAATTAACTAAGCTAATCTAGCTTGCATGCGGGAAAGGCCACAATCTCAGTTTCTCTTTGGCGACACGCCAAAGTTGTGCCATGCCGTGTGGCTCGACAATCAGCACTAAGACAATCAACCCTCCGATGATGATAAATTCTAAATGTGTGGCAATGGCTGTGTTCCATCCCATCTGGCCCACAAGGATATTCTTGAGCAAAACTGGCATTAAGACTAAAAATGCCGCGCCAATGAATGAACCCGCGATGGAGCCAAGCCCACCAATAATGATCATGAACAGTACAAGAAAAGATTGATTGATCCCAAAGGCTTCAGTGGCCTCAATGGCACCGAGATAATTGGCAAAAAACATGGCCCCCGCCATGCCGATATAGAAAGATGATAGGGCGAAAGCACTGAGTTTGGCCTTCATTGGATTGACGCCAATGATTTCTGCGGCAATATCCATATCTCGAATGGCCATCCAACTCCTTCCAATGGCACCGCGAGTCAAATTTCGAGCCACCCATGCAAAAACAAACACCATCGTCAGGCAAAAAAGATATTTGGCCCAAGCCTCGGTGAAGGATCCTGTCACCGCGACTCCTAGTACCGTGCGCTCGGGCGCGCTGATCTGACCCGATGAGGAGTAGTTGTAGAACCAAGGAACTTTGTTGAAAAGCCAAACCAAGAAAAACTGTGCCGCCAAAGTCGCGACGGCGAGATAGAAGCCCTTGATCCGAAGCGACGGAAGACCAAATAGAATCCCCACTAGTGCAGTAATAACACCCGCAAACATGATGCATAAGATAATACTCATTTCGGGAAAGGCCGTCATCAACTTGTAGCAAGCATAAGCGCCGACAGCCATAAAACCTCCCGTCCCCAGCGAGATTTGACCACAATATCCGGTCAAAAGATTGAGACCGAGAGCCGCCATGGCCCAGATGAGAAACGGCACAAAAACCGCGTTCGCCCAATAATCATTGATCAAGAATGGTATCACACCAAAGGCGGCAAATAGCATGATATAGTAGAGGCGCCGATCAAATTTAATTGGGAAGGTTTGAGAATCGTTTGGGTAACTGGTTCTGAATTCGCCCGTTTCACGATAAAACATCGTCTCAAACCCTCTCAATTATGCGTTCGCCAAATAGACCTTGAGGCCTGAACACAAGAAACAACAGTGCCAAGACATAGGCAAACCAATTTTCAGTGGCTCCCCCAATGATTGGCCCCAGCAAAAAATCGAATAATTTCTCACCCACACCAATAATGAGCCCGCCCACAATCGCGCCTGGAATGGAGGTGAACCCCCCTAGCATTAACACCGGCAAAGCTTTCAACGCGATCAACGACAGCGAAAATTGCACCCCCGATTTGGCCCCCCACATGATGCCCGCCACCAACGCCACAAAGCCAGCAATGGACCAAACCACCACCCAAATGAACCTGAGGGAAATGCCGACTGAAAGCGCCGCTTGATGATCATCGGCTACCGCCCGTAAGGCACGGCCAATCTTGGAATATTGGGAAAACACCGTCAAAGTGACCACCAATAAAGCCGCGACAATGGCCGCGACAATGTCCAATCGATCAATGAAGAATCCATATCCAAACAGGTCATAGGTGAAGGACTCAATCGAGTCTGACGGTCCCACAGGCAGTCCAATATCAAGTTTCTTGACCTCTGACCCCCACATCATATCGCCGAAACCTTCAAGGAAATAAGCCAATCCAATGGTCGCCATAAATAAAATTACCGGCTCCTGATTGATGAGATATTTTAACATCAAACGCTCGACAATAACCGCTAACAGCACCATGGAGGCGAGTGCCATCACCACCGAGAGAAGCGCAGGTAAATGCCAACCGAAATGGTGAACATTTGTGCCCAACACCGCGTTGATTAAATGGGCGAAGGGAATTTGCCCATTCTGAAATCCAACCAAGGTGAGAGCGGCAAATAACGCCATCACACCTTGCGCGTAATTGAAGACCCCTGACGCCTTGAATATTAACACGAATCCAAGTGCCACGAGGGCATATAAAACACCTGTCATTAGCCCGTTTAGGGCGACTTCAATTCCAAAAAGCAACTGTTCTAGCAACGATCTCGCCTCTCAATCATGCTGGACGCCCAAATAGGCGTCAATGACCGTTTGGTTATTTCGCACCTCATCGGGTGGGCCATCGGCAATTTTGCGACCATAATCCATAACGACGACGCGATCAGATATATCCATCACCACGCCCATATCATGTTCGATGAGGGCAATCGTCGTGCCAAATTCATCATTGACATCAAGAATAAAGCGGCTCATGTCCTCTTTTTCCTCGACATTCATGCCCGCCATCGGCTCATCAAGCAGAAGGAGTGAGGGTTCAGCGGCGAGGGCCCGGCCCAACTCTACCCGTTTCTGCAGGCCGTAAGGCAACCGCCCCACAAGAGTCTTTCGGATGGACTGGATTTCCAAAAAATCAATGATGCGTTCAACAAATTCGCGGTTCTCGCTTTCCTCGCGCTCCGCCGAACCCCACCAAAGCATGCTCTTCATTAGGTTGGGTCGCATTCGAGTCACCCGTCCGGTCATCACGTTGTCAAGCGTGGTCATCCCCCGAAACAACGCGATATTCTGAAAGGTTCGTGCAATCCCCATATGAGCAATTCGGTAAGGCGGCAGCGTTGGGCGATGCTCACCACGGAAGCGAATCTGTCCTTCATCGGGGTGATAGAATCCATTGATCACATTTAACATGGACGATTTACCGGCCCCATTGGGGCCAATGATGGCACAAATCTCACCTTCCAAAATATCGAATGAGACATCTTTAAGGGCTGTGACACCCCCAAAGCGCAGAGTCACGTTCTCAATCTCCATGAGCGGTGGACCTATTTTGCGCCTCGGCTCTTGCCCCTTTTTGGACTCCGTTGTCGGAGAAATTGATTGCGTTTCAGGTGACGTCACGCTGATTCGGTCCCTTCTCCTAGATGGGACAACGGCACATCGCAAATTCTCAAATTTGCGGCTATGCTTCCCTTGCTCCCGTCCTCGTAAGTGACTTCCGTTTCTGTGTCGACACTGTCCTCGGCGCGATAGATCGCGTCAATTATGTCACTGTATTTGTCCTCGATGATGCGCCGTCTGACCTTGCGTGTCCGCGTCAATTCTCCATCGTCCGCGTCCAACTCCTTATGTAAGACAACGAAACGTCGAATTTGACATCCTGACAATTCTGGATCTTTGGCCAGACTCTCGTTGGTCGCCGCTACTTGGCGTCGCATCGTCTCGTAAACTTCGTGATGCCCCGCCAATTCTTGGTAAGACGCATAGGCGATATTGTGCCTCTCGGCCCAATTTCCAACCGCTGTCAAATCGATATTTAGGAGTGCTGAACAATAGTCTCGGCCGGCACCAAAGACCACGGCTTCGAGAATATTGGGATGAAATTTCAGTTTGTTCTCGACATATTTGGGAGCAAACATGCCGCCATCGTTGAGTTTTCCGACGTCCTTTGCTCGGTCAATAATTTTGAGATGACCTTTGCTGTCAATAAATCCAGCATCTCCTGTCGCGACCCAACCCTCGGAGTCTTTGGTCTCTTCAGTGGCCGCCGGATTACGAAAATACTCAACAAATGAACCTTCTGAGCGAAAAAAGACCTCTCCATTCTCACTTGTCTTGATTTCGACACCCGGCGTTGGAACGCCTACAGTGTCCGCTTCCACTTCGCCGTCCGGCTGCTGAGTAATGAACACCGAGGCTTCGGTTTGACCATACAATTGCTTCAAATTGATACCAATGGAGCGGAAAAAATCGAAGATTTCTGGACCGATGGCCTCACCAGCAGTGTAACCCGTCCTGACCCTTGAGAGGCCCAGTGTATTGCGCAATGGCGCATAGACGAGGACATCACCTATCCGATGAATGATCCGATCGGTCACCGAAACCGCCTGGCCAGACATGATTCCCGTCCCACATTTGCTGGCATGAGCCATAAAGAAGTCAAACAATTTTTTCTTCACAAAACCCGCGTCCTCCATGCGGATCATCACTTGCGTCAACATGTTTTCAAAAATTCGTGGAGGGGCAAAATAGTAAGTGGGACCAATCTCACGCAGATCGGTCACCATTGTGTTAGATGACTCCGGGCAGTTCACACAAAAACCTGTCCAATAGGCTTGGCCAATCGAAAAAATGAAATCGCCAACCCACGCCATCGGCAGATACGCCAATACCGAGTCTCCGTCTGTCAATCGATCAAATTCACATGACGCTTTGGAGGCTGAAATAATGTTAGAGTTAGAGAGAACGACACCTTTTGGATGACCTGTCGTGCCCGAGGTGTATAAGATCACGCACGTTGAATTCTCATCGAGCGATTCCATCCTCCCTTTCAATTCTTGCCGAAGCGCCTCATTGGCATTTTTTCCCCATTCCTGAACCTGTTGGCAGGAATGCATTTTTGAATGGTCATAATGACGCAAACCCCGAGGATCCAAATAGAGAATTTGCTCAACCGTTGGCACATTCTCTTTAACGTCAAGAACCTTGTCGACTTGTTCTTGATCTCCGGCTACAACAAAGCGCGCCCGACAGTGATTCAGAACATATTCCATCTCACCCGCGATGGCGTCCTGATAAACCGGTACTGGAACCCCGCCAACCATCTGAGTGGCCACCATGTGCCAATAGAGTTGTGGCCGATTTCGCCCAATCACAGCAACATGATCGCCCGATTGGATACCCAATTTTAACAACCCAAGAGCGATTTCTTGTGTCGCGGCCGCGACCTCATGCCATGTCCAACTTTGCCAGATGCCGAACTCTTTTTCTCGATTGGCCGGCCGATCGCCTCGATCCCTTGCGTTTCGCATGAGAAGATCTGGTATACTGCGGTTGAAGACGACGGTATCAGACTTCATCAAACATCACTCGCATCTCCACTCCAAATTCTATGCAAACAACTCGTATCATAACCATGCGGTTAACCAAAGCATCACTAACCGGCAATAAAAAACTGATCAATATGTTTTTCCTCACAAATGATCAATATATTTTTTCTCACAAAAAGGTCCAAACCCTCACTTTCCGCTTGTTTTTCCGAATAAACCCGGAAGGGAATTGCTAGGATTGAGATGGCGTTTGATTATCTTGTTGGTCTGGTTTACCGCCCAGTCAACTGAGTGACTATTCCGAGACTTAGGCCGTGGGGGATTGTTTGTTTTGTGGGGCATTGAATGAGGCAGGCTAAAGGTTACCAGTCAGAAACAAACGAAGCGGCGTTCAATTTTGAGTTGGCACGTCATTGGCGGTTCTTCGAAAACAATGGTGCCGTGAACCTAGCGTGGATGGCGGTAAAACCACACGTATGCCACTCGATTGAATCCCAAAAAGTTGTTGCGCTCCCACGACTTGGTTGACGGGGCTCAAAACTTTCCCATCATTCGAAGATTTTTTTTGGGAGTCATTGCGATGAGATGATTTAGATTCCTTTCCTCAATCTAATGTGTATGCGTGGCGTTTGGGACATTGTCCTCGCAGATTCGGGCTTGGCCTCCATTAAATGGCGGCGTGTTAGAAGAATGTAGTGGTTTCACCGAGCCTCTCGAACCGTTGCGCAAAATCGTCGTCACTGAAGAGCCACATATTCATGTCGACGAAAGGTCCCATGGCACTTCCAAAGACCAGACGCAGAGTGTTTTTCTACTTGAGTCTTCCGACATCAACATTGGAGCTGACATATCAGATATGACCTTACCGACCCATTTTTTAGGTCTCAAAAAAATATTATAACTCCAGACTGCGATCGGTTCGTTGAGTCATTCGGACTTGACCCTTTGTGGGCCGATATCGCTTGCGTGGCATTTGGATCATTTGCGTGCGCCCCGACTTTGCCGCCGCTTCAATGGCCCTCATAATCCTGACGTCGGCTAGGCCTTCGTGACCATCGGGGCCGATGTCCTGATTGGCCAAAATACAGTCTGAGAAATAGGCAACTTGGGCACCAAAATGGTCAATTGATGGGAACATCTTCACCATCTCTTCATGACTGTTGCGCAGCGACATTCGGACCGGAGTTTCATATCGGAATCCCGGATCAACAACTATTTCTCCCTCGGTACCGACAATCCGATACATATCAATCTCCGCGGCATTGAAACTAACGACAAAGTTGGCCAGCCCATCATTTGGAAAATTCAGCATCACCGTAAAAGTCTCTTCGATTTCAGAAAATCGTGCCTCGCCTCCGTGCGTCGCCATCGCCGCCACCGCAACAGGCTCGGAATCAAAGATGTGCCGTGCCGCGTTCAAACAATAGACGCCAATATCTTGTAATGGCCCGCCCCAATGTTCTGCCTTTAAGCGGTGGTTTGACTTGGACATTTGAATGGAGAAGACAGAATCAAAGAAACGGGGCCTGCCGATGGCACCGTCGGCGACAAGTTGAAGGGCTTCGATGGTAGCGGGCTCACAATGCAATCGGTAGGCTGTCATCAGCTTTGTCGAGTTATGATGGGCCGCTTCAATCATTCTCTCACATTGATCCACATCTATAGCTAACGGTTTTTCAACCAGAGCATGTATACCTTGTTGCGAGGCCCGAATGGTGTATTCACAATGAAGGGAATTGGGTAAGGCGTTATAAACGGCATCGAAAAGGCCAGATGCGAGTGCCTCTTCATATTGCTCATAGTCAAACACATGTTCAACTCCGTAGAATTCCGCGAGTTTATGGGCCCCATCCCGGTTTCCACTGATGATGGCCGTCATCACAGAATTCTGCGTTTGGCCAACCGCCGGCATGAAGGCTCTTTGGGAGATACTGCCAGCACCTAAAACGGCATATCGAACTTTTTCCACTTGTCGTCTCTTTCTCACTCTTTATCAAGTCTGACTCGAAGTCTTATACTTGACAGAGGTCAAGCGACAATATCTTCCGTATTTGACATCCAATCTTTGATGTTGACAATTTCGACTGTCAATCACCTTGACGACGTTTGAGAATAACCTTGATTTCATCAAGTTGTTGCTGCAGATTTTCCATTTGTTTTACAAGGATGTGGGTTTCAGTTTGGCTCACTTTATGGATGTCTTCAGATTGGGAATGGTGTTGTTCAGTCATGGCGTTCACAATGACTGCGATGAAGAGGTTGATCACCGCAAAACTCGTCATCATTATGAAGAGAACAAAGACCACCCAAGCGTAGGGGTAAATCTCCATGACCGGCCGCACAATGCCCATTGACCAGCTTTCCAGAGTCATGATTTGAAAGAGCGAGAACATGCTCTTGCCCACTGTCCCGAACCAATCGGGAAATGTGTCTCCATAGAGTTGGGTAACCATCACACCAAAGACATAATAGACAAGAGCTAAGAGAGCGACGACACTGGATATCCCCGGAATCGCCGCGATCAGTGCCGCGACGACACGCCGCATGGATGGAACCACGGTGACAAGGCGCAAACCACGCAAAATTCGCAAAGCGCGGAGAACCGAGAGGTTGCCACTTGAAGGGGCTAGGGCAATGCCGACAATCACAAAATCAAAAATATTCCAACCGCTCTTAAAAAAACGTCCGCCATAGGCAAACAGTTTGGCCAGCAACTCAAAGAAAAAAATGACCAAAACGGCTTGGTCAATGAAATGAAGAAGTGAGCCCACGCTCTCCATCACACGGTCTGAGGTTTCCAACCCCAGAGTCACCGCGTTGAGGACAATCACAGCGGTAACAGTTTTGGTAAAAGCCGGCTTTTCCACAAATGATCCGACCTGTTGGCGCAGAACGTTGAGTCTTGACACCGGATTCATCTTCACTCCAATATTGTTAAGTTGGCTGATGGTTTTTGAACGCGTCGATTGATGCTTTCATCAAATCTCATTTGAGTGACATCAACCCATCTTGGAACGCCCACACGCATCCAAATTGACCCGCATAGCGGCATGAGAGCCATCAAGTTTCGGACGTCTCTTTGCCTCTAATTGGGGGAATCTTGAGCTCTTGATTATCAATGAATCGGCGGTTTTCCAAAGATGCGAGGAGCGATCATGCACCCGCCCACGATCCGGTTGATCAGCGATCAAGAGTTCCACAACCAATTTTCGTGAGGCGTGGGCTCTCGCGATTTGGGTACGCACCTTCATTCCATCGCTCACTCGTCAAATACAAGATGCCACCGGCGCGCGATCGCCTTCAACCTCCACCATGCAGGCTCGGCAGTTCCCATCAGGTTGATAGCCTGACTTATCGGAGTGGCAGAGATGGGGAATCTGGGTAACGCTTCGTTTGGCGAGTTCCCAAATCATCTCCTTTGGTGAGGCCGAAAGCTCGACACCATCCAATGTCACCTTGATCTTATTGCTCAATGAGGGAGGCTCCCTCGTCTCCAACTTTCAGAAGCGAATATCGTTTTTCCTCTCGACTGTCATCTGCAATTGGTCACTCTGCGCCCCTGATACATCGCTTGAAAGACTCTTCATTTCGGCCGACTCTTATGTCAAAAAGCCTTCACTCATCATCTTCGTCCAAACAGTTTTTCAATATCTTTAAGTGGCATTTGAATATAGGTCGGACGACCATGATTGCATTGTCCTGAATTCGGTGTCCTTTCCATTTCCCGAAGAAGGGCGTTCATTTCCTTGGCATCCATTTGTCGTCCAGCACGAATGGAATGGTGACAAGATATCCGGCTGAGCACCGCATGGACACGTGTCTCTAAGGCGGCCGCTTCACCCGTTTCGCGAATTGAATCGACGATATCTTGCAAAAGAGCACGACCGTTAACTCCCCCACCTAGAAGGGCCGGCAGCGCACGAATACAAATGGTGCCGACACCAAACTCCTCAATCACCAAACCCATTTGCGATAAATGGTTGGAAAAGTCGCACAAATCAGAGATGTCTCTTTCCGACAATTCCACAATATCAGGGACCAAGAGAACCATGGACTCGACTTTTGATTGGTCAAAATGAGTCTTCAATTTTTCATACACAAGGCGTTCATGTGCTGCATGTTGATCAACAATCACAAGACCCTCGCTATTTTCCGAAAGAATGTAGGTGTCACGAAATTGCATTCGGGCGGCACCCAGCGGATAGTCATTTAACCCTGTATCCTCTGGCGGGACTGCGGGCTCGGCCCATGGCGGAAAGTCAGCCAACTGGGCTTGCGAGTCTCTTCGGTCAAAGACAGGGGGCTTAAAAAAATGTTTTGAGGATTGAACACTTTTAGACGTTTTCACATGCCATGAATCAGCCATTAGACTTGAAAGAGATGTCGACGAGCGATGACCATCTTTGGCCAGCGCCTCGCGCAGCGACCTGATGACAAGAGATCTGAGCTTTTGCGGGTCACGAAAACGGACTTCCGCTTTGGCGGGGTGGACATTGACATCAACTTGTTGCGGATCACATTCGACAAATAACGCGGCGACAGGATACTTCCCGCTCGGCAACAGGTCGGCGTAAGCGGCTCGTAAAGCTCCAAACAGCATTTTATCCTTGACGGGTCGTCCGTTGACAAAGAGGTGCTGGTTACGGGCCGTGCCACGATGAAACGTCGGGATACTGATATAACCTCCGATTTTTATGCCGTCCTGAACCCAATTGACTGGCGAACAATTCTCCGAGAAGCCACCACCGATCACAGCGCTGACGCGTGCCCTGATGGCATCATCCTCCAACCCTCTCGATTTGGGCAGGCTCAAAACAGACCGACGCCTACCGCTCAATGGAATTTCAACCAACTCAAATCTGATTTTGGGTAAAACCATCGCCAGTGAACGAATGGCATTGACGATGACCCCCGACTCGGAGCGCGTCGTCCTCAAAAACTTGAGACGTGACGGCATCGCCTTAAACAAATCAGTCAACTCAATCACCGTTCCAATAGCCAGAGAAGTGGGACGAACAGATGAAATCTCACTCCCTTCGACTGTCACCCTGTAAGCACAGTCAGAACCCGCTTCTCGGCTGGTGACAGTCAATCGGCCGGCCGCGCCCATCGACGCCAGAGCTTCACCTCGGAAACCAAAACTGCGAATATTAAGCAAATCAGATCCATCAATTTTTGAGGTGGCGTGCCGAGAGACGGCGAGCGGTAAATCCGCCCCCGCGATCCCGCCGCCATTATCAATCACTCGAACGAGAGATTTGCCCCCATCGGTGTAATGGATTTCAATTTTGTCAGCCCCGGAGTCGATGGAGTTCTCGACGAGTTCTTTGACGGCCGAAGCGGGCCTTTCAATCACCTCACCCGCCGCGATACGATTGATTGAGGCGTCATCAAGTTTGCGTATGCGTCTGTTTTGGGAAGGATGATCCATCATACTCGCCTTTGGCGATACCTGATTCAGTAGCGAGCGGATTCGAGTCCCACGGGTTGACCCACAACAACAAAATGGAGCTCTTCAGGTTTAAGGAGTCGTGCCGCCACTCGGTTGATATCCTCAACTGTCAAGGCGTTAACTCTGTCATTTCGATGATCAAAATAGGTGATGTCTCGCTCGTCCCTCTGCATCGCGGCAAGAATCGACGCGATTCTGGAATTGCCGTCAAACCGCAAGGGGTAGGCTCCCGTAAGATAGGTCTTCACGCTTTGTAACTCTTCCTCTGAGACACCATTCTCCGCTAGATCCGTCCATATGTCTTTGACGACCTCAACCGCTTCGGCAACGGTGTTGTTATCGGTAGAGAACTGGCCCGAGATAAAAGCGACGTCGTCATAGGAGCTGAGGTAAGAGGCAATGCCATAAGTCAATCCGCGCTTTTCCCGAACTTCCTCCTTTAATCGCGACAAATAGCTTTGTGATCCCAAAATCTCATTCATGACGTAAGCGGTTAGAAAATCGGGGTTATCGCTCAAGATGCCCTCGTGTCTAAAGACGATGAAAGACTGCGGGGACGGATAGTCGATCACCGTCAATCCACCATTGATTAAAGATTGGGCCTTGTCAGGCGGGGATGATGGCCCCGGCCCAGAGAGTCCCGCGAACAACTCATCAAGCAAAGAGCCTAGCTCCTCCTCGGTTATATCGCCAGCGGCCCCAACGATGACATCGTCGCGGGTGAGTGCCTGCTGTCTAAATTCTTCGAGGTCCTCAGCAGAGATTGATTGGATGGTCTCGACTTGACCCTCAATAACGTCTCCGAGCGGATGGTCACCAAAACTCTCTTTGTTAAGAGCCATGTAAGCGATATCCGTCGCATCTTTTTCACGATTGGCAATAATGGCCAAAATTTGACTGCGAACGAATTCGAGTCGATCAGAGTCGAAACGCGGCTGTTCAAGGGCAAGCCGCAACAATTCCAGCGATTCGTCTTTGTTCTCTGTCAGAAATTTGACGCTCACTGACATAGTTTCCTGATAGGCATCAAAAGAGAGGTCAACAGCCAATTCCTGTTGTCGACGCTGAAACTCGTCGGCGGAGTAGTCCCCCGCGCCTTCTTCCATCATGCCGGCCAAAAAGTAAGCTGTACCCAATTTGTCAGGGGCTTCAAGAACGGCCCCACCTCCAAAGTCGATTTCAAGGGCGGTGAATGGAATCGTGTGGTCTTCGACTAGCCACGCCTTCAGGCCTCCGGGAGATGTCACCTGTTTGACCTCCAATCCGTAGGAGGGGGCCGCAACCATCAGCGATACGCACAAAAATATCGCAAATGACCGTCTCATGATTTAGGCTTCCCCATCGCCCAACCGGTGACCGAACTCTCAAGTTGAAACAGACGTCGGGCCGCGTCCATGATTTCTTCTGATGTAATTGATTGAAGAATATCTGGCCACGCCCGAATATCCTCTAGGGTCAGCCCAATGGTGAGTTCCTGCCCGATTCGCCGCGCGACATTTTGAACCGAGTCTTGTTCATAAATCCATGATGCATGAATCGACTTCTTGATCCTTCTAAGTTGAGAGTCTTCAACACCTTCCTGCAAGAACTCATCAAGAGCCCTGTCGAGAGCCTCCTCGGCCTCCTCCATGCTCACAGACTCGGCGGGCACAACCACCAAGCCAAAGGAATTCTTGTCAACATATTGGCCTGAATAATTGGCGCTGGAATAAATCGCGATATCAACATCAACTTCTAACTTTTGCGTGAGATATGAGTTGATCCCATCCCCGCCCAAAATGGCGGCGAGCAACTCTAGCGACGCCGCCTCTCGCTGAGCATTCGAGTTTCTTTCGGGCGCCAGATAGTCTCTGACGATATACGGGGTCGACACTCTCTCGTCTTGGAAGATCAAACGCCGTGCCGCGAGTTGGCGCGGCTCCTGCGGCCTTTGCCGTTCCGCAATGTCGGGATTGAAAGTTAAGGGACCGTAATGGGTTCTGGCATATTGAAGAACCTCATCGGGTTCGACATCTCCAGCAATGATCAAGATCGCGTTATTGGGTGCGTAATGGGCTCGATAAAATTCAAAGATATCATCACGGTTCAGCGTTTCGATTTCATGTCGCCAACCAATAATTGGGATCGAATACGGGTGATTGAGAAAAAGCGCCGCATTCATTTGCTCTTGCAAAAGCGCGCCGGGATTTGAGTCGGTTCGCGTATGCCGCTCTTCGAGAACCACCAAACGTTCGATTTCAATATCCTCTTCGGTGAGAAGCAGTCCCTGCATGCGGTCAGCTTCGAGTTCCATAATTCTTTCGATATTGTCGGCCGAAATCCGCTGAATATAGGCGGTGTAATCAAAACTGGTAAAGGCATTATCCATGCCTCCCAAGTCTTGCACCGTTCGATTGAAGACACCCGGCCCAAACTTTTCTGTCCCCTTGAACATTAGATGTTCGACATAATGTGCCAGTCCTGATTTGCCCGGAGGGCCATCGGAGCCGCCAACCCGATACCACAATGTCTGAGTCACGGCGGGCGTTCGATGATCCTCAATGACCACGATGTGCAAACCATTGTCCAAGCGATACTCGGTCATTTCCTGCGCCGCCAATGCCACCTGAAATGACACAATCATCATCGCCAAAAACGACAATGCCCACCGAATTATCAAAGCAATTTCACGCATGAGGTTTTCTATGTCCAACCCATCAGAACCGACCCTAAACCTAGTTTCTCAAATTTTTAGGTGGCGCGGCGGGTGTCTTGATGTTGTATCTTCGTAAACGCTTAAGTTCATCGTAAGGGTCAATCGACATTGGACGGTAAGCGTCATAATACACGTTGACATTGAAGACCCTCTCTAGAAACAGACCATCATTGCGGCGGCGATAAGCGAGGTCTTCCGACTCAAGTTGCTGGCGAATAACTGGATTATATCCAAACCTCGTCGTATGTGTTGTCAGTTGGCGATCATTAAAGGTTGAAATAGGCACCTCGGCTCCGCTATTTCCGCCCAAAGTGGTCACCACTTCTTCCTTGGGCCGACGGTCAGCACGGTTCTCTCCACTGCTTAATGGTGGCTGAAGAGGAATAGAAAGATCGGGATACTCAAGAGGCCGCGATGAGACCACTGATAGTTCGTCTGGACTTCCAGTATTCTTGAATCGCAGCAGTTTGGGAATGTCATCGTCATCTCCACCTATCATGGAGCAATTCGCCAAAACCGCAATTGTCATGGCTAAAGGAATGCCAAAAGTCGCCCGAAACATAATCATTGACCTCATTCGTTTCTGTGCCTCTTTATCAACCATAATTATGATTTTCATTCAACTTTTTTGGGTGAGATCATACTGTAGGTCGCCAAACCGACCACGCCAACAAAAATCGCCACATCGCCTAAATTGAAAACAAACGGATTATTGATTCCGCAACAGGATATGTTGAGAAAATCAACGACCGCGCCATGGTTAATTCTATCGATCATATTGCCAATCGCACCCCCTACCAATACGCCCGCCAGAATTTGCTCAAAACGGCGACGAAATTGAGTCACACTCCAGATGAAAACTGAACACACAATGGCCAGTGTCAACACAATTAATCCCCATCGCAGCCCTTCGGATTCATTCGACAGGAGACCAAAATTGACACCCCGATTCCATGCCATTTGAAATTGCACCCACGGTGGAAGGACATTGATATGTTCAACCCGCTGCAAATCCAGAACGGCCAAAACATATAACTTTGATACCTGATCAACGAGAAGGGCGACCAAGGCTCCGAGCGAGGTGTTCACCATCGATTCAGTGCCGAAATTGTCGCTGATGCGTAAAGACCATTGCTATACCTAGCCGGTCGCAGGTGGCGATGACTTCCGAATCTCTCCTTGAGCCTCCGGGTTGAGCAATCGCTGTGACACCCGAAGCGGCTAAAGCCTCAACACCGTCGACAAAGGGAAAAAAACCATCTGATGCCGCGACAGGTGAGATGTCAGGATTCTTGTCGAACCATTTGTCCAACGGTTTAGCTGCCGCAGCGGCGGCATCAACCCGACTGGTTCGGCCCGAAGCGATCCCAATCGCTTGACCTTTGGTCGCGACGGCGACGGCGTTGGAGCGCGCATGTTTGGCCAATTTCCAAGCAAATTCAAGATCATGCCACTGCTCGTCGCTAGGTTTGATTCGCGAAACTCTTGTCCATTTCGACGTATCGTCTTTGGCATCACACTCCTGCACCACAAATCCATCATTGACCGAACGCCATTGCAACCGGTTTAACTGACCCTCTGGCAAAGAAGCCTCAATAAGGCGCAAACGGCTCTGATGACTCAAGACTTCGACCGCATCAGATTGGAAACCCGGTGCGATCAAGATTTCGTAAAACTCTTTGGCGATGCACTCGGCCGTGTCCAAATCGACTTCCCTGTTCAAACTGATGACTCCGCCGAAAGCCGAAAGGGAATCCGTGCCTCTCGCTCTGACAAAAGCTTGCTTCAACGACGAGTGGCGCGCCGCACCGCACGGTGTGCCGTGCTTGATGATCGCGCATGCCGCTTCTTTATCTGGATTGAATTCACTAACCAAGGACAGGGCGGCGTCAGCATCTGTGATGTTGTTAAATCCAAGTTCGGGACCAGAGAGTTGTTGCGTGAAATTCTTCCCTATTGATGGAGTGACAGTGTAGAAGGCTGCACTCTGATGGGGATTCTCGCCATAACGGAGCCGTTGAACACGCTGCAATGACAAAGTCTTTTGCTTCGGGAAGTGGTCTTTATGCCCCGCCAAGACGGTGGCAATTGAAGCATCATATTCGGCGGTTCGCGCATAAACCCTCGCCGCCAATTGGCGGCGAAAATTCTGGCTGACTGAGCCATCTTTGGAAGACCGCATCTCATCCTTCAAGTGAGGATAATCTGTTGGCTCCATCAGCGCCGTAACCCATTGATGGTTTTTGGCCGCGGCTCGTAGCATAGCCGGGCCCCCAATATCGATAGCCTCAATGGCATCTGCCGACAATCGTCCCTTTGAGATCGATTCGAAGGGATAGAGATGGCCGACCACCAGATCGAAAGGCTCAATACCCAATTGATGCAAATCTTGCACATGGCTCTCATCGTCACGGTTGGCTAGGATAGCCGCGTGCACCGCCGGATGGAGTGATTTGACTCGACCTCCAATCAACTCGCGAAATTTCGATATGGTGTCGAGACCTTCAATCGGCAGACCGAGGGCGCGAAGATGGTCACCTGTACCCCCGGTGGCGGTCACAATAACGCCCGATTCGACAAGAAACTGTACCAAGTCAGACAACCCCGTTTTATCAAAAACTGAAATCAACGCCCGCCTTATCACCACACGATGAGATTCATTGTTTGATTTTTTCTGACGCTCGTTCACGATTTCGCTCCCATTCGACGAAAACTCCATCTCACCTGCGTGGACGACCGAGACTCAATCACTGAATGAAAAGTGATTTGTTGACTGTCAACAACCGCATGTTGATTCTCGTCATAATACATGCTGGATTCCAACCTCAATTTTGCCTTTCCTTCAATCTCAAATCTCCATCTCTCACCGCTTGTCAGCTCCAAACTGACCTGTCGCTGATTCTCCTCAATTGTCGGCCTGACAAGGGGATGCAAATGAAATCGTAAGATAAACGGCAACTCATTTTCAGGTCGCATAGAAATGACCTTCAGCAAGACTTGCTGATCTTCTCCCGGCGTTGCCCATAAAGTGTCTTCAGCCCAAATGTGATCACCGACCGAGTTCATGTCAAGACGGCGAATATGGGTCAATCCAAAAAGCGGGGCATAACCATTGTGACTGACAATCAGTGTGTGACTGTCGATTGTGGGAAGTTGTTCGATCTTGACCTGATCAGGAAAGACCACAATGATGTCATCAAGTTCGCCCCTTTTGAAAACCGGGGCACTCATTCTCGACGAGGCATTGCCATCAATTTCAATGGTGCTATAAGAAGCTGTTTGACGGGACTCGTATCGCTCAGCCTTGCCAAGTCCAGCTCCCGCTCCTTGATTGACAACAATGGGCGTCATGCCAGCCACAAGTTCAATCGCGAGCGTGCTGGCGTGAGCTTGGTGTGATTGTTTACCCGAATGGGGTGAAGCGGCGTCACAAATCACCGATGTTGAACCGGCGGACATTCGCGCAAATCCCATAGCCAATCCACTTTTTGCCACGTGAGAGCGCCCTGCTACGGCGAGGACTCGGTCCAACTTCCCATGCCTTGATGGTGGATTGCTTCCACCGTGAAATCGCGCCAGTGATCCATCAGCGTGTCGCAATACGCACAAAATATCGGCGGCATGCGATATGGCGGCAACGAGTCTTTCCAATGGCCCTGTCGTGGCGGCGCGAGAGGCCAAGGCGGCACCCCATTGAATTAATTCGGTTATCTCCAACAATTCTTGTGGGTTGCGCGACTGAATGCCAACGGACGGTTTGAGTCGCTGCTCTCCCGCCTCTGCGAGTTGTCCCAAAACATTCAGCACATGGCTTGGGTTTTCCTCTCCAAATAATTCGGCATAGACAAGTCCAACTAGTGCTTCAATGCGAGGCAAATCCTCGCGTGTTTCGCCGAGTTGCTTTACAATTTGCTGTCTGTGGCGTTCAATCTGGCGTGAATAAAGACGTTGATTATCCTTCTTGGCCATCAACAAAAGGACATTTTCATGATGTCTCAACCGAATGACACGTCGTCCAGCAATGTTTGCACGCCATGCAAATTCAGAATGAGAGGTGTGTTGAAACCAACTGAACACCCATTTTCGAGCTTGTCCTATCGCTTCCCGACTCTTGACGGCGGCAAGATCGTCCAACCAGTCAAATCCGAAAAGCTGTTTTTGACAGGCCTCGCGGCGAACATTGATTTTCCATAAATCGCCATTGGGAATGGGATGACGGCCCACCGGCGTTTCTAATTCGCCATTGAGCAAAAGGCGTCCTCTCTCTGGGCATCCCATCGAGAGTGGTTCGGGACGAACTCCCGTGAGGCCTTCAGTCACGGATACATTTCGCTGATCCTGAGGCGGCGTTCCATGTCCTCCGTCTAAAGGGGGTGTGTTCTGTCGAAACCATCGCATGGAATTCATCTATATGAGGCGAGTGAAATGGGTTAAAGACTATTTTGCTTAAACATTTGAACCTTTCACAAGCGCAGCGGCATAAAATCCATCCATCCCTCCTTCGTCTTGCCAAAAATCGGGGCGAGTACGAAACGCACCTTCATCTGTCTGCCAAGACCGATCAAGACCAATCGTGGCCAAATCGATATTGAGTGAAGTTATCTTTAGCCTTTCTTTAGCCCAAGCCACGATCTCTTCACCCTCCTGTGGAAATAAAGAACAGGTGCTGTAAAGGATAAGTCCCCCATTTCGGGTGAAATCATAAGCCTTTTTGAGAAACTGTTTTTGCTGATCAACAAGCGCCGCGAGATCTTCTTTCCCATCCCGCCGAAAGGGCAAGTCAGGATGCCTTCGGATCGTACCCGAGGCACTACATGGCGCATCGACGATCACGATGTCGTAAGCCGTCGCTGGCGACTTCTGCCAGTTGAGGGCGTCGCAATGAATTGTCTTGGCCGAAAGTTGGGTGCGGCGAAGATTACCTCTCAAGATTTCAAGACGAATTTTCGATTTGTCAAGCGCCGTCACATCCGCGCCTTGTGCACAGCATTGCAACGTCTTACCTCCGGGAGCCGCACATAAGTCCAAGATCCTCTTATTTTTGACGTCTCCAAGCAGTCGTACCGCGCAAGAAGAGGCTAAATCTTGCACCCACCATTCCCCCTCCTTGTATCCTGACAATCGTGACACCTGTCCTTTCTCAAAAAGCCGCAAGCTACCATTGGGAAAATTTTTTGCACTTAATCGCTTTGCGAGACCCGCGGCATCGCTCGCCACTTTCGGTGTGATATCAAGCGCCGGTTCCACTTCATGGGCTTTCTCTATGGCGCGAAGGGCTTCGACTCCAAATTCATGTCTAATGGGCTCACCAATCCAAGTGGGTAACCGTGTCGGTGTCGCTTCATCCCAAAGTAATTTTCCATCATTGCGCATGGCCGACCGCAAGACCGCATTGACAAAACCTTTAGAGCGAAAATGTCGGTGATCACGACCCGTGACTCGTACAGCCGAATCGATCACCGCCCACGGTTGGGTCTGAAAGGCAAAAATTTCAGTGAGTGCCAATCTCAGAATATTCCTGACATGGACAGATGGTTCCTGTTTGACAAAATGTGAAAGAACCGCATCCGACCGACCTAGGTGGCGCAATGTGGCAAGGGTTATTCGCCGGATCCAAGCCCGATCTCGGGGGGCCATACATGCCATGTCGAGAAGTTGATCAAAATCTAAACGATGACCATGGATGACGACGCGATTGATCGCCTTGAGTGCTACTTGGCGAGTTGTTAAGCCTTGACTTCTCGCTGATTTCAAATCATCTCCACTTCATTGCCACCCTCTAGAATGTTGCCATGGATCACCTTCGAGAACAACATCACGCCCACGATCAACGATGACCAGTCGTGGCTCACTCTTGTTCTGGAAGTCGCCAATGCCCCAAGATAGCCGCTTAAGGGGCGTGGGTACCACTTCCAAAACATGACAATCCTTTCGTTTTGGTTTAGGTATCAGTCATGTCCAAACGACCTTATCACGTTTCAGGTGCGACACAACGGCAGCGACGAGTGGCAGAATTGCTGCGCCGAACCTTGGCCGAGTTGTTCACCGATGGCTCTTTGAAGATTCCTGATATTCCTGATGTGTCGGTCACCGTGTCAGAGGTCAGAATGTCAACAGATTTGTCCAAAGCGATCATTTATGTTCTGCCACTCGGCGGCGTTCAGACCGAAGAATTGGTGACATCTCTGAACCAAGAAAGAGGTGAAGTGCGCCGAGCACTCTGTCGGAATATCAAACTAAAATATGTGCCTGAGCTCCAATTTGTGGCCGACACCTTGTTCGACCAAATTGAACATATGCAGCGGCTTATTCACCGAGTGGAGGTCAAACGCGCATCAGGCCAAGATAAACTCACGTGATGCCCGGCAGAGACAAAGTTCACTTGACCGGTTGGCTGGCTATCGACAAACCGGTGGGAGTGACATCGGCACAAATGGTCAACATTGTCAAAAAACGACTCTCGGCGCGCAAAGCTGGACATGCCGGGACGCTTGATCGATCAGCCACGGGTGTTCTAGCGATCGCCTTTGGTGAAGCGACCAAAACGATTGCCTACGTGATGGATTCACAAAAATCTTATAGATTCAAAGTCAAATTTGGTGAATCGACAACCACCGATGACGCGACGGGGGATATTCTCGACATCTCCGAGACTCGCCCGTCGGACGATGACATTAAAAAGGCCCTCGACAAATTCCGTGGCACGATTAAGCAAATTCCGCCGCAGTATTCGGCGGTCAAAATTGATGGCAAACGTGCCGCCACTTATGCCATCTCGGGTCAAGTGAAGCGATTAGCGGCACGTCCCTTGACCGTTGATCGGCTTGAACTCTTGGCGCGCTGTTCACCACAGATCGCTGAGTTTGAAATGGTTTGTGGAAAGGGAGGATATGTGCGGTCTATTGCACGTGATCTTGGTCATTCACTCGGCTGTTTTGGACATGTCATCGCACTGCGACGCACCTCAAGCGGCCCTTTTTCGCTGACCAATTGTGTCAACCTTCCGACAGATGGCTATCAATTGGACCGCGACACTCTACGATCGCATATACTCCCCCTCGAAATAGGTCTCAAATCCCTTGAAGAATTCTCTGTCGAATCCCTTGATGCCAAGCGCATTCAATCGGGTGGTTGCGTGAACTTTGGTGTATTGAGATCAAATCCATCCGTATGGGTGTCGTGTCATGGTCGTGCCATTGCCATCGGAAAACTCGAGAATGGTATTTTTTATCCCCGCAGAGTCATTCAATCGCATTCGGATGACGAAACGCAACATTGAGTGTATTTGATGCTGCATGCCATTTTGCCATAGACGACCCACACTTGGAGACGTTCAGGCCCCTTGCCCTGACAGCTTAACGAGCCATTCAGTCATCTGTTGGCGCATGATAAATTTTCGTGGCTTGCCTGTCACGGTGAGGGGAAATTCGTCGACGAAGCGGATATAGGCCGGCACCTTAAAGTATGAAAGCTGACCCCGCACAAATTCTTGCAATTCAGCTTCTGACACTGATTTCCCGGACCGACGGATGACCCAAGCACAGACGATCTCTCCAAATTTCTGATCGGCGATTCCAAACACTTGCACATCACTGATATTCGGATGACGGATCATACAATCCTCAATCTCACGGGGAAAAATATTCTCCCCACCACGAATAATCATATCCTTTAGACGACCGACAATTTGGCAATAGCCTTGAGGGTCAAAAACCGCGAGATCACCCGAATGCATCCAACCGTCCTTGATAGAGTCTCGACTTTGTTCATCGTCGTCCCAATAGCCCTTCATCACTGAATACCCTTTGGTGCAGAGTTGGCCCTTCTCGCCCACTTTGACAATTTCATCGTTTTCATTGATGATCTTGACCTCAAGGTGAGGAAGAACACGACCGACAGTCTGACATCGCTTATCGGTGGAATCATCGACAAAGCCATGAAATGAGACGGGTGACGTCTCAGTCATTCCGTAACAGACGGTGACCTCAGCCATATTCATCTCTTTATTGACCCGGTGCATAACATCTTCAGGACAGGGCGCGCCGGACATAATTCCGGTGCGCATGGTGGAGAGATTTCGTGGCTTTTGCTCCAATTCAGAAAGCATCGCGACAAACATCGTTGGCACGCCATAGACGGCATTGCATCCCTCGCTCTCAAGAACATCCAGAGTGACCGCGGGATCAAATGACCCGCTTGGGAACACCATCGCCGCTCCTTTGCTCACCGCGCCTAAAACGCCCATGACCATTCCAAAACAATGATAGAGCGGCACCGGCAGGGCCAGCCGGTCCTGTTCGGTAAGGCAGATTCGATCAGTGACATAACGGGCATTATTGACGATATTATAATGCGACAATGTTGCCCCTTTCGGTTGGCCGGTTGTCCCTGACGTAAATTGAATATTGATGGCATCGTCATGATGGAGTTGCTCGGTCAACCAATCCATACGCCCCGCATCGACGTCACGGCCCAGCGAATAAAGATCGTCAAATGAGTGCATTCCCGGGGATTTGGACTCACCCATGATAATGATCGAACAGAGTTGTGGTAATTTTTTGCAATTGAGTTGGCCGGGCACACAATGATCAATTTCAGGCGCAATTTGCCTGATCATGTCCTCGTAATTCGACGATTTGAACCTTTTTGCCGCGATGAGTGCCTTGCAACCCACCTTATTGAGGGAAAACGTCAATTCGGAATGGCGATAGGCCGGGTTGATGTTCACCAGAATCAACCCAAGTTGAGCCGTTGCAAATTGAGTCAACACCCATTCAACACGGTTGGGCGACCAAATTCCAACCCGATCCCCTTTCTCCAAACCGAGAGCAAAAAGTCCGGCGGCAATTTCACCCACTGCTCTCCCAAACTCGGTGTAGGTGAGTGAAATTTTCTCCTCACAAAACACCAACGCCTGACGGTCACCAAAACGCTCAACCGTGTTACGAAAAAATTGCGGTATCGTTTGGCTCAATAGCGGCGGCACATCAGAACCTCGAACATGCGAGAGACCGCCACGAGGTGCCAGATTCTCAGACGACATAGCCGCTCCAAAATCAGTTGACGCGCTTATTGGGATATATCTCCAAGAGGGTCAAAACAACTCCATTGCGATGGCACAACGAGACCACCGGGAAATGGCATCATCTCAATGAGACACGACCATTCGTTGTTGAAAGTCAACCGCATCCATTTGATCATCTACCTCGGATGATGACTGATTAAGAGCAGCAAACTGCGCCGCGCATACATATTGAGATGGATGGCCTTGTTGATCGAACTTCGTCTAGCCGATTTCAAGCACATCTTTCATGTCATAGGCGCCTGGTTTTTGCTTCAACCCCCAAAGGGCCGCATTGATCGCCCCTCTCGCATAAATGGTTCGGTCAGTGGCAATATGGCGCAGAACGATGCGCTCTCCTTGACCCGAAAATATGACATCATGTTCACCCACCACGTCACCGCCCCGCACAGAAGAAAAACCAATATTGCCCGTCTTCCTTGGCCCAGTTATTCCATCTCGGCCACGGTCACTCATTGTTTCGAGCGAAATATTTCGCCCTCTCGCCGCTGCGTCCCCAAGCATCAGAGCGGTACCTGACGGAGCATCAACTTTATATCGATGATGATGTTCCAAAATTTCGATATCAAATTCTGAGCCAAGGGTATGCGCCACTTTTTCGGTCAAACCCACAAGCAAATTCACGCCGAGACTCATATTGCCGGCTCTGATGATCACCGCTGACGTTGCGCAGCGGTTGATTTTTGTCAACTCGTGTGCGCTCATTCCCGTCGTCCCGATGACATGCACAATTTGTCTCGAAGCGGCGCATTCTGAATTCCTGACCGTCGCTGCCGGTGTGCTGAAATCAATGATCGCATCCACCGAAGAGAACGCCTCTTCAACGTCATCTCTGATCACGATGTCTGACTCGATATGCGGAAATTTGTCTGCGATTGTTGCGCTGACCCACGCGTGCCCAAATTGCTCGGTGGCGGCGGCTAGATGTACCAATGGATTTTCGGAGACCGTTTCAACAAGCATCTGGCCCATTCGACCCGAAACGCCGACCACACCCAATCGAGCAGGCTCTGAGGGTAAATTTTTGGTCATTTTCCGTCATTACCTTTTGTCGCTCATCGGCTGCTATCAATCATTCTGTTAAATTTCAAGGCACCGAAGGCATAAATTTGGGCCTGTTGGACCGCAAAGCCAGAACCCTTAAAGGGGTCAAAGTCACAACTTAATATAAATCCCCATTTTGCTTGTCACTTTATTTTCCGTCCACTCTTTTATTTTGACCCTAAAGTGATTAGTTTAGTAAGGCGAGGGGCCGTAGCATAAGGTTGCGGTCAATTGTGGTTTGGCTGGACGACATCCCGGCTGATACCAAGATCGGAAAAGGAGACGTAGATGTCGATCTCAAGTGAAATGAAATCCGAATTGATCAATGAGTATAAACGGGCTGAGCGCGATACGGGATCGCCAGAGGTACAAGTGGCCATCATGTCCTCACGAATTCGTGCCCTGACAGAGCATTTCCAAGAACACAAGAAAGACGACCATTCGCGTCGAGGTCTGTTCAAGCTAATCGCCCAGAGGCGAAAATTATTGGATTATGTCAAAGCAAAAGACGAAACTCGTTACCAAACACTCATCAACAAATTGGGACTGCGCAGATAGCTTGGCATAGCCTCACACAATCGCGATGAAATCGGAACAAGAGACGCTTGACGAAAAGTCGAAGGGCGTAAGCAAGATTTCTTCTGAAGAACACCTCGGTTCGCGGAACCGACGACAACAATTGCTGATCTCATCAGCATCGAAAGGATAATTATGTTCAAACATATTTCAAAAAGTATGGACTGGGGCCAAGAGCGCCTTGTTCTTGAAACCGGAAAAATTGCCCGTCAGGCGGACGGGGCTGTCGTGGCCTCTCTCGGCGAGACCTCAGTATTGGCAGCAGTGACCTTTGATAAAGTGCCAAAGGCCGAATTGGATTTTTTCCCACTCACCGTTCACTATCAGGAAAAATATTATGCGGCCGGCAAAGTGCCGGGTGGATTTTTCAAGCGTGAAGCCCGACCATCGGAAAAAGAAACACTGACCTCAAGATTGATTGATCGACCTATCCGTCCCCTTTTCAAGTCAGGCTTTCGCAGCGAAGTTAATGTCATCTGTACCGTGCTTTCTCACGACCTTGTCAATGACCCCGATATCGTCGCGATGATTGCGGCCTCTGCCGCTTTGACAATCTCTGGATCACCATTTTTGGGACCGATTGGGGGAGCCCGCGTGGGATTCTCGAACGGCGAGTATCGTCTCAACCCCCCGGTGTCGGACATGCATGATATTCGGAATAACCCCGATCAAAAACTTGACCTGGTGGTGGCCGGAACATCGGACGCGGTAATGATGGTCGAATCCGAAGCCTATGAGTTATCAGAGGCTGAAATGCTGGGCGCGGTTCAATTTGGGCATGCAGAAATGCAACCCGTCATTGACATGATCACGGCGTTTGCTGAAGAAGCTGGCATTCAGCCTTTTGAATTTGAGTCTCCTGACTATAGCGAACTCTGCGAACGGGTTCGGGAAAGCGGGACGGAAAGAATGAAAGAGGCCTTTGCCATCTTGGATAAGAAAGATCGTCAACAGGCCATTAATCAAAGCCGTATCGCCATCAAGGAGTCACTTTCAGAGGCGGACGTTGAGGACCGCCATCTCACCGATGCCATCAAAAAACTAGAGGCCGACTTGGTGCGCGGAAACATCATTGCAGGAGAATCAAGAATTGACGGTCGTGATCAAACGACCGTCCGGGCGATTGACTGCGAAGTCGGATTGATCCCACGGGCGCATGGCTCGGCGTTGTTCACACGGGGCGAGACACAGGCTATGGCCATCACAACATTGGGCACTGGCGAGGACGAACAAATTATTGATGCCCTGCATGGCAACTATCGCTCCAACTTTCTCTTACACTACAATTTTCCCCCCTATTCAGTGGGAGAAACAGGTCGTCTTGGCCCACCGGGAAGACGAGAGGTGGGACATGGAAAATTGGCTTGGCGCGCGCTGCAGGCCGTGTTGCCTAACGCCACCGAATTTCCCTACACTGTGAGAGTGGTCTCTGAAATCACTGAGTCCAACGGCTCATCTTCAATGGCGACAGTCTGTGGCTCTTCACTCTCAATGATGGATGCCGGTGTGCCACTAAAGGCACCGGTGGCGGGTGTCGCCATGGGTCTGATTCTCGAGTCCGATGGCCGTTTTGCCATTTTAACAGATATTTTGGGAGATGAAGACCATTTGGGCGATATGGACTTCAAAGTGGCCGGTACCGAGAACGGCATCACCTCTTTGCAGATGGACATCAAAGTGGCAGGGATCACGATGGAGATTATGGAACATGCCCTAAGCCAAGCCAAGGAAGGCCGACTGCATATTCTCTCTGAAATGGCACAATCGCTCACCGAAGCCAGTGAGTTCTCTGCCTATGCCCCAAGGATTAAATCCTTGACCATTCCTGTCGACAAGATTCGCGAAGTCATCGGAACGGGTGGAAAAGTCATTCGTGAAATCGTTGAAACGTCCGGAGCGAAGGTGGATGTCAACGATGATGGTGTCATCAAGATCGCGTCATCAGATAACACGGCGATTGAAAAAGCCTACGATATGATCCACTCCATTGTTGCAGAACCAGAGGAAGGACAGATCTATTCTGGTAAAGTGGTTAAGATTCTTGATTTTGGTGCTTTTGTCAATTTCTTTGGAAAGAGAGACGGACTGGTTCACATCAGTCAAATTACGCAAAGACGTTTGGGTCACCCGTCTGAAGTTCTGAAGGAAGGCCAAAGCGTGAAGGTGAAACTGGTGGGCTTTGACAATAAGGGCAAGGTGCGGTTGTCAATGAAAGATGTCGACCAAGATTTCGGAGCCTAGCCGCTCAAACCACCGGCGACCTTATTGATATTTCTCTAATAATTCGTCGTGCATCTTAATTTGGGCCCCCATCCCCCGGTGTTGCGATTGATCTCCCGGTAAACTGTTGACCGGTCTCGGCCCAGTTGCTGAGCAATCGCGCCTTGTGAAAGACCGGTTTTCTTTAGCGCTTCAATCTGGTATCGTTCTTCGTAGGTTAAGTGACGGTAGCCTTTGGATATGACAACGTTTCCTTTTGTTCATATAGGAACTGTCGCCGTGACTTCGCCGCCACGCAACATCATGCGTCTAAAAACACATGATCAAACTGCATCATGTGTTGCACTTCACTCAGCCCTACGTCCCTTAATTGGAAACTAACAAGAATTTTCAATGAAAACTGGCGTTTTTCCATGAAAATGAGTTAGAATCCAGTAGGAGATGAGAGATGGCCAAAAGCATTAAAGCACCAGCAACGCCCGCTGTCCTGGCATGGGCACGTGAAACGGCCTCAATGGGAGTCGAGGAAGTTTCCGCACGCTTTCGGTCTGCCAACATCACTCCTGAGCGCATTGAAGCTTGGGAAAGTGATGGCGCTGAAGACATGCCGACACTGGCTCAACTCAAGAAACTGTCTGAGATTTACAAGCGCCCTCTGGCCGTCTTTTTTCTTCAAAAAGCGCCGTACGCCTTCCGTGTGCCGCGCGATTTTCGGCGCGTGCGAGGGCAACCCGAAGGAATATCGTGCGCGTTGCGTTTTAAACTGCGAGCCGCCGAAGAACGCCGCCTGACGGCCTTGCAACTCTATGAGGATCTGGACGAAACCCCGCCGCAATTTCCGCTATCAGGACAAATGCGCGAGCGTCCCGCCGACTTAGCAGAACGCGCCCGCGAAGCACTCGGCATCTCTGTTGCTGACCAGCTCGCATGGCCGACCCAATACGAAGCCTTGCGGTCATGGAAAAACGCAGTCGAACGTCTGGGCGTTCTGGTGTTCCAAATCCCCACCATCGACATTGGCGTAATGCGCGGCTTCTCGATCGCGGAAATGCCTCTGCCAGTAGTCGGCATCAATCGCGGTGAAAGGCCCCGCGCCCGCATCTTCTCAATCATGCACGAGCTGACGCACTTGATGTTGCGCCAGACCGGTATCTGCGACTTCAACGAAGACTCGGATGCACCGCCAGAGACGCGGCGTGTTGAGGTCTTTTGCAACGCGGTCGCGGCAGAAATTCTCGCCCCTGCTGAGATTTTCTTGTCACAAGCTGAAATCGCCTCACGCCCTGCGGTGGAGCAAGAATGGCACGAAGACACCATTCAAACGCTCTCGAACCGTTTCAATGTCAGCCGCACCTTCATCGTGCGTCGGCTGCTCGAACATGGGCGATGCACCGCCAGTTTCTATCAGGCAAAGCAAGCACTCTATCTCAGCCAGTTCCGCAAGATTCGCGCTGAACACTCGGAAGTGCGAGAGAAGTGGGGCGAGAAACGTCAGCGCATCTTAGGCGATGCCTTCACAGGATTGGTCATCGACACCTATCGCTCGGGCAATCTCACGCTGTCTGAAATGCTAGGCCATCTGCAAATCAAGACAAAGCACCTGCCTCAGCTCGAAGCACACTTCGGGGCTATCTGAGTATGCCAACACCGCAATTCAGCATCGACACAAGCTGCCTAGTGAACGCCTGGAATCGCGCCTACCAAATCGAGATTCTGCCGTCGATATGGGAACACGTTGAAGCCATCGTGCGGGATGAAATCGCGGTCGTCACAATGCAGGTTTTTGACGAGATTAAGCGCAAAGACGATGCCCTGGCCAAATGGTGCAAAGAACGCAAGGACATGTTCCTGCCCATTGATGAAAAGCACATGGAGCATCTAAAGGGCATCATGGAACGCCATCCGCGCATAGCTTCAAAGGGGTCCAGTCGCAACTTCGCCGACCCGTGGGTAATCGCTCTCGCTCAATGCTATGATCCGTCATGCTGTGTCGTCACCGAAGAAGGCTTGAGCCGCAACACGAAAAATCCGAAAATCCCCCTCGTCTGTGAGAGCGAAGGGCTGACGCATTGCACCTTCAATAAGCTGATACGCGACACTGGATGGAGTGAGCGTAGATAAAAAACGGCCCGCGTTAGCAGGCCGTTTCCTTGATTTCCGCTAAAGGGAAATTAGCAACCACAAGTCGGGCAAGTGTACTCGCTCAGCGACTTGAGGAACTTACGCCCTGCGTCGATGGCAGGCGAACGGTCGGCAAATACAACCGTCGCAGACATCAGGATGGCGACGGCGGCAACCATCAGGCGCCCGCGTCCGGTTCTTCTTGTCAGATGCGCCGAACGCCCCGTAACGCCGCCTATTCCGACTCCATGTTCGGCCTGTTCTGGCTGCTGGGGTACCAATTTTGTCCACTTCTGGCTGACATTGGCGGGACACATCAAAATCAAACTGATCCTCGAAAACTGGGAAGACCTGATGCGTCTCACCGGATCGTCAAAACTTGGTCACCTCAAGGCGGCAGGCATCATGCGCATTCTCCGTTCGGGCTACGCCCTCACTGCGATGAGGGGCGAGCGTTGCACTTCACTGTGGAAGTGGGGAAACCTTTGTTGAGGTCATCGCCATCTTTGCAACCCCCGCTATCATCAGACGCTTCGGTATGCGCCCAGCTTTGATCGCGACGATACTTCTGGCCATTGGTCCAATTCAGCTTCTGGCCGCAGTTCAGACCATTCCACTGCTGTTCGGGGCGGCGATGGAAGGGCTTTACTATGACATCTACGCAAGCCTATGATTTTCAGACCGTCATTCAGGTTGCCTCTGCCATTGCCCTCAGCGCAGCTGTCGTCCTGATTCTTGGCAAAGCTCGATAGCTTGCGACGCCTAGTGCGTTTGACGCAGTTGCAGCGTGGGGGGATATGAATCTTCTCGTTCGTTTTGTTGGAGTCAGCAAAGCGCTTTTGCATAAGTGTGACGATCGCATCGATAGTTGACCCAATTGGATTTCGCACAGTCGTGAGGGGAAACATGGGCCAACCGGCCAGCTCCGTGTCATCAAACCCTGTCACCGAAATGTCGTCAGGGACAGACATACCTAGGGCTTGGATGTGCCCTAACGCACCGATCGCAGAGGCATCATTGGCACAGACGATCGCGTCAATCGTGCCGTCCGTTTGAATAAGCTGCTTTGCTGCCTCAAATCCCCCTTCGACGGTGAAATGCCCATTCATCTCTGCCGCCAGTTCTAATGCGGCGGCATCAAGCACGTCGACCAAACCAGTGCGACGGTCGTCTGAGGAGTGGAAGCCGGCAGGCCCTGCAATAAATGCAAAACGCCTCCGGTCCCGGGCCAATAAGGCCTCGACAATCATCTGCATGCCCGCTGTATTCTGACAACAAACGGTATCAGCTTCGGCATTCTTAAGACTACGCCCATAACAGATCATCTGGATGCCCAGTTTCCTACATCGCTGGACAAGGGCATCGGACATGCTGCCGCGCACGGCAATGGCATCGAGAGGGAATCGCAATACATCCTCGACGGTGGGTCTTCCGCCTTCTTTCTCTCCCGTGATGAGCAGTGGCCACAGCCTTGCTGATTGAGGGCGTCACACAATCGCATGAAGAATTCATTGTCATGCGGATTACGAATGGCACCGACAACGACGGCAACCAGATGGGACCGGCCGCCTTGCAGACCAGCAGCAAGAGCGTTTGGCTGATATCCAACTTCTGCGGCTACAGCGAAGATTCGATTGCGTTTTTCGGCATCAACATAGCCGCCTTCGGTAAATGCCCGCGACACGGCAGAACGGGACACACCTGCCAAATCTGCAACCATTTGGGCCGTCACACGTCGCGGGCGCACTGCGTTATCTGTCGGGTTTGTCATGGCCAATCAATACCCCACCGGTCTTGTAGTTTGTCAAGGATGACACGAAAACTTCGCAGTTCCGTTAAATTGGCCCGCTATGTGAACACCTGTGCATAGGAGCAAGACTCCTTCGTATTCGACAATTCCTGCGGAATCCGGCGGCTTGAAGTCGACCGTCGGCACCGCGCTGTGCCCGTAACGTGCGGGTGACACCTCTTGGTGTGTTGGATTTGGCGACAAAGACAAGCTGTGCCCGTAACGTGCGGGTGACACAATTTGGAGTAGACAGATGAAACTTCTCAATCTCAGTGCTGCGGCACTCGTCACGTCCTTTGTAGGTCAGGCGGCTTTCGCAGAAACAGAAATCACCTGGTGGCATGCCATGGGCGGACAGCTTGGTGAAACCGTCAACGAAGTAGCAGAAAAATTCAACGCCAGCCAGGACGACTACAAGATCATACCTGTCTTCAAGGGCAGCTACGAGGAAACTCTTACCTCAGGCATCGCAGCCTTCCGCGCAGGTGAACATCCCAATGTCATTCAGGTTTTCGACGCCGGTGCTGCGACAGTTATCGGTGCGAAAGGGGCGACAATCCCGGTGCAGGACTTACTGGCTGATAACGGTATTGCGTTCGACATCAATGATTACATCGCGGGTGTGCGTTACTTCTATGCCGACAGCGATGGCAAGATGATCGGCATGCCGTTCAATTCTTCTACCCCGATCATGTACTACAACGCCGGCGCGCTTGCTAAAGCGGGTGTTGAGCCGCCGAAGACATGGGAAGAGTTCCAGTCTGTCACGGCCCCAGCCTTGAAAGATGCAGGCTACATCCCGCTAAGCCAGTCGCACCTGCCGTGGATCTTCACCGAGAATTTCTTCTCGCGCCATAACCTGCAGTTCGCTTCGAACAACAACGGCTATGACGGCGCTGACACGCAGATCATGGTCGACAACCCGGCGATCAAAGCTCATTTTACGGCACTGACCGAGTGGAAGGACAAAGGTCTGTTCGAGTGGTACGGCACCGGCTGGGGCGACAACGCGAAGCCGTTTGAAGATGGTGAAGTGGCCATGTGGCTGGGCTCTTCCGGCTCTTTCGGTGGTCTGTTGAAAAAGGACCTGGGTTTTGAGTTCTCGGCGACTATGTTGCCATACTGGGAAGCCGTGACAACCGAACCAACACAGACCTTTATTGGCGGCGCGGCGTTGTTTGCAATGTCGGGCAAGTCGGAGGAAGAGAACAAGGCCACCGCCGAGTTTTTCAAGTTCCTCACCAATGCGGACACACAGTATTTTTGGCATCAGGCGACCGGTTATGTACCGATCACAGAGGCCGCATATGAGGTTGCAAAGGCCGACGGCCACTATGAAAAGTTTCCGGCAGCCGAGGTCGGCATTGAGCAGCTGACCTTGCCAGCCGGTGATTTTACACGCGGTTATCGCATGGGCTTCTACGTGCAGATCCGCGACGTCATGAACCGTGAATACGGCCGTATCCTGACCGGCGAAACCAGCGTCGATGACGCTTTCGCGACGATCCAGGAAGAAGCCAACCAGCTGCTTGAGCGCTTTGCCAAGACGCAGGGCTAAGGCCTGACGATCCTTCCGGTGGCTGCAAATAGCGGTCACCGGTTCTTTTGCTTTTTGGGGGCTTTATGAAGCGCGCGGGTTTCACAACAGTCTGGTTGCCAGTGGCGCTGCTGCTGCCACAACTATCAATCATTGCGATCTTCTTTTACTGGCCAGCGGGTTGGGCTGTGCAATCTTCCTTCTACTTGCAAGACCCGTTCGGCTTTGGCTCTACTTTCGTGGGGCTCGACAACTACACCGACCTTGGGCGCAACACCGAATATCTGCGCATCGCTTGGTTCACTGTGATCTACACCTGTCTTGTGACGTTCTTCTCGCTTGCCATCGCGCTACTGCTTGCGGTGAAAGCCGATAAAGTGATCCGAGGCGCGCGCACCTATCGCACATTGCTGATGTGGGTCTATGCCGTGGCCCCGCCCGTCGCGGGCTTCATGGGTATCATGTTCTTTGACCAGCGGACTGGACCGATCACCGACCTGTTCCAGACCGTCGGCTCGGACTTCAAGCTGGGCGTCAACTACACGGACACGGCGACAGCCATGGTCATCGCGGCCGTTTGGAAACAGATCCCGGTGAACTTCATTTTCTTCCTGTCGGGGTTGCAGTCAATCCCGAAATCGGTGAATGAGGCGGCGATAATCGACAATCGTTCTGCCACGGGCCGCTTTTGGCAAGTGACCTTCCCGCTGCTGGCGCCGACGACCTTCTTCCTGTTGATCATCAACATCACCTACGCCCTTTTCGACACCTTCGGCATCATCGACACGCTGCTGAAAGGCGAGCCCGGCAACAACCCGATGACTCTTGTCTACAAGGTATTTCTGGACGGGTTTCGGGGCAACGACCTGGGCGGCTCGTCCGCGCAGTCGGTGATCCTTATGGTCCTTGTCCTGATCCTGACCGTCTTTCAGTTCCGACTGATTGAACGACGCATTCATTATACGTGAGGTGGCCATGACCGGGATTTCCGACACCTTCACCCAATCCAAAAAACACGTCGCACGGCGACCGATCAAATGGTCGGTCGTGGGCGATCATGCGGTCCTGGTTGCCGGTGTCTTGTTGATGGTGCTGCCGGTTTTCATGGTCTTCGCGACCTCCTCGCATGACCGGATCGAGATCGCCCGGACCGGGCTGCAGTTCGGCTTTTCAGATCAGTTGGGCGTCAACTATGGCAAGGCGATGTTCGAGAAAGGGGGGTTCACCGACACGGTGGATGGCTCGCTTATGCTGATGAACTCTATGATCCTGGGTTTCGGTTTCGCGATCGGCAAAATCATCATCTCGATGATGGCGGCCTATGCGATCGTCTACTTCCGGCTGCGGTTCGCCACGCTGGCGTTCTGGATCATCTTCACCACGCTGCTTTTGCCGCTGGAGGTGCGGATCTTGCCCTCCTATGAGGCGATCCAGAGTCTTGGTATGGCCAACACCTATTCAGGCCTGATCATCCCGCTGATTGCGTCCGCAACCGGCACATTCTTCTTTCGGCAGTTCTTCCGCTCGGTCCCCGAAGAATTGGTTGAGGCCGCGCGGATTGATGGTGCAGGACCGGTAAAGTTCTTCATCGACATTCTGGTTCCACTCTCTCGGACCATGATCGCGGCGATCTTCATCATCATGTTTGTCTTCGGCTGGAACCAGTACCTCTGGCCCACGATGATCACGACCGAAGAGAGCATGTTCACTTTGGTGCGCGGGATCAAGCAGATCACACAGGGCGTAGTCGACAGCAATGACATCCCCGAATACGGGCAAGCACTGGCACTCTCCATCATCGCAATCATCCCGCCTGTGCTGATCGTGCTGTTCTTCCAAAATTGGTTCGTCAAGGGCCTTACAGAATCCGATAAGTAGGGAAATTCAGATGGCAGTCGTCACACTCAACGCGGTCGGCAAGACCTATCCAAACGGGTTCGAGGCGGTGAAGCCGTCAAGCTTCACCATTGCTGATGGCGAGTTCGTCGTGCTGGTCGGCCCCTCCGGCTGCGGAAAGTCCACGCTTCTCAGGATGGTCGCGGGGCTGGAAGAGATCACCGCAGGTGCGCTGCAGATCGGCGAGCGCGAAGTGAACGATGTAGACCCTGCTGACCGCGACATCGCGATGGTGTTCCAGAACTACGCACTTTATCCGCATATGACCGTGCGCAAAAACATCGGCTACGGGCTGAAGAACCGCGGCACCTCCACCGACGCCATCGAGGCGAAGGTACAAGAGGCCGCCAAAATGCTTAACCTTACCGAGCTTCTGGACCGAAAGCCTTCGCAGCTTTCAGGTGGTCAGCGCCAGCGGGTCGCCATGGGGCGTGCGGTCGTGCGCGACCCGTCACTCTTCCTGTTCGATGAGCCGCTGTCGAATCTCGACGCAAAACTGCGCAATCAGATGCGGATCGAGATCAAGGCGCTGCAGCGTCGCCTCGGCGTGACGTCGATCTACGTGACCCATGACCAGGTCGAGGCGATGACCATGGCCGACCGCATTATCGTCCTGAATGGAGGCGAGATCGAGCAGATCGGCACTCCAGCGGAAATCTACCATTCCCCTGCGTCGACCTTTGTCGCCTCTTTCATGGGGGCCCCACCGATGAACCTGATAGAGGCTTGGATCGAGGACGGGGCAGTGCGTGTGAATGATGGCACCCTTCTCGCTTCGAGCGGAAATCGCACGGTAGGCCCTGTGCATCTGGGCATTCGACCTGAGGACGTGCAATTGGCTGAAAACGGCCAAATCCCGTTCGATATTTCGATTGTCGAGGAGTTGGGAGCGCGCCGTTTGCTGCATGGTGAACTGGGCGGACAGCCCTTCACCGTCCACGTCGGCAAGGACGTGCCCGCAACAGCAGGCCAGACAACGGTGCATCTAAAACCAGAAAGCCTGTGCTTCTTTGACCCCAAGACGGGGAAAGCAACGTGATCACCAGAACAATGCCGGTGCTTCCACCGATGGAGGCAGTCCAAAAGGCAGCTATCCTGTCGTCCTGCCGCACCAGTGATGCACACCGTGCGCTTTTGGCAAGCACCCCGGCAATGAACGCCGTGCAGATTGGTGGCACGGCATCAGGTGATTTGCTGCCTGCTACATTAACGCTCGTGGCCTGGAACGTGGAGCGGTGCCTCTTCCCTGAGGACACCGCAGCCCATCTGGCACCTCTTGCTCCGGATATCGTGTTGCTGTCCGAGGTGGATCACGGCATGGCCCGTACGGGGCAGCGCCACACGACCGAGGCGGTCGCGGAGGCTTTGGGAATGAGCTATGCCTTCGGTGTGGAGTTCTTTGAACTCGACCTGGGCGGGCCGACAGAGCGGTCTTTTTGCGAAGATGATTTCAACGCACTGGGATGGCATGGCAATGCGGTGCTGTCGCGCGTTCCATTGAACCGTGTTGCGATGGTTCGTCTCGATGACGCCGGCCATTGGTTTGCGGCGAATAACGGCGCCACCGATCCTGACCAACCACGCATCGGTGGCCGTATGGCGGTTTTGGCACAGGTTGCCACCGTCAAAGGGCCGCTGACCGTGGTTTCAACGCATCTCGAAAGCAACGCCGACGCCGCGTTCCGCGCCCAGCAGTTTAGCATCTTGCTGGATGCAGTCGAAACCTTTGCGCCTTCCGGGCCAGTCCTGCTCGGTGGCGATCTCAATACTGGCAACCACATGCCACCTGACTATGACTGGCGGCGCGAGACGCTATTTTCCTTGGGCGAGGCGCGTGGGTATGCGTGGACGGCAACAGCCGATGGGCCCACAACGCGCTCAAGTATCATTACGCCTCATCCTGACCGGGTGATGAAGCTTGACTGGATATTGGTCCGGGGCGCTATGCCGGAGGCAAGCGGAATTTTGTCTTCGCTTGACGCGACAAATAAACCTTTGTCCGACCACGATGCCGTTTGGTCGCGCCTTGTTATCGAATGAGATCTGAAGCGTTCGACCTGAACCTGACCGCAACGATGCAGCAGAGTTAAAGCTCAGCAACGCTGCGCCAGCAAAGGCAAAAAGCAATATCGACTGTCTCCGCATTTCGTCAGCCAATCCACGCAGCGGCTAAAAAGTGGATTGAACTTTGTCTTCTCGGGCTGAAGCACAACGGACGGTTCGGCGACACATACTGCTTCACAGCGATAATTACGTCGCGCCGCAACGCCACCTATTCCGACTCCATTTTCTGGCTGCTGGGGTACCAATTTTGTACATGGCGGGCTGATATTGGCGGGAGTCATCAAAATCAAACTGATCCTCGAAAACTGTGACGAATTGATGCGTCTCGCCGGATCGTCGACACTTGGTCACCTCAAGGCGGCAGGCATCATGCGCATTCTCCGTTCGGGCTACGCCCTCACTGCGGACGTGGGGTGGTGATTTCGCGCCCCATTCATCTTTCTACCTTAAACTCGTCGATTGGCGAGGGTTAGGGATGCCAATCATCGCTTTGCATTTCGTGCAGACGCGAGGCGGTGCGTCCGAATTCAAAGGAGCCCGCTCCCTCAATGTAGAGTTTCTCCGGTTCTGCCGCGGCTGACGCGATCAATCTAACCTTGGCCTCGTAAAGGGCATCAATCAACATGACAAAACGCTTTGCCGCATTGTAGTTGGAGCGTGACAATCGTGGAATATTCTCAATCATCATCACACGGACGGAATGGGCAATAGCCAGATAATCAGCCGGCCCATAAGGCTGACCACACAGATCCCAAAACTCGATTCTCGCGACACCATTGCAGAACTGGTGCAATGTCACCTCTCTTCCATTGACCAAAAGCGTATGTCTCTGCGCTTTTGGATCATGACCCCCCGTCAATCTGCCCCAGATTCTATCAATATTTCCTGTCGCCTCGGGATTGGCGGGAACAAAATAACGTGTCTCTCCAGCGAGGCGGTTTTGACGATGATCAAGCCCGGGAGAAATTTCATGCACCCAAAAGTTGGCAAGAAGTCGTTCAATAAAGGGCACAAATAAATGGCGATTAATTCCGTTTTTATAAAGATCGCTCGGCGGGCGATTTGACGTTGTCACCACAATGGTGCCATTCACGGCGATCAATTCAAACAATCTCCCAACAATGATGGCATCGGCGATATCATTGACTTGGCATTCATCAAGGCACAAAAGCCGTGATTGAGCGGCCACTTCCTCGGCCACAGGTTTGATAGCATCGCTCACACCCTGTTTCCGTGCTGCATTCATACGGGCATGAATATACTGCATAAATTCCATAAAGTGCCGCCGTGCCTTCTTCTCGGTCTTGGAATGGGTAAAGAATAAGTCCATTAACATCGACTTGCCGCGTCCAATGCCACCCCATAGATAAACCCCCTCTACGACTCGTTCTTGTTGCTTCGGCCTAAAAAATCGAGAACGCGGCGGCGAAACCAATATCTCTTCCAATTTCACCAAAATCTGAAGGGCCCGCCTCTGGCCGGCATCGTCCTGCCATTCTCCTGTCTCGACCTTTGAGTTATAAAGTCGGAGTAAGTTCTCATTCATCTTCAGCTCATGGCTCTATGGATGGTTTCATTGTCACCGCCAATGCAATCCTCTGGCCATCAGTTCATCAACCCAAACTGGTACAATTTCGGTGGCAGGGCCCAAGCGGTGATCGTCAAAACAGTCTGAAATTTCCGTCGATTCCAGATTCAACTCGATGGTTTTAGCTCCCGCGGACTTGGCTTGAGAGACAAAGGTATTGGCCGGACTGACAGCGCCAGAAGTCCCGATAGACACGAAGAGATCAGCACCAAGCAACAGATCGTTGATACGCTCTAAATGATAAGGAATTTCACCAAACCAAACCACATCGGGTCGCACCGATTGAGCGCCACATCGCCCACAGATGTCGTCCGCCGATAATTCATCCGGTGACGGCCACCGATGACCACAATTATGACAGATGGCCGAGAGTAATTCTCCATGCATGTGGATGACATTGTGACTCCCCGCCCGCTCATGCAAATCGTCGACATTTTGTGTAATGATCGCCAATTCACACACATCCTCTAGCTTGGCCAAGGCGCAATGGGCGGCATTAGGCTTGACCTGCCGCAGTTTCATACGGCGCGCGTTGTAAAATGTATGAACCAAACTCGGATCGCGGAGAAAGCCTTCAGGGGTTGCCACATCTCGGATATCATAGCGGCTCCAGACACCGCCAGCATCACGGAAAGTCGACAACCCGCTTTCCGCTGACAATCCGGCCCCCGACAGAACCACAATCCTCGACTGAAATTGGCGGCCAATCACTCAGGCCACTCTTCCCCTCATATCCAACCGCTGACGCGGCTCTGATTTTTTGTAAGGGGAGGATATTGGGCAACCTCAATGAAGCCTTCGTCGAATCGGATATCCTTCATGATACGACGCGACAACCTAGACTTCTAGAAGAGAGGACTCGTCGCACCGCTGATCTTGGGGTCTCATCATAGCGAGACAGCGGCCGACCTACTCCGCTTCGTCCATTTTCGATGCGTTAAGTTTAGCAAAATTTTCTTGACCAATGCGATCATGCAATGCCAATTGGGTTTCCAGAAAATCAATATGCCCCTCTTCATCGGCTAAGAGTTTCTCAAAAATGGCCATGGTACCGAAGTCACCGACATCACGGCAATATTGACAGGCTTCACTATAGAGGGCTCGCGCTTCCTCCTCAGCGGCAAGGTCACATTGCAAAGATTCCTTTGGCGATTGACCGATTCTTAGCGGGTCCAATTGTTGGAGATTGGGATGCCCCTCCAGAAAGATAATTCTTTCAATAATCGCGTCCGCATGATGCATTTCTTCAATGCTCTCTTCGCGGCTCTTCTTCGCCATGTGACCCAATCCCCAATCTTCTTGAAGTTTGTAATGGAGCCAAAACTGGCTAATGGCCGTTAATTCGCTGCGCAATGCACGGTTCAGATATTCAATGACTTTAGAATCGCCTTGCATGGCTTGATTTCTCATTTAACCCTTGGCTTTGCCTAACTCAATCAATGGGGATTCAGAGGTCTAATGTCAAGGAATATTGGCACCTCACAACGCGCCAGGCCTAATCACAGGTTCAATCAAGAAATTGGATTTTAGCCAACCTTTTAAATTAAGAGCGTTGCCAATGAACCGGCAAAGCCGCTTCACTAAAGTTTTGTTGAACGATGGATATCTTCGAAAAAGGGTGTGAACTGACGGAAGTTTTCAGCGAACAGAGACTTGACCCGCCCAGCCGAATGGTCGTAAGCTAATTGGTCCTGCCACGATCTTTTCGGAAGCAATAAATGATGGGGCACTCCAGTGGCCGCGATCGGAATCTGTAATCCGAAAACGTCTTCTCTCGTAAATCCAGCTTGATCCAATCGTCCGTTCAGAGCGGCGGCCAGAAGGGCGCGGGTAAATCCGATTGGCATACGTTGGCCAACGCCATATCCACCGCCTGACCAACCCGTATTGACGAGCCAACATTGTGATTGATTTTTTTCAATTCTCTTCCGCAAAAGATCGCCATAAATTTTGGGATGAAGAGGTAGAAATGGATGACCAAAACAGGCCGAGAACACCGGCGTCGGATCGGAGATTCCTTGTTCCGTACCGGCAACTTTGGCCGTGAAACCGGAGAGAAAATGATAAATGGCTTGATCAGCCGTCAATCTGGCAATCGGCGGAAGAACACCAAAAGCATCACAGGTCAACATAAAGACATGTTTTGCGGGGCCCGCCATACCCGATGCTGACGAATGAGGAATCGAGTCAATTGGATAAGCGCAGCGGGTATTCTCGGTGATCGAAGAATCGGAGAAATCTAATTCACAGGTCTCGGAATCAAAGCCCATATTCTCAATAATGGTGCCAAATTTGGACGTTGCCCCGTAGATTTCCGGCTCCGCCTCGGGATCAAGATTGAATGTTTTTGCGTAACACCCCCCTTCAATATTGAAGACCCCTTGCGACGACCAACCATGTTCATCATCGCCAATGAGGACTCGGCCTGACACTGACGATAGAGTTGTTTTTCCTGTTCCTGACAAACCAAAGAAAATCGCCGTATCGTCAGGATCGCCTTGCGTATGATTGGCCGAACAATGCATTGACATCACACCCTGCTCGGGCAAAATCCGGTTCATAATGGTAAAAACTGATTTCTTTATCTCGCCCGCGTAACCCGTGCCTGCGATGATGACAGCACGTTTTTCAAAATTGATCGCGACCACACTTTCAGAATTACAACCGTGTCTCTTCGGCTCGGGTATGAAATTGGGGCAATCAATGATCAGGTAATCGGCCCGACGGTCACATTTGATATCACGTAGCAAATGGCGAATAAATAGACTGTGCCAAGCAAATTCTGTGGCGACTCGGATATGGACCTGACAATTTGGATCCGCACCTGCGACCAAGTCCTGAACAAAAATCTCGCGCCCCGCAAGGTAAGCAGAGATATCTTGCCACAGCGTTTCAAAACTTTCGTGAGACATGCTTTGGTTGGCGTCGCGCCAGATGGGTTCATCTGTTTCGACAATGTATTTGTTCTTCGGTGAGCGACCGGTAAATTTTCCGGTCTTGACGAGAAGAGCTCCGCCCGACCCAAGTCGGCCTTCACCCCTTTTGAGTGCCCACTCCATTAAATTCGGAATGTTGGCACCTATGTGGCATATCGTCGAAGCGGGCAATTCAATGCCTCCACTCACCGGCCGCGAGAAATTATCGCTCATGAGGTTTTTCCATTAAAATCAGGAGTTTCTTATCTGCATCATTCGTAAGGTAATTTGACGAAACGGAACCAAGGCCACCAATGCGACACAGATTTTGACCATAAAGTCAGCGACAGCAAGACTGACCCAGAGAGGGGCCACCGCGCCAAAACCAAGGATTGAGACGCTTTCATTGGCCCACGAGACATCGTTCGATTTTTCCAAAAAGGTGAGTTGCGCCGCAAAAGCGATGGAAAAGAAGAGCACCGTATCCACGGCGGAACCGACAAAGGTTGAGATGACCGGTGGTGTCCACCATGGCGTTCCACGACGCAATCGGTCAAACAACAACACATCAAGAAGTTGCGCGACTAGAAAAGCCGTGGCCGATCCTATCGCAATTCGAAAAGTGATTAGAGGGCCGTTTGGACCTTCAATGAGCGAGGCCACGAGTGAGCACAAAATTCCAACCAAAAATCCAAAATAAACCACACGACGCGCCGTTTGCGGCCCAAGCACGCGATTGGTCACATCCGTCACCAAAAAGGCGAACGGATAAACGAAAGCTCCCCAAGTGAGCGAATTTCCAAAGAGAAATTGCACCAGAATATTTGACGCAACCACAATAGCCGCCATTGTGATGGCGGCCATGACCACAAATGTTTGATTCACTGCTCAATTGACCTGTCTAAAAAAGCGACTCATTCGCCATGCCTGCCTCACATAATTGATTCTTCGGCCTACGCCAAAGATAAAATGAACGATATGTTTTTTTGGCAATCTGCTGGATATATTTCCGACCAAAGGATAGCGGGGCTTGACTCGCCTCTCTCACATTTTCAAGGCAATGGTCACGCCGACACAAATGGCGTATCCGCCACCGGCTGACAAAAAAGGCATTGATTCAGCGAATGATGATTTCATACCTTCTTGCTGGTGCGGGCCGCTTTCACTTTACCTGTTGAATGGGATGAAATCGGCTCACGCCATGACTTTGATGGATATGGGTGAGTGCCCACCATTACAATCCGGCTTTCACCATCGCTTGAGCTAAAATGGCTACCGACGCTTTGTTCAAGCCCGCCACATTGATGCGACCGTCACTGACCATGTATATGGCCGCCCTCTTGCGCATCTCAAGGACTTGTGTGCGACTCGCGCCAAGCAATGAAAACATACCCCGATGTGAAGAGAGAAAGCCAAAGCGATCCGACCCAGTCAATTGTCTGAGCTCGGCCGACAAGCGGGCCCGGAGGTCGAGCATACTCACTCGGATGGTCTCCAACTCATGCAACCATTCCTGCCGCAAGCCCTCCTCATTTTCCAGAATCATCGTCACCAATCGGGCCCCATGATCGGGGGGAAAAGAAAAGTTCTGCCGATTTAAGTGTGACAAGGTGGCTTGTGCCAAATCGCTCGCTTTCGCCGACTCGGCCACGGCGATGAGAACTCCCGCCCGCTCTCGATAAATGCCAAAGTTCTTGGAGCAACTCACCGCAATGAGAATCTCGGGAAGTTGTTCGGCGAGAGTTCTGACACCATAGGCATCTTCCTCAATCCCATCGCCAAATCCCTGATAAGCGATATCGACGAGCGGGATGATTCCTTTTGCCGCCACCTGCTCTCTTAATTCCAGCCATTGTGAACGATTAAGATTGGCACCGGTTGGATTATGACAACAACCGTGCAAAATGAGGACATCGCCTGCATTGGCCGAGGCTAAATCCCGCATCATACCGTCAAAGTCCACCGACCGTGCTTCCTGATCAAAGTAGCGGTAGGTCTCAATGGGCAATCCCACATGTTTGGCCATTGACAGATGATTGGGCCAGGAGGGATCAGAAACCCACACACGTGCATCGGGGGCGGCGAGACGGGTAAGTTCAAATGCTTGCCGAACCGCGCCGGTGCCGCCGGGGGTGTGAATGGAGGCTATTCGATCCGATGGAGACGAATGACCGAGAGTCAGCGAAACAATCGCCGCTCTGAACGACTCATCACCGGCAATTTTCGTGTAACTCTTGGTGGTCTCACGATTCCACAATATCTTTTCAGCTTTTTTGACGGCTGACATAATCGGTGTCGCCCCCGTGGAATCGCGATAGACACCCACACCCAAATCAATTTTATCACGGCGATTATCGCCTTTGAATTCTTCAATCAGGCGAATGATTTTGTCTTCGGGCTGGGCTTGGAGTGAATTCAACATTCTTCATCCTTTCGGTGGGCGGGCCTCGAGGACATCGGTCGGCGTGTCCTCGTCTCACTCCTGATATAGGAAAATCCTCGACTTTCATAAAGACTTCGGGCATGCGGGTGATCAAGTGTGCAAGTATTAACAGTCATTTTGACCACATTTTCGTATGCCCACCCGGCCATCAAAGCCTGATCCAAAAGATAACCCCCCAAACCTTTTCCCATCGCCTCCCTCACAATTCCGAAATAAGCAATATCACAAATTCCGTCGTGCCGACGATCCAACAGGAAGAAGCCTTGGGGATAACCCTCGCGCATCATCGTATGCATTTCCACCCGCTCATCGCTGACAAATTCCTGCACATCATCACGCTTAGCAAGATGCATATCCTCCCACAAAAAATCTTTCCCGACAGCATCATACATCATCAAAAAATACCAAAGTGGAAAATCCCCAGCTCGTATCATGTCAACGTCTTGGCCTTTAGGAACGGCGATGGGCTTACGAGAAGGGGGCGTCTCCATTTCAAGGAAATCGACACGATAATTGACGAGGGATTTGATCAAACGCTCGGTCGCTGACTCAGGGACCAATAACCACCAAATCATCGCGCCCGCCCCATTCGGCCCAAGCGCCATCATAGAGAGCATGATTTGGATGCCCGATGATTTCCAATGCAAGACTTATGACCGCCGCGGTGACGCCGGAGCCACAACTTGTAATCACAGGCTCGTCAAAGGTCACCCCCGACTCATCAAAGATTTGCTCGAGTTGTGAGCGATTCTTCAGCGTTCCGTCTTCATTGAGGAGACTGTCGTAGGGTATGTTGACTGCCCCCTTCATATGCCCCCGGCGCAGACCCGGGCGGGGCTCTTCTTCTTCACCGAGAAATCGCGCCTTGGGCCTTGCATCAATAATCTTCTCTTCCCCATTCACCGTCACCTTGTGTACAGCGGTGACATCGCGGACCATATCGGACTGCTCGTGAGGAACCATGTGAGCTTTCTCGCGACGCGTGGCCTTGCGACTCAAGGGACGACCTTCCTCGATCCAGCGTGGCAAGCCCCCATCGAGCACACAAACATCAAAATGTCCCATATACCTGAACAGCCACCATACCCGTGCCGCCGAGAACAATCCCAAACTGTCATAGACCACAATCTGATGAGCATTGCTGATTCCTAAATTTCCGACGTCTCGGGCGAATTGCTCGGCTGACGGCACCATGTGGGGCAGAGGAGACGATTGATCTGAAATCTTGTCAATGTCGAAGAAGACCGCCCCTTCAATATGTTGATTTCGGTATTCTGCCTCGCCGTCGCGCCCAACGGTCGGCAAATGCCATGAGGCATCAATGACCCGCAGGCTCGGGTCTTTGAGGTGCGATTGAAGCCAATCGGTAGAAACAACCAATGTTGGATCATTTTGAGTCATTGATACTTCTCAATTTCCTTTTCTTCTTGATTGGACAAGAGCCGTTTAATCTAGCGTCGCAATAACCGTTCTTTTTGGCGCTGCCAATCTCGCTTGCGTTCTGTCGCTCTCTTATCCACTCGCTTTTTACCCTTGGCAACGGCAAGTTTCAATTTCGCCAACCCTTTATGGTTAAAGTACAAGACCAATGGCACCAATGTCAGTCCCTCGCGATTAGACGCCGACCACAGTTTCGATAATTCGCGTTGCCTGACCAACAATTTGCGGCGACGGCGATCTTCATGATTGAAATTTCCAGACTTCTCATAGGGCGTGATTGACGCGTTGATTAACCATAACTCCCCCTCCTCAACCGACGCATAACTTTCGACAATGGACGCTTGTCCAAGGCGCAATGACTGAACCTCCGAACCCGCCAACACCAGCCCGCACTCGATCTCACTGATGAGCGTGTAATCATATCTAGCCCGGCGATTGTCGGCGATCACACGATAGTTCCGATTGGACTTGGAGGCCTTTGACATCAACGATTCTCTTTACGAGACAATCAATCAATCAGGCCTGCCAACCCCATCGCAGCTCTGATTTGATCCTCGACAGACTTCGATACCGGCAATAATGGCAATCGCATTTCATTGCGGCACAGGCCAAGAAGTGAAAGACCAAATTTGGCACCCGCAAGGCCGGGTTCAGCGAAAATGGCGGCGTGTAAAGGAAGTAAGCGGTCCTGATATTCGAGGGCGCGTTCATGGTCACCCGCCAGCATAGCCGCTTGGAACTCGGCGCAAAGTTTAGGTGCCACATTGGCGGTGACGGAAACACAGCCCTTGCCCCCATGGGAGTTGAAACCCAAAGCTGACGCATCTTCACCAGAGAGTTGAATGAAGTCCTTTCCACAGGTCCGTCTTTGCTCGGAGACACGCACCACATCACCGGTGGCATCTTTAACCCCTATAATCCTCGGCAACTCCGACAGCTGTCCCATCGTTTCAGGGGTCATATCAACAACCGACCGGCCAGGAATATTGTAGATAATGATCGGCAGATTAGAGTCGTCATGAAGCGTCTTGAAATGTTGATAAAGGCCATCTTGCGTGGGCTTATTATAGTAAGGCGTGACCACCAAAGCTGCATGGGCCCCCACCTTTTCAGCAAAGTTCACAAATCGCATCGCTTCCATTGTCGAATTTGAACCCGCTCCAGCGATCACCGGTACGCGTCCGTCCGCCGTCTGAGTGACTTGGCGGATAACCTCTTCATGTTCTTTATGAGAAAGTGTGGGGCTTTCCCCCGTTGTTCCCACTGGAACAAGTCCATCTGAACCCTGCTGGATTTGCCAATCAACAAGGTTTTCCAGTGCCTTATAGTCAACCGAATGGTCACAAAACGGCGTGATAAGGGCGGGAAGCGAGCCTTGAATGTGCATGGATGGAATTCCTCGAATTTGTTGACACTCACTAACATAGTTTCGCCTTGTCATAAAGCCACTTGACAATCGCCGCCAACTTGGTGCACGAATATATGAAAAAAGAGCAGTCGAATGACCCTTCGTATCAAATTGCACTTGCCAGTCGTGGCTCTGGCACTTGTGATCGTCTGGCAACCAGTCTTATCCAACCCTTGGCAAGACGACGGAAACAAATTTCGTGATTTGCTCCGGGCCGCCGAGCGAAATCGTTGGGTCGAGGCTGAGAAAGTCGCTTCTGACATTTCCCTACCCGTGGCACTAACCATAAAGGAATGGTTGCGACTGCGCGCCGGGGTTGATGACTTTGGCGATTACCAACTTTTTCTTAGCAAACACGCGGACTGGCCAGGGTTAAAAATCCTCCGAAAATCAGGCGAGGCCACACTCAATTCAAATACGGCTCCAAACTCCGTGGTGGCGTATTTTGTCGAACAGGCCCCCCAAACAGGTCATGGGGCCATCCAGCTCGCACAAGCCTTTCAACGACTTCAACGTGGGAGTGAGGCGCAAAACACCATCATTGATGGATGGAAATCGCTGCCATTCACTCTTGACGGGCATCGTCAAGCCTTGGAACTCTATGATGACATCTTGGCCCCCTTTCACCTCACGCGATTGAACAACCTATTGTGGCAAAAGCGATATGACGAAGCGGAGTGGTTGTTTCCACTCGTCAGCACCACGCAGAAACGATTGGCGGAAGCTCGGATCGCCCTGCAAAAACGCGCTAATGGCGTGGACTCGCGTATCCGTCGAATTCCTCAGGAATTTCGTGATGACTCTGGCCTCTCATTTGACCGAGTCAGATGGCGGTTTAATAATGACGACACCGCCGGAGGACTCGCCCTTTTCATTGAAGCTAGTCTCGCTAAAGACAATCTGACCCATCCAGAGAAATGGGCCTCACGCCGCATAAGTCTGGCACATGGGTTGATGCGAAAGGGTCAATTTAAGGAAGCCTATCTCCTCGCCTCTCATCATCATCTCTTCACGAGCGATGGGAAATTACCTACATTGTCAAATGTCTCGCAAGCCCATCGCGAAAAAGCTGAGAGACAGCGAAAGAAAGATTGCGCCGAACTGGAATGGTTGAGTGGGTATCTCAGCCTCAGATTTCTCAATGATTCGACCGCCGCGATCCGACATTTTAGCACCTTCGAGACCCTGGTCGACACGCCCATCAGCATCGGTCGCGCGGGATACTGGCTCGGACAAGCCTTTGATACGGCCGGCTTCTCCGATCGTGCCCTCAATGCCTTCGCCAAAGGAGCAAAAGAACAGACCACTTTTTATGGACAACTAGCGGCCGAACATCTGCGTGAGACCTCAGACAGAAATTTGGCCGGTTGGCATGCCCATTCCGCAGAAGATAAACTTCGTATGCAACAGATTCCGGTTGTTCAGGCCGGGTTGCTTTACCGCTACGCAGGGAATCAATCACATTCGGCATGGTTTCTGTCGCACGTGGCTGAGGATTTAAATGAGGCCGATAGCGAGGCCCTTGCCGCACTCGCCTTTGATCACCAAGCCCTTTTTTCTGTCGTTAAAGTGGCCAAAGAAGGCGTCAAGAATGGCTACAATGATATCTCCCATCTCTTTCCGTTAGTTGAAATGTCGGATACCGAATTACCGATCCCAACAGAAGTCGCGCTGGCAATTGCTCGCCAAGAAACTGAATTTCGAGAATCCGCCGTCAGCAGCAAAGGCGCGGTCGGCTTCATGCAGATCAAACCTAGCACCGGTCAGGAATTGGCCAACGATATTGGTCTGGCGGGCCCCATCAAGTCCCTCTTAAGAAATAGACAGGTTAATGTTTTGCTTGGCTCGACCTATTTGCGTGACCGACTTGACGAATTTGACGGCTCCTACATTATGGCCATTGCCGCCTATAATGCGGGTCCCCGACGAGTCAGGGATTGGTTGCACGAAATCGGTGACCCACGCAGGAGCTATACCGACCCGATAGATTGGATCGAACATATTCCATACGGAGAAACACGCAATTATGTCATGCGGGTCATGGAAGCTATCACCGTTTACCGAATGCGTCTCACCGGCCAATCACGTCCCATTCGATTGAGTGACGATCTCATCAGAGGGCAGGAGGTAAGTTGACGTTAAATGATGTGTCTAGTTCGGTAATTTTGGGTTGATTGAGACGCAAGGCCTTAGCCCTTCACAACCCGCTTTCCCACACTCATATGCCGCTTACCTCCAAAACCTGGAATTCTCTTGACCAGAAATCCAGCATGAGACAATGATCGCCTGACCTTACCGGCGGAGGTGAAGGTTGCGAAAGTTCCCCCAAGTGCGGTATGTTCGGCCACCGAAACCATCAATTCTTGCTCCCACATTTCGGGATTGGACGCTGGCGCAAATCCATCGAGAAACCAACAGTCAGCTTGCCCATTCCACTTTGGAACCGTTTGGCGAGCATCCCCCAAAATGACCTCAAAGATCAAGCTTGGAAACGTATCAGATTTTCGACCCTTGTCCCAACTCGACAACAATGACTCTGCCAAAGGCCAAATCTCCTCAAATGAAGCCAAAGCCCGTTTCATATCTTTTGTGGTTAACGGGTAGGCTTCAAATGACGTGAAGCGAAGCGGGCCTTCAACACCGCATTCTTTCCATGCCTGCCAAGCCATCAACAAATTCAGTCCTGTGCCAAAGCCCAGTTCTGCGATATGAAAACCCGGGCAAAATTGTTGCGGAAGATTGTTTCCAGCGAGAAACACATGCCGTGACTCTTCTAACCCGTTATCACGACTATAATAACTGTCCTTGAATTGAACCGAATAGGGAACGTGCCCCTCGCGCCAATCTATGACTGGGCACATGGTTGGTCAAAGTCTCGAACTTGCATTAGACACCGAATGTTGAATCCGAATGGGGCAAGGAAACGCAATGGCACTGGCCGACATTGAAATTTTTGGGGCGGGTATTTTTGGTCTCAGTATCGCTTATAGCTGTGCCCGTCGAGGTTGCAAGGTACGGGTTGTTGAAAAGCGCCAGATTGGCGCGGGCGCAAGCGGCGGCATTCTTGGTGCTCTAGCCCCCCACGCGCCCCATAACTGGAACGCAAAAAAGCAATTCCAATTTGATAGTTTAATCATGGCATCCGATTGGTGGGCCGAAGTAACAGAGATTGGTGGCATCGATCCCGTTTACCAAAGGATGGGGCGATTCCAACCCATCGCCAATGCCCATGCCCTCGCCTTGGCGAAACAACGACAGGCGGCGGCAAGAAAAAACTGGGACAAGAAAGCCGAATGGCAGATCATTGAAGCCGATGGTGATTGGATGCCTCAATCAATGACCGGTCACGCGATATTCGATAACCTCTCAGCTTCAATTCGACCCGTACCGGCTCTGCAAGGCCTGAGTGCCGCGATTCGCTCCCTTGGTGGAGAGATATGTGAGGGGCAAACCGAAGGTGAAGGGGCCGACATTCTGATTCATGCCACAGGTCATGAGGGATTACAGCGTTTGAGATCAACTTTGGGTGCCGATATTTGGCAAGGTGAGAAGGGAACAGCCGCTCTGTTGCAATGCCCTCACACGGGCCCGCAACAGATTTTTGCCGAGGGTATTCACATGGTGCCTCATTCTGACCAGACCTTGGCCATCGGGTCGACCTCTGAACGACTCCACTCACCGGCCAATAATCAGGCTTTAGATATTGATGACCTCATTGACCGCGCCAAGGAGATCGTGCCAGCCATCAAAGCCGCCAAAAGGCTCCATTGTTGGACGGGCATACGCCCTCGGACCTCGAGACGTCTGCCTCTGCTAGGGCCGTTCCCGAAACGACCCGGCCATTTTATTGCCAATGGCGGCTACAAAATCGGCTTTGGTTTGGCTCCCCTCGTGGGTGAAGTTCTCGCTGACCTTGTTCTGACAGGGCATTGCCGCATACCCCACGAGTTTCTGCCCTCTTCCACCATCGACAGAATGGTGACAGATTAAAATTCTGTTAAATGGGTTTATTAAAAACGGAGCCTATGAGAGAGTTGAAGAAATGAACCTAGTCTTCTGTAACGATAGTTGCTAACCAAGCGTCGGATGACACCAGCAGGAGGCGGTTCGATGAGAGGTGAGGCGGTGGAAGTGGTGCTGAACGACGAGGAGCGGGCGTTTCTCGAGGCGCATGTCTGAAAGCACAAGGCTCCGAGGTCACTGTCCGACCGCTGCAGGATCATCCTTCTCTGTGCCGAGGGGCTGCGAAACAGGGAGTTCGCGGAGCGGACCAGCGTGCACGAGCACACGGTCGGCAAGTGGCGCAGGCGGTTTGCCGAGAAGCGCATTGAGGGCCTCTCGGACGAGTACCGGTCCGGACGTCCCCGCACCGTGACGGACGACAAGGTGGCGGAGGTGGTCAAGCGGACGCTGACCACGATGCCGAAGGACGCGACGCACTGGTCAACCCGGAGCATGGCCGAGAGAACGGGCCTCTCGCACATGACCGTGCACCGGATTTGGTCGGCGTTCAGCCTGAAGCCGCACCGGAGCGAGACGTTCAAGCTTTCGACGGACCCGCTGTTCGTTGACAAGGTGCAGGACATCGTGGGGCTCTACATGGCCCGCCGGACCGCGCGGTCGTCTTGCGCGTCGACGAGAAGTCGCAGATCCAGGCTCTGGACCGGACGCAGCCGGTCCTGCCAATGGCGCCGGGGGCGGCCGAGCGGAGAACCCGCGACTACGTCCGCCACGGCACGACAACGCTCTTCGCCGCGCTCGACGTCGCCACCGGGGCGGTGATCGGGAAGTGCAGCAGGCGTCACCGCGCCAAGGAGTTCCTTGCCTTCCTCAGGGAGGTCGAGGCGGCAATGCCCAAAGGGCTGGACGTGCATCTGGTGATGGACAACTACGCGACACACAAGACGGAGAAGGTCAGGAACTGGCTTGCCCACCGCAAGCACTGGCACGTCCACTTCACGCCGACCTCGGCGTCATGGATCAACCAGGTCGAGCGCTGGTTCGCAGAACTGACTAACCCGGATTCTGCTTAAGCGAGGGTGAGGGGATTCCCAAATTGGGCGAGGTCTGATTCTATATCGGTAATGGAAACCGACGGATAGGAATGCCCCTCATGAACACCTCTAT
>JAJEBG010000058.1 GCA_022824005.1 Paracoccaceae bacterium
GAAAAGGCCAAGCTGGAGGAGCAGGCCGGGAAGCTGGCCAGGGAGCAGGCCGAGGCGGCGGCCGGCAGGGCCGCCCTGGCGAAGCGGCTGAAGGGCATGGTGCCGGCGGAGGAGGCGCAGGCGGCGAAGCAGCTGGCAGCGGACCGCCGGCTGGTCCTGGCCATCGCGTCCGGGAGCCCGCCGGAGGCGGCGGCGGCGCTGGACGAGGGCGCGGATCCGAACGCCAGGTCGTTTCGCGGCCGGACGCCGCTGCACTGGGCCGCGGCCCGGGGCGACGTCCGGGAGATCGGGAGGCTGCTCGATGCCGGTGCCGATCCGGCGCTGCGATGCGACCGGGGCCTGACGCCCCGGGCCCTGGCCCTGGAGAGAGCGGCCGACGAGGCGCATCCGCTCGGCTTCAGGCGGCGGCTGGAGCAGGCCGCCGGGATCCTGCGGGAAGCGGAGCCGCAGCCGGAGCCCGATTCCTCGCCGGATCCGTCGCCGTCGATGTCGCCGTTCTGACGGGCAGGGCTTCGGCCCGTCCCCATCGCAAAATCCGGTTCAAAACCGGATTTTTCCTCTCCCCGACACCGGCGAGCGCAGCGTCCGACCGGTGCGGGCAAGGAGGCAGGTTTCGGGAGGCATGAGCCTGGAGGGCAGAGGCGGCCCGGCCGCGCCCGCACCCTAGCCTCGATTCCCAACGGCCACAATTGACGTGAATCCGGCGGCGGCCGCAGATCGCCGGATTGTTCCGACATCGTTCAGCGGGCGGCGTTTGCCGTGCTCTGCGCCCTGATCCGACCGGATGCCGGTCTTGGCGCCGCCGGATTGAATCATCGCATTTGAGGTTTTTGGCACCAATCGTCACGCTGCCATGACGGGCATCGGCACGGCATCGGCATCCGGACCGGCGCGGCTTCCGGCTCCGGCGCCCGCCTTCGGAAGCCGCTCCAGGCCTGACTTTCTTGCATCCCGGTCCGGAACCCGGCGCAGACGGCGCCGTTCCGCGCAATTCCTGCTTGCGGCGGCGCCCATGATGTAGTATAGTGGCAATAGCATCCAAACTACATGCATTGCCATGACCGACCTGGCCGAACTCTTCCGCAAGCCGCAGTCCCGGACCCACCTCCAGTACGAGGCGCTCCGGGCCCACTTCCTCGACGGCGTCGAGGCCGGGGAGGCGGCGAGGCGCTTCGGATACAGCCTCGGATCCTTCCGCAACCTGTGCACGAAGCTGCGCCGGAACCCCGACCTGTCCGCCTTTTTCGCCGAGCGCAGGCCGGGTCCGAAGCCGAACCCCGACGAGCCCCTCAGGCTGCGGCGGGACCGGCGCATCCTCGAGCTCCGCAGGTCCGCCGGCCTCTCGGTCGGCGAGATCAGCCGGAAGCTCGCACAGGAGGGGATGCCGGCCGGAACCACGACCGTGCAGCGCACGCTCCGCAGCAACGGCGTCGGCAAGCTGCCGCGCCGCTCGCCCGGCGAGCGCGAAGCAGCTCTTCGGCCCGTCTCCGCCCCGGTCGCCGACGCCCGGGCGCTCGACCTTGCGCCGCGGCGCCTGCGCACCGGCTTCGGCGGGCTGTTCCTGTTCGTCCCCGACCTTGTCCGGCTCGACCTCGACCGGATCGCCGCCGACAGCGGCATGCCGGGCAGCGGCATGATCCCCGCCGGCCATGCCTTCCGGGCCCTGCTGGCGCTGAAGCTCTGGGGGGTGGGCCGGCCGCCGCACGTCATGGCCGACATCCTCGATCCCGGCATGGCCCTGTTCGCCGGGCTGAACGCCATGCCCAAGCGGTCGAGCCTGACCGAGTATTCCGGGCGCGTCGACCCGAAGCTGTGCACCGGCCTCATGGACCGCTGGCACCGGGCTCTGAACGGCCTGGAGGCGGACCTCGGCGGGGACGGCTCCTTCGACCTCGACTTCCACACCATACCCTGGCACGGGAAGGACCCGGAGGCGCCCGTCGAGAGGCACTACGTCTCCAAGCGGAGCCGCAGGCAGAAGGGAATCCTCGCCTTCCTTGCCCGCGACGCCGACGCCCGCCTGCTCGTCTACGCCAACGCCCGGGTCCGCAAGGAGGATCAGAATGACGAAATCCTCCGGTTCATTGGGTTCTGGGAGGAACGCAATGGCGGGCCGCCCAGGGAACTGGTGTTCGATTCCCGGCTGACGACGCATGCCAACCTTTGGCGGATCAACGAGAGAGGCATCGACTTCCTGACCCTGCGCCGGCGCTCCCGATCGCTGCTCGATGCGATCGCCGCCGTCCCGGAGAGCGACTGGAAGCAGGTGCGCCTGACCAATGTCGGGCGCATCTACCGCACGCCCAAGGTCCTCGACCGGCGCGTCCGGATCTCCGGCTATCCGGACGACATCCGCCAGCTCGCCGTGCGCGGCCTGGGCCATGAGCGGCCGACCCTGCTGCTCACCAACCAGATGAAGACCTCCGCCAGCCAGCTCGTCGACCGCTACGCCCGGCGGATGGTGATCGAGAACGCCATCGCCGACGCCATCGACTTCTTCTGCATGGACGCGCTCTCCGCCGCCGTCCCGATGAAGATCGATCTCGACCTCCAGCTCACCCTCATGGCCAGCGGCCTCTACCGGCTGCTGGCCGTCCGCATCGGAAACGGCAAGCAGAACGCGAAGTTGCGCACGCTGTTCCGCAACTTCGTCAAGGCGCCAGCGGACATCACAGTCGGAAAGGATGGCATCGATGTCCGGATCGAGAGGCGGGCGAACAACCCGTTCCTCCGCAACGCTTCATACAACCAAACCGACATCGCCGTGCCGTGGCTCGGGAACCGCCGGCTGCGGATCAACTTCCTGTGAGCGAATCCCGCAGGATTCCCAGATTCACAGCATTTGTGGTCGTTGGGAATCGAGGCTTAGGGCTCCGCCCTCAGCGTCATTCAAGGACAATAGACGGTCTCCCGAGCCTCGGTACCCTGCGCCCGCCGTCGATTGTCCTTGAACTGCGCACACCCGCTGTTCGCCACGAAGGCAGAGGTTGCAGGTGCAACCTAGCTGTTGATTTATCGGCTTCGCGCTTTTGAGCGCGCACGCGGCTCTTCATCAAGCACAAGATCATAGCGCGTGCTCCGCCCGCCACCTTTCGCTTTAAAAACGCCCATCTCCAACAAAGCTTGTAAGTCACGTGTTGCTGTCGCTTTAGAGGCTTTGGTGATCGACACATATTTTCGCGCATTCATGCCGCCTTCAAAGCCGTCAAGGCCCACCTCAAACATGCGGCGAACAACCCGAACTTGCCTCTCATTCATCTGATCCTCAAAACGATCAAACAGTTTCGCCTTTTGAAGCGTGAATCGTATTTGCTTTTCTGCCTGGGTTTGTGCCTCCACACATACGTTTGAGAAAAATGAGACCCACGCGCTCACATCACGACTTCGTTGAGCGGCTTTCAGTTCTTCGTAATATATTTTTTTGTTCGCTTCGATTGTCGCGGAAAGGCTCATGATAACTGGCTCACCAAGACCTTGAGACAACGCCTTTTCAGAAATCGCACGCCCGATCCGTCCGTTTCCGTCTTCGAAGGGGTGAATGCTTTCAAAGTAAAGATGTGCAAGCGCCGAACGCAAAGGCGGTTTGTCTATCGCATAGGCAGCGCCAGGAGCGGTTGTATTGAACCAGTTGATGAACTTCTTCATTTCATCCGAAACGCGGCGCGATGGCGGCGCTTTGAAATGCACTTTTTCTTTTCCGATCGGGCCAGAGATCACTTGCATTGGCTCTTCATGAGTGCGCCATGCGCCCACACTCACGTGCCTGTCCCAACCGAGCAATTTGGTATGCCAGTCAAAAAGGACATCTTCGCTTAAAGGGGTGTCGTAGCCATCGCGGACCGCCATCATTAACGCCGCTGCACCTTCAGCGCGCGTGTCGCCAACATTTTCAAGCGGTGCACTTAGTCCAAGATTATTTCGTACTGACGAGATCACGTCTTGGCGGCTTAAATATTCTCCTTCGATCTCAGAGGTTTTGATAGCTTCAGCCACCATCATCTGGACAAGTGTTTCAGACTGATCTTTATCATCCAGACCCTCGACGAGACCACCGACGCGACCAGAATATTGTGCAAACGCATAGAGGTTCTTTTCGCATGAATCGTCCAATTCATACGTGAAATTCGGCCAGTCAATTGTTTCCCAAAAATAAGTCATGAGCCGATTATATCGCATATTCGGATCAAAAAATAGTAAAATGTGAGCCGATAAGACGCTCTATTCGGCTCATTCACATACATATCCATCATCGGCCCCGTTGCTGCCGTGCTGTTTTTCGCTGACTGGCTTGCTTCATTCTCTCAGCAAACCCTCGGCAAAAAAGCCGAACCGAAAGGCCCGAAAGCGCGGTGGCAAGGCCACAAAGCGGGGCTTGTCCGATGAGCAGGTAGTGGTTCTGGTCGCGACAGACCGCTCCAGTCCGACCGTGAGTGCCGTCCTGTCTGCGGTCAATGCTGACACTCTGCGGGAGGTGCTCGCACCGGTCATAGACGAGGATGCACTCTTGGTAACGGATGGGGGGACCAGCTATCCGCCATGTGCTGCCGATCTACGTGTCAGCCATGAAGCGCTCAACCAATCTTCTGGTCAACGCGTTCGCGGCGAACTCCATATCCAAAACGTCAACAACCGCCACGCCCGCCTAAAGAGGTTTATTGGAAGCCGCCGGGTGATCGCCACAAAATACCTTTCAAGCTACCTACGCTGGTTCCATCTCGTAGTCCTACAGAAGAACCCAACTCCGAGGCACGGCCTCGCCAGAGCACTCAATAGAACGAGCATCAATACGATGTGCCAATAGAGCCATAAAGATAAGCCGCCCGGGTCTGGCCCGCATGAAGGGCTGTCGCTGTTCGATCCAGACCCGGCGCACCTGCTTAACATCGGAGCGTTCTTTCTCCGATGCCAGAAGTGTTTCTTTATAAGTGAAGCCTGCCCGGCGAAGCAGTTTTGACAGGTTCGATGGATCGACGATCACACCATGCCGGGCCTCAAGCCAAGCGGCCAGATCTGGCATGGTGATATCGGACTGGCGCTTCACCTTCTCAATGATCGCATCCTCAAAGGGACCGAGTTTACCGGACCCTTTTGGTCGACCCTGGCGAGCCGGTTCTACCGATCCGGTCGCCGCAAAGCGCTTCTGCAATTCTATCACTGTCGAGGGCGCCACCTCAAACTGTGCCGCCACGGCGCGGCGCGATTTGCCTGACACCACCGCGCCAACCATGCGCGTGCGAAGATCCTCTGAATATGCTTTTCCCATTGGGCACCTCCTGAAACAGGAGAATCAGCAAAAGATTCCTACTTTTTACACCGCACTCTAGTCCGTCCATGACTCGCTCCCATATGCTTTAACCGGCTCTTCGCCATGGGAATTTGCTGAATCCGCAGTTTCCTGTGGTGCAGCACCATCCAGTTGAAATGGAAGCTCTTTAGGATTATCGTATAGAGAACAAGAACTTAACTCTGCGCTCCATTCGGAGAACACCTCGAACAACGGGTTCGAAGTTTCTCCGCTTAGGTGCACCATTTTTGATTCTGTCTCTTGTTTTTTACCACGCGTGTGGCACTCGGAGCCTGCTCCCCTTTTAGATCGCGATTAGCAGAGCGACAGCCAAAGCCGATGACAGACCAAGCATAAACCAGATAAGACGTTGTTGTGGCTCGTCTTTCTCCTCGGATTGCTCGATTTTTTTGTTGAGCTTTTCAATGAGGAGAGGCATTTTTGGCCCAAGACGAAAAAGCATTCCCGCCGTTTGGGTGATATCACGCACAATGACGGCGGGGCCGACATAGGTTTTGACATAATCCTCAACGACCGGTCGCGCTGTCGTCCAAATATTGAGATGGGGATCAAGTGACCGTGCGACACCTTCAACAACGACCATCGTTCTTTGCAACAGGATCAATTCAGTGCGTGTCTCCATGCCAAAACGTTCGGTGACTTCAAAGAGATGGGACAGCAATTTACCCATTGAAATCTGGGTTGAGTCGGCGCCAAATATCGGTTCGCCAACCGAACGCAGTGCTTGTGCAAATTGATCGACGTTTTGGTCGGCGGGCACATATCCCGCTTCGAAATGGATGCGAGCCACTTTCTTGTAATCGCGACGAATAAACCCCAAAATAATTTCAGCATAAACTCGTCGGGTATATTCATCAATCCGGCCCATAATTCCGAAATCCATGACCACGATTTTGCCATCTTCAGCGATTCTGAGATTGCCCTGATGCATATCGGCATGGAAATAGCCATCACGCAGGGCTGTTCTAAGAAACATTTGAAGGAGACGTTGCGCTAGGAGTTTTGTATTATGACCGGCGGCGAGCAACGCGTCCATATCTGTCAGTTTGATGCCTTGCACCCAATCCATTGTCACCACCCGCCGGTCGGACAAATGCCAACGAATTTTTGGGACAAGAATGCCCTCATCTTTTTGAGTCAATTCAGCAAATTCTCCGCAAGCCGAGGCTTCAAGCCGGAGGTCCAATTCATTGAGTACAACACCTTCAAAATGCTCGATGATATCACGAGGACGCAGTCGCTTGGTGCTTGGTGAAAGCAGACTGACGAGGCGAGCGACAAGATAGAAGGCGTCAATATCGCGCTGAAAAGCGCGTTCAATACCAGGGCGTCGAATCTTGACGGCAACTTTGCTGCCACAATCTTTCAGTACCGCTTGATGGACTTGTGCGATGGATGCCGCCGCGATGGGTTCGCTGAACTCAGAGAAGAGTTCAATATGAGGCTGACCAAATTCTTCCGCAATGGTTTGTATGACTCTTTCGGTTGAAAATGGCTTGATCCGTTCCTGAAGAACGCTCAATTCATCAGACAACTTTTTTCCGACAATATCAGGTCGTGTCGAAAGTAATTGACCAAACTTGATGTAAGACGGCCCTAAAGCCATAATGGCCCGTAAAATGGGCGGTTGGCTCGGCTCCCCTTTTAATCCCAACCATTGGACGGGCCAACCAATCACGCGTGCCGCAATTTTAATTTTGAGATTGGCATTGAGGGCGTTGAGAACCTCATTCATCGCCCCGGTACGTTCAAGTGTGGCACCAACGCGAATGAGGCGTATAAGGTTATGTGGGCCGCGCAAAGATCAAACCTTCCAACCAGAATGAAGGGCCGCAATACCCATGGACAGGTTGCGATATTTGACCCGCTTAAACCCGGCCTCTTCAATCATGGCCGCAAATTCATCTTGCTTGGGAAAACGCCTAATGCTCTCGACGAGATAACGATAACTTTCTTTGTCATTGGCCATCATTTGCCCAAGCCAAGGTATGACGGCGAATGAGTATCGGTCGTAGATTTGCCGCAAGACAGTATTCCGCACATCACTAAACTCAAGAATGAGCAGACGCCCACCAAATTTGAGAATTCTGAAAACTTCATCAAGACTGCCAAGAATGTCAGTGAAATTGCGAATTCCAAAGGCGATGGTGCAAGAATCAAAACTGTTGTTGGCAAATGGCAATTGAAGGGCATCACCTGAAATCCATTGGATGGACTCGTGTCCCCCGACTGTTTTGGCACGCTGTTGTCCTCGGTGCATCATCTCTTCTGTCAAGTCGAGCACGGTCAATTGAGATTGGGGTGACCGTTTCAAAATCCGCATGGCGATATCGCCAGTGCCTCCCGCGAGATCAAGGATTCGCTCACCGGCGCGAGGGGCTAACCAATCGACCATGGCGGTTTTCCATATACGATGGGTTCCCAAAGACATCGAATCATTCATCACGTCATATTTGTTGGACACGCCGGCGAACAATGCCTTGATCATGTCCGCCTTTTCGGAGATGTCGACTTCACCAAACCCAAAGTGTGTCCTATGATGCGTTGCTCTTGGCACTGAACTTTACCCATGGCGAGTGTTGACGAAACTCCATTTATATGACCAGAAAGAATGTTCGCAATCAAGTTGGATGATTTTCCCCATCATGCCCGAACTGCCAGAGGTTGAAACGGTCAAGCGATGCCTTGAAAAGGTGATGCTCAATCAGCGAATTATCTCGATTCAGCTGCGTCGGCCTGATCTGCGTCAGCCCTTTCCAAGCCGAATGACCGACAGAGTGACAGGACATCGCGTCATCAGTCTGCGGCGCTTGGGAAAATATATGCTGTTGGACCTTTCATCTCGGGAGACCTTGATAATTCATCTTGGCATGTCCGGAGCGTTCTTGCTTCACGCATCGGCGAGCGGACTTGAGCTAGGACGTCATGATCACGTTATCTTTGTCTTGGAGAATGAAGTGCGGGCGGTGTATTCGGACCCTCGGCGCTTTGGTTTAATGGATTTAGTATCGACCGATGCCGTGGGGCAACACGCTTTGATTGCGCGGCTTGGAATCGAACCTTTGAGTCAAGCCTTCAACGCGCCGTACCTAGCCAAAAAGTTTAATTCTTGTCGGATGCCCGTCAAGTCAGCTCTTCTTAATCAAAGTATCATCGCGGGGCTCGGCAATATTTACGCCTGTGAGTCGTTATGGTTGGCCAAAATCTCACCTCGCCGCCGCTGTGACCGAATCGCTTTTCATCGGATCAAAGGTTTGACGAAGGCCATACCTCTCGTATTAGAAAAAGCGATCAAGGCGGGAGGTTCGACCCTCCGAGACCATCATCACCCCGATGATGGGCGAATTGGATATTTTCAGCATCAATTTAACGTCTATTCGCAAGAGACAAGAGACTGTCGACGAGACGGATGTGAGGGTCAAATTCGTCGGATTGTTCAAGCCGGACGATCAACCTTCTATTGTCCAAAATGTCAAACTTGACAGGGCTAATCTTTAAGGCAAGCCCATATTGATGATTATTGTCAATGAGAGCGGCATCCAAGACTGATTTTATCGTCAGGTGAACCATGAGCGGAGGGCATAACTTCAGCCTTCTCAAGATACATATACTATAGTGTCACGAGAATAACGGCGATCACGAATGTTGAGCGAGAACATTTGTGTGAACTCTGGCGGCTCAAAGCCACTGATGGGACGAACAAAACGCTGGGAATTGATTTTTTGTCGTACAACCATATATTATGATCTCTCTATGAGTTCGCACCGGCGTGGATGTCCGGATTAGACTTGGCTTGACTATCCCACCAGAACCGAGAGAGATGGCGGGCGGTGAGTCAATTGCGAAACGGACATTGGAGTGGAGTGAATGGCATACGAAAATATTGTTTTGGAAATCACTGATCATGTCGGTGTGATTCGGCTTGACAGACCTGACAAACTCAATGCCCTCAATGAGGGTTTGCGATGCGAGTTGATTGACGCTCTTGCCAACCTTGACGCAAACGATGATGTGAGATGTTTAATTTTGACCGGCTCTGCCCGAGTCTTTTCGGCCGGCGCGGACATCAAGGAGATGAATGACAAAGCTTTCGTTGATATGTTCAAAGGCGATGCTTTCGGTGCTGAAACCCAAGCCTTTGGCCAGTTGCGAAAAGTTATTATTGCGGCGGTCGCCGGGCACGCACTTGGCGGCGGCTGTGAACTAGCGATGATGTGTGACATTATTATCGCTGCCGACAATGCCACGTTCGGTCAACCAGAGATCAACATTGGTGTGATGGCCGGACTCGGTGGAACCCAACGGTTGACTCGGGCGGTCGGAAAATCAAAGTCAATGGAAATGCATCTGACCGGCCGCCGCATGAATGCCCAAGAAGCGATGACGGCTGGATTGGTCTCGCGCGTGGTTCCTGTCAACGATTTAATGACTGAAACCATGGATGTCGCGGCCAAAATCGCGGAGAAATCACCCCTCGCCGTGATGGCGGTGAAAGAGGCGGTGAACCGGGCTGAAGAATTGTCGTTGAGAGAGGGACTCCTTTATGAGCGGCGGTTGTTCCACTCCCTCTTTTCAACCGAGGATAAAGTTGAAGGAATGAGCGCCTTCGTTGATCGCCGCGAACCGAAATTCCGAAACTGTTAAGATTCCGGTACCACCGGTTGAGGTTGGTGGTTTGATTACGACACTGCCACGACTGAAGAAAAGGGTTTGACAGAAAGCCCGTTCAAGAATAAAAGTCAAAGGTCATTAACTCAGAGCATCTCCAATATGGCTAACTCACCACAAGCCCGAAAACGTGCCAATCAGGCCATTCGCCGTGCTAAAGTCAACCGTAACCGCGTATCACGAATTAGAACCTACCTTCGACAGGTTGAGAATGCCATTGAGTCTGGGAGTGGGGAAGAGGCGGTATCGGCATTGAAGAAAGCTCAACCTGAAGTGATGCGAGGTGTTAGCCGGGGTGTGCTTCATAAAAACACCGCCAATCGGAAAATCTCGCGATTGTCTAAACGGATCAAGGCTCTCAAGGCTTGATGCAGGCGAGGGCATTCCCTCCAAAAATCAAAGAGTTCTTGTCTATTACCAGAGCGCGTATCATCTTTTATGAAGTGTGCTGCGCGTTCTCTGAATGACAGCCGGTCGGGATTGTCACACTAGGCCGATTCTTACATATATGACTTGTGCACCACGTGATTCGTGGAGTTCATTTGCGGCCTTCATCGAATCATTAGATTTTGTGGTTTGATCATCATCACCTTGAATGCTGCAAAATCCAGAATCCTCAGATGAGACAAGAGGTGATAGGTCAATTCATTTTTCTCACCGATTCGTTCCTTTTAGGGACAGATTCGGCGAACGGCGTAGTGGGTACAGGATAAAATGCCACAAGATGTTTGCTTCATTTCTCGTCGGTAAATTTGATTGAGATTTTTTTGGCAGATAGAAAAAAATTTGTGGCTTAGAATATGACCACAATTCAACATTTTAGACAAAAACTGACCCTCAACCGAGAAAAAATATCGGGTTTGGGATTGCAAAACATACCATCTTCTCGCTACTTCTTTGACTCGATGCTGGGGAGTCAAAGATGAATTATCATCCTGTTGAAGACGATCAAAATGTTGCCGATTGGGCACCAGAGCGGGTTTGGAAGGAACTCGAAGTGAATGATCGTGCCTGTTTGATTGATGTCCGCAGCAAGCCCGAATGGATTTTTGTGGGGGTTCCTGATCTCTCATCTATCGGGCGTCGCGTGGTCTTCTCAGAATGGATTTCCTACCCTGAAACGCGCACCAACCCTTCCTTTGTTGAACAAGTGACCCATGAATTAGGATCTCACTCGTTGAACACGTTTTTTTTCATTTGCCGCTCCGGCGTACGTTCTCGAGCGGCAGCCATAGAAGTGTCTAAATCTCACGCTAAAGCTGTTCAATGTGTCAATGTGGCAGAGGGTTTTGAAGGCGATTTGGATCATCATCGTCGGCGGGGATATGTCAATGGTTGGAAATTCAAGAAACTGCCATGGAGGCAGACATAACGAAGCAACGACAGCGGAACGCTGCGACATTCTGGGGGACTTATATTGTCAGAATTATGGAGAAATGCCTGTAAAGATTTGCGGCAATCAATTGGTGATGATGATTTCAGAAATTGGATTTCAAGGACGACCTTATCGTCGATAGATCAAGGTGTGGCAGAAATCAAAGTTCCCACGCACTTCACCGGTGAATGGATTATACAGACATACGGCGACGCGATCATTGAATGTCTTCGAGGTCAAAGTCAGATGGTGTTGCGGCTTGATTATGTGGTGTGTGAAGAACTTGCCAGTCAGAGCCATGACAAAGCCAAGTCGGTGTTCTCCGAGAACAGCGATGATGCATTGCCCGGATCACACCTTATCAAGCGGTTCACTTTTGATCAGTTTGTCGTTGCCGGTCCGAACACGGTCGCTTACGCGGCCGCCAAACGAGTTTCTGAGGATGAAAAGGTCAATTTTTCGCCCCTTTTCTTGTACGGAGGTGTAGGCCTTGGCAAAACCCATTTGATGAATGCGGTTGGCTGGATGCTCAAGGAGAGCAAACCAAATGTCAAAGTGATTTATTTGTCAGCTGAACAGTTCATGTACCTCTTTGTCCGGGCTCTACAGACCAAGAGTGTGATTGGATTCAAGGAAATGTTCCGCTCTGTCGATGTCCTGTTGGTTGACGATATCCAGTTCATCGCTGGCAAGAATTCGACCCAAGAAGAATTCTTTCATACCTTCAACGCTTTGGCCGAGCAAAACAAGCGGATTATCCTGACCGCCGACCGGTCACCAGGAAAGATTGAAGGACTTGAAGCACGGATCCGGTCCCGGCTGCAATCAGGACTCGCCATTGAACTTCACCCGGCCGATTATGAACTGAGATTGGGCATTCTTCAGAAAAAAGTTGAACTGCATAGGAACAGCAATCCGAGTTTGCGATTTGACAATGGCGTCCTTGAGTTTTTGGCACGAAGAATAGTGAGCAACGCACGGATTCTAGAAGGGGCTCTCAATCGTTTAGTGGCCGCACAATCCTTCATGCCATCCCGTATTACTATGGAATATACCTTGCATGTTTTGGCCGATTTGTTTCGAGAGAGTGATCGCAAGATCGGACTGAAGGACATCATCAAAGTGGTCGCTGAACATTACAATCTGAAAGTTTCCGATTTGACAGGCACACGCCGCACCAAACATATTGTACAACCTCGGCAAATGGCCATCTATCTTGCAAAGAATTTGACGACACGTTCATTGCCAGATATCGGTCGCGCTTTCAATCGTGATCATACCACTGTTATCCATTCAATCCGTCGAATGGACAAGCTGCTCAAGCAAAATGCCGTGTTGGCGGATGACCAAGAGTTGTTGTCGCGGCGTTTGTCAGATTTGGGCTAAAGGTATGGAAGTCAGCAGACATTGTTTCACGCTTGCGATCACATGTCTTTGATGATATACCCTGACAACTTGAGAAAAAAGCAAGAAACATGAAATTTTCAGTCGACCCTGATCAATTGCGTGTCGCCGCTAGTCACGCCCGTTCAATTGTCGCACGGAGTCATTCAGCTCCCGTTCTAGGGAATGTTCTGATTGAAACGGTCAAAGACCAAGTGAAGTTGCGCGCCACCGATATTCAGTCGGAATTAGAAGTCACTCTCGACGCTGAGGTTGAGGAAGAGGGGGGCACAACTGTGAACGCCAATATCTTCAATGAAATGGCAAAGCGGTTTTCCTCCGGCATTCCCGTCAACATTCACTATGATGCGAAGGAGGAAATGTTCAAAATCAACGCGGGTGCGACCGATTGCAGTCTCTTGACCATGCCGAGGGATGACTTTCCAGCGATTGATAATACCGAATACGATGTGACCTTCAACATCGAGTCGAAAGTTCTTCTCCGACTTTTCGAAATGTCAAAAACGTCAGTGGCCCCTGACAGTGCAAGGAAATACTTGCAAGGCGTTTATCTCCATATTTCGGAAATTGATGGGGAGGCCATTCTTCGAGCCGTCTCATCAGATGGATTCAGGATGGCCATCATTGACGCCAAAGCGCCGTCGGGCAGTGAAGAGATGCGGTCGACGATCATCCCGCTGAAGGCGGTGTTAGAAATCATCAAGATGATGGAGTTGGCGGGTGAGTTTGCGACCGTCTCGGTTTCAGAAAATAAGGTCCGCGTGACGACCGAAAATTTCACCTTTTCATCCCGTGTCTTGAACGCTGAGTTTCCAGATTACAAAAAACTGATTCCAGAATCGGCCAATATCAAGATGCAGATTGATGCCGCTTCAGGAATGAAAGCGTTGGAGAGACTCAATCCACTGGTGTCACCCCACAATAACATTATCAATTTGATTATGGAGACCGATCGTCTCACATGGACGATCAGTTCACCGATCACGGGAAAAATTCGCGAGGAAGTTGAGGTGGTTTTCCCTCATGAAGACCGTCAGATTGCCTATCATTATCACCATATGATTTCTGTTTTTCAACTTTACTCTGAGGGGGTGGTCACTATTGACTTGCAACCCAATGCCACCGCGACCGTGTTCAGGTCTGATGAAGATACCAACTCAATGTATGTGGTGATGCCGGTCCGAGCGTGACCGATAATGGACTGGGTTTTCCGTTAAGTTATTCTACGTGGCCAAGTTATTTCTGACGCAACTGAACTTGGCACAATTTCGCTGTTTCTCTCGCTTGCGGCTCAAAACGGATCACCGGTCGGTCATTCTGACGGGCGAGAATGGTTCGGGTAAAACGAGTATCCTTGAAGCCATCTCTCTCTTTTCCCCCGGTCGGGGTTTGCGGCGTGCCAAAGTCGCGGATTTGGCGCGGCATTTGAACCCTTCGCCGAGCTGGAAAGTATCGTGCCAAATTGATCGTGATGGTACTCAAAGATCGGTCGAAACCACTTGGATGAACAACTCCAAAAGGCGGCTCGAGGTTGATGGAAAGTCGGTCAAACAGGCCGAGTTGAACGATTGTGTGACTATATTGTGGCTCACACCCGCAATGGATCGTTTGTGGAGTGAGTCGGCCGATGGCCGGCGTCGATTTCTTGATCGTACAACAATGAGTCTCATCGCTGATCATGCCGGTGATGTCATGGCCTACGATCGGGCGATGCGCGAAAGAAATCGCCTGCTTCGCCACCCGGATTCTGATGCCCATTGGCTCAAAGTTCTTGAATTCAGAATGGGGGAAGCCGGTGCAAAACTCACGCGACAGCGCCTTTATGCGATTGAGAGACTGACGCGGGCTCTTGCTGGGTCAGTCTCACCATTCCCGATCGGAGATATCCGCCTCATCTCGCAAGAAGGCGCGCAGGCAACCACCATTGACCGCGAAGAATTGACTGAAGCCCTTCGCTTGAGTCGGCCCCGAGACTTCAAGGCAGGACGTACGCTCATCGGCCCCCATCGCGCCGATTTGGTGGTTGAATTCCAAGGCCAAAATCGAGCGGCTCAGCTTTGTTCAACGGGCGAACAGAAAGCGCTGCTCATTTCTCTAATTTTGGCCAACGCGCGCGCCATCCTAGAGGACTTTGATTGCCCACCGGTCATGCTTCTTGATGAAATTGCGGCCCATCTCGATACGCATCGATTTCAGATGTTCCTTGCCGAGGCGAAGCAGCTTGATTGTCAAATGTGGATGACCGGAACAGAATGGGCTTTGTTTGATAGTCTAGCCGAGGAGGCTCAAAAATTCCAAATGGTGGTTGAGCCCGATGGATCGACGGTAAAGATTGTCAATTGACCTCCTTTACTCAATCTCAATGGCCGAGCCGAAAACATCGCTCTCTTGCTGCCGCCATAGTTTGACGATCGCGGAGTTGTCCAACAATTGGGTATTTTTAGCTGAAATGATTTCTCCCTTAGCCACCGGCTTGATGACTCGGCTGCCTTGTAGCAAGCCGGCTGGGAAGGCGCGAGCTTGGCGCGCCCGCTCCATCGTCATGGTCCAAGCACGGTAATCTATTTCCCCGATTTGGCCTAATATTTCCCCGACCTGCAAATGGCGTTTGGCAACCGCACTGGCTTGGGCAACAGGTTGTTTGAGGGGAGCCATATCAGATTTTCCGTACAAGACGGCGCGGGCACAACTCAAGGGGGCTTCCAAAGATGTCAGGTGGAAGGGGCGGGTGAATGTAAAGTAGGGACCTTTTCCAACTTTCAGGTCAACCAGCCGCTCTTCAATTCTTGGATGTTCAGCCGCCGCGACAACAAATACGCCAGGAGCCACACCTCGCCCGACCGAGAAGTCCACGCGCCCTGAATCCGACAAAATTCCTCCGTCCCTTTTGGGAATGAGGGTCGATGCGAGCTCATTAAGATTGGCCGCTGGGCCATGCATGCCATCGCAGTCAGGGATTAGACCTGTCGCATTGGCAATAGCCGTCATCTCCACCATCGTCTTTGAGCCATCGACAAATTCAACAAGCATCCTCGGGTTCATATTTCGGCATCTCGCTTCTTCACGATAATCGTCGGGTATCGCATCAAATCTCAGGGGGTTGTTTTTGCCTTTCCCGGCACAGATGATCCGATGTCCCATCGCGGTGAGGAATTCGATCAATTCCATACATGATGAGGGTTCGTCCCCCGCCGCAAGAGTGTAGACGACACCTTGCTTGTCAGCTTCGGTGCGGAGAATTGAGCCAATGGTGACGTCGGCTTCAACATTCATCATCACGAGATGTTTGCCATTCTTAATGACCGCCAATCCGACTTTCGCGCCGACCTCCGGCACGCCTGTCGCATCAATAACCACATCAACAAGGCCGGATTGCAACATAGTCTCTGCAGATTCAACGATGCCTGTCCGACCCTGTTCAATTTCTTGGTTCAGAGCATCAACAGTATGAACCGTTCGGCCGATCCGGCCAGCCATCTCCAAAGCCTGCAATGCTTTTTGCCCTGACTTCTCAACAATGGAGACGAGTTGCACTCCTGTCATCATGGCGGTACGAACAGCAATATCAGTCCCCATTTCACCGCATCCCACAAGGCCAATTCTGACCGGATCGGCAGATTCGGCGCGCTGAGCCAAGTCGTGGGCCAGGCCGCTCAAGGATACATTGGTTGGCATAGGTCACTCCTGAGATAGAGAGATAATGAGGCAAAGATGCGTGCCTCCAAGAGGTTTTTCTTAAACGCTTGGATACAAATTAGCAAAACATGAATGTGAGTGTCATCAAGTCGGTCAGAGAGAGCACTTTCCTCACCCGTCAATCATTGAGGACAAATGCTGCATCGCAGCAACAAAAGGGTTGAAATGCCGCAACGCAGCAAATAGATAGAAGAGATCACATTGATGAAAGGAAAAAGGCACTATGACAAATACAATTGCAAAGGAATGGATGGATGCCATTCTCACGGGCATTCCCAAACAAATGCCTGAACTTGAAGAGACGATGAAAAAATCGGCCTCATTAAACCAAAAGTTATCTGAAACGGCGTTTCATGCCGCCGAAGAGAGCATAAAATTATCGGCTGAATGGACAAAGGAGACGTTGGCTAATGTAGAAAAGCTAGCCAAAACTCAGAATGATCCAGCTGATTGGGTCAACACATTGTCGCAGCTTGCGTCGAATAGTGCCGGCCAATCAACCCAGAAGATGACTGCGTTAGCCGAGATTATGGGACGCATGCAGGCAGAAACCCTTCGCCTGTTCGTTGAGGCGGGCCAAGACATTAACGGTGAACAGGTGAAGGCACCGACGAGCAAAAATAAGGTTAAGCCTAAAGCCAAGAGTTCACCGGCGGCCACCGGCAACGTGTGAGTTGGGGTTAAACAACCATGGGCGGGTCGCTTGTATCCGCCCAGATTTGACTGACGTTCAAAACCCGCTATTGTCATGTTCGTGAAAACATCTTGACGGACTCATTCAAGCATTGGCGAAAAGAAACTCACCAAAACAATCTAATGATGGCCTTCGACTCTTTTTTGTGGGGTTAATTCGGCACATATTGCGGGTTGTTTTTCGTCTTGTCGCAGGGGTCGTCGTCATTTTTTTGTTGGTCCTCTTTGGGCTCAGCATGTTTGATCCACCTTACACCGTCAAAATGGCGGCTCATCGACTCAAGATCGGCCCTGTCATCTCGGAGCCGGCCGAGACTGACCAGTTGCCTCGTTATGTGAAACTATCCTTTATCACGGCGCAGGACTCACAATTTTGTCAGCATTGGGGATTTAATGTCAGAGCCATTCGTGCCCACCCCTCTGGAGGTGGGGCGTCAATCAGTCAACAATTGGCCCACAACCTGTTCTTCCTAAGCGGCGAGAGTGGATTCAGTCGCCTCGTCAGCTCCATCGCCACCCTCTTGATTGAAATCGTGATGAGCAAAGAGCGAATTCTTGAACTTTATCTCAACACGCATCCTTTTGAAGGAAGTGTATTTGGCGTGGCCGCGGCGGCGAAGATGAGCTTCAACAAACCTGTCGAGGAAATTTCTGAGAAAGAATCAGCGGAGCTCGCGGCCTTGTTCATTGGCAATTTAAAGACCGAAGACTCACCCACGCCTGATGTCAAGACCATCTTTGATGGGGCCCAATTATTGGAAAAAGATGAGCGAAGCGCGTGTATTGAAGGTTGATACTTGGCATCAATCCAATTTAGAATAACGGGCAGATTTGACTGTTGAGAACCCTACATTGACTTACCGACTCTATCATTACTCGCTGTCACCATTTTGCCGCAAGTTGCGCTTGGTGCTGTCGGAGAAAAAAGTGCAATTCGAACTTGTTGAGGAAAAATTTTGGGAAAAGCGTAAGGAGTTTTTATTGATGAGTCCGGCCGGTAAGGTGCCTGTCTTGCGAGGCAAAAATAGATCCTTCTCTGATAGTCAAGCCACGTGCGAATATATTGACGCCGTGCATCCTGAACCGCCCCTGATGGGAGGAGATGCCAAGACTCTTTACGAAATCCGTCGATTGGTGAGTTGGTTTGACGAAAAATTTCATCACGAAGTCACCGCGCGACTTCTTGGCGAGCGGGCACTTCGTCGACTTCAGAATAGCGGCCCCGTCAATGCGTCGAATATCAGCATGGGACGGCAATGCCTTCGTTTTCATCTTGATTACATGAACCATCTGCTTGAGAAAAGAAAATGGCTAGCTGGGGATTATATGTCGTTGGCCGATTTTTCTGCCGCGGCGCATGTTTCATGTCTGGATTTTGTCGGCGATATGAACTGGGAAGATGAACCCCTACTCAAGGACGACCCCCAATTGATTAAAGAATGGTACGCCACGATGAAGTCGAGGCCATCATTTCAACCCATATTGGGAGATTTTCTTCCCAATATTCCACCACCACCCGACTGCTACTCGGACTTGGATTTTTGATTCGAATTGAAGATCAACTCAAAAAAAGAGCCGCTGAAGAGGGTTTTGATTCTTCTGGAATCTGTGGGCCAGATGATATTCCAAAAGCCGCGCCACGGCTAAGAACATTTCTTGCCGCCAATTATCATGGTGAGATGGATTGGATGCAGCGCCGCTCCGAATGGCGTCAGAATCCAACCAAGCTTTGGCCCGAAGCCAAGTCGGTGATCATGTTGGCTGATTCCTATGCGCCTGATCACGACCCGTTAGAAAATCTTAGCCAGAGAAATCAAGGCTGCATTTCAGTCTATGCACAGAACCGTGATTACCATGACATAGTCAAAAAACGTCTGAAACGTCTTGGCCGGTGGTTGGTGGACACGACGGGGGCAGAGATCAAGGTCTTTGTTGATACCGCGCCCGTCATGGAAAAGCCTCTCGCCGAAGCGGCGGGCATTGGTTGGCAAGGCAAACATACCAATCTTGTGAGCACGACATTAGGCAATTGGTTCTTTTTGGGGGCTATTTTCACGAACTACTGGTTGAAACGAGATGACGCGGCACGAGACCATTGTGGTTCATGCCGACGTTGTCTCGATATTTGTCCGACCGATGCCTTTCCGTCTCCCTATCAACTTGATGCGAGACGCTGTATTTCGTACCTCACGATTGAGCATAAAGGCCCCGTCGACAAGATGTTTCGGCCCGCTCTGGGAAACCGAATTTTTGGCTGTGACGATTGTTTAGCCGTCTGTCCATGGAACAAGTTTGCCTCGGCGGCTCGGGATACAAATTACCAAGCACGTGAAGCTCTTATATCTCCAAATCTTGAAGAATTGGCCACTCTTGATGATAAAGCTTTTCGTCAATTGTTTCGTCATGGCCCCATTCGGCGCGTCGGCCGCGACCGGTTTGTCCGCAATGTTCTTTATGCGATTGGCAATTCTGAGAACCGTGCCGCACTTCCCACCGCTGAGAAACTCCGAACTGATCCAAATCCCGTTGTCGCGGACGCGGCAGACTGGGCATGCGAGAAACTGAAAGCGATCAAGATGAAATGATGGTTGCTAAAGAAAACAATATTTTGCTGAGTCTGGGACATGGATATACGGCACGCACACTCAGTAGAAAATTGAGTGAGGAGCCAAATTGGGATTGTATCGGTACCACGAGAACGGCTCAAGGTCGCGCCAGAGTCCTGGAGTCAGGTTCCCGTTGTCGGATATGGCCAGGATGTTCATTGCGTGAGGAAATCGCCCAAGCCTCACATATCCTCGTCTCGGTGCCACCAAATGATGATCATTGTGACGCATTGACTGATCCTGTTTTGCGGTCTCTATCTGATTGTCTGGCCGATACGGCGGGTCATCTCAAATGGGTAGGCTATCTCTCGACCACTGCGGTTTATGGTGACAAAGCTGGAAATTGGGTCGACGAAAAAACCAAAACGTCGCCGACAACTAGGCGAGGGCAGCGGCGGGTGAAAGCCGAAAACGAGTGGTTAGATTGCCAAGAAAAATATGGATTGCCCATACATATTTTCCGCTTAGCGGGTATTTATGGTCCGGGTAGAGGCCCGTTAGCCCAAATTCTAGCGGGCAAGAAACAGTTTCAGGTGATCAGGAATGGACAAATTTTCAATCGAATCCATGCTGAGGATATCGCACAGGTTTTGCAAGCGTCAATGGCAAGACCATCCCCGGGGTCAATCTACAATGTTTGTGATGATTGTCCCGCACCCCCCGAAGATGTCACAGACTTTGCCTGTCAATTGTTGCAGCGGCCGACCTTATCCAAAATACCATTTGAGACGGCAACGCTGAGCCCAATGGCCAAGAGTTTTTTTTCAGAATCGAAGAGGGTCTGCAATGATTACATGAAGAGCGATTTGGAAATCCGTTTGCTCTTTCCAGACTACCGCACTGGACTGCGCTCTTTGGTTGAAACGCATAGTGACGCATCAGATGGGAATGGCAAAATCAAGCCTTGATTAATAAGGCTCCAAGCGATTTAGGCAAACCAAAATACCCCTAAGCTTAGCTTGGGGGACCATCAAAAATGGAGGCGGCCGTTCAAAAGCCACCTCCACAAAAGATTGGTTTTTTAGAGTGCGAGACCTGCCGCTAAAATCAGCAACATGATGGGAAGCAGTACCGCACTGTTGTCGGTCGGTTCCATCACCTCTGGTTCCATCATGGGTTCAGCCATTTTGCCCATTGCGGGCTCAGTCGCTGATTCCATCTTTGCATCGTCCATTCCGCCTGCAGACAAGCTGGTGGCTGCGAGCGCGAAGGCGGCAGCAAGAATAGTTTTTCTCATTCGTGGTTCCTTTCTACGTTTATGGGTCAAGACTACCCTCACATAAACAACAATCACCCAATGTCAATTCTCATCGAAGTCTGATTTGTAAACCGAAGGTTAAACCCATCTTGGCGATGATTGCAACCTTTAAGTTCACCGTTCAACAACACATACTCAAAAAAGTTTCAAATTAGCAACACTTGGGTTCCGACATTTGCCAAGTCAAACAACTCAGAAATGTGTTCATTATACAATCCCACACAGCCATTTGAAGAGCGCCGGCCAATCTTTCGTGTGTCATGCGTGCCGTGAATTCGGTAATATTGCCATGAGAGATGAAGCGCATGAGTGCCAAGTGGGTTATCGGGACCGGGGGGCATGTAAAGGGGCCAGTCTGGATTGCGCTCAAGCATCGCCGGTGTGGGACGCCAGTCGGGATCCTTGACTTTTCTTGTTATTCGCGTGCGGCCAAGCCGAGTGAGTTCAGGCGAAATCGGGACACTTGTCGGATAAAGTTTATAGACCGATTCGTCTTCAGACCAAAAGTGTAGTGCCCGCGATTGTGTATCCACAAGGATGGCATTGTGATTGAGATTTGAGAAATAGGGGTGCCAATCTTGTGCCGAGAAGGTCGATATATTTCTTCTGACTGTCCCTAATTCATTGGCCCGAGCTATGGGCCCTAAAGCGGCGGCACTGAATCCTGCTACCATGAATTTGCCAAACTGACGCCGACTTGATGAATCTGTCATTTCCACGCCTCTCCACGCCTCATCAACATTTGCCTAAATATCGATTAGTAAGGGGGGCGAAAATGAATAACAAGACGTTCAACTCAGAAAAATCAATTCTGTTGCAGTTCTGTGTCATCATTTTGCCAGTCAATGAAAGTCATAAATCGGCTGTAATCTGGCAATTGACCTGATGATGAGAACGGAGTAGGTTGAGGGGGATTTAGAAAAACTAAATGATGTCAGTTATGATCAGACTCATCCTAATTTTGGCGGTGGTTTTGACGGGATGCGGGCCGACCCCTCAACTCGAGCCGTTGGAATTTGATCTCGAGTCAGAACCCATTGAGGCGGAAACCGGGTTTGAGGCCATTGACGAAACTGAAAATTTGGTGCCACAGATTTTTTGGATCAATGCCCATGAGTTCAGTCAGATTCCCCACCGCTTTGTTGATGCGGTTAATGTCATTCGTGCGAGGAACAAACTCCCGTTGGTTAAATTGTCGTCGAAACTGACCGCCGCGGCTCGAACCCATTCAAGAGACATGTCTGTGCAGAACAGGCCTTGGCATTTCGGTTCAGATGGCTCGTCTCCTCTTGATCGCGTTGAGTCCGTTGGATACCAAGGAGTTCTACTCGGCGAAAATATCTCAGAATCCTTTGAGAGCGACCTATTGACGTTGAGAGCGTGGATGGCGGATAGCGAGGCCCGGAAACTTATTTTGAACCCTAAAGCGACGGAAATGGGTATCGGCTGGCATCAGGAGAGCGAAGGCAAGATTTGGTGGACCCTTGTGGCCGGGGCTTAAAGGTTTAGTGATAAATATAGACCGGCGTTCCGAGGTCAACCACCTCGTAGAGGATCGTCATCTCTTCATTGGTCAGCGCGATACAACCTTCGGTCCAGTCACCCATCCGGCGTTTGACTCTTGACCGATTGGGTTGTCCATGGATGAAGATATCGCCTCCAGGATCAACGCCTCTTGCTTCCGCTAATCGTAGATCCGTGGCATTCGGGTACGAAAGGCCCAAAGATAGGTGAAACTGACTGTTGGGGTTTTTGCGATCAATCACATAGCGGCCGACCGGGGTCCTGCCGTCGCTTTGTTGAAATTTATGCCCGACGGGCGCGAAGCCAAGTTTGACATCCAAAGAGCTAACTTTTCGATTACCCACAAAGGCATCAAGTCGTCTCTCTGACTTATGAATTTCGAGGCGGGAGATCTGGCCGGCTCTTTTCAAGTTACGCAATTCAACCATTTCAATTCTGGCCCGCTCGCTGGGATTTTGATTCAATAATGCCAACAGGTCACATCCTGTCAGAGCGATTAAGAGCACAACCGCCATTCCCGTATGAAGGCCGATACGAGCCCCTACGGAGGGTGACCATGATACACTCCGCGTCCATCCGTTTCGGTGGAGCTTCGGTTGGTAACTCGGCATCGTGCCCTTCATCGTTGTGTCTTTAATCTAGGTTGGCACTCCGACTTAAGTTGACCGCAAGCCGCCATAATATCTTCCCCTCTTGGCGTTCGCACCGGCGAGGCATAGCCAGATTTTAACAGAATTGAGGCAAATCGTTGAATCCGCTCGGGTGTGGATCTTCGATAAGGGCTCTGCGGCCAGAAATTAAAAGGAATAAGATTGACTTTGGCGGGGATACCCTCAATCCACTTTACCAATCTTCGTGCGTCTTCATCGCTGTCATTGACCCCGTCAAGCATTACATATTCAAAGGTAATCCGCTCTGAATTGGATAGTCGGGGATAGTCACGCAATTCTGTGAACAACGTGGCAAGGTTCCACTTGCGGTTAATGGGAACCAATTGGTCGCGGATTTCATCGGTGGTGGCATGGAGAGAAATGGCGAGCCGACAACCGATTTCCTCACCGGCGCGCCTAATTTTCGGCACGACGCCAGCCGTCGAGAGTGTCACGCGACGTCTCGATAAACTGATACCCTCGCCATCCATCACAATCTTCATGGCATCTCGGACATTGTCAAAATTGTAAAGAGGCTCTCCCATTCCCATCAGCACAATGTTGGACAATAATCGAGGAGTCCCAGATTTTTGACCTTTTTTGGGCCATTCATCGAGATCATCCCGCGTGGCAAGGACTTGGCCGACAATTTCACCGGCACTGAGATTGCGCACCAGGCGCTGCGTCCCGGTATGGCAAAAAGAGCAATTGAGGGTGCAGCCGACCTGCGACGAAACGCAGACGGTACCGCGGTCATCATCGGGGATATAAACGGTTTCAATTTCTCGTCCGTCTTGGAGGCGAAAAAGATATTTGCGAGTGCCGTCCTGGCTGATCTGTCGCTTGACCAGATCAGGCACCTTTATTTCACACGAGGCCCTGAGTTCTCTCCTATAGTCCCGCGACAGATTTGTCATGAGATTGAAATCTCGGACACCTTGTTGGTAAATCCAATGCCAGACTTGACTGACACGCATCGCTACCTTTGTGGGATCGGTGCCGCGGCCGACCAAAGTCTCACGCAAAGAGTCTCTCGTCAATCCCACGAGATTGGTGTTCACGGATGCGACCCGTTTTTCCATCGTTTGATTAAGTGGAGGCATCAATGGGAAGCGAAGCCATGCGGATTCTATCTAGAATGAAGAGATGCAACTCTCGGCCAAAGTCAAACCGCTGGTGAGACCTATCAGGGAATAGGTGTCTTCGGTTCTTGTCCCGCGTTGTGAAAAGCCGACAATAACGGCATCTCGGCCCTTTTTCAGGGCGTCAATGACCTCATCATCCTTCCCCTGTTCCGGCCACGCCCATTCGTTATTCTCTGGTTTGGTTCCCGGGGTCAGCATGAACTTTCGGGACCCCACACTCAATTGGACAACCGAGTCCTTTTTGAGAGGGTATCCAAACTGAACCGAAACCTGAAGCCGCTGACTGGCGTCTGGGAGAACGGAAATGGCAAGATAAGTCTCGCCCCGTACCACCTGCGCCACTTTTCCATCGCGGGTGTTAACAATTTTTTTTGGTTTCGAAATGATGCCACATTCTTCTTCACCAGAAATACTCTTGTAAATTGTCCAATCTTCACGCTTTTTCCACTCGGTGATTTCGACCTTCGCTTCGGCCACTGAAAACAATCCAAACCATGCTGTCATGACCCATACGAACATGTGTTGACACAGTCTTTTCATCTCTTACCTGCCATTCTGCCGCATCAAGCTTGTTTTGCTCCATTCTATCAGACGAGGATTGAAATATCAAGTCCGTGTTCTCATAAGGCATCATTCAGTTCCAAGACCAACTCGGCGCATCCAATCAAAGATTGGTCATTGAAATGACACCGAATTCACGCTTTAGAGAAGGGGCAAGATTTGCAAGGAGTGAAGGATGAACGCGCCAAAGACGTTGTACGACAAGATTTGGGATGCCCATGTGGTCGATCAAGCCGATGATGGAACCTGTATTTTGTACATTGATCGCCATCTTGTGCACGAAGTCACAAGTCCACAGGCTTTCGAAGGTCTTCGATTGAGTGGGAGAGAGGTGCGTGCGCCTAAGCAAACATTGGCCGTGCCAGACCATAATGTGCCGACAGACGAAGGCCGTGCAGAAAAAATCGAAGATATCAATAGCCGCATTCAGGTCGAAGCTCTTGAAAAAAATGCGCAAGATTTTGGTATTGAATATTATCCCGTCGATGATATCCGCCAAGGTATCGTCCATATTATTGGCCCCGAGCAGGGCTGGACACAACCCGGTATGACGATTGTTTGTGGTGACAGCCATACCGCCACTCATGGCGCTTTTGGAGCCCTCGCGCACGGTATTGGCACCAGCGAAGTTGAACATGTACTGGCCACCCAAACGCTGATCCAAAAGAAGTCCCTCAATATGAAAGTTGAGGTGAAGGGAGAGTTAGGCGTTGGGGTCACGGCCAAAGATGTCACCCTATCGATCATTGGCGAGACGGGCACGGCCGGAGGGAGCGGTCATGTCATTGAATATACTGGTGATGCCATCCAGAATCTTACGATGGAAGGGCGCATGACGGTCTGCAATATGGCCATTGAAGGCGGTGCCAGAGCCGGACTTGTGGCCCCTGACGACAAAACGTTTAATTATGTCAAAGGTCGGCCTCACGCCCCCAAAGCGGCCGCCTTTGAGACCGCCTGTGCATATTGGAAAACCCTCAAGTCAGACCCAGGAGCCAATTTCGATAAGGTTGTGACCTTGCTAGCTTCCTCGATTGCCCCGGTAGTGACTTGGGGCACCAGCCCCGAAGATGTCCTGCCCATCACCGGCGAGGTACCTAGTCCTAGTGACTTTGAGGGTCCCAAGTCTGACGCGGTGGAGCGAAGTCTCGATTACATGGGATTGCGCCCCGGCACGCGACTCGAAGATATTGAAGTTGATACCGTTTTCATTGGTTCGTGTACCAATGGACGGATTGAAGATTTGCGAGAAGTGGCGGAGATCATGCAAGGACGCAAAGTGAAGCCTGGTATGAGGGCCATGATTGTCCCCGGCTCGGGTCTTGTGCGTCTGCAAGCCGAGGAAGAGGGAATCGCGGAACAGTTGGTGGCAGCAGGATTTGAATGGAGGATGGCAGGCTGCTCAATGTGTTTAGGAATGAATCCTGATCAGTTGTCGCCCGGTGAGCGATGTGCCTCCACATCCAACCGCAATTTTGAAGGCCGTCAGGGACGGGGCGGGCGCACCCATCTTTTGAGCCCAGCCATGGCCGCGGCGGCCGCGGTGACAGGACGGCTGACAGATGTTCGGCACTTGATGTAAGGAGAATGGCTGATGGATAAATTCACCTCATTGACGGGCATCGCGGCCCCCATGCCCTTGGTCAATATTGATACCGATATGATCATTCCAAAACAATTTCTTAAGACCATCAAACGCACGGGGCTTGGCGTCAGTCTCTTCCATGAAATGCGTTATGATCCAGACGGAAAGGAACGCGCTGATTTTGTCCTCAATCAAATCGCCTACAGGACGGCGGAAATTATTGTGGCAGGGGATAATTTTGGTTGTGGATCATCGCGTGAACACGCCCCGTGGGCCCTCCTCGACTTTGGTATCCGTTGCGTCATCTCGACGTCGTTTGCCGACATTTTTTATAACAATTGCTTCAAGAATGGCATTTTGCCGGTGACATTGCCCAAAGAGCAGGTTGACCAACTCATGCGACACGCGGCCAAAGGTGCCAATGCGCGATTGACCATTGATCTTGAAAAGCAAATGGTCACGTCTCCAGATGGAGAAAATATGAACTTTGATATTGATCCGTTCAAGAAACGCTGCCTTCTTGAAGGTTTAGATGACGTGGCACTGACTCTTGAGAAAGAGGCTGAGATCACGGCTTTTGAGACGCGTCACCAGCTTGCGATGCCATGGCTTTAAAGAATAATGAACGAAACCTAGTTCTCAATCCTCATTCGTATTGTCATCGACAGATGAGGGGCTCCCGATCAGCGTTGACGAATATTGTCCGGGAGATAGGTTGCGAGTTCGGGGAAGGCCATCAGGATAAACACCATGACCACCATAATCGCAAACATGGGAAGAGCCGTCTTGGCTATATATCCCATGTCATGACCCGTCATCCCCTGCATCACGAATAGATTAAATCCGATGGGGGGTGTGATCTGTGCCATTTCTACAACCACGACAATAAAGATTCCAAACCAAATGATATCGATACCGGCTTGGCGGATCATGGTCTCCACAATAGCCATGGTTAAGACGACGGATGATATTCCATCCAGAAAACAGCCTAAAATGATATAAAAAATCATCAAAGCCACCAACAAGGAAAACGGCGACAGGCCCAATTCATCAATGAATTCCGCCAATGCTCTGGGTAGGCCGATAAATCCCATCGACAGAGAAAGGGCGGCCGCGCCGCCGAGGATCAACGCAATCATCGCTGAGGTTCGTGTCGCCCCAAGAAGGCTGTCAATGAAAGTTTTGCGTGTCAGTGAACCCTGCAGGAGGGCAAGTATCAAAGCACCAATCACACCAAAGGCCGCCGCCTCCGTCGCGGTCGCGTAACCCAAATACATTGAGCCAATGACCACAGTGACCAAGACAAGAATGGGAAACAGAAAACGGGAATTTCGCAGCCGTTCATAGAGGGACATACGAATTCCAATATCGGGAACCTCGCGCCGTCTGACGACCGACCAAAGGGCGACATATCCCATAAACATAGCCGCCAAGACGATACCGGGTAAAATGCCAGCAATGAAGAGTTTGGTAATCGACTCATTGATGGTCACGCCATAAACGATCAATGTCAGCGATGGTGGAATCATTAATCCAAGCGTGGCCGCACCGGCCAATGTTCCGATAATCAAATATTCAGGATAACCACGACGTCGAAGTTCGGGAATCGACATCTTACCGACTGTTGTCAAGGTCGCTGCCGAGGAGCCTGAGACCGCGGCAAACACCGTGCAACCGACAATATTGGTGTGTATCAATCCACCTGGAAGGCCTGACATCCACGGCGAGATGCCCTTGAACATATCCTCAGACAGACGGGTTCGATAGAGAATTTCGCCCATCCAGATGAACAGCGGAAGAGCGGTCAATGTCCAACTGCTTGAAGATGACCAGATGGTTGTGATCATCGCGTCGCCAGCGGGACGATTCGTAAACAATTCTAATCCGACGAAGGCGACACCGAAAAGGGCAAGACCGACCCAAACGCCCGTGCCGAGCAGCAAGAAAAGCACGAGCAGGAAGATCATCATCAAATGCAAGTATTCCATGACGACCTATTCAGTTATTTCACCAATGGCCTGCTGGCGGATTGTATGCGCGCTCAAAAAGACGGTGCGTATCAAGTGATCGATCAATGAAAGCGCAAATATGATGGAGCCTATGGCCATAGCCATTTGAGGAATCCACATCGGTGTGGCATCAAGTCCTTGGGAGACATCATTGAGTTTGTGCGACCAGTAAACGGCTTTGACCGCGTGATACGCCCAGAAAGCCGCTAAGCCCGAAGCGATGACTAGACACCAGACGTCCAGCCAGCGCCGCCGCTTCCCCAATGCGTTGAGAAGGATGTTGACACGAATATGGCCGCCACTATTCAAACAATAGGCAAAGGCAAAAAAGGTTGAAGCCGCCATGAAATAGCCAGCATAGTCGGTACTGCCCGGAAAGATTTCCCCCGTCCAGCGTGCCATCATCTGAAGCGTGACAAGAATCAAAATGATGACCAAAGCGCCGGCCGCAATATAGCCACACAGAAGATACAGACGGTCAAGCCAAGGCCGCAATAAGCGACCAATGGCCCACAGAACAGTCATCACGAGTGCGAAGTCCAAGAGCCGGTGCTAATAAAGATTGGCACCGGAAAATTTAATGAGTCAATGAGGCAATCACTGCATAGAATTGAAACTATCGACAATCTCCGCCCCCGACTTGCCGGCCGCCGCCAACCACTCATCGGTCATCTTGACACCAAATTCGTGCAACTCACGCTGCAGTTTGTCTCCGGCTCGACCCACGACCATACCATTTTTGGCAAGTTCGCTAAGCGTAAATCCTGTATATTCTTGAGACCGCGAAACACCTGCATATTCAGCGAGATCAGCACAGCCATTGATGACGTTCCGATGACTTTCGCTCAAGCCATTCCACGCATCGGCATTGACAAAAACATAGTTCCTCGGAAGCCATGCATCGACGGCATAAAAGTGGGTTAAACTCTCCCAGACCTTTCTATCGTAACCGGTTGAACCCGATGAAATCATCGATTCAGCGACACCGGTCGCGAAGGCTTGCGATATTTCGGCGGCTTCAATCTGCACCGGAATCATCCCTGCGAGTTCGGCAATTCTTGCCGTTGCCGTGTTGTACGATCTGAATTTGATCCCCTCCATATCGGCCACCTCATTCACTTCTTTTTTGAAGTAGAGACCTTGGGGTGGCCAAGGAACGGAGTATAGAAGGTGCAAGCCTTGGGTTTGCATCAATGCGCTCATTTCAGGTTTGGCGGCCTCCCACAATTTTTCGGCATCATCAAATGAAGTCGCGAGGAAGGGAATGGAGTCGATACCGAAAAGAACATTCTCATTTTGGTGCGCTGATAGCAAACGTTCGCCAATCAGAGCCTGTCCAGTTTGAACGGCGCGTTTGATTTCATTCCCCTTGAAAAGAGACCCGCCCGGATGCGTCACAATCTCTAAATCCCCACCCGTTCCGGTGGTGACGCATTGCGCGAACTTCGTGCCTGTTACTGAATGAAAGTTGCTCGCCGAGTAGGCCATGGGCATATCCCATCTTTCAGCCCAAACCGCGGTTGTGGATAAAGCCACAATGGCGGCACTTGATAAAGCCAGTCTAAAATTAACGGAATTATATACGTGATTAAGCATTTTTGCTCATTTCCTGATTGAATTTGAACGGGTCATGCCAATAACGACCTACACAAGTCCGCATGTATCTACCATTTCCAACCCATTGACTGGTTGAATAGCCCAGCCTTTTGGCATCAAATCTTCTATCGTTTTTAGGCACTCTTTGCAATGCTGTTTCTTGGCATTGTTGGCCACCTTGAACAAGGGTTGAGAATCATCAGGCGTTATTCTGTCTGGATCATTCAAGCGGGGATCATCCGTTCGACCATCCTTATGATCACATTCAGGATTGCCGACTGCCAAGATCACACACCTTTTTTGATGGATTTCATATTTAATCTGTGCCGGAATAATCTTGCCAATCGGGTTTTTTCTGTAACCATTCAACTTGACGGCAATAATTCTGTTTCCCTTTTTGATTCTTTCAATGTTGTATTTCTTGCCAAGAGACCCATCATCCCGGCACCAGCTACCCCCATTCCCCAAATCAAGCCCGTTTTCTTTCAATACCCACCGCTTTTGAGAATCCTGTATCTGGGTCGGGCTTGGCAAGATCAGAAAAATATCAAGCTTGGTTGATTTTGTCATAGTATTTCCATGATGCGATTTTTGCACCTTCAACATAAATCGGGTCAATATCGTAACCGATGAAACTTCTATCTGAATCAATGGAAGCAACTTCGATCGTCCCCGATCCCAGAAAAGGATCAAGAACAATATCGCCTGGATCGGAATGCTTGATTACTAATTCGCTTTATAAATTTAGGTCTGCAAGGCCACCAAGACATTACGAATTTACGATAAAATAAGATTGATGGGCGATCTTAATGATCGTGCAGACTCTTTCACTTGTAAAGGGGAATGAGTCGTGTTGATCCCATCATAGGCCTTCGAACAGTCCATATGAATCATAGCCCTCAGCGAACCAAAACCGACATAAATAAATGATCGAATATTGGATTTTGGCCATAATGGGACGATTATTCCACATGCAAAAATTATATTTGACTATTTCAGTCGGATATATTATTCTTGAGCAAATTAAAGTCGAAATTGTTCGAAATCACCGACAATAAATGAGACTCAATTTACTGCAGCAGTGTGCTTTAGCCGCTGCACTCACAGCCGGGGCGGTCATCGCCCCGGCATACCTGCCACCGCGACAACGATCACGGTCACCGACCTTGCTGGACGCAAAGTTGATATCGAGAGGAATCCGAGTAGGGTTGTTCACAATGAAGAGCGTATGATTTATGCGCTCGCCCTGCTCGACAGGGCTCCGTTTGACAACGACAAGAAAGCTTTTCTCCGCCGTTTCATGACCCTGAAGCATGGCCTCACCTAGCCCTGAGGCTTTTTCCGATCTCTTCACGGGCCTCACCCCTCTGAACGTGGCCGGACCCAATCCAACCTTTCGGTCCGATGGGCCGAGGCCATGAAATCCTCTCTTGCGAATGCAGCGAATCGCCAACCTTCACATCGGGTTCGTGCCTGTACAACCGGGACACAATGGGTTCTTGGTGTTACCATGAATAAGGATTACCTTTTCACAACCGGGTCGGAGGGAATCACGATGATGTGCCTCAAAAGCAACGGTACTGTTTCGATTTTTGCAACCCTTGAAAACAGGGATGCTTCATATTAGGTGCGGAGCATACCAAGGATGCCTGTGGCTAAGGCCAAGAGGATAAAAAAATATGAGCAGTTTTTTTTGGGCAGTCAGCGCAAATGAGGGTCGCAGTGTAACAGAACTAGCCCGCAAATCTCACCAAGTCCAAGATTGCATCGCCGCGCGTTGAATCTGGCGGCGTTTTTGGGCTTTTGACGGGGATTGCGTGGATCGGTGCCCCGCCGACAGCATTTTGGGGACCCGCGAACGGCTGAGTCGGGAGAACAAAACGGAATCATCTGCTGGCGGCCTGCCGTCGGCAAGGGTTTCAGGCACAGCTCCGCCGAGGCTGGTCACGCCAAACACCTTGTCGGCCTCCCGCAGCAGCAGCGCGCCGCCGTCCGATGAAAGCCGTCCGCCGTCGAAACTCGCCGTCACTTCGCGGCGGCCATGCGCTTGAAAAACGATCGGCGTGCCGTTACACTCTGTCAACATGGGTTCCGC
>JAJEBG010000041.1 GCA_022824005.1 Paracoccaceae bacterium
CTCATGGAGCGAATGAAGGGGCGCAGGTCTTCATCTGTTTCGATCATGTCAAACACTGAATGCGGCACCTGCCAGTCCCGTATCCCATGATAGAAGACAAGCGGGATAATGGCAGGCAGTGTATTGATCTGTCCCGGATGATCGTCTGCATAGCGTTTCCAGATATTGATCATGTAGCCTGCAATCTGCAGAGGGGTTTTCGGATCGGCAAAACTCTTGTGCTCTAGGAGCGCATAAATGAGTAGCGGCGCGCCGCCTGTCAGCCTGACCTCAAAGAGGCGGTCAGCTTGGCTGCCGCGCAGCACCTCATCGACAAATGTCCCATCAATCAGGCGAGGAGGTTCATCCGACAAGCGCTCGCGAATATTCTCAGGCAGATGATCGCGCAGCAGGATGGCAGCCCGCTGAGGATGGGTCAGCAAAGCCCGGAACAAGGCATCATGCGGCGCTCTGAGGGGCGGGTCTGCCTGCTTGTCATCGCTCATATGATACACTCTTGAGGGAACTGTGTTGAGAAATACATATCCTGTACCTTCGGCTAACGAGCGGGCTGACAAATGTCCAGCCGGATTTACGCCGGCATCCGAGCCATCCGGTCGCTGATTAATCCCGACCTCTTCCGAGCTGCTTATCTCAACTTTTGACTTCCGACATTTTTGAGCGTAAACTATTGTAATGTAATAATTTTGCCCTCAAAAAAAGGGCACAACATTCGTTTTGTCCCAACAACCCCTTACAAATAAGGGGTTGAAAATTCAAAACTAGACCAAAATGTCTGAAGTCAAGAGCCAAAGATCATCAATGCGGTGGGTATGGGCGATCATTTGCCCGAATTTATGAAACACGATTTAGGTGAGGCAGCTTCGACCTAATCCATTGGTGCTGATAATCCTAAACTCAAAATGTGGTCATCAGGATGTTGATGACCGGCTTCTTTCCACATGTTTTCGTGATCAAACGACGAACTGCTATTGTCAATTCGCGCTCCAAAATCGCCATATTCGCTTGATCACGCAATGCATCATTCTTGAGTCTTGAATAGACCGTTTCTATGACAGCATCTTCGAGAGTCTCAACGGCGTTGGAAAAAAGACCGACACATTTGCAGACCACCTCCAAATCATCGGAATGACGCCCCTCACTCACGGCGATTGAGACCGAGCCCTGTCGTGCCAATTGAAGTCGGTCTCGGATGACGCGAGTGGATGATGGCATGACCTGATTGCCATCAAGATAATCGCAGCCCACACCATCAATCTCCTCACAGATTTTGCCGCTCGTGACGTCCAAGACCGAACCGTTGGTCACCACCACAGAGTTCCAACCATTCGCTTGCGCCAAATCCGCATGTTCGACCAAATGCCGGTCTTCACCATGCATGGGCACCACAAGTTTTGGTGACATCAGTTGGTGCAAATGCGTCACATCGGGTCTATTGGCGTGCCCCGAGACATGGCATTGGCCATTATGATCCTCAATCACCCGCACACCGAGCGCCGCCAATCTATTCAACACTCTTGCCACCGCAAGTTCATTGCCAGGAATGGTTTTGGATGAGACCAATAAAGTATCCCCCACCTCCAAGCTAAACCCCCTAAACTTTCCCCGCGAAAGTTGTGCCGTTGCCGAACGGGGCTCGCCTTGACTTCCCGTCGTCAGCAAGAGCAATTTGTTTCTTGGTAGGTGATGCGCCTCGTGGGGCTCTAGAAGTGGCGGAAACCCACTTAGTACACCGGTCTCGATGGCCATATTTACCATCCGCATCATGGCACGTCCGAGCAAAACAACGGAGCGCCCTGCTTTGTGACCCGCGCGTGCCAAATGTCGAACGCGAGCGATATTTGAAGCAAATGTCGTGGCCGCGATCAAACCTTCGGCTTCGTTGATGATCTCGGATAGGTTGGGCGTAATATTGGATTCGGGGCGTCCGAGTCTGGGCACATGGATATTTGTTGAATCGCAAACCAGAGCGATGATCTCGCTCTTCGCCGCCTGTCTCCAAGCTGATGAGAATAATTGTCCGTCCCCCACATCTCTGTCATCAAGATCTGTCTTGAAATCTCCCGTATGGATGATCCGCCCCTTCGGCGTGTCAATGATCAGGGCCATTGAATCGGGGATCGAATGTGAAACCGGAACAAAGCTGACCTTAAAGGGACCGACGGAAACTTCATCTAACTTTCCCGGTTCCACGCATTTGATCTGTGGATCGGAGATGTCGGCTTCTTGCAATTTATGTTGTGCCATTCTGGCGGTTAACCGGCTCGCGTAAAGGGGTAAATTGGCGAATCGAAAGAGATATTGGATCGCGCCCAAATGGTCCTCATGGGCGTGCGTCAGGAAAACGCCCTCAATATCGTCGATACGCTTTTTGATCCAATCCATATTGGGCATGATCAGATCAATGCCCGGCGTCGTTTCCATGTTCGAAAAAGTGACACCGGCATCAACGACAATTAATTTCTCGCGCCCCGGCGCGCCATAACCATAGACATACATATTCATGCCGATCTCGCCGGCCCCGCCAAGGGGCAGATAAATTAACCGTTGCATGGGCTTACGGCTCACCTTGTCTGTTAAATTGATAAATTATTGCCAATCCCTGGGCGGTGAGATCACCATTGATCTGGTCAAAAACCGATGTTTCGCGACCAAAGAGGGGGGCGAGTCCCCCGGTACCTACGATGTCCATATGTCGGTCATGCTCACGACGGATCTGCTGACAAATCCCTTCTATCATACCCAAATAACCCCAAAAGATGCCGGCATGGAGACAATCCCGTGTATTTTTTCCGATCACTTTTTTGGGTCGGACCACATCCACATGGGGCAAGGCGGCGGCCGCTTCATGAAGAATCTTAATTGACAATTCAACCCCGGGGGCGATGGCCCCCCCAATATAAGCCCCGTCCTCGGCAATCACATCAAACGTCGTGGCGGTGCCAAAATCCACAACAATCAGATTGCCCCCATAAAGCGCATGCGCTGCCACCGCGTTGACCAATCGATCCGAGCCCACATGGGCTCCCTGATCAACCCGCGCCGCGACGGGTAATTGACAATTCTCATCGCCGACGATCAGAGGTTCGATTCCGAAATAGCGGCGTGACAGCGTCTTGAGATGAAACAGCGCATTGGGCACCACCGAGGCGATAACAACGCCTTGCAAAAGTGGGCAGTTGCACGATTGAAGCAAGGCAGAGAGCCAGACAAAATATTCGTCACCTGTCCGACGGTCATCGGTGGCACACCGCCATTGGTGACAGACATTTTGTCCCTCCATCACCGCAAAGACGGTATTGGTATTACCAGCATCAATGGTCAGTAACGTCGACATGACCTCTAAACCCTATCTGCATTTCACCGGCCGGTAAACGGACTCGCCCGTCACTTGTCGACACGATGGCATGCCCCTCTTCATCAATGCCTTCAAAACGACCGTGTATCATCTCGTTTTCGGTGACCATCTTCACCATCTCACCTACTCCCGATGCCCTTCGCAACCAATCGGCATGGATCGTGGGCAACCCCTCTTTCTGCAACTGAACCTCCCGCTCTTGGAATTTGGTGGCCAGACAGATCAAGAAATCTTCGCATTTGATGGTTACGCCGGTCTCGCAACGCAAATTGACAGACCGATTTCTTTTGCCCCGTTCATTCTGCGCGTCAATCGCATTAGGGGGCGAGCGCACCAAGTTGACACCAAATCCAACAATCAACACGAGACCGCCCTGCTGCTCTGTGCATTCCAAGAGAATACCGGCGACTTTGCCTTGATTGAGCAAAAGATCATTGGGCCATTTCAAGGTGAAGGGGCCCTCACTGGCCGTGAGTTCGACACAGGTATCTCGGAGAGCCAATGCGGCGCTAAAGGTTCGTTGTGAAGCCATTTTGTGATCATTCTTGTCAGGCAGATGCACCACAAGACTCGCAGCAAAATTGCCATCGGCCATCCACCAGCCGCGGTTTCTGCGCCCCCGCCCCTGTGTCTGCCTGCGCGCCATGATCCATGTAGGTTGATCCAGTTCTTTCGCCATACGTCGACCTTCGTCGTTGGTGCTATCGATCGTATCAAGCACAATACGCCCTACACCGCTTGGCCAAGACATCATTTAGTTGAACAGCGATTGGGTGGCACGAGAGGCCATTTCGGTCAATTCAAGGAGGTTAATCACCCCCACCACCATTATCAGCGCCGTGAATATAACAATCGCCTGCCCAACCAAACTGCTCGGACGATCCAATCTCTCTCCGTCGTCGTCACCAAAATACATCAAATAGACGATACGGAGGTAGTAATAGGCCCCGATCACCGATGCGATCGCACCGGCGAGAGCCAATTCCAGCAAATCGGCGTCGATGACGGCCAAAAATACATACAATTTGGCAAAAAATCCCACCATTGGCACGATGCCGGCGAGCGAAAACAATAAGACCAGCAATGATAGCGCATGAGTCGGCATTTGCCTGGCGCACAATTTGAGCGAGTCAATATCGGTCACATACCGACCCTCACGTTTCATCAAGAGAATAAAGGAAAAGGTGCCAACATTCATAACCACATAAATCGCAATATACGTGAGCATCGATTGCACGCCTTCAGGCGTCCCGGCCGCCAAACCCATCAACGCATAGCCCATATGTGCAATCGACGAATAGGCCATCAGCCTTTTGATGTCTTGTTGCCCAATCGCGGCAATCGCGCCGAGAAACATTGATGCCACTGAAACAATGATGAGAATCAATTGCCAATGTTGTAAGGCTTCCCCAAAGGCCTCAAAAAGGAGCCGCGCCAATAGAATGATCGCGGCGACTTTGGGCGCGGTGGCAAATAAAGCGGTGACCGGTGTGGGTGAACCCTCGTAGACATCAGGCACCCACATATGAAACGGTGCCGCCGATACTTTGAAAGCCAAGCCCACCAAAATAAAAATTAAGCCAATCAGCAAGCCCGTCGAAGATTCAGTCGTCAGACTCTCGGCAATACCCACAAATTGCGTCGTGCCTGAATATCCATAGACAAATGAAGCACCAAAAAGCAGCAGTCCAGAAGATAAGGCCCCAAGGACAAAATATTTCAACCCCGCTTCCGTTGAGCGGCTATTGTCTCGATGAAAGGCGGCAAGAACGTAGAGGGACAAAGCTTGGAGTTCAACTCCCACATAGAGAACCATCAAATCGCTAGCCGACACCATCACCATCATTCCCACAACGGCAAAACAAACCAATACTGGAAATTCAAACTTAAGCATCTGGTGCGCTTCAAGAAATTCCCGGCCAATCAACAGAATCAAAGCCGCCGACAGGAGGATGGTGACCTTTGCGAATCGGGCCAAAAGGTCATCAGTGAAAGTATCGTTGAAGGCGAGGCGTGTTTCCTCTGGGTTCAGTGCAATCCACAAGGCTAAGGCAAAGAGAACCAACGATGTGACATAAAGAGGCAGTCTCCCTGAATCTTCCGATGAGTCTTTTTTGGTGAAGATCACGCCCCATAGAAGGGCGACCATCGCATAAAGAACCAGCACGATTTCTGGCAAAAGCGTCACGATATCCTGGCCGATGATCATAGCGCCCTACTCATTTTATCATGACCGCCTGCTGGCTTTGTGTGATGTGCATAATCAAATGGTTGACACTGACATCAATGATATCGGTCACGAGGCTTGGATAGAGACCAAGAATCAATGTCATCGCCACCAGCGGCAGAACAACGACGATTTCCCGAGGACTCATATCAACTATCTCGGCGAGACTCTCCTTGATGAGATCGCCGAAGACCACTCTTCGAGCCAACCATAACGCATAACACGCCGATAGAATCACTCCGGTGGCGGCCAAAACCGTCAGCCATGTACTGACTTGAAACGCCCCTGCGAGGGTTAAAAACTCACCGACAAATCCACTGGTACCCGGGAGTCCGACATTGGCAAGAGTGAAGAATATAAAGACGCATGCATATATGGGCATACGAACAACGAGACCACCGAAATCGGCAATGGCCCGCGTCTTTTGCCTATCATAGATCACCCCGATGGCAAGAAAGAGGGCGGCCGAGATAAAACCATGCGAGATCATTTGAAAAATGGCCCCGTCGATCCCCTGTTTGTTGACCGAAAAAATGCCCAAAGTCACAAAACCCATATGGGCGACCGACGAGTAGGCAATGAGTTTCTTCATATCCTCCTGCATCAAAGCCACCAGCGAGGTATAGATGATTGCGATTACGCTCAACCCCATGACAAATGGGGCCAGTATTTCTGATGCGATCGGAAAAATCGGCAGGCTGAAACGCAGAAAGCCATAGCCACCCATCTTGAGAAGAATAGCGGCCAGTATCACGGAACCCCCAGTCGGGGCCTGCACATGGGCATCGGGCAGCCAAGTATGAACGGGCCACATCGGCAGTTTAACCGCGAACGACGCAAAAAAGGCCAACCACATCATTGTTTGCACACCGCCAATCACAGAAAATCCAAGAACACGGATCGTCTCGGAGGGCACATCAACCGCCATCAGCGCGGTGATATCGGAGGTACCGGACATCAGCCAAAGGGCGATCATGGCGATGAGCATTAAGATTGAACCGAGCAACGTATAAAGAAAAAACTTGAATGACGCATAGATTTTCTCCGTCCCACCCCAAATGCCAATGATGAGAAACATCGGGATCAGTCCAGCCTCGAAAAACAGATAAAACAACACCAAGTCGAGTGAACAAAAAACGCCAATCATAAAGCATTCAAGCACCAAGAGAGCGGCCATAAATTCCTTCACACGATGTTTGACTTGCCAGCAAGCGAGAACCGTGACCGGCATCAAAAAGGTTGTGAGGAGGACAAATAGGATGCTGATTCCATCAATGCCAACCTTGTACAGCAATCCGAACAGCCAAGCCGCCTCTTCAACCAGTTGGAAGTCCGGACGGGAGGGATTAAACTCAACAAAGACTAAGAGTGAAATCAGGAATGTGGCCAAGGTAGCGGTCAGGGTCAAAATTTTGACATTGTGCTGCGCTTGTTCATCGTCCCCTCGCAGCAGCAGCATCATGGTGACCGCCGCCCCGAGAGGGGTAAACATCATAATTGAGATGAGGTGGCTCAATGGTTAACCCAATATTTCGAGGATGATGGCGGCATCGGAAAACTGGCCGACGCCACACCGATCGGTCGTATTTCTCGGTTGATTCCTGTCAGAGATCAACGTCCCGCTCCGCCGAGTATCAAGACAGTTGCCATCAGCAAGATCGTACCCGCCACCATGACGAAGGCATAATGAAAGAGAAAACCCGATTGGAAACGGCGGGATAGGCGAGTCAAGTAGGGCACGAGGCCTAGCACCACAGCGTGCAAAACTCCATCAATCACGTAAAGGTCACCCCGCTTCCATAAGAGGCGCCCGGTCCATTTAGCGGGGCGCACAAACAGAAAGTCGTAAATCTCGTCAAAATACCATTTGTTCAGAAGAAAGAGGTAGAGGGGTCGCTGTGATTCGGAAAGTCGCTTCGGGAGCGACGGCGACTGGATATAAAAAAGCCAAGCGATCAAAAAGCCCAATGCCATCGCCACAAAGGGGGCGATCTTGACGGCTTTTGGCACATGATGTGCCGCTTCAAGTACCTCGTTGCCAACCCCAATGAATATCGATTCGCCAAACCATTCGGTGACGGTCTTTCCAAAGAATGGATCGTACCAAATCATGCCGGCCCCGATCGCCCCCACCGCGAGCAAAATGATGGGCACCAGCATCGTCATAGGTGACTCATGGGCCTGATCATGGGTTTTCTGGTTGCCACGGGCCTCGCCAAAAAAAGTCATGAAAATCAACCGCCACGAATAGAACGAAGTCATCAATGCGGCCGAGATCAGCAGCCAAAACGCGAAATTTCCAGCCTCTGATTGCGCCGCAAAAGTTGATTCGATGACCGCATCTTTGGACAGGAAGCCGGCAAAGCCAATATGGGTAAGCGGGATACCCACACCTGTAATCGCCAAAGTGCCGATCAACATGGTCCAAAATGTGAGCGGAATTTTGCGACGAAGATGACCATAATTCCGCATGTCTTGCTCGTGGTGCATGGCGTGAATAACGGAACCGGCCCCTAGGAATAGCAGCGCTTTAAAAAAGGCATGCGTGAAGAGGTGAAACATCGCCGCCTGATAGACCCCAACACCCGCGGCGGCGAACATATAGCCGAGCTGAGAACATGTCGAATAGGCGATGACCCGCTTGATGTCATTTTGGACCAAACCCACGGTGGCGGCAAAAAAAGCGGTCGACGCCCCCACCACGGTAACGACCACAAGGGCTGTCGGCGCAAATTCGAATAAGGGTGAGAATCGGCACACCAAGAACACGCCCGCCGTCACCATCGTCGCGGCATGTATGAGCGCCGAGACCGGTGTCGGGCCTTCCATGGCATCCGGAAGCCACGTGTGCAAAAACAATTGAGCTGACTTTCCACAGGCACCAATGAACAGAAGTATAGCGGCGAGTTCGGCCGCATTGACCTGCATCCAAAGGAAGTCAATTTGCGTCACCGCAAGCGACTCTGCAGCGGCAAAAATTTCAGAATATTGAATGGAATCGGTCATCAAAAATAAAACGAAAAAACCCAATGCCAACCCAAAATCACCGATTCGGTTGACGATGAAAGCCTTGATGGCCGCCGCGTTGGCCGTCGGCTTGCGGTAATAAAACCCAATTAACAGATAGGAGGCGACCCCCACACCTTCCCAACCGACGAAGAGTTGCACTAGATTATCGGATGTCACCAGTGCCAACATCGCAAAGGTAAAAAAGGAAAGATAGGCAAAGAACCGCGGTCTATAAGATTCGTGCTCTTTCCATTGAGGGTCGGCGTGCATGTAGCCAAAACTGTAAAGATGGACGAGTGACGAGACGGTCGTGACCACGACCAGCATAATCGATGTCAATCGATCCAACCGAATAGACCAATCAGCGCTCATTGATCCACTGTCGAAGAATCGGAACAATCTGATGGTTATCGTCTCACCGCTAAATTGAGTGAAAACCCACCAGCTGAGAGCCGCCGTCACACATAAGATCGTGGTCGCAATAATGATGGCAATGCGCTCGCCAAGGACGCGATGAGCAAAACCACAAAGGATCGCCCCAAAGAGTGGGGCCAACAAAATGGTCGGCAATAAAATCGTCATCATCGCGTAATCAACCCCGCATCAGGCTGACATCATCGACGGCAATGGAGTGGCGGTTACGGTGAAAACAGACGAGGATGGCCAAACCGATGGCTGCTTCCGCGGCCGCCACGGTCAGGACAAATAAAGTGAAAACCTGACCCGTTAAATCGCCATGATGCGTTGAAAAAGCGACAAGATTGATATTGACCGCTAGCAGCATCAATTCGATGGACATCAAAATGACAATGACATTCTTTCGGTTGAGAAAGATGCCAAAGACACCAATCACGAAAAGAGCCATGGCGACGACCAAATAATGTTCAAGGCCAATCATTGAGGATTTCCATCCGACACTTTCAGATCTTTCAATGCCACCGAGGCCTTCGGATCACGGTACATCTGTGAAAGCACATTTTGGCGCTTGATTCCTTTTCGTTGTCTATGGGTCAGCACAATGGCTCCGATCATCGCCACCAACAGAATCAATCCCGCCGATTGAAAAAGAAAGACATAGTCAGTGTAGATCAATTCACCAAGTGCCGATGTGTTATGGTTTTCATCAATTAAGGGAGTCAAAGACTGACGCCGTTCAGCCATTTGGCTTGATGTTGTCCAATCACCCACCGCTAAACCAATGATCATCACGAGTACGGCCGCCATGAGCAAACCCAAGGGAATATACCGCGCCGTGTTGGCACGGAAGGCCGCAAAATCAACATCAAGCATCATGACGACAAATAGAAAGAGAACCGCGACCGCCCCGACGTAGACGATAACCATGAGCATCGCCACATATTCGGCCCCTTGCAGCACAAAGAGTCCGGCCGACGACAGAAAAGCCAAGATCAACCACAATACGGCATGCACCGGATGTCGAGCGAAGACCACCGAAAGAGCGGCCAAAAGGGTCAACAGGGCAAAAAGATAGAAGGCAAAAATCTGAATCATCATGGAATCGGCTTATGGGGATATCGTCTTGCGATGAACACGGGAGCGGTTATCTGTAAGGCGCATCAATTTCAAGATTAGCGGCGATCTCCGCTTCCCATCGGTCGCCGTTTGCGAGCAATCTCTCTTTATCATAGAAGAGCTCTTCACGGGTTTCAGCCGAAAATTCAAAATTTGGCCCTTCAACAATCGCGTCGACAGGGCAAGCTTCTTCACAAAATCCACAGTAGATACATTTTGTCATGTCAATATCATATCGAGTGGTGCGACGTGACCCGTCTTCCCTCGGCTCGGCATCTATGGTTATCGCCTGCGCTGGGCAAATGGCCTCGCACAATTTACAGGCGATGCATCTCTCCTCGCCGTTGGGGTAACGACGCAGTGCATGTTCACCACGGAATCTCGGTGAAAGGCGGCCCTTCTCGTGAGGGTAATTGACCGTGGATTTGGAAGAAAAAAAGTAACGCATTGCCAATTTGAAACCCTTGATAAAGTCCCAAAGTAGAGCGTATTTGGTGGCTCTGCCCAAATCAAATTTTCCTAACAACATATTGATTAGCTCCCGACGGCCCATCTGACATAAAACTGGCCAAACCAGCCGTATTGCACAAACAACCCTGTTAGGGCCACCCAGCCCAGTGACAATGGAAGAAAGACCTTCCAGCCAATCCTCATCAATTGGTCATAACGATATCGCGGGACAACAGCTTTAACCAAGGCGAAAAGAAAGAAGAAAAACGCCATCTTGCCGACCATCCATAAGGCACCATCAGGTAAGACCGGAATCGGCGATAACCACCCACCAAAAAATAGAATCGACATCAGCGCACACAAAAGGAAGATGGCAATATATTCCCCAGCCATGAACAATAAGAACGGGGTGGATGAATACTCGACTTGATAGCCTGCCACCAGTTCTGACTCGGCTTCGGGCAAATCAAATGGCGGGCGGTTGGTCTCAGCCAACGCGGATACAAAGAACAAAACCACCATCGGCAAATGAGGTAACCAGTACCATGAGAAGAAGCCCCACTCCCCATCCTGCGCCCGCACGATTTCACTCAAATTCAATGAACCGGTGGAAATTAATACCCCCACAATAATAAACCCAATCGACACTTCGTAAGAAATCATTTGCGCCGCCGAACGCAAGGAGCCGAGAAAGGCGTATTTGGAATTGGAGGCCCAACCTCCCATAATCACGCCGTAAACCTCAAGTGACGACACCGCAAAGATAAACAAGATACCAATATTCAAATTAGCCAAGACCCATCCATCGGCAAAAGGGATCACCGCCCAAGCAGACATCGCCAAAATGAACGAAACCAAAGGGGCTAAGAGAAAGACGGTCCGGTCGGCCCCCGCTGGGATGACAATTTCCTTCACCACATATTTGAGCGCGTCAGCGACCGATTGCAACAGACCAAACGCCCCGACCACATTCGGTCCTCGACGCATTTGCACGGCGGCCCAGATTTTCCGATCACCATAGACAAGAAATAGGAGAGAAATCATGACAAAGGAGACGATCATCAAACTCTGAGCAAGAATCAGAGCAAATGTTCCGAGAGCCGTATCGAAGAAAGGCATTATGGCGTCGTCCATTGGGTTAATCTACACTGTTGCCGCATCTTTTTCACTTCGGTTCAGTGCTTTTTGATGCTGTTGCCGTGTTAATTCTGCCATCAAAGGCGAGGCCCGCAGGATCGGATTGCTGAAATAATGATCATATTTCACGACCGCGATACGGTGGTCACCTTTAGAAGGAACTCTCGGTACCGGTTGGAGTTCACGAGTGGGCAACTCTCCAAGTGCTTGAAACTGGATATGTTTTTCCCTTAGTGATCGCCGCAACTCGTCCAGATCGTTATAGGGCAATTCTAACCCTAATGGCTCTGATATGGCACGAATGATGGCCCAGTTTTCCTTCGCGTCACCGGGAGGAAATGTCGCTTTGGCCGCTAGTTGTGGTCGCCCTTCTGTGTTGACAAAAATACCCGATTCTTCGGTGTAAGCCGCACTTGGCAACACCAAGTCGGCGCGCTCGGCACCACGGTCGCCATGACTCCCTTGATAGATGACAAAAGGCCCTTTCGGAATGCCAATTTCATCACCACCCAAATTATAGACGGTCTGAGCCCCTTCTAAAGCCGAGGTTAGGCCGCCCTCACAGGTAAAACCGAGATCCATGGCCCCGACACGGCTCGCGGCGGTGTGCAAAACGAGCATCCCTAGGCCGCTCTCGCCCAACGCCATCGCCGCGCCAAGCACTCCATGTCCCACTTCACCTTGAAGTGCGCCTTGTCCGACAATGACCATCGTTAGGTCCGACTCAGTCTTGTTCTCGTCGACAAATTGATAAAAGTCGTCCACACGGTCTGATACATGTTGGCAGGCATAGGTCAGATTCATTTCTGGAGCGCCAAATGAAATGATATGAGCCCCTTTCAACCAAGCGGAACGAATACGGGCGTTCAAAACGGGGGCTTCATCGCGAGGATTGGTGCCGACAAGCACAATTTGCTTGGCGCGATCAATATCTTGGATACTCGCCGTTCCTACATAGGCCGATCGGTTGCCAGAAATCAGAGCGGTTTTGTCAAGTCGACACTCTTTGCGCCCTTCTAGTTCATCCATCAGTTGCCCGAGAGCAAAAATGGCTTCAACAGGTGCCAGATCTCCAGCAAGTGCGGCCACCGGGCCATCTCGCAAGTGCTGTGCCGCCGCTTCAAGAGCCTCGGGCCAGGCGACGGCGGCAAGCCGACCATCAGGCCCACGCAAAAAAGGTCTGTCGAGTCTTTGTAACCGCAAGCCATCCCAAGCAAAACGTGCCTTGTCACTGATCCATTCTTCATTAACGCCATCATGATTGAGAGGAATGATACGCCTGACCTCACGGCCTTTGCTGTCGACACGAATATTGGATCCCAACGCATCCATGACATCAATAGTTTCTGTTTTGCTGAGCTCCCATGGGCGCGCCGTGAAAGCGTAAGGCTTTGAGGTCAAAGCTCCGACGGGACAGAGGTCAATCATGTTGGCTTGGATGTTGGAATCAAGCATTTGATTGAGATAGCTGGTGATCTCAGCGTCTTCACCCCGACCGGTTTGGCCCATTTGTTGATTGCCGGCCACCTCGGTGGCAAACCTCACGCATCGAGTGCAAGAAATACACCGTGTCATATGTGTTTCGACGAGGGGACCAAGATTGAGGTCATCGACCGCACGTTTGGGTTCACGGTACCGACTGAATTCGACACCATAGGCCATCGCTTGGTCCTGCAAGTCGCACTCGCCACCCTGATCACAAATAGGGCAATCCAAGGGATGGTTGATGAGGAGGAATTCCATGACTCCTCGCCGGGCCTTTTGGACCATTTCACTATTGGTAAGAATTTGCGGCGGTGACTGATCGGGGTTAGGGCGCAAATCCTTGACCTGCATCGCACAGGAGGCCGCCGGCTTGGGCGGGCCTCCGACGATTTCGACAAGACACATCCGACAGTTTCCAGCGATTGACAATCGTTCGTGATAACAGAAACGAGGAATTTCAATCCCGACCTCTTCACACGCTTGAATGAGTGTGCATTCGGGATCGATCTGGACGGATGTGCCGTCAATTTTAATTTCACGCCATTCTGTCATTGATTGAAGTGTCTCCCCATCACTCCGCGGCCATCAAGAAGTGGCGCGAGCGAATACGATCTTCCATCTCATGGCGAAAATGGCGAATGAGCCCTTGTATCGGCCAAGCAGCGGCATCACCCAAAGCGCATATCGTGTGACCTTCCACCTGTTTTGAGACATCATGCAGCATGTCGACTTCACTCAATTCGGCATCACCGGTCACCATTCTTTCCATCACCCGCATCATCCATCCCGCCCCCTCCCGGCATGGCGTGCATTGACCACAACTTTCGTGTTTGTAAAATTTGGACAATCGCCATATCGCCTTGATAATATCGGTCGATTGATCCATGACAATCACCGCCGCCGTGCCAAGACCACTCTTGTGCTCAGCTAGCCAGTCAAAATCCATCAACGTGTCATCACACATGTCAGCGGGCAGACAGGGCACCGATGAGCCCCCGGGGATCACCGCTTTCAAATTTTTCCATCCCCCTCGAACCCCACCACAATGGCGGTCGATTAACTCCCGAAGGGGAATGGACATCGCTTCCTCGACAACGCAGGGATGATTGACATGACCACTGATGGCAAAGATTTTGGTTCCCGAATTGCGTGCTCGACCAATACCGGCAAACCACGGGGCGCCGCGTCGCAAGATGGTGGGGACGACAGCAATCGTCTCAACATTGTTCACCGTTGTGGGACAGCCATAGAGACCAGCAACCGCAGGGAAAGGCGGTTTCATCCTCGGCATCCCCTTTTTGCCTTCGAGACTCTCAAGGAGAGCGGTTTCCTCTCCACAGATATAAGCACCAGCCCCATGATGGAGAAAAATATCAAAGTCGTAATCAGACCCGGCGGCTTTTCGACCAATTAATCCCGCACTATAGGCTTCATCAATAGCCCGCTGAAGGAGTTCCCGCTCGCGGACATATTCACCGCGAATATAGATGTAAGCGGCCGTGGTGTGCATCGCAAAGCCCGCGAGAAGGCACCCCTCCAACAAACTATGCGGCTCATGGCGCATAATCTCGCGATCTTTACATGTGCCCGGCTCTGATTCGTCGGCATTGACGACCAAATAGCGCGGCGGGGTAGAAGAATCAGGCTTGGGCATAAAACTCCATTTCAATCCGGTCGGAAAACCAGCCCCCCCTCGGCCTCTGAGACCGCTTTGTTTTATCTGTTCAACAATCCATTCCGGCCCTTCGTTCATCAGTTTCTTGGTGTCTTGCCAATGACCGCGGCCTTGGGCCCCTCGCAATGAACACAGGTCGCGGCCATACAAATTGGTGAATATTCGGTCTTTGTCGTCAAGCATCTTTGCGCATTTCTGATTTCATTAAAGGGCGGATTTTTGCCCTTATAACACGATTATTTTCGACGGAAATAAATCCCAAATGATCAATGTCATTTGGTTCCATCAATTCTCCTCGTTGTGTCACCCTTCTCTAACGCCAAAGCGACCGCCGCGTTCTTGGTGACATTGTCTGATTGCCAATCAATTAATGTTGTCAAACCGGTGGACGGTTCCGAGGAAAATCGCCCCATTTGAGAACCGGGTTCCGGAAAATCTCCTTTAGCAAATTCATCAATGATTTTGTCAAGGCTCGTGACCGTCAAGTCTTCAAAATAGTCTTTGCCGATCTGTGCCATCGGTGCGTTGCAACAGGCCCCCAAACATTCGACCTCCTCCCATGAGAATTTACCGTCTTTGGAGAGGTGACCGGGTTGTGAAGCGATTCGCTTGCGGCAAAAATTGACGAGTTCTTCAGCGCCGCAAATCATGCATGTGGTGGTTCCACAAATTTGGATATGGGCGACAGACCCGACCGGTTGCAGATGAAACATTGAATAAAAGGTGGCGACTTCAAAGGCACGAATATGGGCTATCCCCAGAAGGTCAGCACAGGTTTCAACAGCGGGCCGACTCAGCCAACCTTCTTGTTCTTGCGCCCGCATCAGGATCGGGATGATAGCTGACGCTTGACGACCGTCAGGATACTTTTTGGTTTGTTGCTTTGCCCATTCAAGATTGTCTGCAGTGAAGGCAAAACCCGCCGGTTGCTCGGGATGAAATCTCCGTCTCATTCACCCCTCCTCAAAACATCAGTCACCGGTCAATTTCTCCAAACACAATATCAAGTGAGCCGAGCACCGCCGAGACGTCAGCCAAGAGATGTCCCGAACACAAATGATCCATGGCCTGCAAATGAGGAAAACCCGGGGCTCGAATTTTTGCCTTATAAGGTCGGTTGGTGCCGTCGGATACCAAATAGATGCCAAATTCACCCTTTGGCGCTTCGACACAAGCGTAAACCTCCCCTTGCGGCACACGAAAACCCTCCGTGTAGAGCTTAAAGTGGTGGATGAGGGCTTCCATCGATTCTTTCATATCAGCTCGACTTGGAGGTGTCATCTTGCCCCGAGCCAAAACATCACCATCAGTCATCTGCAGCGCGTCGATGGCTTGTTCCATAATTTTGATGCTTTCCCGCATTTCGGCCATCCGACAAAGAAATCGGTCATAGCAGTCACCGTTCACACCCACGGGGATTAAAAAATCAAATTCATCATAGGTCTCATAGGGTTCCGTTCGCCGTAAATCCCATTCAATACCAGAGCCACGAACCATCACTCCTGAAAAAGCCCATTCTTCGGCCTCTTCGGGCGTCACGATTCCGATATCCACATTGCGTTGTTTAAATATCCGATTCTCGGTCAGTAGATTATCGATGTCGTCAAGTCGGGACGGAAATTCAGTACACCATGCCTTGATATCATCGATCAATTCAGGTGGGAGATCTTGGTGAACGCCGCCGGGCCGGAAATACGCGGCATGAAGCCGGGCTCCACACGCCCGCTCATAAAAGACCATCAGCTTTTCGCGCTCTTCGAATCCCCACAGAGGGGGCGTTAACGCGCCGACATCCATCGCCTGCGTGGTCACATTGAGCAAGTGACTTAGGATACGTCCCATCTCTGAATAGAGCACTCGAATCAGAGACGCGCGGCGGGGGATGTCTGTGGCCGTCAGTTTTTCTATGGCAAGACACCAAGCATGCTCTTGGTTCATCGGCGCGACATAGTCAAGACGATCAAAATAGGGCAGGTTTTGCAAATACGTCTTGCTCTCCATTAACTTTTCGGTGCCTCGGTGGAGCAACCCGATATGCGGGTCGCATCGCTCGACAATCTCGCCATCAAGTTCCAAAATGAGTCGCAAAACGCCGTGCGCGGCCGGATGTTGCGGGCCAAAATTAATATTGAACGTGCGTTCTTTTTGATGATCTTGACGCATGTCTGTCACGTCCTGACTCTCCAACCAAACGAGGCGTCTAGGAATGTATCTTTTTCACTCGTTTGTGCCATCTCATTCGTCATTTTCGTGGGCTCGGTCAGCGCGAATTTGATCGGCCCCTTCCCACGGGCTCAAGAAGTCAAATTGGCGGAATTCCTGCACCAAGTTAACGGGTTGATAGACAACCCGTTTCTGCTCTTCATCATAGCGCAGTTCGGTAAATCCGGTCAGTGGAAAATCTTTGCGTAAGGGATGGCCCTCAAAACCATAATCGGTGAGAATGCGTCGTAAGTCAGGATGCCCCGAAAACTGGATGCCATACATGTCAAAGACTTCCCGCTCGAACCAGTTGGCGCTGGCATGGATATCGAATATTGAGGGCACCGCTGAACCTTCACGGATGCCAACCTTGACACGCAGCCGCTGTCTGAGTGCCATAGACAGAAAATGATAAATCACATCAAATCGACGCTCCCGTCCGGGGTAATCCACCGCTGTAATGTCAATAAGTGTCGTAAATCGACACTGTCTGTCGCGTTTCAAAAACTCAATCAGATTCACAATGCTTGACGCCACGGCCGTGACCGTCGTTTCATTGAAACTTGTGTCGATATTGAGGATGGCATCGCGCTTACACTCGCCTAAATGCTGAACGAGTTTACAATTCGCCTCTGGTGGTGGCATCATCGTCTAACGGGCAATCGTCCCGGTGCGGCGAATCTTTCGTTGTAACTGCAAGATGCCATAGAGGAGTGCCTCGGCTGTCGGTGGACAACCCGGCACGTAGACATCAACAGGGACGATTCGGTCACAACCTCGCACCACAGAATAACTGTAATGGTAATAGCCACCGCCGTTGGCACATGACCCCATTGAGATGACATATCGAGGTTCAGGCATTTGATCATACACTTTGCGCAAAGCTGGCGCCATCTTATTGGTTAAGGTTCCGGCGACAATCATCAGGTCAGACTGGCGGGGGGAAGCCCGTGGGGCCGTTCCAAATCTCTCCAAGTCATAGCGTGGCATTGATGTGTGCATCATCTCAACCGCACAACAAGCCAATCCGAAAGTCATCCAATGCAGAGACCCCGTCCGTGCCCAACTGACCACATCTTCAATCGAAGTCAGGACGAAACCTTTGTCCTGCAAGGCTTTACCGACCGGTGTCTCATTCACCGTCTGATTCGCCTCGGCGGTCTCTACTCCCATTCCAAAGCGCCTTTTTTCCACTCGTAGACAAAACCGACGGTCAACACGGCCAAAAAAACCATCATCGACCAGAATCCAAAAGCCCCGATGTCTTTGAACGCGGCCGCCCAAGGAAAAAGAAAGGCGACTTCGAGATCAAAGATGATAAAGAGAATCGCCACCAGGTAGAAACGGACATCAAACTTCATTCGGGCATCATCAAAGGCGTTGAAACCACACTCATAGGCCGACACTTTCTCTGGGTCGGGACGAGATATCGCGATTGCTCCCGCTCCTAGAAAAACCACACCAAGCCCGAGGGCGACGGCGAGGAAGATGAATACCGCCAAATATTCTGACAGAAGTTCGTCCAACTGAAGCCCTTTCAAACGCGACGAATGACACTCGACTAGCGACTGTCTCTCTATCACGGGGAGTGGCACTGGGTCAACAACAAGGATGGAATCGATTCTCTTGATTCAAACAAAAAATCAAGGAGCCATAAACTTGGTCAGTTCCGCCCCTCGAGGGGCGAAGCATAGTATTCAATAGGTGAGAGGAGTTCATTCAAAGTTTCTCGTCTTCGCTAAAATTAATGCGTCGCCTTACAGAAAATTATTCAAGGATGGCTGGGGAAAGACGCGCCGAGGGCTTTAGAGAATAGAAAACCCCTACTTGGTTGAGTGCTAAGAAGAAAAACGTAAGTTTTGGATAAATGATCCCAATAATTTGGCTGACAAACCCACTTGAATTCAATTAAGAATCGCTTTCCTGTCACGTGCCTGACCTAATGAATCGGAAACAATCACTGATGGTGCCCAATCCAACCTTCGAAATCTTCAATTCGGAGTCAAAGCAAAATTCCGCCAAATTCCTCTTGTGCGCCGAACATTCGGGCGTGCATGTACCCTCTCACCTCAATGAGATGGGATTGCCACCGAGTGAACTCCATCGCCATATCGGTTGGGATATTGGAATCGATGGCACGGCTCGAAATTTGCTTCGCGCGACCGGTCTGCCCACCATCTTGGGACAAGTCTCACGGCTGGTTGTTGACTTGAATAGACCCGTACATTCCGCAGAATGTATACCTGAGTACAGCGACAATACCTGTATCCCCGCAAACCAGGGACTATCTCATGGCGAACGTGAGAGACGTTTACAGACCTATTACCTCCCTTTTCATCGCGCATTGAACAATCTCATCAAATATCATCGCCCCAAAATCCTCCTCTGCCTCCATAGTTTCACACCGCAATTGAGAGCCCAACCCTATCCTCGACCATGGCATTGCGGTGTTTTATTCGATCGAAACGTGGAATTAGGGAATCACTGTCTGAACTATCTCAGGGCCCTTGGTGGACTCCATGTCGGCGAGAATCAACCCTACCGGGTCGACCACAACGATCATCGTTCGGTACCCTTACACGGCGAGCTCAAAGGGATTCCCACATTGCTGCTGGAGATTCGCAACGACTTGATTGAAGATAGAGTGGGACAAGAAAGATGGGCGTCAATCATCGCTTCGCTGGTTGGCTCCATAGAAAAACAGTTTTTGTGAAAATTGGAAAAGACAAAAAAGTCATATAGATGAGAATAAATATTTGACTTCTTGCCAAGTTTGTTTGAATGGTATAGCAAGAATTGTTGCGGAAGGGCAATTGACTTTCCAGTGAGGCGGTACGTCTCTAATTTGAGCCAAAGAACCGGAGGTTGACGAAATGGAGTTGAACTGCCTGAAAGAAGGTGATGTTCTATGCTTTGAAGTGTCGGGGCGTCTCGACAGCACCAGCGCGTCCAAGTTTGAGCAGAATGTCAATGAAGAAGTCGGTGACAGCAAATGTGCTGTCGTGCTTGACTTGGAAAATCTAGCCTACATCAGTAGTGCCGGTTTAAGGGCCATTTTGCTCCTTACAAAAACCGCCAATGCTAAAGGTTCAAAGTTAGCGTTGTGCACCCTGCCCCCTCAAGTTGAAGAAGTGCTTAAGATCAGCGGATTTGATAAGATTATCCCGATACATGAATCTCGGGCTCAAGCGGTCTCCGTCCTTAGCTAACCGATGTCCCCTTTCCTCTGAGACCGGTTTCGGTCTCTTGGGTTTGCATCCCGTACACTCACTTTGATAGTTGAGTGGGGAATAGGGGTTCTGGAGCGAGACTGTTAATCGGAAAATTCCGCCAAGATCATCTCCGACTTGGCGGTCTCCGTCCGCCCAACCCCTCACTTAAATTTCTTTTAATCTCAGACTCACATGGGGCTAGGGAAAGAGAGTGCATAGGTTCAAGACGAGTTGTGCCAAAACCCTCTGACACGGATTCAATTCTAAGTTGATTGATGCGAGCACGCATTGAGACACAGCTGGTTGATGAAGATGAGATTTCGTCATGCAATGGCAAGAGGAAATTTAACTGAGGCGGAAAGGTGAATGGGTTGGTCGTGAGCCTTATGAACAAAACGTTAATAAAGGCTCCTTCCCGTCATCACGTCGGAGAGTTTCAACGTCATCACTCAATTCACAACGTCTCTGCTGGCGATGTGCCGGCGCGACCACATATGCGAATCAACATCGGTCAATGGGGATTAAAGGACGTTCCTTGATACGCGTGGCCGAAGCATTCAGGCGGCTTCTGCGGCCTCGTCATCCTCGCCAGAATCGTCCGATTCGGCGAGAATTTTACCGGCATTTTCCGGAATCGATATCGTCATTTGCGTATATTCACCTTCGCTCGAATCGACGGTGATTTTACCCCCATGTTTCTGCACGATGTCGTTGCAAAGCGCGAGCCCTAGTCCCGTTCCTTCATCCGTGGGTTTGGTGGTAAAAAATGGATTGAAGATTTTCTCGCGGAGATCATCGGGAATGCCGCTGCCATTGTCGCGGATGGTCACCAACACCAAATCATCTTGCTTTTCCGTGGACACTTTGAGGAATGGAATATATTCAATGGGCACACCATCCTCAGCCTCTTCCTGAAATTTGAGACGCTTCTTATGCGTGGCATAACATGAATTGCCCACAATATTGAGAATGACGCGCCCGATATCTTGTGAGACCACTTCAATCTCGCCGACATCGTCCTTTAAATCAAATTCCAACTTGATCTGAAAGCCCTCAGTTGAAGCACGGGCCCCATGGAAAGCCAATTTTGCGTGCTGTTCAACAAGTTGGTTGATATTTGTTTCCTGTGCATGACCCCCTCCTCTTCCCATGCGCAACATATCATTGACAATACGCACCGCACGGCCCCCATGCTCGCGGATACGCATCACATTATCCGAAAGCATTTTGCAGATACTTTCGATCTCTTCCTCGCGCTCCTTCTCGTCCATTTCAGAGTCCGCCATGATCTCGCCAAGTTCTTCAATCAGTTCTTTGGAAGAATCAGAGAAATTGGTCACAAAGTTGAGAGGGTTCTTGATCTCATGCGCCACACCCGCGGTGAGTTCACCGAGAGCCGCCAATTTTTCGCGCATCACAATTTGAGACTGCGCCGACTTGAGTTTATCGAGCACGACCTGCATTTCACGATTCTTGACCAGCAGGTCTTTTGACAATTGTTCGACGATATTGAGCCGACGGGCATCGAGCGCACTTTTTCTGAAGATTTCAAGAGCCGAAGCCATATCGGTAATTTCGTCTTTACCCACCATCTCGACAGGGTCGTCAAGTTCGCCCTCGCCCATACTTCGCATACGCTCTGAAAGATACCGCAATCTCGGCAAGAGCGATCGGCCTATCAGCAGCCAAACAATCGTTACCGCGCCAATAACGCCAGCGATACCAATCGATATGATGAGCGTTCGTGACGTCGCAATGACATCGAATGTTTCCTCAGCATCAAGGGAGGCTTGGTCACGCACAGCGGTGACTAATTTTTCGGCATCAGAGGCCAATCGAGAGGAAAGGATGCGGCTATCGGCGACAAATTCAAATAAATCATCAAGAAGTTTGAGTTCCTGTTCTTTGAGAATAAATCCGTTGGATTCGCCCGCGCCGAGCAGAATCAAAGATTCAATGGACGGAATGATTTGGTCTTTGATTCTTTGATCATCAATCCTTTCTATATTGCGACGCATCGTCGCGACGGTGGAATCAAAGAGTTCACTGCGCACCTTGAGTAACGCCCTATCGGTGACGACACCGGCACTCGCAAGATATTGCAGAGCATTATTTGATTGCTGCTCTAGGACAGAAATATTGCGATATTGATTGACCTCATTGACTGTAAAATGAACGTCAGCAGGATCGGGGGCTTGACCCAATTCCGTTCGACCCGTGACCAGATAGAAAAACTGGTCATCGGTTAATGGGATAATCGTCCGCCTGATTTGAGTCTCAATGATGGATAACTTTTCCCGATGCCGCGCCAGTTGACTCCGCAAATCAAAGAGGTTCAACATTGAAGTTTCAACATTCTGGACCAAGGCATTGAGCTGGAAAGCCAGTTGAGAAAATTCCGTGGCCGCGATGGCCTGCTCAAAACTTCGAAGAAAAGAGAGTTGTTGCTCCAGTTCAGCCCGAAGTTTTTGTGTTTCTTCTGACAGGGTATTGACTTCAAGGGTTGAATTGGCCGCAACAAGTTTAGGTGTCGCCGCGACAAGGTCACTACTCAGTTTGGCGATGCGGATGACCGATACCATGGCCGGAAGACTGTTGGAGCTGATCTGCTGCTGTGAGAGACTGATTCGGTCAAAGGATTGTGAAGCGACGACTATCATCATCAAAGTCGACAGGGCGGCGAGGCCCACGGCCGAATAGAAATAAGTCGAAATTCGTGAACGAAGTTCTAATAGCCAATGTAGAAGCTTCTTCACTGCATTTGACCCTTCGCCACGGTGTTGGTCGGCATAAACTCGCCATTCGGATCAAGAACGGTCAGGTAAACACGGTCTGACCCCTGATTGTCATCAGGTCCGAATGAAAGTTCCAACCCACCAATGTCGAAAATAGTCGGCCCCGAAAACTGCTTAAGCACGCATGCGGGTTGAATATTGTCTTCACATCTTGCGACGGCCGCGATGGCCATTCGGCCGGCCGCGTAGCCCTCAAAAGATACATAATTGGGAATTGAGCCAGGCCAAACCTCCTCAAGTGATTGGCGATAATCTTTGGCCAATTGCAAGTCATCTGATCGGTAGTCGGGAAGAATCTGTGTCATAAAGACGTCATAATCACCTTTACCAAGCTCACGTTGAAGGGCTTGGCTTCCTATAAACGAAATATTGAAGAACAGAGGGTCAAATCCGATTTCATGAGACCATTTGATGGCAGCGGCCGCCGGCTTGTAAGCACCGATAACAATCACCGCCTCTGGCTCGGCGAGAGAGATATCAATAACGGCGGTTTTCACAGCTGTGGTGTTTCGCTCATAGCTGCCGGAGGCCACGGGTGCCAAACCATAACGGGATAATGATGCCTTGACATCTTCAAAGCCCGTCTTCCCAAAGGAGTCATTCTGGTAGAGAACGCCAATACGGGAGATCAATCTCTCGTCAAACATGCGGTCAACCATTTCGTTAATTTCTTGTCGATATGAGGCACGAAAATTGACGGCATGTCTCGCCGCTCCGGCTTGGCGAAGAAAATCGGCACCGGTGAAGGGGGCAATAAAAGGGACATTGGCCTCAACAGCGATCGGCAGGGCGGCTCTTGATGTTGGAGTACCGACCCCACCAATCAGGGCAAATACTTTATTGTCCTGAATCAGGCGTCGGGTATTTTGGATGGCACGATCAGGCTCATAACCATCATCGTAATAAACCAATGAGAACCTTGCCCTAGGAACCGTTTTTTTGGTATTGGCCTCCAAAATAGCCGCTTCAATTCCGAGCCTAAATTCTTTGCCAATCTCACCTGCGGGTCCGGTGAAAGCCGCCGATTGCCCGAAGCGAACGATGGTTGGTCTTTCGGTTTGCGCCCGAATCGTGTCACCTGAAACAAGGGTGAAGGTCACCATCAGAATGACCAAAATCTTTATTGCATGAAACCCATGCATCAAAATCATGAACCCTCACGTCGCTTGACAATGGTCAAGATATTCTGGCCATCACTATGTCGATAACTCACTTTATCGGAGAGATGTTTCACAAGATGGACTCCGAGCCCACCGAGGCGACGATTAGCCACGGGAGTCTCAAAATCAGGCTCAGGCGCATCCTCAAGAGGATTAAAAGCTTTTCCGTTATCCCTTAACTCAATTTGAATTGAATCGGCTTCTGACAAAAGATCTAAACTGACCTCTGTGGATTGGTCGTCAGTGCCGTAGTCGACGGCGTTCAGAATCAATTCTTCAAGGATTAAACGAATGGTAAATGCAATTTCTGGTGTCCAGTCCTGCGATTCACCAAATTTTTCAACCTCTTGGGCAATACGGTCCCATTGGTCACCATGACCACTGACGCGAATTGATAGATTGTTATCCACCTTTTTATTTCCGTTTCAAGACGACCGTGGTGATGTCGTCGGCTTGCGGCGCTTCACCAGCAAATTCATGAACTTTATTCAAAACGGTTTCACAAATTGCCTTGGAGTCAAGACCCAGAAGGCTTGAACCGAGCTTTGCCAATCGCTCTTCACCAAAAAGCTCGCCAGTCTCATTCGTCGCTTCTGTGACACCATCGGTATAAAATAGCACGATGTCACCTTTGGAAAGCTGAATTGACTCACTCGAAAATTGAGCGTCCGGAACAATTCCAAGGGCAAATCCAGGAGGCATCTCTAGATAACTTACCTCCCCATTAGCTCGGATTAGCAACGGCGCATTATGGCCGCCATTGGCGTAAACGAGTTCACCAGTCTCGTGGTTGTAGATGGCGTAACAAACTGTCACAAACATCGCCGAATTGTTTTCGGCGACCAACAAGTCATTGACTTCACGCAGAACTCCCGATGGGTTCATGGCCCCAATCGCCGAGCCTTTCATCAGTGTGCGGCTTGACATCATAAACATCGCCGCCAAGACTCCCTTATCCGATACATCTGCGACCGAAATTCCTCTCTCTTTGTCAGTGAGGCGAATAATATCAAAAAAATCTCCGCCGACATCCCTAGCGGGTTCCATGGCACCATAGATTTCGAAGGATTCGCTTTGTGGAAATTCTCGTGGCAAGATGGTCTGCTGCATCTCATTGGCAAGACCGAGTTCATTCTGAATTGAGATTAAACGATCACGGGCTTGCAGAGCCTCTCGCCACATTTTCAAATGTTTAACGGTTCGGTCGATGGTGAGGCGGAGATCATCAAAATCAATTGGTTTGGTGACAAAATCGAAGGCCCCTCGGTTCATCGCGGTGCGAATATTCTTCATATCGCCATAGGCCGAGACAATCACAGACCGAATATTGGGATTTACCGAGGGAATTTGTTGAAGAAGTGTAAGACCGTCCATTTCAGGCATATTGATGTCAGAGAGAACCATATCAATGGAATCGTCTTCGTTAAGAATCTCAAGGGCTTCGACACCATTGAGCGCGAATCGAAATTCATACACTTTCTTTCTGATTTCCCGACGCATGCGCTGAAGAACGAGAGGTTCCACATCGACTTCATCGTCAACCACAAGTATTCGATAAGGATCTGACATTCTGCTCTCCGTCGTTCGCTGCTATAAATCAATATGCACTAAGCCCTAATTTTTGATTATTTTTCTATAACTTGCAAGCAGAATGAAAAACATATCTCGATTGATGCTGTGCCTGAATATCACCTCGTGTTAGGCCAGTTCAGGTGGCGACCGGCGATGATCAGGAGTCTCCCCTCATCGATGTAGAATGGCGCTCCCTTGCCACTCTTCCCTAGACGTCAGCATTGCCGGGGCTCACCAGAGAAACCCCTTGCTAATTCGATCAGGTTTTCACTTTTCCACAATTTAGTTCTGGCTTACTTTGCGACAGACTATGGCAAAATTCTTGAAGGAATCCACTTATTGAGTGACTCGAACCATTTATATACGGCATATTGATTGATGATGAGTTGCGGCCCATTGTCGACAACGCGGCCGCAATCCCCAAATGTAGAGAGGCAGGTCATGACGAGATGGGCAAAAACTTGGTCAAATCGGGACGTCAAATTTCCTCTGCCGGCCGACGGTCAGAGTTTGGACTCCCGCTGGACACAATGGAGCCAACTTGCGGAAGATTGCCCGCTTCCTCAAGTTAAATCGTTTATCCAGTCCGCCAAAGACAACAAACTCGTCAAGTCATGCCTCGATGGCGTCTTTGGCAATAGCCCTTATCTCAGTCACAATCTCCTTTCTAATCCAGACCTCCTGTTCAATATTTTCTGCGATGGTCCTGACCATGTTGTCAACGCTTGCCTTCAAGACTTGAAGAACTTGAGCCCACTCGGTCACGAAACCCGCACCGATTTGATGGCACGGATGCGGCATGCCAAAACGATCGTGGCCACAAGTGCCGCTATCGCCGATATTGGGCTGCATTATCCAGTGATGACGGTCACGGGATGGTTGAGTGAGTTAGCGTCCTCAACGCTTCATTTGTCATGCCTTCACTTGCTGCGCGAACTTCACGACCGTGGAAAGGTCACTCTCCAAGACGTATCAAATCCGGCTCTGGGTTCGGGATTATTTGTCCTCGGCATGGGAAAGCTCGGGGCCCATGAGTTAAATTTTTCGAGTGACGTTGATGTCATCATATTCTTTGAGGGTGACGCGCCGTGTATTGAGGCGGGCCATCATCAGAGAATCTACTCTCAAATGGCCCGCAATCTTGTCAGCATGATGGCCAAGCGAACCTCTGACGGCTATGTCTTCCGAGTCGATCTGCGGCTCCGACCCGACCCCAATACCACTCCGCCCGCCGTCTCGGTACTTCGTGCCAAAAGATATTATCAGACCCTCGCGCAGACGTGGGAACGTGCCGCCATGATCAAGGCCCGGCCTGTGGCCGGTGACCTTGACGCTGGAGAGAGATTTATATCTGACAATTTGGAATTTGTTTGGCGGAGAAATCTTGATTTTCCCGCCCTGCGAGACATTCAGGCCATCAAGCAAAAAATCAATGCGCATAAGGGGAGTGGGGCCATTTCAGTCCAAGGACATAACGTCAAACTTGGTCGCGGCGGTATTCGGGAAATTGAATTTCTTACCCAAACGCGCCAGTTGATCTGGGGCGGCCAAAATCTCACGATCAGAGGACGGGGTACGCTTGATATGCTAGAGCGACTCGCCAAAGCCAATCGAATTTCAGCCCATGCCGCCACCGATCTCCAGAAGGCCTACCAGTTTCTTCGTCGCGTGGAGCACCGTATTCAGATGATCAATGATCATCAGACCCATAATGTGCCAAGCGATCAATCTGGAGTCCACCATTTGTCAGTTTTTCTTGGCTATAACAGCGTCGAAGACTTTGAAACTGAACTCCTCTCAAACCTCCATCTTGTCGAGTCTCATTATAGCCACATGTTTGAGGACACGCCTCTACACCGTCAAAATATCGCTCTCGACTTTGAAGACAAAGAGGCCAAAAATTTAGTGATTGACATGCTCCGAGAACTCAAGTTCGACGATGCTGACAAGGTCTACCAACAAGTTCAACGGTGGATTAATGGCCAAATCCGTGCCACTCAAACCCAACTCTCACGTGCCTTGCTCAGCGACATGATTGATCCATTGCTCAAGGCCTTCGCGGCGACCGAAAATCCCAATTTAACATTGGAAAGATTTGGTGACTTGCTGTCGCGTCTGTCGCGCAGCATCAATTTGTTCTCCGCCATGGCGGCCGAGCCGAGTTTGCTTCGCCATATCGCTGAAATTATGGGCAATGCCCCCAAATTAGCCCATTGGCTCAGTCAGCAGCCGAGCCTGATTGAAGGTGTCCTTCAAAGCGATTTCCAGCAGCTTGATCCGTCCCTTGACCTCGAATTGGAACCGGAAATTTCTGAAATGGCTCGTCGCGGGCTTGTGCGCCTTTTCTATGAAAGGGAATTTCGTCCCAACCAGATGCGCCAAGATCTCGCTGACCTCATTCATACAGAGGGCGGTGATGAGCCCGATTTTCAATCCTTGCTTGATTCCCAACGGCGATGGGCACGCAACCGCAAGTTTCAAATTGGCATTCACATGTTGCGGGGAGATATGACGCCTATTCAAGCGTCTCTTCCTTTGAGCGGTATTGCCGAAGTCTGCATGACTTCGCTCATGCGACATGTCCAATCAGATTTTTCTTTCCACCATGGCGTGATCAAAGGTGGTCAATTGGCAATTATTGCCTGCGGACGATTGGGTAGCCAAGAGATGACAATTAACTCAGACCTTGATTTGATATTCATTTACCGACACGCAGAAAATGCTAAAAACTCTGACGGAGCCCAAAGCTTGGCACCGACGAAATATTACGCCAAACTTTGCCGCCGTTTCCTCAATGGACTTACCGCACCGACAGCTGAAGGTCGCCTCTATGAAGTTGATATGAGGCTGAGGCCAAGCGGCAAATCTGGCCCGATTGCCTGCTCCATTGAACGATTCGAGAATTATCATCATCATGATGCATGGACTTGGGAACACCAAGCACTGACTAGGGCACGGGTGATTTACCAAGAAGGTCGTTTGGGGAATCGATTAGAAAAGATCATCTCTTCAGTCCTCACGCAGAAGCGCGACCGAAAGAAACTTGTAGACGATATCCGATCTATGCGTGAACGGGTTCGTCTCGAATTGGAAAATCCCCAAAATCCCACAATTAAATATCGCCAAGGGGGCATTTTAGATGCTGAATTTATTGCCCAATTCCTTCAATTGTTGCACGGCTTCAATCATCCAAAGATTTTGCAGCGCGACGCTTGCACGGTATTCTCGGAAACGGGCCGCTTGGGTCTCATCAACCCTGATATCGCCCAAGAACTTTTTCGTGACCTGTCGTTTTGGCGCAATATTCAAGGCATCATGTTGTTGACCCGAGATAATGATCAAATCGATGGCGATGCCAATTCACTGCTTAATCGAGCATTCGGTCTGCAAGGGGGCGATATGGTGCAGTCTACTTTTGCCGAAGCGATGGAAGAAACGTCGGAGCGAATCGCGCGGCAATTCGACCGAATCATTTGCTGACTAACGGCTTAACAAGCTCCTCACCTTTCATAACCAAAACTAAAACCCGCCCTGAACACTTTTACGACACATCAACGTCAAGCGGGAAGGACCGCCCCAAAACGAATGGCGTCGGTGTCATACGCCCTGTCGCCGATCACCACGACCATGTCAAACCGGCCCCAACGCTCTGCTCTTCATTCTCGGCCACCAAGTCGGTCCAGACATCAACACGCATGTTCTCGGCCTGCGGTGTGTCCGGCTCAATCCGATACCCCACCCGGGCTTCATCAATGGCCGCTGAGGTGCCTCCTATCCCACCATACGGCGAGCCAACCATACCCCCTCCACGGCTGACACCATAAGCCACTTCAGATTGCCAACTCGTTGCGCCTTCATTGGCGCGTTGATCAGGAAAAACCGCTGGTCCAAGCAGGGCATCACCATCGACAGCTCCATCGCCAAGATCATAACTAAACGCCGCCGACATCCCTTCCTTCGTTGCCGGATGTGGATCCCAGAACACACCAAAACGCACACCCCAATCCTTAAAGGCACCATCGTCATGAACAGCAAGCGTGCGCCCCGTCAGGCTCAGCTCAAGATGACTCTGTGGATCACGCCAACGCAGACCAGAGTGCACCTCCAAACCAAAACCGGTTTCCGCATCACCACCATCATACCGAATGCCCATACCCACCTCCGGGGTGACAAAACCATCAAGCAAAGAACGCTCCGGCCAGGTGGCGTCAACACCAAGACGCAACCGCGTGGTCTCGCCGCCAAGACTTGGCAAATCGCCAACAGGCTCCGAGGTCGTACGGGTCCACAAAACATCACTATGCCAGACCAACCGGGCCTCCGGGAGCAAGGACACACCCGACAGACTCCCCTCAACACCGCCCGACACCATATGCCAATCAATCGGACCCTCAAACGGATCCTCCCCCTCAGGGGTCACGGTCATGGTGCCCCGGCCAATACCCGCAGCCCCCCAATAGGTAAGACCGTT
>JAJEBG010000054.1 GCA_022824005.1 Paracoccaceae bacterium
TTCGCTCCTCCAATTTCCAGTCGGTGCCTTGCGTTGCGCCGTGTCAGATTGCCAAGTGTATATACCCCCATTCCGTTTAAGTGTAGCAGGTTGAGATTTGGCCCCATAGGGGCGATGGGTTGTGTGGAAAAATAGCGGAAAGTTTCTGCGTACGAGAGGCATAAAGAGACCCTCATACCCCTATATTTTATACATGTGTTAACTAATCCGACGACCGATACGCTCGTCGCCCCTGTCGAATTTTTGGACAAGTTTCAATTCAGATCAAACACAACTTTGCCTCGCCAATCTCTGCGATCAAGAAAACATTCAAGTGACCAAAGTGTCACTTCCGCATACGGGTATCTCACACCATCCCAAAATTTCGTGACATGACGCAACTTGATTGAGAATCAAATCGCACTTGTACTGGTGTTCTCCTTAATTGCTTGCATTACGACATTGGTTGAGGTGCTCATGACATTTGGCAAGGTTGAGATGCTATCAGCGAGAATCTTACGGTAACTCTTCATATTGCGAGTCCGAACCTTCAAGAGATAGTCAAAGTCTCCTGCGATGAGATGAGCCTGCTCAATTTCTGGAATTTGAGAAATCGCCTCATTGAATTGCGACAAGGCCGACTCCCGCGTGTCCTTCAATTTCACTTCAACGAAACTAATATGATCAAGTCCCAAGCGAATGGGATCAACCGTCGCATGATAGCCGGTAATCACGCCTTGAGCTTCAAGCCGTCTCATCCTGGCTTGCGTGGGCGATTTCGACAATCCAATGCGCTCGGCCAATTCGGTGATGCTAATTCGGCCATCACCGGCCAGCACACGAAGAATTTTCTGATCAAATTGATCATACTTAAAATGTTCACTTTGCATCAATTTAATCCATAATTTAGTCCGATTAACTACAAAATAACTCAATTCAGGTCAAATTAATATAGTTCAATTGATATAATGGTCGATATGGGAGGTGAGTTTGAAAATGGATAAAGTCAAAAAACTTCGGCAACTCGTAGACCATGCCACTTATGAAGATGAAACGACGGCTATCAATCGCTTGATCCAACAGGCGCAATTGAGTGCGGAAGATCGAATAAAGATTTCCCATCTTGGTGCTGAATTGGTGCAAAAGGTCCGCGACGGTGGCTCTTTAAGCATGATGGAGAATTTTCTAGCTGAATACGGTCTCGCGACCGATGAAGGTCTGGCATTAATGTGTCTGTCTGAGGCCTTGCTGCGAGTGCCCGATGCGCAAACCATGGATTTGCTGATCAAAGATAAAGTTTCAACAGCCGATTGGACATCGCATCGCAGTCAATCGCCATCACGCCTTGTCAATGCGTCGACACTAGCGCTGATGCTGACCGCGAATATCCTGAAAGATCGCCCATCCGGGCCGAGGGGATATCTGGCACGAAACTTACGCCGAATGAGTCAGTCGTCTATCCGCGCCGCCATCAAATTTGCCATGAAAGTGATGGGGCATCAGTTTGTCCTCGGTGAAACCATTGAGGTGGCCATCGCGAAGGCGGCCAATTTGGAGAGACAGGGATACAAATATAGTTATGATATGCTGGGTGAAGCGGCGCGTCACGACGCCGATGCTCGGCGCTATTTTCAGACTTATGCGCAAGCCATCGACGCGGTGTCTTCAGTTTGTGATGGCAAAGATATTCACAAAAATCCTGGAATTTCTGTCAAACTCTCCGCCTTGCATCCGCGTTTTGAATGGGCGCAAAAAGAAGAAGTCTTGGAGACCCTAGCCCCACGCCTCCTATCGCTGGCTCAACAGGCCAAGTCGGCTGGAATGGGAATCAATGTTGACGCCGAGGAAGCCCGCACCCTCGGGCTTTATCTTGAAGTTATCCAAAAAGTCCTCTCCGATTCATCACTAGAGGGTTGGAGCGGGTTCGGTGTTGTTGTTCAAGCCTATGGTCAACGGGCGAGTTCGGTGTTGGATTTTCTCTATCACCTCGCCCATCAACTTGATCGGCGTATCATGGTTCGATTGGTGAAAGGGGCCTATTGGGATTCCGAGATTAAACATTCCCAAGTTGAGGGCGTCGATGGTTTCCCCGTCTTTACCCACAAAGCGGCCACCGACATTTCCTATATCGCCAATGCCCGCAAAATGTTGACGATGTCAGATCGTATATATTCACAATTCGCGACTCATAACGCGCATACCGCGGCCGCCATTCTCCACCTCTTTGGTGACCATACCCCTTTCGAGTTCCAACGTTTGCACGGGATGGGTGAAGGGCTTCATGATGTCCTTCGTTCCTCAAATGACACCGAATGCTGCATCTATGCGCCAGTCGGCGTGCATGGCGATCTTCTGCCCTATCTGGTCCGAAGATTGCTCGAAAATGGCGCCAATTCTAGCTTTGTGAACCAATTTACCGATCGTGACAATACACCGATGAGGTTGGTGCGCGATCCCTTTAAGACGATTGAAGATGACTATTATCGACCGCCTAAAGGACCCACACTATTTTCTCCCGAACGGCAAAATTCCCAAGGGTTTGATCTCAGTCATCCGCCAACTCTCGATAAGATTGAAGCGGAACGGGCGCCGTTTTCTTCCCATCAGTGGAATGTCTCGCCCCAACTCGTCGGCCATCCCAATCCCTGCGATCCAGTGCCCATCATCAACCCGGCCGACCACGACGATATTGTCGGCAAAGTTGCGATGGCCAGTGCTTTGGACGTTGAGTTGGCCTTGGCAAACGCCGAACCTTGGCGCGTGTCAGTGGACGAGCGATCGATGATCCTCAATCGCGTCGCGGCCAGTTTTGAAGAAAATTTTGGTCAGATTTTGGCTCTATTGGCGCGTGAAGCGGGCAAGACACTGCCCGACGCTGTGGCTGAATGGCGCGAGGCGGTTGACTTTCTCAGATACTATGCCGCCCATGCCCTAGAGCGGCCTCCGATGGGCATATTTGCCTGTATCAGCCCGTGGAACTTTCCATTGGCCATCTTTGTCGGTCAGGTCAGTGCCGCGCTTGCTGCTGGCAATGCAGTCGTGGCAAAACCGGCCGAACAAACGCCTCTGATTGGCGATCTCGCCGTCTCATGGTTTCACCAAGCGGGGGTGCCACATTCGGCTTTGCAATACCTGCCCGGTAGCGGTGAGGTTGGCGCGTTATTGACGTCTGATTCACGCATCGGGGGTGTGGCCTTTACGGGCTCAACCCAAACCGCCATCACGATTCGAAAAACGATGGCACAGTCTTTGAGGCCGGGCGCACCACTGATTGCCGAGACGGGAGGATTGAACGCGATGATTGTCGATAGCACCTCACTCCTAGAGCAAGCCGTCCAAGCGATTACCGAAAGCGCTTTTCAATCAGCCGGTCAAAGATGTTCAGCTTTGCGTTGTCTTTATGTCCAAGATGATATCGCAGATGACCTGACCGAGGTGCTCTCTGGAGCGATGGATACACTCAAGATGGGTCATCCATGGCGGCTCTGTACGGATGTTGGGCCCGTCATTGATGAAAGTGCGCGCCAAGACATCAAACGCCACATTGAACAAGCCCGAACTGATGGTCGTTTGCTCCATACCCTCAATGATGCACCAGATTCAGGGACATTTGTGGCACCCACCTTGATCCGAGTGGAAGGTATTCATGATCTCACACAGGAAGTCTTTGGGCCTGTCCTCCATCTGGCGAGATTCAAATCGGAGCAATTGGACTCAGTTATCCATGCCATCAACAGGACGGGATACGGATTAACCTTTGGCATAATGTCACGGATTGATGACCGGATACGCGACGTGACAAAACGGGTGCATGCTGGCAATCTCTATGCCAATCGCAACCAGATAGGAGCCGTTGTTGGCTCGCAACCCTTTGGAGGCGAGGGCCTGTCGGGTACAGGCCCTAAAGCGGGCGGCCCCCATTATCTGGCCCGTTTCCACGCCATGCCACCGCCCTTAACCGCCACGGATTGGGATGAAGATATGTCATCGAATCTGTTCGATCGGGCCGTTGAGGAGGCCTTTTGTTGCCCTTCCGAGATGCTGTCGACATGCTCATTGCCGGGCCCGACTGGAGAAATCAACCACTTGACGGAATGGCCTCGAGACCCTCTTCTCTGTATGGGGCCAGGCCAAGAGCTCGTTGAGAAACAGGCGCAGTTGGTTCGGCAACAGGGCGGAGTGGCCATCACGTTGAGCGGAAGAATTGATCCTACTGAACTGACAAGAAAGGATGGTTTTTCCGGCGTGATATGGTGGGGTAGCGCCGATATCGGGCGTGACTTGGCGCGGGCTCTTTCACAGCGAGATGGACCGATCATACCCTTAATTACGGGATTACCCGATCGGGCGCATGTGTGTTTGGAGCGGCATATTTGCATCGACTCCACCGCCTCTGGGGGAGATGCCGCGTTAATGAGAAAGAGCAAGAATCCGTGGCTTGCCTCATTACCGCCTGACCATTGATTTCGTGAGACGGAAGAGTGGTCAAGCAGAGGGTTTGGGCACGTTGCTCACGGGCAAATCGTTACTGGTGAGGATGCGATAGAGTTGGTCAGAGTTTTCGCTATCACGCAACTCGTTGCGCAGATCATGGTCTGAAAAAATTTGTGCCATATAAACCAAAAGTTTTAAGTCACTGCGCGTCGAATCTTGAGGGCCGAACATCGCGAATATCAGATCAATGGGCGCGCCGTCGGGTATTTTTTCAATCTGTTGCTTAACCGTCCATTTGACAAATACGGCCACGAAACGGTTCAAGCTGCGGACATTTCCATGAGGGAGTAAAATCCCGCCGCCGGTGCCAATTGGGTAATGGTCGGCGCGTTTCTGCAGTGCTTTAGAAAGTTGTTTCGCTGACAACGCGTGTTTTGATGACACATCCGTTCGACAATAAACTGTCGCCGCCAACTCCCCAATAATTTGGAAAAGTTCTTGAATGTCGGTGAGGGGACGTTGCTTGATCAAGACGGCCTCAGGGGTGAGGAGGTCTTTGACCCTGTAAGTGTTGGTCATTTGGGTCAATAGGCTCGCCGTTCCATCCCGCTAGTTTTGCTATTGATGTGCCGTTTTGAGACCTCAACCCGCTTGAGCCATTGATGGCCAAAATCCAACATAGATGATTCAGAAAATTCCAATGGCATGAACGGCCCCCAAGACTTCGTTTACAACGAGACCCCGCAGGTGTGGCCTGCCTACATTGTTCGGTGGCTTTGGGCAAGCAAGTTATGCGTGGGGTTTTCATCTGACGTGCGGAGATTGACGCTATGGGTACCACCACGCCCGCTCTTGACTCGCCGCCGAGTGAACATGCCCCCTTCATCTTGAGTTCGGCCATTAATGATTTCAATGAAGGCACTTCCCCATGCCATTCCACAATCTATTCCCCTTTAAAAATGGGGTGAATGCTGTCCCATTTTCGCGGATAATTCTGGTGGGTGACGCTGCGCCCGCCCGATAAACGGATGACGGCCGCGATCATCACTCTCTACTAAGGAAACGACACGAGAGTCCGAATTTGTCGGGTAGGAACTCCGAGTCAAGGCGCGACCGTTCCTCTTCGTTCAAACACCCCACTTATCCTCCCCCGTTACTGGAGATGATTCGGCGGGCGGCCGCACCAAAATGTCTTGGGAGCGACACGAAATTCACGATCTCGCAACGCCATTGAATTGGCATCGCCCATTCTTCGTCAATTAATCTGTCAGGAACATATCGCATTCGCTCAAAGCCGTTTGACCATCCCAACTTCGATTGGCATTGATTAAGACGGGCTCGGCTTAACCTAAACGGGCGACATCGCCGTTTCTTGCTCCTTAATGAAACCCATAATCTCGGCCTCAAAAACAGGGCGTTCTTCTCTTCAATGGCCAAATAAAGTCGACCTCATAACGAGGACGAGTTCGGAGAGAATGTCAAAGTCAGAGAAAAAATATCTTGAATCGGCTCCCGCCTTTCTATACCTTTGAGGACGCGGACGAGTGTCCACAATAATTCAATCAAAGGAGCAAAAATGGCGCTGGATATTGATCTGGAAGAATTACGCAAACAGCACGAAGATCTCTCCCGTGAAGTCGAGAGAAAACAACAAAATCCGCTATCGGATACATTAGCCATCACCGAACTCAAGAAACGCAAACTCCAACTCAAAGAGCAGATTAATCAACTCGCGAGGGGATAAACCCTCCGCCTGAAAGCGGCTCACATGCCGCCCCGTTCCATGTCTTGTCGACCGCGCAAGGTCTGTTGAAGTCTCACTTTTTTTGCGAGGGCGAAAGCCAACTCAGTGCTGTTTCAAAAAAGATTTTGTTTGACAGATAGACCCACGACATCGCACCGCGAATGTCTAACCGCTTCAGCCTCTCGTTCATCAAATAAGCGTCGGATATTTTTGACCAAGCCGCCCCTTCATTGAAGGATGGCCTGAACTCTTTTTTCCGTCCCCGTTTGGGCCTTAAATGAAGGGAGCAGAGGACGAAAGCCTTTCTCAAAGGGAGGTGGGTGGCCTCGCCCACTGTCAGGCCTGATCCTTCCCGTTGCGATGAAAACCATTTCGATAAAATACGGGGCGGTCAATCACTCCACAGATTAAATCTCTCCATTCTCAAACCATATATTGGCCGCCATTGGCACTCAATGTCGACCCGGTAATGAAGCCAGCATCGTCGGAGGCCAGAAATTCAACACAACGGGCGATTTCTTCGGCTTCACCGAGGCGGCCCACAGGAATTTGTGCAATGATAGAATCACGGGTTTTCTCAGGAACCGCCATGACCATTTCCGTGCCGATATATCCGGGACAAATCGCGTTAACGGTGATGCCGACACGAGCGCCTTCTTGAGCAAGGGCTTTGGTAAAGCCAATCTCGCCAGCTTTCGCCGCCGCGTAGTTGGTTTGGCCCATTTGCCCCTTTTGTCCATTGACCGATGAAATATTGATGATTCGCCCGAACCGACGTTCGCGCATGCCCGGCCAGACATGGTGGGTCATGTTGAAGACGCCGTTGAGATTGGTCTCAATCACTTGGTGCCATTTTTCAGGGGTCAATCTGTGAAACATGCCATCTCGCGTGATGCCGGCATTGTTGACAAGAATGTCAATAGCCCCGATGGCCGCTTCGGCCTCTTGGAGACCCTCTCCACAGGCAGTATAATCGGCGACCGACCATTTGAAGGTCCTGATGCCGGTTTCCTCTTCAAATGCTGAAGCCGCTTCCTGGTTGCCAGCGAAACTCGCCGCCACCCGATAGCCTGATTTCAACATTCGCTTGGCGATGGCGGCACCAATGCCGCGTGTCCCGCCGGTGACAAAGACATTTCTGCTCATCGTGATCTTCCTTTTCTTGAGGCTTATTCAATCGCGCGCCACGCACATGGCCACGCCCATGCCGCCGCCGATACACAAGGTCGCAAGCGCTTTTTTGGCATCACGGCGTTTCATCTCGAACAGCAATGTGTTGAGAATACGGCAACCAGACGCCCCAATGGGATGCCCAATAGCGATCGCGCCGCCATTGACATTCACAATGTCTGGGTCCCAATCCATATCCTTGTTGACGGCGCAAGCCTGCGCCGCGAAGGCTTCGTTGGCTTCGACCAAATCAAGGTCCGATGCTGACCATCCCGCTTTTTCAAGGGCTTTCTTTGACGCTTTGATCGGGCCCACACCCATGACTGACGGGTCGACGCCAACGGTGGCATAAGAGACGATACGGGCCATCGGTTCAATTCCGCGCTTCTCAGCATCCTTTTCATGCATGATCAGGACGGCGGCCGCGCCATCATTGATTCCCGACGCGTTGCCGGCGGTGACGGTGCCTTCGGGGTCAAAGGCCGGTCGCAATTTTGTTAATTTATCAATGGCGGCATCGGCGCGGATATATTCATCCTCTTCGAAGATCGAATCACCACGACGGGATGAGATGGTGACGGGCGTGATTTCATCCTTGAATTTTCCGGCTTTTTTGGCCGAATCGGCCTTGTGCTGAGAGGCGAGGGCAAACTCATCCTGTTGCTGACGGGTGATTTGCCATTGTCGCGCCACATTTTCAGCCGTCGTGCCCATATGATAAGAGCCGAAAGCGTCCCACAATCCGTCGACAATCATTGAATCTTGGAATTTGACATCCCCCATTTTCTTGCCACTTCTCAATGGCGCGACATGGGGAGATAGGCTCATATTTTCTTGTCCACCGGCAACGACAATACTGGCATCACCAAGTGATATATGTTGGGCACCGATAGCGACGGCGCGCAGTCCAGAGCCGCAGACTTGGTTAATACCCCAAGCTGAACTCTCTTCGGGTAAGCCAGCTTCGATATGGGCTTGCCGCGCCGGATTCTGTCCTTGTCCCGCAGACAAGACTTGACCAAGAATGGTCTCGTCGACCTCGGCTTTCTCAATACCTGCCCGCTTGACCACTTCCTTGATCACGGTGGCACCCAAAAGGTGCGCTGGCGTTGTGGAGAGGGAGCCACTGAAGTTTCCGACTCCGGTCCGTGCCGCCGAGGCGATAACGACTTCTGTCATAATTTTTCCTCACCATTGGTGTTGTGTTTTGAGGGATTCTGTCTCCTTGGATTAGAACCCCATTCCCCTATATGTGGGGATGGTTGATTAAACCGCAAGACTAAAATGCTGCACCGCAGCAAAGGATCATTTCACATGCGACATCTCTTTGAGCCATTCTACCACCTCGTCAGCGTCCCACTCGGCATCACCAATGAGGCGGGCCACCTCTCTCCCTTGCCGATCAAGCAGCAATGTGGCGGGCAAGCCCCGCACACGGAGTGCTGCCGATACTTGCAATTTTGGATCTAAACGAATCATCAAGCCTTCAGCTCCGATGCTGGTAAGAAATGATTGGATTTTCTCTTGTTTGTGTCGACCGACCGCTATGGCGATGACTTTGACATCATTGGGGGAAAATTTTTCTTGAAGGCGATGGAGCGAGGGCATTTCCCGCCGGCAAGGGGCGCACCAGGTGGCCCAGAAATTGACCACCAGCACGGCGCCAAAATGCTCGCTTAAAGCTTCTTCCTTGCCCATCTCATTCAGCATCGGCGGCAGGGAGAGAGAGAGCGGCTCGTCATGGACGATGAGTTGGCGCAGAACGCTTTTTACTTTATGGTCAGATGTCTGATCTGAGCCCGTCACTTCGGCGGCCCACATTGCACCTATCAGCGCAAGCGTATACGACAAGAGACATCGAGGCTGGACGAGAAAGGTCACCCTTTGGTGCCATCGTTTCACGCCGAATAACCGACAGCGCCATTGATGGCGGCGATGGATGATGCATTGAATGACCGAAGCTAATTCTAAACGAAGATCTCTATCCGGCCGTTTTGACGGAGCATCATCAGAAACTCTTGATGCCATCAATGTGTCGGTGGGCTTTGATAAGCGGTTATGGCGGCAAGACATTGAAGGCTCCCTCGCACATGTCGACATGCTGGCGCAAGAAGGCATTATTTCCTCACGTGATGCAAGCCAAATCAAGCAAGGTCTCCAGCAAATTCAAGAGGAAATGAAGAGGGGTCAATTCGAGTTCAAGGCGAGTCTGGAAGATATTCATATGAATGTTGAGTTCCGCCTGCATGAATTGATTGGCGCGGCGGCCGGTCGCTTGCACACCGCCCGAAGTCGCAACGATCAGGTGGTCACAGATTTTCGGCTATGGACACGGGAGCGTTGTGATCTTGCCATCGACGCCATTCAAGCCCTCATTCTGACTCTCCTTGACCAAGCCGAGTCGGGTATTGACATAGTCATGCCGGGCCTCACCCATCTTCAAACAGCGCAACCCATCACTTGGGGGCATCACATGATGGCGTATGTCGAAATGCTTGGACGGGATTGGGGAAGGTTTCGGGACGCACGCCAGCGAATGAATGAATGCCCTCTAGGGGCCGCGGCCCTTGCCGGGACATCGTTTCCCATCAACAGAGACCACACCGCACAAAGTCTGTCCTTTGACCGACCCATGGCCAACTCAATTGATGCGGTGAGTGACCGAGACTTTGCCCTTGAATATCTCTCCGCCGCCGCCATCACGTCCATGCATCTCTCACGCCTCGCCGATGAGATCGTCTTGTGGTGCTCCGATCCTTACCAATTTATCCGTCTCAATGATGCCTTTACCACAGGGTCTTCCATCATGCCGCAAAAACGCAATCCGGACGGAGCCGAATTGGTGCGCGCCAAAACGGGTCGAATCACCGGTTCCTTCATCGCTCTCTTGACCATCCTCAAGGGTTTGCCATTGGCCTATTCAAAAGATTTGCAGGAAGACAAAGAACAAACTTTTGACGGAGCCGACAATCTTGAATTGTCTCTTGCGGTGATAAATGGCATGTTACAAAATCTCACGCCCATTAAGGAAAACTTGCGACAAGCGGCCGCAAATGGGTTCTCGACCGCGACTGACCTTGCCGACTGGTTGGTCCGAGAGGTCAATATGCCGTTCCGAGAGGCCCATATTGTGGTGAGCGATGTTGTTAAACTTGCGGATAAGAAAAGACTCGCGCTCAGTGAACTTCCTCTGGCCGACCTCAGGAAAATCTATGGCGGTTTCACTGAAGAGGCCCAAGGGGTTTTGAGTCCCGAGAACTCGGTAAAATCACGAATCAGCTATGGCGGTACGGCCCCAGCTCGAGTGCGAGAGCAGATCGCTATTTGGCGGGAGACGTTGACATGAGGGTCACTCTAATCCTAACCTTCCTCCTTCTTTTGACGTCATGTGGCATCAAAGGTGACCCTCTTCCACCACCGGACTCGGAGATATCGGAAGAGACGCTCACGCAGACAATAGAAGTTCAATAACATCTCTGTCACTCCATTCTCTTTCGCTTTGGATCATCAACCATGTTGACCTACAAAAATGGCGACCTTTATCTTGAAGAAGTGGCTTTGCGGCGCATCGGAGATGAAGTGGGCACACCGGTTTATGCCTATTCGAGTGGGGCGCTAAAGAGGCATTACCAAGAATTCCAAACCGCGCTTCACGGTCTTGATCACATGATCTGTTTTGCCATCAAGGCCAACTCCAACCAAGCGGTGTTAAAATGTCTCGCCGATCTCGGTTCAGGGTTTGATGCCGTTTCAGGAGGCGAGATTTCTCGCGCTCTTCACGCCGGAGCGCCCGGCCACAAAATTGTCTTTGCCGGCGTGGGTAAAACCAAAGATGAGTTGCGATTGGCGCTAGAAGCCGAGGTCTGCCAAATCAATGTCGAAAGCGAACCCGAAATCACCTCCCTAAATGAGGTGGCACAATCTCTTGATCTTCAGGCCCCGATCGCAGTGCGCGTCAATCCTGACATCGATGCCAAGACACATGAAAAGATTTCCACCGGCAAGTCGGAAAACAAATTTGGTGTGCCGATTTCCCGTATTCGTGACATCTATCGCCATGCGTCACATCTTTCGCATATCAAAACAACGGGTTTGGCCCTGCATATTGGCTCCCAACTCACCGACCTTGCGCCCTATCGTGATGCTTTCCGCACCGCCTGCGATCTCTTCAAGATGTTGCGTGGCGAAGGACATCCGCTCAAACGTCTTGATGTTGGTGGGGGACTGGGTATTCCATACAAGTCCGATGACACACCTCCATCGCTGGCAGAATATGGGGCTTTACTCAAGGAATTTGTGGCTGACATTGATTGTCAAATTATCATTGAGCCGGGCCGCCACATTGCCGGACCCGCTGGCGTATTGCTCACCCGGGTCCTTTATGTCAAATCGGGCAACGGCCGAGAGTTCGCCATTCTTGATGCCGCCATGAATGACCTCCTCCGACCGGCCTTATATGATGCTTATCATCGGATCACCCATGTCAGCCAACCCTCGCTAAACGAAAAGAAGCGCCTGTATGATATTGTGGGCCCGGTTTGTGAAAGCGCTGATACCTTTGCTGTTCATCGCTCCATGCCCATCATCAAGCCGAATGATCTCATGGTTATTGAAGCCGCGGGTGCCTACGGCTCCGTGATGGCATCAGAGTACAATACCAGACCTTTGACTCCCGAAGTTCTCATTCAATCAGATGCGTATTCTATCGTGCGGAAACGCCCGTCAATTGATGAAATCATCAGTCGGGATCGAATCCCTTCTTGGCTTTGATTGACCACAACACCTCCTCAAAGCCACGTGCCCAACAACAAGACAAATTGGAAGTGATGATGATCGCAAGATGTCGGCGTGACAAAGATGGTGCAACGCAATGAAATCAGCCCTGCCTGGACTGGAGAGGATATTTTTTGTGGGACTTGGTGGCTTCAAGTTGATGACAAATCAGAGACCATGAATTACGATAAAGGAAGTGCACAGTTGATTATGAGCTCTAATTGATCAGAAGATATGACCGATGATTGATCCATTAGAGGGTCTTGCGAATTCTCCTTCGACATCCATTCAAAGGAAAATGAAATCAATCATCAAATCAGCATCCGCTAACAGAATATCCAATATAGTGATTGTTAAATGCAGCTAGAATTGATATTTTTGTAGAAATTTTTTAAATCGTCAAAGTTGATTGAACAAGGAGACCACCATGAGGAAGGCATTCATAGTTGCTGGTTTAGGTATGATACTTTTTGCTTGTGGCGGTGATGATCCACCACCCGCCCCACCCCCAACAGTCGATTCAGAGGCTGGACATAAGGCTTCGGAACGTGCGGCGAAAATGGCGATGACCTCTCTTTACGTCGAGGAGGACAAAGATAATAACGCAGTGGCTCGATACCTCACGCAGGCTTCGTCAGAAGGTTATATGACCTCCGTCATGCCAGAATTCGAGAAGGGCACTGGCAATTCGAGAGTAGACAGACTAGCTGATTTTGATATGGAAATCCTAGATGATAGCAATAATAAAGTCGTTGCATTCAATTTGCTAGATAATTTAAAAGGTGAACAAAGCTCCGAAAGTCTTCTTCCTGGTGAGGAGGGAAGGACTTTCAAGAGCCATCCCCTTGAAAAACGAGACAACGATCGCCGCTCTGAAGCAAATGTCCTGATATCTTGGGACAACGAAACGGCGGCCGACGATCCCAGTAATTATCTGGCGATGGGCTATTGGTATACGAAACCAACTACAGCCAATTCCATGGCACAACTTGGCGCGTTTGTTGGTGGTACCGAGTTT
>JAJEBG010000029.1 GCA_022824005.1 Paracoccaceae bacterium
GAAGTTGTCACTCTTCTAGCCCACGATGAAGATGCCGCCCGAGCGATGTTGCGAGAGCTCAAAGATATCCGCCTCGCGTGGTGTCGGGAACCTTCCGTGCATGGTTATAACCATACGGCTCTGCAAGCTTTAGAAACGAACTCATCTTCATCCAACTCGTAAAGATGAGAAAAAAATTCCACTAATGATGGTTTAGATTTCACCAACAAATGCCCTAGAGTTGGTTCAGCCCATCACCTCAAAGAGGGTTTTTTTATTCATATTTTGATTTTACAACATGCTCGGGTGGAACATCCCGGCGTTTTCCGATCATGGCTCAAGGAAGATGGACATCAGTGCTTCACGGTCGAATTGGATGAGGGGGAAAGTCTGCCCGACCTCGACGATTTTGATGCATTATGGGTTCTTGGCGGTCCCATGGATGTCTGGGAAGAAGATAAGTATCCTTGGCTTCAAGATGAGAAGGAGATGATAAATGAGGCGGTCGCTCGCCGCGGTCTGTCATATTTTGGTCTTTGTCTGGGTCATCAATTATTGGCGGAAGCCCTTGGAGGCCAATGTCGCAAGGCGGCCGTTCCTGAAGTGGGTGTCATGAGCGTTCGACAGACAGAAGCGGGTCATAAAAGTGCGTTTTTGGATGGCATTGAGGATCCCATCACCTGTTTGCAATGGCACGGGACCGAAGTCTCGAGAGTGCCAAATGGGGCCGTCGTGCTCGCTTCGTCCGATGATTGCGCCGTTCAGGCCATGAATTGGGGGCAAACCGCGTTTTCCGCACAATTTCATGTTGAGATTGAAGCCGACACCATCAGAAATTGGGCCTCTATCCCTGAATATTCAGAATCATTGAAGGCGGCGTTCGGAGAGAATAGTGTCTCGCAAATAGAACAGGTATGTTCCCAATCGATGTGCCAATTCAACGAGGTGGCCCGGCAGATGTATGTCAATTGGTTTCGCACCACGTCGCTGAGCATGCGTGAGCGCCTCTGAAAATCACGCCTCCCTCGCTTGTATTCTCAATGGAAGTCTTTCAACACAATCATTGATGACGTCCGATCTTTCTCTCGACACGCTTGCCCAAACAGTGTTTTCACGACAAAGCTGCGATGTCTCGCAATGAACAAAGATGTCTTGGGGAGCCAATCAAATGGGTTGAATGAACGAGACAAATTAACGGTATGAGACCACGGCGCCACCATTCTCGTGAGACAAGGGGGCGGGTGACCTCTTACCCAATGACTGGGGCTAGAGAGGTTCAGGATTGACGATTGAACAAAACCTTCTGGGCGTCTTTGTCCGATTGAATAGGGCGACGAAGTTCAGCAGCGAGGGCGCGGCCCCTTATCACAGCGGGACGGCTCCCGACACGTTCAAGCCACGCCCTAAAGTGAGGCAAATTGTCGATATTTTGCTCTTGACCTTGCCAAAGTGACGCCCAAGGCCAGATGGCCATATCGGCGATGGAATAGGAGCCGGCGACATATTCACGGTCGGCCAAGCGGCGATCCAACACGGCATAGAGCCGCGAGACTTCATTACGATATCGGTCTTGCGCATAGGGCAGATTTTGCGGCGGCTCGAGCGCTGGCGCGTATTTGATAAAGTGATGTGCTTGCCCGGCCATCGGACCGACACCGCCCATCTGCCACATCAGCCATTCTTCAACTTCAATCCGCTCTCGCTCGCTCGCGCCCCCGAATTGACAATATTTGCGACTCAGATATTGTAGTATCGCCCCCGACTCAAAGATAGAAACCGCTTCGCCATCTGGCCCGTCGTGATCAATGATCGCTGGCATCCGATTGTTGGGGGCAATTTTCAGAAAGTCAGGCGCAAACTGATCACCTTTACCAATGTTGATAAGGTGCAATTTGTAAGGAATTTTAAACTCTTCAAGAGCAATTGAAATTTTCCAACCATTGGGTGTTGGCCAATAATAAAGATCAACAGAATGGAGCATCGAATCTTTTCCTTCTCTTCGTGGTGCCGCCATTATCACTTCTGCACCAAAGACAACCAATGAAAATGGCAGTATAGGTTATTTGATTTTTTGGCCAAACCCTAGCCATTTTGCAAAGCGCGGTCATTTCTTTTAATTTTGTCAAGGTTCTCAAATCAATAAGTGGGCCGCCGGGAGACGTCATGTCCAAAAATAATGTGCCGAATTGGCAAACATTGGCTGTGCATGGTGGCACTCGCCGCAGCATCTACGGTGAGATGTCGGAGGCATTGTTTTTGACTCAGGGATTTATGTACGAGAGCGCTGAACAAGCCGAGCAAAGGTTTATTAAATGCCCTGATGATGAATTTATCTACGCCCGATATGGCAATCCAACGGTTCGTATGTTGGAAGAGAGAATGGCCGGACTTGAAGGCGTGGAGGATGGATTTGCGACCGCTTCGGGAATGGCGGCGGTATCAGGTACACTCTGTTCAATCTTATCGGCGGGTGATCACCTCGTCGCGTCTAGGGCTCTATTTGGCTCCTGCCTTTACATCGTTCAAAATGTGCTGCCGCGCTTTGGTGTCGAGGTTGAAATGGTGGACGGCACTGATCTCGAGCAATGGCAACGGGCCATTCGGCCCGAGACAAAATTGGTGTTTCTGGAAACCGTGTCTAACCCCATGCTGGAAGTCATCGACCTTCAGGCGGTCGGTGAAATGGCACGCCAAGTTGATGCTATGGTGGTTGCTGATAACGCCCTTGCCACGCCAGTCTTTCAACGCTCCGCGGAACGGGGCGCCGATGTGATCATTTATTCCACCACCAAACATGTGGATGGACAAGGCCGCTGCCTCGGAGGTATCGTGCTCGGCAGTCGCGCCTTTATCCGTGAGACTCTTGAACCCTTCGTCAAACATACCGGCGGCGCGCTCGCCCCTTTCAATGCATGGGTCATGCTGAAGGGACTAGAAACCATGTCATTACGCTGCCGACATCAGGCCGCAGTGGCAAGAGAGATTGGCCGCATGACAGAGAACCATCCCAATGTCGTTCGCACCTATTTTCCGATGCTCGAAAGTCATCCGCAATTTGACTTGGCTTGCCGGCAGATGACCGCTGGCGGTACTGTTGTCACCCTGCAATTGAAAGGCGGGAAAAAGGAAGCCTTTCAGTTTATCAACGCACTGAAACTGGTAAAAATTTCCAACAATTTTGGCGACGCCAAGAGCATCATCACCCACCCGGCCACCACTACTCATCAGCGTTTGGCGGCCGCGGAGAGAAAAAAATTGGGTATATTGGATTCGGTTGTCCGCGTCTCCGTCGGCCTTGAGGATCAAGATGATTTGATCGCCGATCTGAAACAAGCATTGGATGTCATTGATTCTTGAATGACATGCGCCTAAGCCTTCTCAATACATCCCTGATGAGAGTCCATTTTGATGTTTGATGTCAGGCCTGTCATCCATATCATCGGCTTGGTGGTTGCGGGATTTGGTGTGGCCATGTTCGTTCCGATGTGTGTTGACCTTTGGTCACAAAACGGGGCTTGGGAAACATTTCTCGTCTCTGGATTCGTTACATTCATTGCCGGCCTTTGTTTGGCGTTGGCGACACAAAACGCCGTCGCCGAGGGATTGACCATCAAACAGACCTATCTTCTCATCACATCTGTATTCGCGACCCTGCCTTTATTTGGTGCGATCCCCTTCATCATTGGCCCCGCCGATTTGTCATTGACTGACGCTTTTTTTGAGACCATGTCCGGCATTACGACCACCGGCGCGACCGTGATGACAGGATTGTCAGAGCAGCATGAAGGGCTGCTCATTTGGCGAGGGATGTTGCAATGGTTCGGGGGGATCAGCGTCATCATCGTCGCACTGGCCTTTCTTCCTCTCTTGCGGGTTGGCGGGATGCAACTGTTTCGTTGGGATACCGCTGATGTCTTTGGCAATGTGCTCCCTCGCGTCAAACAAATCACTCGCTCAATGTCGGTGATTTACCTATCCCTGTCGGCCATCTGCTTCCTCAGCTACCTTTTGGCTGATTTGAAGCCACTTGATGCCGCCGTCTACACCATGACAACCATCGCCACCGGTGGCTTTGCCAACGATGATTCGTCCTTTGGCAATCTTGGCTTCGGGGCTGAATATGTCGCCATCATCTTTATGTCTTTAGCAGCACTTCCCTTCTTGCGTTACAGCATGACACTAGAAGGGCGATTCAAGCCAATGATAAAGGATTCTCAAATTCGGGCCTTTGTCCTTCTCATTGTTGTCGTTGCGGGATCGCTGATGGCGTGGCAAGTTTTTGTCAATCAAGCGCCTTTGGAACAAGCTTTCAGGCAGTCTTTATTCAATGGCATATCGATTTTGACGGGAACGGGATATGTCAGCACGGATTACAGTTTGTGGGGCGGTTTCCCTCTCGTTGTCTTCTTTACGATTGGCCTCATCGGTGGCTGCGCTGGCTCGACTTCGTGTTCAATCAAAATATTTCGCTTCCAGTTGTTGTTCGCCGCGATGGGGGCGCGAATCAAAAGTCTCCAATCCCCTCATGCCATCATTGTCACGCGATATGAAGGCAAACGTGTCCCAGATGAAACGGTCAAATCAGTGATGTTGTTCCTCCTGATTTTCTTTGCCACTCTGATGGTGACCGCCGCCCTTCTTACACTATCGGGTCTTGACTTTATCACCTCCCTGTCGGGGGCCGCGGCCGCGCTCGCCAATGTCGGGCCGGGTTTGGGCGAGGTTATTGGCCCATCTGGAAACTATTCCTCACTCAGTGTCTTTGCTAAATGGCTGCTGTCCTTTGTGATGCTCATTGGTCGTTTAGAGTTGATCGCTGTATATGCC
>JAJEBG010000061.1 GCA_022824005.1 Paracoccaceae bacterium
GAACGCGGTCGGCAAGATATTGGGCACGTAAATTGGCTTGTGTGGCGAGTTTGAGCCATAATTGATCCGTGAGGTAGGCATCAATCTGAGCCGACAAATAACGGTATTTCGATAGGAGATGTCCGCCCCGTTTGCGTCGCAATTCGAATTCCCAAGCCATCTCCTGATTGAAAAGGATGACCGTTTCTACGCCCATGAGACCATTTTTGGTCCCACCAAATACGACCGCTGAAATGCCGGCTTTCCAAGTCATTTCGGCGGGGGTGCAGTTCAGATGAACCAGGGCGTTGGCGAACCGGGCACCATCGAGATGAACCGGAATGTGAAATTCAGCGGCCATGGCCGTGAGCGATGTGAGGGAATCGCAACTGTAGGTGGTGCCAAGCTCGGTTGAATTCGTCAGCGATAACGCGCCTCGCTGCACATTGTGGACCCCTACCGGCGCGGCCCTTCGTAGTGCGTCAGCAAATGGCGTCAACTCAATTTGACCGTGCTGGCCTGACAACAGAGTGAGTTTCGCACCACCGGTGTAAAATTCAGGAGCGCCGCATTCATCCTCCTCGACATGCGATTGCTGATGGCAATAAACGGTCGCCCAAGGCGGGCAAAGACAAGCGAGGCAAAGCGCATTGGCGGCGGTTCCCGTGGTGACGAGAAAAACGCGAGCCTCAGGCGCTTCAAAAATCTCGCGCACCCGAGCCTCAACCGAATGGGCAATATCATCGGCACCATATGAAGGTTGAATACCCTCATTGGCGCGGGCCATAGCCGCAAGGATTTGCGGGGCCGCGGGCGCGGAATTGTCGGATGAAAAGTTCATTGGTTGGCCCAGTCAACAGAATAAGATTCAAGTTCGTCAGGATCGATCTCATACTCCGGAATACAGCGATGACTCACCGAGAAACCTGCCTGATGCACGGTGTCGCGACTTCCGGATTTGAGGTGATGCCATTCATAGAGCGGTCGGCCTTCGTGGACGAGGCGATAAGCACAGCTCCTCGGCAACCAATCAATCATGTCCGGCATTGTTTTGGGTTGGAGATTGATGCAATCAGGCACAATCTGTGAGCGGCATTCATAATGCTGGCAACGAGATGTCGAACGGTCAAGCAGTTTGCAACAGACATTGGTAAAGGTGACCGGGCTTCCTTCGGTTTCTTCAAATTTCAGCAAGCAACAGCGCCCACATCCATCACATAGGGCCTCCCACTCGGCTTCATTCAACTCATTGAGTGAATAGCGCTCCCAAAATTTCTCGCGAAGGTTTGCTGTTCGGGGGGCGCCAAACTTGGTGATGAAGGGCCAGAAATGCTTGATCGCTTGACCCATTCGGCTAATCCAATTGGGCAAGAATGTCCTTCGCTTTCTGGCTATCAATATCCATTTGTTTCTTCAGCAAATGGATGTCGGAAAACTGTATTTCCGGTCGCTGAAATTCAATCAAGGCAACAGAAAGAGTCTCGCCATAGATATCGCCGTCAAAATCAAAAATAAAGGTTTCAAGGTTGAGGGGATTTTGACCAAAACTAGGCTTCACGCCGAGCGAAGCGACCCCTTGGTATTGACCTTGATGGGATCCCGAAAGAATGTCGATCTTCACGGTATATATGCCCATCCGAGGAGGATGAAGTCCTTTGAGATGAAGATTGGCGGTCGGATAGCCTAGCATCGCACGGCCTCGCTTATCGCCATGGACAACTTTCCCTTCAATGCGGTGCCAATGACCTAGCAAGGTGGCGGCGTCACGAGGGCGGCCCTCCGAGAGGCTTTTTCTCACAGCTGTCGAGGAATAGGCTTGTCCATTGATCTCTAGCATGGGGGCGACAAAAACCTCAAACCCCTGTCTCTCCCCTTGCTCAGAAAGAGTCGTGATTGAGCCCGTTCGTCCTTTTCCAAAATGGAAATTGTTGCCAGCGATGGCCACTTTGAGACCAAGCCCTTGGCACAAAATTTCTTCAACGAAACGTTCACTCGACATCCTAGACAAGGATTTATCGAAGGACAATTCATAAAGGATTTCGACACCGAGCTGTTCCAGACGATGCGCTCTAGCGGCGCGGTTCATTAATCGAAAAGGCGGACTTGAGGGGGAAAAAAATTCGCGGGGATGGGGCTCAAAGGTCATCACCGCTAAAGGAATTTGCCGCGCCGACGAGTGGTGCCTTGCGAGTTCAATGATCGATTGATGGCCGAGATGGATTCCGTCGAAATTACCAATCGCCACCGCCGCGCCCTTCTCGCGAGCGTCAAGTGATCTATAGTCGCTGAGAATGCGCATCTTTGTCACCCGTTTTCCAGCGTCAAACCAAGTCATCCTAAGTCAAATGGTCCTTAAATCAATTTTGCCCTGACTCCATCCACAAAACGAAAATAGGATCACTGAATTGAGGCCGTTTTCTTATCGCAGATGGCCCATGGCAAATTCGGGCGTGAGTTGGTGCTTTCGGCAAAAGGCCGTCAACTTTTTCAAATCGGGTTGATCACGGGTACCCGTATCACGGGCCGCGAGACCGCCAGTGATAAAGAGACAAGCAAGTGATTGTTGTTTTGCCCCTTCCAAATCGGTCGAAAACCCATCGCCGATACAAAGGACTCGATGGGAGGGAATCGATTGGCCAAGCTCTTGAAAGGCCAATTCATAAATCGGTGAAGTCGGTTTGCCGAACAAAAGAACTTCGCCTCCCATCGCTGAATAAAGATCGGCCAAAGCGCCGGCACAAAAGATGCGGCGCGTCCCTCGGTCAACGACTCGATCGGGGTTGGCGCAAAGGAAGGGCAATTTTCTTGCCAAAGCTCGTGCCAGCAAGTCTTGATAATCTTTTGGTGTTTCAGTGTGGTCATCAAAAAGACCCGTGCAGACAATACCTGTTGCTTCGTCCAATCCAACTTGGATCACCTCCTCGGCCTTCGAGAATCCCTTAGGACGTTGCAAGAATTCGTCATCCCTCGCAGGGCCAATATAGAAAATTTGCCGACCAATGCGGCCATTGAAGAGGGCCAACTTGGCGGCATCACCTGAGGTCAGAATTGCGTCCCATGAGGAGGGGCTGATGCCGAATGTGTCGAGGTGAGCCGCCACCCTCTGCCAAGGCCTTGGGGCGTTGGTTAAAAGGAGAACTTGACCCCCATTTTTGCGGTAGGATTGAAGCGCTGATATGGCGGCGGGAAAGGCGTTCACGCCATTATGTATGCATCCCCATACATCACAAAACACGGCATCGAAACGATCAGAAATGTCGCTCAATTGGTCAATGACTTGCATCACGGAAAAGTTGTCAGAGAAATTTAGAGTTGCAAATTGGGAATGATCTGTTTTTTGCGACTGACGACGCCCGGCAAGATCACTTTGTCGCCTTGAGGTTTGATGGCAAAGGAATTCTCCGTCAATTGCCGGGTAAAGTCATTGGGGACAAAGAGTGTTGACCTTTCATTCAGAATATCGACGACAAAGAGCAAAATCTGATCAACCCCCTCATCTTCGGCGGCTTTATTCATCGCTTCAACCAATCCCTTTTGGCGTTCAATTATCGAGCCGGGCGTTGTTGTCTCAAGGACAGAAATTCTAAGTTTCTTTCCGCCAACTTCATAAAGTTTGGAATCAACTTTGAGCAAATCCGTATCGGAATAGGAGGACATATCTGATTTGGCGGCAAACATCTCGGCCGCGTAATCTGAGATATCCAAACCCAGGTCGTCAGCCCATTGGAGCGCTAGCTGATGATCGGTGTCGGTGGTGGTGGGGGATCGGAACTCAAGAGTATCGGAGATGATGCACGACAAGGCTACACCCTTGACGGAGTTGGGCATTTGGTGAGCGTCCTTGCCCATCAATTCGTGCATCACGGTGACGGTACAGGCCAAGGGACGGATGGTCACCTCAATCGGTAAACGCGTTAAGAGGCCGCCACACAGAAGATGGTGATCAATGATTTGAACAATGCAAGCTTGGTGAATGCCGTCAGGCAACTCTCCTGGATTATTGGTGTCGACCACCACAACTTCGGTACCCGGGGCGAGAGTTTGAACCGTCCGAGGAACGTCAAAGCCCCAACGGTCCAAGACAAATAATGCCTCTTTGTTGGGCGGGCCGAGAACCACGGCCTCGGCCGATTGCCCCTTGATGGTATTCAGGTACCATTGCCAGACTATGGGTGCCCCGGTGGCATCGGTATCGGGCGACTTGTGACCAAAAATCAATGTCATGGTTAAATCACCGACGTATCAAGCCGAATGTTTTTGTCATTACGGTTGACTCCTCTCTTCTCTAAATCCCAGCTTCGGGTCATCAATTTAATCTCCATCGCTAAATTTTTGGGTCAAAGCCCCATATCCCCCTAACCAAAGTTCAGTGATTGAGTCTTGTTGTGTCACCATATCAGGAAAACCCCAATATTTGACTTGTCCCTCATCGCCTGCATCGGCATCAAAAATCTCTCTCGTCCTGTTGTTGTCATCTGTCGCCACATATTGACTCCTTACCCATCCCCGTACTTTTCCGTCGACTGAACAATTCACACTTGGTGACGAGCCAGTCTTTAGACACATCGACTCGATTATTATCCACATTCGAAATTTACTAAATCGAACAGTGTTCTCTGTCCCGTCATGACCGAAAGATAAAGTCGTCCGATACTCTTTTGATCATGCTGACTGACGCCCGGCCCCCATAGGTTAGCGATGGAAACAGAATGTCGGTCACTCGTCTTCATCTATCAATTATCACTCTTTTTTATCTTGATATTGCCACGTGGTTTTTCAAGGATAAATTTTTTTTATGAAATTGGTTGAAAGCGAATAGGTGGGCACCTAAATGCGCTGTTGGCACTCAAGGGTGGTGAGTGCTAATTAACTGGAGCCACCCGTAACTAACGGACGAAGGAGCGAAATCATGACGTTTACTCCGTTGCATGATCGGGTGCTGGTGCGCCGGATTGAAGGGGACGAGAAAACCAAAGGTGGTTTGATCATTCCTGACACAGCGAAGGAAAAGCCCGCCGAGGGCGAAGTGATTTCTTGCGGCGAAGGCGCGCGTAAGGATTCCGGTGAACTCATTCCCATGGGAGTGAAAAAAGGTGACCGAGTGCTATTTGGCAAGTGGTCAGGAACAGAAGTGACCATTGATGGTGAAGAACTTCTGATCATGAAGGAAAGTGATGTACTTGGCATCATTGGATGACAACAAGACATCTCGCAACTCATAAAGGATACAGAATATGCCTGCGAAAGAGGTTAAATTCAGCAATGATGCCCGCAACAGAATGTTGAGTGGCATCAACACGCTCGCCGACGCGGTGCGCGTGACGCTCGGCCCGAAAGGCCGAAATGTCGTTCTCGACAAGTCGTTTGGTGCGCCCCGCATTACCAAAGATGGTGTGACGGTCGCCAAAGAGGTTGAACTTGAGGACAAGTTTGAGAATATGGGCGCTCAAATGGTCAAGGAAGTCGCTTCACGAACCAATGATGAAGCGGGCGACGGCACCACAACGGCCACCGTTCTTGCCCAGTCCATCGTCAGTGAAGGTTTGAAGTCAGTGGCGGCCGGGATGAACCCCATGGATCTGAAACGCGGTGTCGATATCGCGGTCAGTAAAGTTGTTGGGCACATCAAAGACAGCGCCCGTGAAGTCAAAGATTCAGGGGAAGTGGCTCAGGTCGGAACCATTTCAGCCAATGGCGAGGCCGAAATTGGTTCTCAAATCGCCGACGCCATGCAGAAGGTTGGCAATGAAGGCGTGATTACTGTTGAAGAGAACAAAGGTTTGGAAACAGAAACCGATGTGGTTGAGGGTATGCAGTTCGATCGTGGTTATCTGTCGCCTTACTTTGTCACCAATGCCGAGAAAATGACGGCGGAACTCGAAGATGCTTACATTCTTCTGCACGAGAAAAAACTGTCGTCGCTGCAACCCATGGTGCCACTTTTGGAATCGATCATTCAATCGGCCAAGCCGCTTTTGATCATTGCTGAAGACATCGAAGGTGAAGCTCTAGCGACTCTGGTGGTCAACAAACTGCGCGGTGGTCTGAAAATCGCCGGCGTGAAAGCACCAGGTTTTGGTGACCGGCGTAAAGCTATGCTACAGGACATTGCCATTCTTACCGGCGGACAGGTCATTTCCGAAGATTTGGGCATGAAGCTCGAAAATGTCGGAATTGATATGCTCGGACGGGCCAAGAAAGTGGCCATCAATAAAGATGACACCACCATTGTTGATGGCGGTGGAGAGAAGGCTGAAATTGAAGGTCGCGTGGCACAAATTCGTCAGCAGATTGATGAAACCACGTCCGACTACGATCGGGAGAAGCTTCAAGAACGACTGGCTAAACTGGCTGGCGGTGTCGCTGTTATCCGAGTGGGCGGCTCCACTGAAGTTGAAGTGAAAGAGCGCAAAGATCGAGTGGATGACGCGCTCAACTCAACCCGTGCCGCGGTCCAAGAAGGTATCGTTGCCGGTGGAGGTGTCTCTTTGGTCGCTGCCGCCAAAATTCTCGACAAGGTCAAAGGCGAGAATCCCGACCAAGAAGCGGGTATCGCGATTGTACGTCGGGCCCTTGAGGCGCCGCTTCGTCAGATTGCTGAAAACTCTGGCGTTGACGCGGGTATTGTGGCTGCCAAAGTTCGTGAAGCCAAGGATGCCAATTATGGCTTCAATGCGCAAACCGAAAAGTATGGCGACATGTTCAAATTTGGTGTGATTGATCCGGCCAAAGTGGTTCGAACCGCGCTTGAAGACGCCGCTTCCATTGCCGGTCTTTTGATCACAACCGAATCGATGATCGCGGAGAAACCGGAGCCGAAAAGCAATCAGCCAGCGATGCCCCCCGACATGGGCGGCATGGGCGGCATGATGTAAGCTCTGCACGCAATGAGAAATGAGGAGGGGCTGCCCAATCGGCGGCCCCTTTTTTTGTGGGGACTTATATACGATAGTGCCCCAGGACCATTTTATTTTGCCTCCGAGAGGCCGGTGTGACGGTGAGCGGGCATGGTCGAGGCGGTCTGAGCGGTCTTGGCACGTGTTTTGACGGTCGTTGCCTACCGTCCTGAACTGTCTGAATTCGGTTTTCGGGATTTGCGTGCACGGCTGCGCGCTCGCGCCGTCGGATGGCGCGTGTCGCGTGTCCTTCACGCAGTCAGGATCGAAAGATCATGTGCCGGGCGGGGCTAGGATCCTATCAACGACACACTCTTAACTCTGTCTCGGATTCCGTGCTACTCATGCGGCCATGCAGATTGGTATGTGACAGATCTCTTCGGAGACGGTGGAATGGTTTGGCACGGCCTGCAAGGGCGGTGACCTGACGCGGGCCGCGCTTGCCCGCGAGCTGTGCGAGCGTGAGAACTGGCAGGGCCGCGCCGGCCGGCCGCGCCTTGCGTCGGCGCGCAAGATGCTGCCG
>JAJEBG010000024.1 GCA_022824005.1 Paracoccaceae bacterium
GACACGAAGCGCACATCTGACGGGCTGCCGGTCCACAGCTTCACGACGCTGCTCGCCGACCTGGCCACGCTGACGCTGAACGAGGTGACGCTGCCGGGCAGTCCAGACCACGCCTTCCCGCTGATGGCAAAGCCGACAAAACTGCAGAACCGCGCGTTCGAATTGCTGGACATCGACCCCGCCAAAGATGTTGCCATGTAAGTGACAGCATGAATCCCCCAAAATCCGCCCTCAGCACCTTTGTTTGCAAGGGATTCCTGTTTGAACCCCAAATGAAGATCCGCCTAGTTGGGCCAAGAGAGATTTAGAAAATTACGAGGAAGCTCGACTCGACTTTACGCACTCAGAGAGGAGCATGGTTCGCTTGATACGAGAGATATAGAGAGCAACCTGAATATAGGAGATTTGGTCATGATTATTCCGAACCATGTCTGCCCAGTCATCAACCTGTTTGACCAAGTGGCACTTATGAAGGGTGGGGCTATCGTTGGTCGCGCGAGAGTGGATGCGAGGGGCCGGGTCGCTTGACCCCGATGGCAAAGATCACGATGACGGAGGGTTAATTCATGAGTGCGTCATCAAGAAGTGAAGAAAGTTCATCATAGGTCATATTTGAATATAACTTTCCATTGATGACAAATGTTGGCGTCGAATTGATATTGTCCTCTTTACGATTTTCCTCCCAAAAATCATTGAGACGTTTTGCCTTGGCGGCATCAGTGAGGCAAACTTGAAGGGCGTCATTCGATAATCCCGCGGCACGGCCAATTTCCATCAGCCGCTCGACAATGAGGCCAGCATCTCTTGGCGTGCTCCAGCTTTGCTGCGATGCGAACAACAGGTCAAGAATTCCAAAATATTTTTCTGAACCGCCGCATCGCGCGACAATCGAAGCCCAAAGCCCCATTCGGTCAAAATATACTTCTCGGAATCTGAAAAGAATCTTGCCGTTATCAATGTAATTTCTCTTCAGTTCAGGATAGACATTTTGATGAAATTGCGCACAGTATGGACAGGTAAGAGAGGCATATTCTGTCAGGATGACCGGCGCGTCTGGATTGCCGAGAATCATCTCTTCAACGCGTTCGTCACTTTGAGATTGAAGAGGTAAAGACAGGCCAATCAAGAACAAGAATGTGCCAAGAAATATGTGGGTTGAACGCCCTAACTTCTGTGTGAACCCCTTCATTATGAGTCTCTTTTTCTTGCTTCCTCTCGGGCCGCGATACTGCGACCCAATTCTATTAGTGTATTTCTTAATCGTTCATCCTCCACATTGGCAAGTATTTTTGGAACTTGGATGTCGGGAATCTCAATCAAGGTCTCAACTTTTTTTGTCGTATCAAATGGGTCTTTTGACTTAGCATGACTCCCTCTCCAAGCTTGCGTCACTCGGATAAGGCCGATGGCCTTGAAACCGTATGAAGAGTTGATTCTTTCCAAAATATTAGGTGTACTCAAGCGGACGAGTTCTGCGTGTGATGATGTGGATAAAAGAGTTAATGTTACGTCCCCGCCTTTGCGGTCAAAATGCAAGTCAACAGGTGTCGACATTGAAGCCAATTCTTCTCCAACAAATTCAACCCAATGGGTCATCAAGCGCGTCGTCGCAAAATTCTGACGATCTGTTTTGGACAACAAATTTTTCTTGACGAATGTACCCAAATGAGTGAAACCTTTGGCATGTCGGCGATAATTTTTTGAACGAGATGTCTTCATGGGACGGGCTTTGTCGTCGTGCGTTTGTGTCAGTTTATATTGACATGAGATTTATCCGATACCATCAAAAATGAAAATTGCCGAACGCCAAGAAATTTTCAAAAAACTCCTACATTGGTATGACCACCACGGACGTGACCTCCCGTGGCGATGGCATCCACGACAAGGCGTCATTTCTTGCCAAGTCGACCCCTACTCAGTTTGGTTGTCAGAGGTTATGCTCCAACAAACCACGGTGGCCATGGCCTCAGAGAGATTCATTGAGTTTCGGCGCCGTTGGCCAACAATTGAGCATCTCGCCCATGCCGCCGACGAGGAAGTCATGGCCGCATGGGCGGGGCTTGGTTATTACGCCCGGGCGCGAAATCTCCTTAAATGTGCTCGAGAAGTCATTGAGAAATTCAGCGGCGAATTCCCACAAGACGTTGAAGACCTCATCACTTTGCCAGGAATCGGGCCTTACACAGCGGCCGCCATTTCATCGATTGCATTTGACCGTCCCACGGCCGCTGTGGATGGAAATATTGAGAGGGTCTTATCGCGGTTGTTTGCCGTGAGTGAGCCTTTTCCGAAAGCTAAATCTGTAATCAATCGCCACGCGAAAGAACTCTGTCCTCACAAGCGTGCTGGCGATTGGAACCAAGCATTGATGGATTTAGGCGCGATGGTTTGCAAGCCGCGCAATCCCAAATGTAGTGAGTGCCCCATCGTCCAAGAATGCCAATCCTATCAGCGAGGCATTCAGCAATCACTGCCCAAGAAATCGAAACGCCGACAGCGTCTTTCACAGCAGGGAATCCTCTATGTGGGCCGTCGCCGAAGTGATAAAGCATGGCTTCTTGAGCAACGGCCACGTCATGGATTGTTGGGGGGTATGTGGGGATGGCCAGGTAGTGATTGGGATGGCAACTCCACCTTACCACCGCCTTGCGAGGGAGATTGGCGTTCGGTTGGAGAAGTTAGTCATTCATTGACCCATCTGGACTTACAACTCTCAGTGCAGATTGCTCTACTCGCGCCAAGTGCAACGCCAACACGGGGCTTTTTTGTTCCCACTGAACAGTTCTGCCCAAGTCGCCTCCCGACATTGATGCGCAAAACACACAAAATGGCAGATAAGGCGATTGCCAAATTGTAAATTCCTCAACGTATACCAACATGGCGATAACGTCATTCAAGACTTAAGTTACCTTCGATGTGGCTGGACATTTCAAGAGTCAGATTGATGTCGGGACAGAACTTGCCCTACGGGGGGATGGTCATAGGCGCATTGATATTAACGAGAAGGGTGAACTCAACGAGCTGGACATAGGAGGGGGTCGCCCGTTAGCAGTTTCAGGCTTGACCCTGGGAGATATGACAACGGGGATAAGCTTTGGGACACAAATCAATTATAAGGTGTGGGACCGGGAAAATGGCGGCCCCGACAGGATTCGAACCTGTGGCCTACCGCTTAGGAGGCGGTCGCTCTATCCTGCTGAGCTACGGGGCCATGCCAATTTGGTATTTCACGATGTCAGCGTATATTCAAGGCGAGGGAGAGTTCACAATGAATGGGATGAGATGGGAGTGGTGAGCCCGACAGGATTCGAACCTGTGGCCAACTGATTAAAAGTCAGTTGCTCTACCAACTGAGCTACGGGCCCACTCTTTTTGATTCGTTAATGGTAGCTCAAACGCCACCATTTCAAACATAGCTAAATTATATCCGCCTGCAGCAATGGTCAATAATGTTCAACGGTTTTCTTGATCGTTTGTTCAAACTGTGGACTTAGTCAATTGTTCCCCTTCAAGAATGTAGATTCTTAGATATCTTTTCACAATCAAAATGCCACATCTGAGGGAGACCATCCACATTTTGGGTCCACCTCTTGCGAAACGAAAACGAAGGTATAGTCAATTGAGACCATATCAAATAACTTAGGAAGCTCTAACGAGTGATCTACGATGAAATTTTTAAAAATGCACGCCCTTGGCAATGACTTTGTCATCGTTGATGGGCGAGGAGAGGAAAAATTAAACCTCCCCGATCGGATAAGGCAACGGTTGGGCGAGCGTCGGCGGGGTGTCGGATTTGACCAATTGGCGGTGATCCAAGACTCTCAAACGGCCGGGGTGCGGCTTGAATTTTGGAATCAAGATGGATCACCCTCGGCTACTTGTGGCAACGCGACCCGTTGTGTGGCGAGGTTGTTGATGGACGAATGGGAACAGCACCGAGTGGTGATTGAAACCGATCATGGGCATCTGGTTTGTGAAGATTCGGGATCCGGCCGCACGCGAGTCAATATGGGTCGGCCCAGCTTTGAATGGCAAAACATTCCACTGGCCAAAGAGGTAAACACGTCTATTCTCCCGATTGATGGTGATCCCTGTGCCCTGTCTCTCGGAAATCCACATTGTGTTTTTTTTGTCAAAGACTGCTCGGCGGTCGAAATTGAAACCCTTGGCCCGAGGATTGAGAACCACCCACTCTTTCCGCAGAAAACCAATGTTGAATTGGTCCAGATTTTGGCACCCAATACCATCCGCATGCGAATTTGGGAACGAGGTGTGGGGCGCACGCTGGCATCCGGCTCTGGGGCTTGTGCGGCGGCGGTAGCTGCGCATCATCGTGGATTTTCAAAACGTCATGTTTTCGTTGAGACCGAAGGGGGTCAACTGGAGGTTGATTGGCGCGAAGACGGAGTCTGGAAGACGGGGAACACCACTTTGGTTTTCGAGGGTCAATTATCTGCTGATTGGATTCTCGACACATGAGTGAGACGAGGAATTTGCATTTGGGTTGCCGGCTCAACGCTTACGAGTCAGAGGCGATGCAGGAATTGGCAAATTCCCACGGTCTTGATAACGCTGTTGTGATCAATACCTGTGCTGTGACGCATGAAGCTGTCCGCAAATCTCGTCAAGTCATCAGACGAGCCCGCCGTGACCACCCACATGCAAGATTGATTGCCACGGGCTGTGCCGTGCAAGTGGATCACGATACCTTTGAAGCGATGAAAGAAGTCGACACGGTGTTAGGGAATGCGCACAAGTTGGAACCCGAAGCTTGGGCGGCCATAGCGGAAGGTCAGTCAGTATTAGCGTCTGACATCATGAACACGCACAGTCGACACCGAATGATCTCTGGCTTTGGCTCACGAAGTCGTGCCCATATTCAGATTCAGAACGGTTGTGATCACAGATGTACATTTTGCATTATTCCCTACGGACGTGGCAACTCGCGCTCGGTGCCTGAAACGGCAATATTGGAGCAGGTCAACATTCTCGTCAATCAGGGTTTCAACGAAGTGGTCTTGTCTGGGGTTGATATCACCTCATGGGGAGACGATTTGTCGCACCGGCCTCGTCTTGGGGAATTGATAGGCATGATCCTTGATCAAGTGAAAGATTTGCATCGTTTGCGCGTATCCTCGGTCGATCCAGTGGAATTGGATGGTGTCTTTCTTGAAGTTTTGGCCTCGGAGCCCCGCTTGATGCCGCATTTGCATCTCTCTGTTCAATCTGGAGACGATTTAATTCTCAAACGCATGAAGCGCCGCCACCTTCGAGATGATGTCATCAACTTATGCCAAAGAACGCGCGAATTGCGTTCTGACATATCGTTTGGTGCCGACTTGATCGCCGGCTTTCCTACCGAGACGGAGGCGATGTTTGAACAAACCGAACGTCTGGTTGAGGAATGTGGTTTGACTTGGTTGCATGTGTTTCCATTCAGCCGACGACATGGCACGCCGGCGGCCCGAATGCCGCAAGTGGACGGGACGGTCATTCGCGCTAGAGCGGCTCGGTTGCGCCAACTAGGTCAAAGAAGAATAGCGGAGCATTTGCAGGATTGGGTGGGGCGGTCAGGTGAGGTTCTCATGGAGTCGCCCTATCAGGGGCGCACTTCTCAGTTCGCAAGAGTGGAGTTTTCTGCCCCCCAAACCAAAGGGGACATTGTTGGCACGAAATTTGTTGCCCATGATAACGTCACGTTGAAAGGGGTCTCCCTCTCTTCTTCAGACCATGTTGTAGAGAGCCGTCACCTTTCGGATGATTGAGTCGGCCGATGTCGGTCAGGGCTTGAACAACTCAGAATATTGTTGACGTAGAACCGACTTCTGGACTTTTCCCAGAGAGTTGCGCGGGAGAGTCGGCACAATTTCTAACTGTTTTGGGTGTTTAAACCGCGCCAATTGGTCCTTGAGAGTTACCATCACTGTTTTAGGATCAAGATCGAAATTTTTCTTCGCGACGACGACAGCGACAACGCATTCGCCAAAATCTGGATGAGGGATGCCAATGACGGCACTTTCTGCCACTCCTGGCGTTAGATTGATCACATCTTCAATTTCCTTGGGATACAAATTGACACCGGCGGAGATAATCAAGTCTTTGGCGCGGCCAGCGATGATTGTGTAACCGAGATCGTTGATTCGGGCCAAGTCGCCGGTAATCAGATATCCGTCTTTGGTCATCTCATGGGCGGTTTTTTTCGGCTGACGCCAATAGCCCGAAAACAATCCTGCGCTGCATATTTCAAGCATTCCCAGACCACCGGGTGCCACATATTCACCCGATTCTACATCGCGTATCCGTATCTTGACGCCCGGCAGAGGTTTGCCCACAGTGCCGGGCTGGCGGATGCCTTCATAGGGATTGGAACAGATCATATTGGCTTCTGTCATCCCGTAGCGCTCAAGAATGTCGTGCCCGGTGCGACGTTTCCATTCCTGATGCGTCGAAGCATCGAGGGGAGCTGAACCGGACACAAATAATCGCATATTCCGAGTGGCACTGGCGTTCAGTTCTGGAAGTTCAAGAAGTCGTGTATAAAAAGTTGGCACTCCCATCAATGTGGTGGCATCTCTCATGTGGTGCAGCACCACTTTAGAATCAAATTTGGGCAGGAAAACCATCGACGCCCCCGACAGCATCGCGACATGAGTGGCGACAAAAAGTCCGTGTGTGTGATGGACAGGGAGGGCATGAATCAAACGATCATGTTTGGTAAATTTCCAGAGGTTCGCGAGATGGGTTGAGTTGGAGAGGAGGGCTTTGTGACTCAACATCGCTCCTTTAGGCGGGCCCGTGGTTCCCGAAGTGTAGAGAATAGCGGCGAGATCATCGTCTCTTCGAGGCTCCGCGTTTCCGATCCGGGTCTGTTGCCATTTTTCACGAAATGTCCCTTCCCCGTTTGAGTTCATTGTGAGGATATGTCGTACCTTCAAAGAGGAGGCCATCGGACGCAACCGCTCCAACCGATCTGGCGATGTGATCAAAATTGAAGGTTGCACATCTCGGATAAAGTATTCCACTTCTTTGTCAGTGTAGGCGTCGTTGAGGGGAATAAAAACGCCCCCGGCCGCGACTGTTCCAAGATAGGCGGTGATCACAGAGGTGGATTTTGAGGCGATGACAACGACTCGAAAATCTCTTTCAAGATCGTATTCCACAAACATTTGAGAGACTCGGAAAACATCGTCAAAAAACTGTTGATATGTCACCATCCCATCATTTGGGTACAGCAGGAACGGGGCGCGATTCTTATCTTGTCCATTCTGACCTTTTGATAGAGCATCAAGCAAATGATTTGGCATCGTCGAATCCCACTCGGGCCGTCTCCTTAGTGTCGCGTTTGAGGGGCGCGACGGCAATCGCCAATAAATGGAGACCACGACAGAATACAAAGGAAATGACCGTCGTCAATCAAACCTCAAGCTGTCGAGGATATTCTATTCCCCACTTCCAGAGTGAAGTGCAACGCTCGTCCCTCATCGCGGTGAGGGCGTAGCCCGAACGGAGAATGAGGGACGGTTTGAGAGCATTTTCTCCTCTGATCCCGCCCGGAAACAGCTTCAGTTCCATCGAAATCAAGCTTATGTAACGCTGCTGTCGGGTTCAAGCCACAGCTAATCGTGGCGCAGCATAGAATTTGTACCACGTTGCGGCGTCTGAACATAGTGCAAATGGTCAGGGCAGTTTCACCTCAAGGCCGAACATTACCTCTGTTGTCGCCCGATATCCCAGCATTTTTCCGTGGCCGCCCGTTGAGACGATCCTGTACCTTCTGAACCTCTTCGTCACATATCTCGCGAAAATCTGTACCCTTTGGGAAATAATCGCGCACCAGGCGTTGCGCGACCTGCCTTACATCGCGCGTCGTTCAATCACCTTCGATCGCGGCACCGAGTTCGTCAGCTGGCCGCACCTTCAGAACGAGATCGGGAAGCAAACCTGGTTCTACGACCCGTCCTCACCCTGGCAGAAAGGCACCGTAGAAAACACAAACCGACGCGCGCGAAGATGGTTGCTGAGGGAGCGACATCACGGCAGTCTCCCCCTCTCATCGTTTGCAAGCAAACGACTGCCGGTCAAGGGATCACGAATTGAAAATGATCTGCGACCGCCTCAACGCGACACCCAGAAAATGCCTTGGATGGAAGACACCCGCTGAGGTCTTCCGGGAAAAGATAATGGAAGAGATGGGTCAACGCCCCTACCCTCAAAAGCAATAGGAGTCGCAGTTCAGGTATCGCTCACACCTTGTTACCGCAGCGCCTTATGATGACACTTCTGCTCTAAAAACCAAGTAACATTTCTACTTGATTGCAACACCTCACACTTGCCTGAAGTGCCGGATCATTATATATTTAACATGTGAAGTAAATAACGCTAAATGACAAAAAAGGGGAAACGATGCAATATCACCTCAACGGCTTTAAGCCGGGCAACTATCAGGTGCCGGATGCAGTTCGGAAACCTTACCCTACGCCCCTGATTGAGGATTTGCCCAGCGATGTTGATGTCCTGATTGTGGGCACCGGACCTGCAGGTCTCACCATGGCGCGACAGATGGCGGAATTTGCGGACATAAGAACTTGCATCGTCGACATGGCCGCCGGACCACTGTTGTTCGGACGGGCCGACGGGATATCTTGTCGAACGATCGAAATCATGGAGGCCTTCAACAGCAGCGAAATGGTTGTCAAAGAAACCTATCAGCTGAAACAAAACACCTTCTGGGAGCCCGATCCATCCAATCCTTCACACATTCGCCGCAAAGAGAAGATTGCAGATGCGCGCGCTGGCCTGTCCGAATTCACCCATGGAATTGTCAATCAGGCCCGGCTGCACGAACTTCTGACCACTGGCATGGAAAATTCGGTTGCGAATCTGCGACCACACTACAGCCGCGAATTCATTGACCTTGAAATCGACGAAAGCCTGTCACAGGACATGGGTGCCCATCCGATCACGGCGACGTTCAAACGCACTGATTCCGCCGGTGAAGGCAAAATAGAAACCGTCAAAGCGCGGTTTATCGTCGGGTGCGACGGTGGGCGCAGTGGTGTCCGCAAAAGTCTTGGGATCACGTTAGAGGGTGATTCCGCAAACAAGGCCTGGGGCGTTATGGATATCCTGCTGAACACGGATTTCCCTGACATCCGCGTCAAAAGTTTCATCCAATCCAAGGACCACGGCGCGGTTATGACGATCCCGCGCGAAGGCGGATATCTGATCCGGTTCTATGTCGAAATGGACAGCATCAAAAAGGACAAGCGCGCCACGGACATCAAAGTCACCGAACAGGACCTGATTGCAAAAGCACAGCAGATTTTCCACCCCTATACGCTTGACGTAAAAGAGGTCGCGTGGTGGTCAATCTACTCGGTCGGTCAGCGTCTTGCGGACCGGTTCGACAATCGGCCGTCGGATTGCACCGATAAAGTGATCCCACGGGCCTTTGTCGCTGGCGATGCGTGCCATACCCATAGCCCCAAAGGCGGCTGGGGGTTAAACACCTCGCTGCCGGATACCTTCAACCTTGGTTGGAAGATGGCTGCCGTGTTGCAGGGCCGCAGCCACCCTAAATTACTTGCCACTTACAGCACCGAACGGCGCAAAGTGGCTAACCAGCTGATCAATGCGGATCGCGAATTGTCAAAACTGGTGGCAACCCGCCCGACGGCGGACGATGCATCCGAACAGGCGCGGATCGACACCGCAGAGATTGAAGCGTTTATGAAGCGGCAAAGCGGTTTCGTTGCGGGCACATCCATCGAATATTTCCCGTCCTACATTTGCACCGGTCAGGACCATCAGCACCTGGCAACAGGGTTCAAAATCGGACAACGGTTTCATTCGGTCGAAGCAACCCGCCTGTGCGACGGTCGCAGCCAACATCTTGGACATCTGGTCAAGGCAGATGGCCGATGGCGCCTGTTTATCTTTGCAGGAAACGAAGATCCAATAGATCAATCATCCGCCTTCTATCAATGCGTGGATTTTCTGGCACACGCACCGGCTTCGCCTACGGTCAAATACACAGCCAAAGGGGCAGACGCCGACGCCTGTATCGATACCTATGCCGTCTTTCAGCGACAAGATCTTTCTATGCCAGACCTGCACAATTTCTTATGGCCTGCCAAAGGCAAGTACGGGCTTAGAGACTATGAAAAGGTTTTTCACACGCCACCCGAAAACGACCTCTATGATCTGCGCGGCATTGACCGAAAGCAGGGCTGCATTGTGGTTGTGCGGCCTGACCAGCACGTCGCGAACATAGTACCAGTTAAAGCACATCAAGAGCTGGCGGCGTTCTTTGACAACTTCATGATCGCACAAAGCTAAAGACATGGGGCCAGTGGCCCCATCTGCCCCCGTCTATGCGAAAGGTTACTTGAACCGCTTCGCCGCATCCGCTGCGGATGTCCGCATATTCCGCGCGAACAGCGTCACATCAATCTCGGTCGCGATGAAGGTTGCACCAAGGTCACGGCATTGGGCCTGCAAATCCTGATCCAGTGTCAGGATGCCTGCCGCCTTGCCCGCCGCGACAATTTGCTTCGTGGCGTCGAGTACAGCAGCCATTACCTCTGAGTGAACAGGTTGGCCGATATACCCCATATCTGCCGCCAGATCGGATGGCCCAATGAAAACACCATCAAGACCGTCAATGGTCAAAATATCTTCCAATGCGTCCATACCCTTCTGGTTTTCGACCTGCGCCAGCAGGCAAATTTGTTCCCGCGCTGAGGTCAGATAGTCTTCAATCGCAGCAAAGTCAGAGGCCCGCGCAAGCGCGGAACCAACGCCACGGACACCATAGGGCGGGTAGGTGACAGCATCGACCAGTTCTTGTGCCTGAATGCCGCTTTCGACCATCGGGATAAGCAAAGATTGGGCACCTGCATCCAACAATTGTTTGATGATCCAAGTCTCGCCAACAGGCGGGCGCACCATTGCATGGGTGCTGCGCCCCGCGATCACCTGTAGCTGCGCGGTGATGGACCGAAGATCATTGGGCGCGTGTTCGCCGTCGATCAGCAGCCAGTCAAATCCGGCCCCTGCACTGATTTCAGCGATGTATGGGTCGGCCAGTCCCAACCAGCACCCCAGTTGCAGCTCCCCTTTGGCAATTGCCGCTTTGAACGGATTATGTGGCGCAGGCATGTGGGTTCCTTTTAGGCAAAACCGACATCAACAGACCCAAACGGGCCGAAATCAGCGGAAATCTTTGCCCCCGATGGGCATTCAACCGGCCTTATGAAACTGCCGGACAAGATAATCTGGCCTGTCTCAATGCTTTGGCCGTATTGGGCCATGCGCCGCGCCAGCCAAACAACGCTTTCAACCGGATCATTCAACACCCCCGCCCCAAGGCCGGTTTCCTCTACCTGGCCATTGCGGAAGGTAATCGCGCCGACCCAACGCAGATCAAAGGCATCAACTGCGTGGCGTTCAGGCCCCAGAACGACACCCGCATTTGCGGCGTTATCGCTGATCGTATCAAAGACAGTGCGCGTTGCCTTGGTGTCCGGGTCGATCCGCAAAATACGCGTATCAAGGATTTCTATGGAAGGCGCGACATAATCTGTTGCTGCAATAACATCGTCTCTTGTGACATCTGCTCCACCAATCGACGATTTCATGCCAAAGGCTATTTCGGCCTCAATACGAGGCTGGATAAACCGGCCCTTTGGCACCGTCGCACCGTTGTCAAACATCATATCATCAAACAGGATGCCGCTGTCGGGAATGTCGATATTTAGCGCGTATTGCATGGCCTTTGATGTCAGCCCAATCTTCCACCCCGCAACGTATCGTCCCTGTTCCAGTTTGGCACGGTAGATCGCGTTCTGAATGGCATAGGCATCGTCCATTCCCATATCGGGATGGCGTTTCGTCAAAAGCCCAATCTGTGTGCCAGTGTTCTCGGCCCGCAGCAAATCAACGGCGGCCTGTGCGTGATCTTGGGGCGTCATACCTGCTCGTCCTCAATCGTATTGCGGAGTGTGCCGATCGTATTCACCTCAACCTCGACGACATCGCCGGGCTTAAGGAACTGCGGCGGATCCAATCGTGCGCCGGACCCTGTGGGCGTGCCGGTGACGATGATATCACCCGGCTCGAGTGTCATAAAAGTCGAGATGTATTCGATCTCGCGCCGGATTGGGTGCATCATGCGGCTCAATACATCATCTTGGCGAACCTCTCCGTTCACGCGGGTGACGATGCGGGCCTCGTCCAATTGACTGGCATCCGTGAACGGCACAAGCCAAGGGCCAATCGCACCGGAATTGTCCCAGTTCTTGCCCTGAGTGACGTTGAATTTCGCGTGCCGCACCCAGTCACGGATCGTACCTTCGTTGCAGATCGTCAGCGCCGCGATATGGTCGTAGGCATCAGCCTGCGCAATGCGCCGTCCGCCGGTGCCGATCACAATGGCCACCTCGCCTTCATAATCCAGCTGGGGACTTTCCGGGGGGCGGATCAGAGGGCGGTCATGCCCGGTGAACCCGCTGGCAAAGCGCGGAAAGAGCGACATGAATTTCGGCTGCTCGGAGCCGTCCTTATATTCCGCATTGCGGTCGGGAAAATTCACCCCGACACAGAGGATACGGCACGCATTGGGCAGCACCATATCGTATTGGAAATCGACGTGGGAAACAGCCCGTCCTTCAGCCGCAGAACCAAGGTCAGCAAGGCCCCCGGCCTGCACGACATCAAACAAACTGGGCCATTGGGGGAAAGCGTTGTTCAAGGCGATCATACCCGCAGCTGTGACCGCGCCATAGAAAGTGTTCCCGCCGCTTGTATAGGTTGCAAACTTCATCGGATGGCCTCCTAGACCTCTTGAATGACGGTGGCCGCGGCCATCACATCTTCTCGTGTTGTATCGAACTGCCCCACCTAAACCCGGATGATCTTTTGACCCGCAAAGGCCCCTTGGGTCAGATAGATCCGCCCGTCATCGTTGATCGCATCCACCAGCCGTTGTTGGGCGGCGTCATTGAACACGATAAAGGGTGCATTTCCGCCAAGTTCCAGCCCCAGTTTTTTGATTGTCGGCGCGCATTGCGCATAAAGCTGCACCCCCACTTTTGTCGACCCTGTGAAGGTTAATTTACGCACGACCGAGCTTGCCCTGTTCAGCCATCAAGATCTGGGCCAGATCGGACTGGTTTTCCATCATCAGCTCGAACCAGCGACGCAATACCGTGCTTCGATCTTTTGCCGTGTGCGCGGCCCAGGACTTCTGAGCTGTTTGCGCGGCCTCAATTGCTTCTTGCGTCTCAGCCTGCCCGAGCTTGGGGACATGGCCCAAAACCTCAGCGGTGGCCGGATTAGTGACCGCAATACCCTGTGCACCTGCTTTGACCCAACAGGTCCCGACACGAGCAGCCTGACGGAGCAACGACGGGTTCTTCAGGTTCAGGCTCATGGTGCGATAATTGGCGTGGCGTTCAATTCAGAGTCCTTGAGATCTACGCCCGCAAACTGGGTCCCGTGTTTGAACCAGCTTTCCGGTGCCGTGGCTCCCCACAAGGTTTGACGTTGTGGATCTTTGAGGTCCCATTTGATCGGTTCCAGATCAGAGTCGACCGTCTGATAATCCGAGCAGTAAATCTCAATTCGGTGCCCGTCAGGGTCCATGATATAAAGGAAGAACGCGTTAGAAATCCCATGCCGTCCGGGGCCGCGTTCGATGTTGCCCACGTAACCTGTGGTTGCCATCAGATCGAGAAGGTCGATGATATTCAGCGGCGTAGGCACCCAGAACGCTACATGGTGCATCCGTGGACCCGTGCCATTGGTAAACGCCATGTCATGCACACCGCCTTTGCGGTGCATCCAGGCCGCCCAGAGCTTCTTGCTCTCTTCGTCCTCCGTGTATTCCGTCACACGGAATCCAAAATCGGAATAGAATTCCACCGACGCATCAACATCATGGCTAAAGCAGTTGAAATGATCAATCCGCAGCGGCTTGACCCCACGGTAGAGCGCGTATTTCTGATGAATAGGCTCAAGCCGGTCCATCTTGTGATAGAATTCCAGTGGGATGCCCATGTTGTCTGAGGTCAGCAGCGTCTTGCCTTGATAAGGGCGATCTACCCATTGAGTCGGGCGACCTTTGGTTTTGAAATAGGCCTCGGCTTTGTCGAGATCTTCTTCATCAAATGTCTTGAAGCCCATCACCTCGACTGTGCCCGGTTGGTCTGATTTTTGGAGGATCACACAGTGATGTCCGCGTTCCTCCATGGCGCGCAGATAGATGTGCGTGTCGCTCTGATCTGTAACCTGAAGACCCAGAATGTCTGTATAGAATGTTTTGGACGCGGCGAGATCCGAGATATTCAGACAGACGTGACTCAACCGGATCGTGTTGAAATCAGGATAGAGGTTCGGTGCGGGTACAGGCATCTCAGAGCGCTCCCAGTTTGGTGATTTTATGCTGACCGGTCGCGAAACCGATGTGCTTTTGTTCCATGTAGAATTCGAATGACCAGTCTCCTCCATCGCGACCGATACCGCTGGATTTGACCCCGCCGAAGGGCGTGGGCAGGTGCCGGACGTTCTCGGAATTCACCCAGATCATCCCGGCTTCAAGCTTGTCGGTGAAGCGCAAGGCGCGCGTCAGGTCGTTGGTCCAGACATAGCCTGTGAGGCCGTAAGGATTATCATTGGCGATCTGCAGCGCCTCTTCTTCGCTCGAGAACGGGATCGACGTCAGAACAGGGCCAAAGATTTCTTCCTGAGCGATGCGCATTTTGTTGTCAGCCTGCGTGAAGAGCGTGGGGCGGACGAAATAACCTTTATCGCCGACTACCTCGCCGCCTGCTGCGACTGTCGCACCATCCTCTTTGGCGATGTCGAAATAGCCGGTAACCTTTTTGAAATGCTCTTCGGTGACAAGCGGGCCTATTTCGGTCTTGGGGTCGAGTGGATGGCCAACTTTGATGTTGTTGACCCGCTTGATCAGCTTGGCTTCAAACTCTTTGCGGATCGTATCCTGCACCAAAAGGCGGGACGATGAGGTGCAACGTTCGCCGTTGATCGAATAAATCATGAAGATCGCAGCATCCAATGCGCGGTCGAGGTCGGCATCATCAAATACGATGACAGGGTTCTTACCGCCCAGCTCTAGATGGTTACGCTTGAGCGTATCAGCCCCCTGCTTGGTGATCAGGCTGCCCGTGCGGCTTTCCCCGACAAAGGCGATTGCCTTGATCTTGGGGTGTTCGCAGAGCGCTTTGCCCGCGCCTTCGCCAAAGCCATTCACTGTGTTCAGGACCCCGGGCGGCAAGCCCGCTTCTTCTGCGATTTTGACCAGCAGACGGGCGGTCAGCGGCGAAGCTTCGGCTGGTTTGTGAACCACCGTACAACCCGCCGCGAGCGCGGGTGCAATCTTCCAAGTGGACAGCATGAAAGGCGTGTTCCACGGCGTGATCACGCCCACAGGCCCAATTGGCACGCGGGTAGTGATATTCATAAGTGTCGGTGACTTCAGGTGTTGTCCATCACGCGCTTGTACAACCTGATCGGCAAAGTAGCGAAAGTTCTCGGCCCCGCGGAGCGCTGCTTTGGACATGAACTTATAGGCTTGGCCTGTGTCCCAGCATTCGCATAGCGCGATCTCTTCAGCGCGGGCTTCGATCCCTTCGGCGATGCGGATGATGATCTTTTTACGCTCACTCGCTGGCATATCGCGCCATGCCGCAAAGGCGTCATGTGCCGCATTGGCTGCTTTGTCGATATCCGCTGCTGTGCCATGAGCCACATCGCAAATCACCGACTTGTCGACAGGTGAGGTTGATTGAAATACCCCCATCGAGCCCGCTGCATCCTCGCCCGCGATCCGGTTCGGGATGCCGGTCTCGCGGAACCGCACGAGGTAGCCGTCAAGTTTAGCAATATTGTCGTCAAGAACGCTCATGCGCTGTCCTCCATATGGTCGCGGACGTTTCCGAATTTAGGTGATAGACCGGCATCAATGTCACGCATTTCAGCCGAAAGGGCGATGGACCTAGTTTTCATCGCGGGAGCCATAAAGTCTTTTAGGACGGCAAAGATGTGGGCGATTGCCTCTCTCTTGACGTCTTCGGAGCGCCCTTCCCGGAGTCTTACGCTGAGGTCAATAAATCCATGTCTCGCGTCGCCATCCGCCATTGCGACGTGATCAACTCGGGTGGCGTGTACACGGATGCCAGGTGTCGGGAAGGTCTCGATCTCGGCCGCTGCTGCCCGAATAGCCTCGCAGAGCGCGCTCATGTCCACGACATCCTCAACGTTGCCGGAATAGTCGATCTGGAAGTGTGGCATGTCATTTCCTTAACATGTTAATTGTTGCTAAGTTAAATAGCTGACATAATGGTTGTCAACAGTCCAACGCATTGGCATTTGAGGTTTCATGGCCAAATCGCTCCCTTCCACAAATCGCTCCCTCCCAATCGCACTCATTCGGGCCCGCGAGGGAGTTATGTCGCCCATCCGTGAGATGTTGTCGGAGACGGGGATCACAGAACAGCAATGGCGGGTGTTGCGTGTCTTGGCTGAATTTGGCCGGTTGGACACCAAAACGCTTGCGGATCGATCCAGTCTGCTGTTTCCCAGCCTGACCCGCATCGCTGCTACTTTGCGCGACAAGGGCTTTGTTACCCAGACACGGGATGACAAGGATCGCCGTAGACAATTCATCGAAGTCACCCCAGTTGGTCAACTGATTATCGACAACCATGCACCGCAAGCGGCAATTATCGTTGAAGGTTTTAAAGAAACGCTGGGCGAGCAAGACTATGAAACCCTGCTTGACCTTCTGACTCGATTGGACCCCGGTGCGCAGAACTAGACATTTATGGTGCCATCCGCACACCAACCGTCGAAAATCTCCAATGCCTTGTGTGCAAATGCCGCATCGTTGATGTGGCATGGTATGCGGTGGGTCGACACGTTGTCTGGGACGTTTGCTTCGATTTCTGCGAGAAACGTGGAGAGCCCATCCGGGTTGTGCAGATCCGCGCCCTCGCGATCCCATTCACCAAGCCCGTGTTCCGGCAAGATCAGAGCTGTTTGCCCCTTAGCCTTCGCCAATTGTTCGCAATGCACTTGGGCAACCCGTTTGGTTTCTGCCGCCTGCAAGACAATCGAGGTCAACAAGCGGTTATGTGCGTGCTTCATATGTGCATCCCATTTACTGTCGATGGGTTGCCATCCGACAACGTCCATTAGATCATAGCACCCAGGTGAAACGATTTGTGGCGTGCCGTTGGCCCCGGCGTTGGTCAGTCGATCCGCTCCTGCTGAGATGTTAGAGCCGTTGACATGGTTGCCCAATTCTTGTGTGCAGAAGTCGAAGACACAGGCAAATGCCCCATGCCCTGCGAGGCTTTCAAAGGCACGTCCACCCATTCCGGTTGCATGGAAAACGGCCACTTCGAACCCGCGCTCTTCAAGCACAGGTTTCAGCGGTATAACATATTTCAACGCCGATGTTCCCAGCGACGTCATCCCGATCAAAGGCTTGTCCGGGTCTGGCCTTCGCACGGCACGAGTGGCTCCTAACACTGCACCCGCTGCTTGTGACAGCGACGCCCTGCAAACTGAATTCAACCCATAGAGTCCCCCAGCCCAAAGGATCATCTGCGTATCCGACGCCAGGCGCTCGGCCGGAATCAACGGAGAAAATGATACCGTAGAGACTATGTATTTCGGCACACCGAGTGGTAGCGCAGACGCCACATCTAGCGCCAGATCGGTCCCCATCGTGCCGCCTAGCACGATCATTCCGTCGAATTTGCCCTCTTTATGCAGACGCGCGGCCAGCAGGCTTGCCCCATTTGCCATGATCTGCATCGCGTGGTTTTCACAGCCACTGTCAATCGCCGCTTGAATGGAGCTTCCACCTTCTTCTGCCACTGCATGTTTTGAGTAGTCCGTGAGCTTGGATGGGTCACCTAGAACTGAAACATCCATCGTCAGGACATGCCCACCTTGGTCGCGGATCACATCTGACAGAAAACCCAACTCATCATCTTTTGTGTCATAGGTCCCGATGACCAAGATTGTCTTGGTGTCACTCATAGTTTGATCCACGCCGTTTTGAGGTTCACATACTTTTCAATAGCATGCAGAGATTTGTCTGATCCATTGCCGGATTGGCCCACGCCGCCCAACGGCACTGTTCCATCCGCGCCACCATAGGTATTGATATGCATGACACCTGTTCGCACCGCGTTTACCATCCGGTGGGCACGGCTAAGGTTTGTGGTCCATGCCGCACCTGCAAGTCCGTAGACGGTTGAATTTGCAAGTGAGATCGCCTCCTTCTCGCTCGCAAACCGTGTCACGCCCAAGACTGGTCCGAATACTTCTTTTTGCGCCAAGGTTGAGTTACGGGTCACGTCGGTGACAATTGTTGGAGCCATATAATATCCGCCGGTTTCTTCCAACATACGCACACCGCCAGTCACGACCTGCCCGCCTTCAGCGGTAGCAGTTTCAACAAAACCCAAATTTGCCTTCAACTGAACTTCGGAGTTCACGGCCCCAATATGCGTGTCCACCTTCAACGGATCGCCCACGCGCATTGCTTCGGATGCCTTGGTGACGGCAGCGACAAATTCATCATGGATTGACGCCTCGACCAATAAACGCGATCCGGCCACGCAAACCTGTCCTGCATTTCGGAAGATCCCGCTTGCAGCGACTTGAGCCGCCTCGTCGAGGTTTGGCGCATCAGCAAAGACAATATTGGGGGACTTGCCACCCAACTCCAGATAGACCCTCTTCATGTTAGACCGGGCGGCGTATTCCATCAACCGCCGTCCGGTGGCGCCGGAGCCTGTGAATACCAGAACGTCCACATCCATCGAAAGAGCCAGCGCTTTGCCTACCACGCGGCCCTCACCCGTTACGGCGTTAAGTACACCAGGCGGTAAGCCAGCCTCGAGGGCTAATTCGGCCATGCGCATCAGCGACAGCGACGCCGTTTCCGCAGGTTTCAGGACAATGGAATTGCCCATCGCCAAGGCAGGCCCCAGTTTCCAAGCGCCGACCATCATCGGGAAGTTCCACGGGATGATCGCGCCAACGACGCCAACGGGTTCCTTGTGGATCATGCCTAAAATATCGCCCGCAGTCGGTGCAATTTCACCGTAAATTTTGTCTAATGCTTCGGCATAATATCGGATCGTGGCCGCCGCGGACCCCGGTTCTGCCTTCAGCGCCATGCCGATCTCTGTGCCGTTGTCGCGCACGCCCAGAACGGCCAGTTCCAATGCATTGGCATCAATCAAGTCAGCCCATTTCAATAGCACTTTCTTGCGCTCGGCAGGGGGTTGACTGGCCCATCTTCCGTCTTCAAAGGCGGCGCGAGCGGAAGCAATCGCCGTTTCCATATCGGATGAGGTACCCGCAGCTGTCGTTGTCAGTACCGTACCATCGATGGGTGAGATAATGCACATTCTCCCACCATCTGATGCAGGGATACGTTTACCACCAATCAGGTGATCAAAGGCAGCAATGGGCTGCGCACGAAGCGCATCGATCTTAGTTTGGTCCATTGGGGCTACCTTGCGGGGTTACCTTGTCTGACTGTCATGCAATTCGTGGTCTTCTTCCGGCTGATAGGAGCGCCATTCCTTGATGAGGGTCCGTAGGTGTAGCACCAACACCAGCAGGATCAAACCGAACAGGATGGCCGCAATGGGCCGGTCAATCATATCAAACGGAGTATTGAGGCGCGGCAGAGCTGAGCGCAACTTCACCTCCATGATGCCGCCCAGAACCATGCCCAGAATGATGGGTACAATAGGCAGGTTCAGCCGTTTGAGGATAAGGCCCAGCACACCAAAACCCGCGGCAATCATGCAGTCTGTCAGCGAGTTGCGCAGCGAATAGACGCCCACGAATGACAACAGCAGGATCATCACCCCAAGGAACCGCGTCGGCACTCGGATGATCTTGGTTAGCAAGTTGGTCGAAAACAGTAGGAACACCATCACGATGATGTTTAATGCGATCAGCGCAAAGTAGAGACCATAGACCAAATCAATGTTGTTTTGGAACAGTTGCGGGCCGGGGATCACGTTGTGGACGTAGAACACGGACAGCATCATCGCCGTTAGCGCTTCGCCCGGAATGCCAAGCGCCAAAAGCGGGATCATTGCGGCGCCGGGCACTGCGTTGTTGGCGGCCTCTGACGCTATTAGGCCTTCGGGGGAACCTTTGCCGAATCTTTCCGGTTCTTTCGAAGTTTTCTGCGCATAGGTGTAAGACATGAATTGTGCGGTGAATTCGCCCGTGCCCGGGATCATACCCAAAATCACACCAAAACCTGACGCAACCGTGGCCACACGTTTATGGCCAAGCAACTCTTTGATCCCGGCACCCATGCGGCCTGTAATGGGCTTGGCATCGGGGCTGCTGTCGGGCGCGGTGAGCAAGAAGAGCGCTTGGCTCAATGCAAACAGCCCCAGCACCACGACAATCAGGTCCACACCGGACGACAAGAACGAATAGCCAAAGGTATAGCGCTGCGTGTAGGTCACTGCATCGAGGCCGACGGTTTGCAAGATTATCCCGAACATTGCCAGCAAACCTGCCGCCATGATCTGCCCGCGGTGGGCAAGGATCACGAGGATGATGCCGAGCAATGCGGCCAAGAAGATCTCGCGAGAGCCAAACATCGGGGCGATTAGGGCCAATACAGGTGACAGAAGAATGAGGCACAGAATACCGAAAATCCCACCCCAGAAGGACGCAGAATAGGCGAGCGACACGGCGCGGTGTGCCTCGCCCCTTTCCGTCATCGGATAGCCATCATAGGACGTCAGCGCATTTACCGCCGTCCCCGGCGTGTTGATCAAAACCGCAGGGATCGCGCCGCCGTACATAGATGAACCGTAAATCCCCAACAGCATCGTCAACCCAACAATCGGGTCGAGCGAGAACGTCGCAGGCAACAAAATCGCAATCGCCACGGCAGGGCCAACACCCGGAATCGCGCCAATGATGACGCCTCCGATTGATCCGATCAGCAGTGCTAACATCACATCCCAACGGGCCAACATCTCAAGACCGGCAATCAGGTTTTCCATTTCAGCAGTCCCTTAAAAATACGTCAACATGATCTGGCGCAGCCCGTCGGGCAGGCTTTCGTAGATCAGGCCAGAGGGTAGATTTACTTTCAAGATCGTCTTGAACAGCAAGACAATCGTCACAGCAGACAAGACTGCAATACCAAGCATCGACGCCTTGCGGTATCCAGCTCGCAGCGCCAGTGCGACCGCAAAGATGATCGTGGACGGCAGATAACCAACATAGGGCACAAGAAAGGCGTAGGCGATGAACCAGCCCGCGTATTCCAGGGATGAAATCCACAACCACACCTCTTGCCAACGACCTAAGATCCGTTCGGAAAGGGCCGACCCCAGAAGGTGAAAAGCCGCGAAGGCTACCATGCCAACTAAGGACACAGCGGGCCAAAATCTTGGCTGGGCAAACAGCTTACCGCCATTGCGCCAAGCGGTCTGATCCATCAGCTGTGACAACAGAAAAATTGAGATCAATAAGGCGATCCAAGCAAACACAATGTCGCCTGGCCTGCGGTAGCGTTTGAACAGAGATTTAAGCGTCTTTACCCGCGACATCTGCCAATCCGTTCGTCAAAATCAAAGAAAGTCGGGCAACCATTCAAGATTGCCCAACTACAGGATCAGACCTTATTCGGCCAACATGGTTTCGATACCTGCGAGGGTCTCGATATCTTTAGCAATCTGCGCCATGACCTCATCGGCGGACTGCCAGTACACCAGCGCCCCGGTTTCAGCCGCCAATGCTTGGGCGCGCTCGGACATCATGGTCTCTTGGGCTACTGCGATGATTTTGTCCTGAACATCCTGTGGTGTGTCTTTGTGAACGAATAAACCGTTCCACAATGCTACATCCAGGTTCGGGGCCAGCTCGGCCACCGTAGGTGCATCTGGTGTCAGTGCTATACGCTCGGATCCGATGGAAGCCAGCACATTCACATCATCAATACAGGGTAGTATTAGCTGCAGTGTGGTGTTGATCACATCCACGTCGCCGGAGGCCAGTGTGTTGCAATCTAACGCATCAAATGCAGCGTCGGAGGCATAGGAAAAACCCATCTCGCTGGCTAAACCCATGGTCACTTGTGTTGGGACCAGCGGCGCACCAAAGTGGCCTAATACCACATCGTTGTCTTGGGCGTAAGCAGCGAGTTCTTCCATGGAAGAATATTCGGCATCACCGCTTGTGGCGATCACGAAGGGGTATGTGAGGAAGTTGCCAAGTGGTACAAAAGGGTCAGGGTTCAGTTCAGGAATACCGATCTGTGGGCCGACGACGGGAATTGCTATGATGAAAGAGCCGATCGTGTAGCCGTCAGCAGGCGCATTCGCCACCTCGATAGCTCCGGGGAATGGGCCACCGCCGCCGCCCGGCTTGTTCACAACCGCGGTCGGAACCCCGTAGGCACCCGAGAAGTCTTCCGCAATCATGCGGGTTAGTACGTCTTCAAGATCACCGGGAGGCCACGGCACAACGAATTCGACAGGCTTTTCCGGATATTCGGCTTGAGCCGCTACTGTGACGGCTGCCATGGCCAGTGCCATTGCTGTCACAGATTTTGTAAATTTGGACATTTCTTTCTCCCTGTAAGTCGGTTCATATATTGAACCAATGGTTCGCTAAACAGGTTGCCTCATTAATCATCTTCTGTCAAACTTTTTTTGTCACTGCCAATAAGAAAGGTCTTGAATGTCTTCCACTGCGAAAGCACTGACACTACTGTCCCACTTCTCAGCTGCTAGGTCAGAGATCGGGCTGTCGCAGTTGTGTAGGATCACTGGGCGCGACAAGGCGACGACCTACAGACATCTTCAAGCTCTTGAGACTGTTGGACTTGTTGAACAGAATCCCACGACACGGCACTACCGACTCGGTCCTGCTGTGATGCAATTAGCGCAAGTGCGCGAAGCGACTGTGCCCCGAAAAGATGGAGCTAAACTCGCATTGTCTGCCCTTGCAGACGCGACTGGTGAGACAGCGCATGTAACGATCTTGTCCGGAGAAACTCTTTATGGGCTCTGCGACTGCGAATCGCCGCGACATGGCATCCGCGCGGTTATCGATTTGAACACATTTCCGCTACACGCGACCGCGTCAGGTCTGTGCGCTTTGGCTTTTGGACCTGCCAAGTTGTTCGATGTAGCCGCTGCATACTTGGAAGAATTCACCGAATACACAGTAACAAATGAGGCTGATCTTACGGCCTTGGTGGACACCATTCGGACTACCGGTTTTGGCCGCGCCAATCAAAGCTATGAACTCGAAATCCAAGGCCTCTCGGCCCCTCTGTTTGACCATAGCGGGCAACTCGCCGGCACCGTGGCCGTGGCCTGCGTGGCTTCTCGATTCACGCCGGACATTGAACGCACAATCAAGTCAGAACTGGTGATCGCCGCACGCGCCATCACCCACAACTGGGGTGGAACGCTCCCGGCCCGGATCGAGGCCGTCTGGTCTCGTTCTCTTTCACATCCGAACACATTGGAACCTACGTCATGAAAGATTCGAACTTCCTAAAGGAAAACAACGGCCGCCTGATATGGCATCCAATGACCTCGCCAAAGGACAGCGCCGACAACCCGCCCAAGATCATCACCGGCGCCGCCGACGTGTCGATCATCGACATTGACGGGCATCGCGTCATCGACGGCGTGGGCGGATTGTGGAATGTCAACCTTGGTTATTCCTGCCAACCGGTCAAAGACGCAATCGCTAAGCAGCTTGACACACTTCCCTATTATTCGACCTTTCGGGGCACCTCGAACGATGTTTCGATTGAACTGTCTTTTGAGTTAAGCGAGTTCTTTGCGCCCGATGGCCTCAGTCGCGCATTTTTCACGTCCGGTGGGTCGGACTCGGTCGAAACCTCACTTCGTTTGGCTCGGCAATATCACAAGTTGCGCGGCGAAGCAGGCCGCACCAAATTCCTGAGCCTCAAGAAGGGGTATCACGGCACGCATATCGGCGGTGCATCCGTCAACGGCAACGCAAACTTCCGCAACGCCTATGAACCGCTTTTGCCTGGATGTTTCCATATCCCTGCGCCCTACACTTACCGCAACCCGTTTAACGAAACGGACTCTGAAAAGCTGGCGCAACTTTGTTTGCAGGCGCTTGAGGATGAGATCGCCTTCCAAGGCGCGAACACCATCGCCGCAATGATCATGGAGCCCATTTTGGGCGCAGGTGGGGTTATCCCACCCCACCACAGCTTCCCCCCTGCTGTGCAGGAAATCTGCAACCGCAATGGCATCCTGTTGATCACCGATGAGGTGATCACAGCTTATGGGCGCACGGGCGCATGGTCTGGCGCGCGGCTTTGGGGGATCCAACCTGATATGATGGCCACCGCCAAGGCCATTACCAACGGCTATTTCCCCTTCGGGGTTGTTATGCTGGGGGAGCGGATGATTGAGGTGTTCGAAGACAACTCCGAAGCTAAAATCGGCCACGGCTACACCTACTCCGGCCACCCGGTGGGCGCAGCTGCCGCACTGGCTTGTCTGGCGGAAACCAAACGTCTGAACGTAATCGAAAACGCGACCGCCCGCGGCACGCAGCTCTACGAGGGTTGTAAGGCGTTGAGGGAGAAATATGATATTATCGGCGATGTACGTGGGGGGCATGGCCTTATGACAGCCATAGAAATGGTTGGCGACCGGTTGACCAAGAAACCGATTGATGGAGGCACCGCACAGACGGTCCAGGAGGTCGCCTATCAGAACGGCGCCATGGTTCGTGTGTCCGGCCCCAACCTGATTTTGTCACCGCCATTGGTTTTGTCGCAAGACGACGCCACAACCATCCTCTCGGCGCTTGACGCCGGTTTAGCAACGGTCTGAAAGGCCCTGACATGTCCAGTGATTACGTCGCCCTTCTCGGCACCAAAGGCGGACCCGCCGTGCGCCCAGGCTCCTCTTTGCCGACCTCAAACCTCATTGTTCTGAACGGACAACACATCGTCGTTGATTGTGCGCTTGGCGTCACAAAAGGGCTGATTGATCAGAGAATACAGCTCCGCGATCTCTCATTGATCTTTATATCGCACTTGCACTCGGACCACTACCTTGAGCTCGGCCCTCTGCTGCACACCGCATGGACGGCCGGTCTCAAAACCCAAGTCGATATTTATGGCCCCGATGGCATTGATGCGTATTGGCAAGGATTCCTTGCATCTATGAAGGCTGACATTGAGCTGCGGATCGAAGACGAGGGCCGCCCGGACCTGCGGGACCTTGTGGACATCCACATGATTGACACAGGACACGTGATGGAACGGGAAGGTGTTTCTGTGTCGGCCATTCGCACCGAACACCCACCACTGATCGATACCTTCGCGCTGTCATTCAAAACCTATCAAACACATGTAGTTTTCTCTGGAGACACGGCTCGGCTTGAGGCACTAGAGGATTTTGCGCGCGGTGCGGACCTTTTGATCCACGAAGCGATGCTGGAAACGGCTTTGCCCGCATTAATGACTCGTATCGGAAATGGTTCAGACAAACTGATGCATCACTGGCTGCGCGCGCATACGTTCGCCCATGACGCCGCAATCACTGCAGCGAATGCAGGTGTAAAACGCCTAGCTTTGTCGCACCTCATCCCCTCCGATGATCCTGACTATGGTCCAAGAGAGTGGGAAGAGGCCTGTGCCGGTTACTACAAAGGTGAATTGATTGTCGGTTACGATGGCGTCAAGATCGAATTGTGAGCCGCATCGTTTGAAAGTTGATGGCCGATCGCACTCGGCTCATGGGATCCAGTGTTCTAAATTTCTATTGTAATCCGATCCGTTTATTGCAAGAAGAACGTGCTCGGTGATGGGAGCCTTCCAAGTAATCTCGTGCACTTCGCGATTAGGGTCACCAACTTGGCAGAGAGCATTCTGTTCGAAGCTCAAATTGAACAACCGTCCAGAACCAAACGAGGCTACAATGAGTTCGTTAGAAAAATATGGGCCGTTTGCCCTTGTAACCGGTGCCTCCTCTGGGCTTGGGCAGGAATACGCCAGACAATTGGCGGCGTCCGGGTTGAACCTAGTGTTGCTTGCCCGACGCAACGATGTGCTTGAGGATTTGGCGACCAAGCTCACGACGAAACACAATGTTGTAGTACAAGTTCTGGCCGCTGATCTAACGGAGCCAAGTGGTCTTCACGCAGTACGCAATCTCAATCAAGATGTTGGGCTATTGGTCCACGCCGCAGGATTGGAGGTCAACGGCGCGTTTATCAAATCCGACGCAGACGCGCAAAGGCGGATGCTTCAGTTAAATGTCACGTCCACTTTCGATCTGGTACACCATTTTCTGCCCAAGATGGTCGATCGCGGTTGTGGCGGTGTTGTTCTGTTTTCCAGCCTGTCCGGGCATATGCCCAATCCGTATTTTGCAAATTACGCGGGCAGCAAGGCCTATGTATTGAACTTTGGCGCTTCATTGCGGGCCGAGTTGGCAGGGTCAGGCGTTGATATGCATGTGGTGTCTCCGGGCCCCACCGATACGCCGATGGCCGAAGGCACAGGTGTCGATTGGTCAAAGGTCCCATCACAAGTGATGACGCCCGAGGCGGTTGTACGCGAATCCATCGCCAATCTTGGCGGAAAATTTCTGACCGCGCCAGGATATGGCAATAAGATGGCGGTCTGGATTTCAAAGCATACGCCTTCAGAATGGATTGGGCGCATGAACGCACGCGTGATGCAAAAGGCCCTGCCCAGAGACAAGCTGTGATCCGTCAGACCATTTGCTGCCGAAACACAGCGAAATTAACCGCCAGCCCAGGTAGCAACCACTGAAATAACTGCACAACCGCCAAAATCTCTTCCAATGGGGCACCACTGGCACCCAGAATACCCTGAAGACGAATAGGAGCTACTTCTTCCCGGCGCCTTTGGGGCTGTCGAGCGCGTCGAGCTCGGCAATATCCCAAGGCATACCTGCGTTTCTGAACATGCGTTTGCCAAGTCGAGGGTAGTCACAGACGTCATGTGCGCTTCGATCTCCAACAACGATGCATCTTAGCGTGCACTTTCCGGTATTCCGGATAGAGTGAGCCACACCTCCTTTACGATATCCGATGAAATCGCCAGGCCCGATGGCATGTTCCTCTTCTCCAAGCATGGCCGTTGCCTCGCCTTCCAGCACAAAGACACATTCGTCCTCATAATGGTGAAGATGATGTTCAGTTGTGTCGCATCCGGGTTCGACTTCGATAATATGAAAGCCAAACCCGGTGAGGCCAGTCATATCGCCCAGGCTTTTGTTGATGCGTTTGGCATTGGGGTTGAGGAAGTGGGTCTTTGTGAGTCCCTGTGCTACCTTGATGTCTTCTTTCCGTAAAATGTAGGTTTCGTCCGTCAATTTTCTGTTCCCAACTCGGTATCCTTGCCTAAACGCTATACAACAGAGCCTCTTGCAAAACTATTGCATTGAAACGTTAACGGCAGGTGGCGCTTTGATGAGGTCGTAATTACGATAGGCGGGGAGAAGTACTGGCTGTGGCGTGCGGTGGACGCCAATGGGGATACGCTTGATATTCTTGCTCAGAGGCAGCGAAACGCGAAGGCTGCCAGACGGTTCCTGAAACGCTTGATTGCCGCATATGGAGACCCACGTGTTGTCGTTTCCGGCAAGCTGCGCAGCTACATAAAGCCGATCAAAAGCCTGGCTCCGGCTGCGGATCGCAGAGCGCACAAAGGCCTGAACAATCGTGCAGAAGGGTCACATAGACCAACCCGAAAACGAGAAAAGATAATGGGGCGGTTCAAGTCACCGACCCAAGCGCAGAGGTTTCTAACTGCTCAAGATCAGATCAACACGATCTTCCGCCACCGCCGCTATCGCATGACCGCCGTCTCCGCCCGCGAGGAAGACCCGCCCCGCCGTCATCACCATGCGAGCCATTCAGAAATGGGACATGAACCAATCGGAGGGAGAGAAAGACACGGGCTTAAGTGTGTGAGATTGATAGCCCCGAGGCACCACGGCAATACCTCGGAACATGACACGGTCGTAGAACAGATTTGCCGTGGTCGGCTAAGCGAGATCACTTGACATGGCAGATTGCGTCCGTGTACAAAATCGTTCCCGATCTGGAAACATGGTACTTAACATGAAATCAGGAACGGTGTATATAGCTTATGCGGATCATCGCCAAGAAGACGCTCCGGGAGTTCTGGCGGCGTCACCCAAACGCCGAAGAACCGCTTCTCGCCTGGTACCGGGAAGTGAAGCAGGCGGATTGGGATACGCTGGCCGCCTTGAAGGAGACGTACGGCAACGCGAGCATCGTTGGCGACAACCGGGTGATCTTCAACATCAAGGGCAACGACTATCGCCTCGTGGTGAAGATCAATTACCGGTATCGTGTCGTCTACATCTGCTTTTTGGGTACGCATGCTGAGTACGACGGCGTAGATGTGAAGGAGGTGTGAGATGGCCAATATCAAACCAGTCCGTTCCGTCCGGGACTACGAGGCGGCGTTGCACCGAATCTCTGAACTCATGGATACGGAGGCTGACGGCCCGGAGGGCGATGAACTCGATGTCCTGGTCGATCTAGTAGAACTCTACGAGAGCAGACAAGTGCCGATGGGTTATCCGAGTCCGATCGCCGCGATTGAGTTTCGTATGGATCAGGCAGGTCTGCGCCCAGCAGACCTTGCCTCGTTCATCGGAAGCCGCGCCAAGGTCTCGGAAATTCTCTCCGGTAAGCGAGCGATCACCTTGCCGATGGCGCGCGCGCTGCATGAACATCTCGGAATTCCGGCGGACATTCTGCTGCAGAAGCCGGACGCTGACCTGGACGATCCGGGGGTCGACATGGATTGGAGCCGGTTTCCCGTCAGGTCGATGGCAAAGCTGGGCTGGATTCAGGACAGCCCCGATCCAGCGGGAAGCGTCGAGCATGTCATGCGGGGCCTAATCAATCGGGCAGGGGGATTGGAAGTCGCGGGTACCGCGCTCTACCGAAAGAACGAACACGTGCGCACGAATGCCAAAACGGACCCCTATGCGCTCAAGGCGTGGTGCTGGCAGATCCTTGCAAGAGCCAACGAGAACCTTCCAAAGGCGGACTACGTGCGCGGCACCGTAACCTTGGACTTCCTGACGCAGGTCGCGCGGCTGAGCTGGTCGGAAGACGGTCCTCGGCTGGCGAAGGAATTTCTGGTCAAGCGTGGCATTTCACTCGTGATCGAAAAGCATCTACCGAGGACGTATTTGGACGGGGTGGCACTCCCGCTCGGTGATGGCAGACCGGTAATAGGACTCACTCTGCGCTACGACAGGATCGACAGTTTCTGGTTCTGCCTGCTGCACGAGCTGGCTCATGTGGGCAGACACATGGACAACGACCGGGGCGAAGCCTTTGTCGACGACTTCACGCTTCGGAAACTCGAAGGGAGAAGGGAAGATCCCAGGGAGACGCAGGCGGATGAATGGGCGGAGGAAGCGCTTGTTCCGCGCTCGGCTTGGGAAGCGAGCGCGGTGCGTGATCGGCCGACGGCCATGGCCGTGATGAATCTCGCCAACGCCCTGCAAGTGCATCCGGCGATCGTCGCAGGGAGGGTTCGATACGAGCGAAAGAACTACCGCCTGTTATCGCAGTTCGTCGGGACCGGCGAGGTCCGGCGACAGTTCGGCATGGAATCGTGAGGTAACGGGCCGATGAACTCTATAGCGGGCTGGGAATCGGACTGTCCACGCTGTCGTTAGGCGGAGCAATTCGGTGGTACTACGTCCGGCCGCGGATTCGAACGATTCTAGATAGAACTTCAGGCTGAGTATTCCCCTTCGGAGCCATACAGATCATTAAAAACGCTCGACTTTTCCGTCCGCGTTCTGCTGCGCGAGGCAAAGACCGTCAGGCGGCAGACGCTCGCCAACCTTACCAGGATACCGCCCGCCCTCAAAGCGCCAGCCACCTCCTGGTTCCTTTCTGATTCTCTAAGCATACGAGGTTCCTGTCTCATGCCGTCATCGCCATGCGGGCCATTCAAGAATGGGACAGGAACCAATTGGAAGGAGAGAAAGACACGGACTCAAGTGTATTAAATTGATAGGGACGGGGCGGGCACGCCCCTGTCGCCCCAATTGATCGCCGCCGCGTCTTTTGGCGCGTTGTCGCGGCTCACGCCCCAAGATGGCCGATGCTCCGGCTTCGTCGTGTCACGTAAGACACGCTTTTTATTGTCATCTCCGTCGCTGCCGCTCAAAACTCGTCCTCGGTTTGATCCCGTTCGTCACACCCTTGGACATCAATTTATGCACAAACTCAAGATATTGTGGCAGGCGACGCTCTTAGCGATCTAGGCCAAATGCTTTGATCACAATTTTCAGACCTGATCACTAAATCAGGTCTGAAAACTGTTCAAGCTCGGCAACTGTCGCGAACAATCCCTGCTGCGTCAGGATCGCAAGATACTCCTCAGCCGTTTTGGGCGGACTTTTGGGGCGCGTTCGTACCTTCCGAAGGGCAGAACAGACAAGCCCTGGCGCAAGTGAAAGCTGGTTGTAGAAGAAGTCGTCGGGGTGCTGCGTTTCAATTCCAAAGGAGGCGAGCGCTTCGTCTGGGAAGTCGTTGAGATTCTGTGTGACGATAGCATCACAGCGCCCAACGATTGCGGCGGTGGGGAGGTGCCGATCATCAGGATCGGGCAGGTCAAGCGACGGGATCAGGCCTTCATAGCCCGTAATCAACAATTGCGCACGGAAGTGTCCATAAGATCGCGCGTGCGTTCAAGTTCGGCGCGGTCATGCCCACACTGATTGCGCATTAGCGCCTCGATCCATTCCCAATGAATGTCTGCCGTCCACTTCGCCTTGAAAAGGTCGGTGATTGCGAGCTGCATCAAAGCGTCCCGCATCGGCGCGGGATAAAGGACATTGGCATCGAGAAGGACAGTATAGTGACTCATTCACTGTAGCCCATGTCTTGTTCTTGGGCTTTGGCAACGAGCTGATCGAGAACGGCCTCGCGCTCTTGGTCGATTGCTGTCTTATAGGCCATCACATCTTCCATGCGGATGCGGCGATGCTTTCCGACTTTCCGATATGGGATTTTGTCCTCTTCCAAGAGCTTGATCAGGAAGGGGCGCGAGACGTTCAAAACCTCGGCAGCCTGAACAGTCGTGAGCTCAGCATTCTCGGGTATGATGGTGACACCACGTCCAGCGGCCATCGCTTCGAGGATGTCCATAAGAAGCACTACCGCGCCTGCGGGCAGCTCTATGGGTTCTGCTTGAACAGCATCAGTGACGCGTAGCTTGAGCGGCGCTTTAGCACTGGCATAACGCGAAAGGGCTTGCCCCGAGACACGGGCGATGGCTGCATCATGCGCGTTTGGGGGAAGCTGACGATGTGCGATCATGTACATGGGGCTCTCCTTTTTGCTCTGTTTTCTTCTACAATACCCGATTAAATGAAATAAGTGCAACAAATGAATTTAGTGCAAACAACTCGCACCCTCTCATAAACGGTCGTTTTCGAGGGGATACGAGCGAGTGGGCCTAAAGCTATCCACAGCCTCTCGAAACAATCTCTGGCGAGTGGTGGCAAGGCCAAGTATCTCGACTTTCCCAATGGTCAGGATCAGCGAAGAGAAGATTGCCCGGATGGCGGCTTAGGACGGGTTGCGTGGGATCATTGCCTGGAACTGTCAGGACCAAGCCCCCCGAAACCTGGTTGTCCAATACCGCCAACTGGCCGAGATTGAAGCCTGCTTCAGGGCGAACAAGCATGATCTGAAGATTCGTCCGATCTATCATTGGAAAGAGCATCGTATCCGATCTCATCTGGCGATCTGTTATAT